>CAIKMJ010000022.1 GCA_903828455.1 uncultured Acidobacteriia bacterium | reverse complement strand
TGGCCATATTCTTCAGCACGGCGCGCTGGAGGCGCTGTTCGTAAAGCGTGAGCAGATGAAGGGTATGGGCCTCGGCGCGGTAGGCGCGGGCTTCGTCGAGAGCGCGGGAGTAGGGGCTTTCGGAAAAATCGGATTCGTTGGCGGTGACGGTGTCGTGGACGAGATTGTCGTCGATGGCGCCGGCGCGGTTGAGACGCCAGGAGTCGTGGACGATGCGGCGGGCGAAGTCGAGCTCAAGGGCGGTGGCGGGGGCGAGGTCGGCGAGCAGGGCCGCGGAGTAGGCGTCGTAGGCTTCGTCCTGAGCGGACGCGCGCCAGATGGTTTGGCCGGTGAGTCCGTGGGTGCGCGCGTTCTGGCTGACGGCGAGTTTGCCGGCTTCGGTGGTCGGGCCGGTGGATTTTTGCGCGTTGGCGCGATTGGCTGCAATTTGTTTGGGTGTGGCCACTGGGAAATCTTCCTTTTCGACTGGATTCAGGCTGCGTACAGGCCTGGCTCATCACAGCTATAGCAGCGGAGCGTCGGAAATCGCCGCGCGAGGGAACGCGCAGAAGGGCGGAGAAAAGCAAAAAATCGTTGCGAATGAAACAGATGGGCGCGGGACGAAAATATTTTCGGGTGGCGTGACTGCGAACGGGCTGCGGCCGGATTTGGCGCGTTTCCGTTGCCCGCAGCAGGAAGGTCTGTGCGGTCCTGCGCACTCCGAAACGAACTCAGGAATACAGGGTTCGCAGGCCCTCAAGGACCACGTTGACGTGCCGGTCGCGGAGGCGGCAAATCTTTTTCAGCACGAGCGCGGAACTCAGAGTGAAGACTTTTGTCAGCTTGACAAGGGATTCCTTCGGCAGCGCGCCGTCTTCGCAGTCGTGGGGCAGAACAGGGATCGAATGCGGAAAGGGATGCAGCTGCGAAGTAACCGCCAACAGAATGAGATCCTCGTTGCGATCGTTGAGAATGTCCGGAGAAACGACCGGAGCGGGGCGGCGTGAATCGCGGCGGCGCTGAACTGCTTACGTACCGGATTTGGGGCGGTAGTGGAGGGCGATCTGTTTGCGGGCGAAGTCGAGATCCTTCTGCATGGCGCTGAGTTCGTCGGAGGCGCGGTATTCGAAGTGAAGGGTCGCGGGGCCGGTGAACTTGGCTTCGGCGAGGATGCTGAAGAAGCGGGACCAATCGACCACGCCTTCTCCGAGGGGGCATGCCTCGAGGCGCGGGCCGGTATCGGACCCGGTGCGGACGCAATCCTGAAGAGCGACGGCTTTGAGGCGCGGGAGGGCAAGGCGGAGGGCGGGCTCCCAGGCATCGGGATCGTCGGCGGTGACGGCCTGGGAGGGGTCGAAGCAGTAGCCGAGCCAGAGGGGATCCAGGTCACGGATGACGGCGTCGGTTTCGGCGATGGATGCGCCGAAGTCTGCGCCGGCGCGGTTGGGAATCATGGCGGTCATCTGGCAGCGCTGTCCGAGGAAGACGAGGCTGAGGAGATCGTTGCGAATCCGGGCAAGGCGGGTGGCTTTGTCGGTGACGCCGTTAGCGGACCAGATGCCGGTGCGGTAGAGATGAACGGTGGTGCGGCCGGTGATGGCGAGGATGGGGTAGGCGGTGGGGTCGCCGCCCGTGGTGAGGGCGGTGGTGATCATGGGCAGTTCGAGGCCGGCGGCGCGGACGCTTTCAAAGGCGCGGACGAGATCGACATTGAGGACGTACGGGCTGACGTGGCCGCCGGGGCGGACGGTGAGGTCGACGCCGTCGTAGCCGATTTGTTCGGCGATGATGCCGAGTTCGGGGTATTCGACTTTGGCGAGGTTTTGCGAGTAGCAGCAGAGGAGGGGGCCGGCGGAGGGGATGCGGGGCGCGGGGCCGCCGCCGATGGTTTGCGAGAGAGCGGCGCGGGAGAACGCGGACGCGCCGAGAGCGGCGAGAGCGGTGCGCCGGGTGATCACAGACTTCATACTAGCGGAAAAGCGGCGTTTAAGCTTCGGGTTCGCCGGCGAGGCCTATGGTGCGGAGCGCGGTGAAGATCTTGCGGGTGGCGGTGCTGCGGTTGAGGGTGTAGAAGTGGATGCCGGGCGCGCCGTTGGTGAGCAGGTCGATGCACTGCGAGGTGGCGTGGGCGATGCCGAGTTGCTGGACGGCGGCGAGGTCGTGGCGGCGGCGATCGAGCTCAGCGGCGAGTTTGAAGGGCAGAGTGGCGCCGCAGGCGACGGTGAAGCGTTCGGCCTGGCCGGCGTTGGTGATGGGCATGATGCCGGGGATGATGGGGATGCGGATGCCGGCGGCGCGGGCGCGTTCGACGAATTCCCAGTAGCGGTTGTTGTCGAAGAAGAGCTGGGTGACGAGGAAGTCGAGTCCGGCGTCGACCTTGCGCTTGAGGTTGTTGAGGTCGACGGCGGGGTTGCCGCATTCGACGTGCTTTTCGGGGTAGGCGGCGCCGCCGAGGCAGACGTCGCCGGGGAAGGTCCGGCGGATGAATTCGACCAGTTCGTTGGCGTAGGAGAAGCCGCCTTCGGCCGCGGTGAAGGTGGACGAGCCTTTGGGCGGGTCGCCGCGGAGCGCGAGGATGTTCTGGATTCCGGCGGCGGCGATGCGCTCGAGGATAGCGGCGATTTCGTCGCGGCTGGCGCCGGCGCAGGTGAGGTGAGCCATGGCTTCGAGGCCCACTTCATTGCGGATTCGTGAGACAATCTCGATGGTCTTGTCGCGGACCGTGCCGCCCGCGCCCCAGGTGACGGAGACGAAAGACGGGCGGAGGTCGACCAGTTCGGCGACGGTGCGCTGGAGCTGGGCGGCGGCTTCGTCGGATTTCGGCGGGAAGAATTCGAACGAGATGGAGGGCGGTCCGGAGGCCAGGCGGTCCCGAATGAACATAGCTTCGATTGTATCGGTTGGGGCGGTGCGATTGGGACAGCGCGATTGAGAAAGCGGGGTTGTGGCGGGATTTCAGGATCGGGCGGCCGAGGCGGAGAGCGTGGTCATGGAAGACGTGAAGAAGAGGTGGGCGGCCGGTGGCTGCGGGGCGGTATCGGCGGAGTCTGCGCGGCGGGGGCTGTGGCTGCGGGCGGTGGCGCGGGGGCTGCGGCTGGCGGCGGTCGCGGCGGTACTGTGGGCAGGCGCGTGGGGCGGCTTCGTGCTGGGGGCGAACCGTGCGACGACAGGAATGTTGCTGCTGCTGGCGGTGCTGGTGGTGGCGACGCTGCGCGATCGTGTGCTGGCGTTCCTGAGCTGTACGGTGGCGAGCGCGGTTTTCAGCTACTACTTTATCGACGGAGCCGGCAGGCCGCAGATTACCGGATTGCAGGCGGCGGTGACATTCCTCGCGATGCTGCTGACGGCGTTTACGGGAAGCAGGCTGGCGATCCGGGCGCAGGAGCGGGCGGATGAAGCGATCCGGCGGCGCGAGGAGATGGAGCGGCTGCAGGGACTGGGACATGTGCTGCAGGCGGCGGTGACGGTGAGCGAGGCGGGCGAGAGTGCGGTGCGGAAGGTGGTTGAGCTGTTCGGCGCCGAGAGGGCGGTGCTGCATGTTCGCGGAGAGGAGCGGGTTTTTGCGGCAGGCGCGGCGGAGCCTGGGACGTCGAAATTAGAGATTGCGCTGGGCGGGGACGACAGGCTGGAGTTGTACGGGTTTGGCGCTTCGGCGGAGGTGCGCGATATGGTCGGCCGCGTGATTCACCTGGTTCTGGAGCGGGCGAGGAGCGCCGAGGAAAAGTCGCGGATCGAGGCGGAGCAAAAGGGCGAGGAGTTGCGGAACACGGTGCTGAACGCGCTGGCGCATGATTTCAAGACGCCGTTGACGTCGATTAAGGCGGCGGCGTCGGCACTGCGGTATTCGGGGAGTCTGGAGGCGGGGGCGGACCGCGATCTGGCGGCGGCGATCGATGAAGAGGCGGACCGGCTGGAGCGGTTGATTCAGGAGTCTCTGGAGGTGGCGCGGCTGCAGAGCCGGCAGCGGAATCCGCTTCGCGAGGAGTGCAGCGTGGCGGCGGTGGTGGCGCGCGTGACGACGAGGATGGAGCGGTATCTGGAGCGCCGCCGGTTTGTGGTGGACCTGCCGGAGGATCTGCCGGCGGTGAGGGGAGACAGCTTTCTGTTCGAACAGATGCTGATCCAGGTGGTGGACAATGCGTGGAAGTATTCGCCGCCGGGTTCGCGGATCGAAATTGCGGCGGAGAGTACGGGGCTGGAGGTGGTGCTGACGGTGCGGAATGAGTCGAGCGAAATCAGCCCGAGCGAAAGGGGTCTGATTTTTGATAAATTCTATCGAGGCAGTACGACTCGGACGAGCGTAGAAGGCACCGGACTGGGGCTGGCGATAACGCGCAGCATTGCGGAGTCTCTGGGCGGACGAGTCTGGCTCGACATGGAAGCGGCGGGGCCGGCGTTTCGGTTCGCGCTGCCGGCGGTGTCGGCCGGGAGGGAAACTCATGATCGCGAACCGCACTATTCTGCTCATTGACGATGAGCCGCAGATACGCCGCGTGCTGCGTACGGGGCTGAGCGCGCACGGGGCGGAGGTACTGGACGCGCAGAGCGGCGAAGAGGCGCTGGAGCTGTTGCGCGCGCAGGCGGTGGACGTGGTGCTGCTCGACATGAACATGCCGGGAATGGGCGGGCTGGCGACGTGCCGGGCGATTCGCAACGGCTGGGATATGCCGGTGATTGTGGTGTCGGTGCGGGACTCGGAGCGCGACAAGGTGGAAGCGCTGGACGCGGGGGCGGACGATTTCGTGACCAAGCCGTTTGGGTTCGACGAGTTGCTGGCGAGGATCCGGTCGGCGCTGCGGCGGACGGGATTTGCGACCGATACGACGCCGAAGCGGATTGCGACCGAGTATCTGGATGTGGATTTCGCGATGCGGCGGGTGACGGCGGGCGGAAAGCCGGTGCGGCTGACGCCGACCGAGTTCGACATCCTGCGCTATCTCTCGGCGCAGCCGAATACGCCGGTGCCGCACAAGAGGCTGCTGCAGGCGATCTGGGGGCCGGAGTACAGCGACCAGATCGAGTATCTGCGGGTGTTCATCAATCAGCTGCGGAAGAAGATTGAGCCGTCGGCTTCGAAACCCACGTTTATTGTGACGGAGCCGAGGATCGGGTACCGGTTCGTGCTGGCAGACGTGGCGGCAACGGAGGAAGCGGCGGCCGTGCTGGCCTGAGCGGCGGGCCCGGCGCGGCGCGTGCGTCGACCGTGTACACTGGTAAATTCGGGCTGTGGCGCAGCCTGGCTAGCGCGCTTGCTTGGGGTGCAAGAGGTCCCGGGTTCAAATCCCGGCAGCCCGACCACTATTCCCCGCTTATCGGAGTGTTCCTTCCGGGGCACCTCACTTCCTCTTTTCCCTGCGGTTGTCGGAGGCGAAACGCGCCGGCGGCGATATTCGTCTGCCTTGTGTGTCGAGGCCGCGGGATTCCCGCGGGCTCCTGCCTGTAATCCACTCTTTCGATTAGGATGGAATCATGTATCGTAAATTGATTTTCCCGGCGGTAGCCATGACTGCGTGGGCGCAGCAGCCCGCGCCGAAGGTGGCGGCAGCCGCCGAAGCAGCGCTGCGGGCTCGCGCGCAGCAGTTTTTCCAGCTCCAGGTGGAGAAGAAGTACCGGCAGGCAGAATCGATGGTCGCGACCGAGGCGAGGGATCTGTATTACACGGGTTCGGGTCAGTACAACATTCCGGCGTTCACGATCGAGAAGGTGGAAGTGGAAGGCAAGGATCGCGCCACGGTGACGATTCACACGCGGGCCAGCATTATGATGCCGGGCGCGGGGCCGGTGCAGTTCGAAACGTCGGTGGCGAGCCACTGGAAGACCGAAAAGGGGCAGTGGGTGCTCAACATTGAGAAGCAGGCGCCGACTCCGTTCGGCACGATGACGGCGGCGGGTTCGCCCGGCTCCGGAATGCCGACGCCTCCGGGGATGCCGGCAAGCCTCGATGCGACTTCGATGGAAGGATACGTCAAGGCGGACCGGACGGCGGTGTCGCTGACGGCGGCGGCTCCGGCGCAGAGCGTGACGATTACCAACAGCCTGCCGGGCGGCGTGGATCTGGAACTGATTGGCGCGGCCATCCCCGGCGTTACGGCGACGCTGGAGAAGAAGCATCTGGATGGCGGAGAGAAGGCGGCGTTGCGGCTGGAAGCCGCTGGGAAGGGCGCGGACCGGAGCCAGGACGGCGGCAAGGGCGGCGGGACAGCGCAGGTGCGGGTGTCGCCGCTGGGGACGCGGATCGATATTCGCGTGACGGTGGAGTAGCAGCAGGGGCGGCGGGCGCGGTGATTGCCGAGCGGCTGCCCGCGCGGCACGGGATGGCGTCGCGGATTCCGGATGGGGCGGCGGGAATGGAAGGCTATCCGGACAACGTGGCGGCGCCGGTGCGGATCGCGGTGGAGTAGCAGCAGGGCAGAAGCGGACGGCAGGCGGATTAGAATCCAGCGGGGAAATAAAAAAGGGGGGAGCCGAAGCTCCCCCCTTTTCGTTACTGCGGTGTACTAGTTCAACAGGGCTTCGCTGGCCGCACCGGTTGCACGGTTCGGGAGGATGAGCGGGAGGTAGCCCATGGACACGCCGTTGTTCTGCGTCAGGCTGTACACGATGTACGCGAAGCCATGACCGAAGTTGTAGTTGCACTGCGCGATCACGTAGCCGGTGAAGCCGGGGGCCACGCTGGAGAGCAGGAACGCATTGACGGTGCCGGCATTCTGGCTTCCGTTCGGAGCAGCAACACCAGTCGAGGGGCTGGGTGCGCCGCTGCCGTAGAAGTTCAGGTTGCAGGAGCCGGGCGACGCCACCGTGCCGAACGGATCGGCCGAGGTGTCGGCGAGGGCGATACCCGTGTCAAAGCCAAGCGCGCTGGTCACGAACGGGAACAGCAGGTTGGTGGAGCACAGGCTGATGGTGGAGCCGTTGAGAACCGGAGCGGACACCGGGGCGAAGTTCGGGATCGTGGTCGCCGCGGCAGCAGCGGCCTGAGCGCCGAGACCTTCCACAACGGTGATCGGGCCCTGAGCGGTCGTGAACGCGTTCTTGGCGAAGGCGAGGTAGACCGGGATCGTGGCCGATTCCTGGATGGCGGTCTGGCTGTTCGTCACTTCGTAGACAACCGTAACGGTACCGTTGGTGGCAGTCACGCCAGCGAAGCCGGCGGGAACACCAGTGGCGGTGCTGGCGGTGAGACCAGCGCCCGGGGAGTTGGGCAGCGCGGCGGTCATGGAGAAGCCAGCGCCGTTGGCGGTCATCGCGCTGGAACCGGTGACGACGACGGGGACGTAGATCGTCACGCCAGCCGGCACGGAGCCGAACACGAGCTGCACATGGGTGCCGAAGGAGGCAGAGCCAGCACCGGTGCCAGCGTTGACGTAGTCACCGCCTTCACCAGCGAGCGCGCGCCATGCTTTCACACCGACGGTGTTCTCAGCAACGTTCACCGAGAAGGCCGGACCAGCCAGCGTGCCGCTGGTCGGGAGAGCGTTACCAGCGCAGGTGGTGTAGCTGTTGACCTGCGGAGTGGCGGCCGCACCGTTGATCGCCGTGCCGTTCAGGGTGGCATTGGCGAACTGGTTCAGGGCCGGGGCTGCGAGGCTCTTGAAGATGTAGGAGATCGGCGTGGTGCCGTTGCCGCCGGTGATGGTACCGGTGGAGTTGTTCATGCTAACGAGCGGCTGAGCCGTGAGCGAGGTCAGGGTCGCACCGAGCGCAACAGCGGAGGCGTTCAGGCGGATGTTCTGCACACGGAAGTAGATGGTGGCGGAGTTCGGAACCGACACGTTCTGGAAGGCCAGCTGCGTACCGTTGGCGATGCCATAGTAGGGGAGGCCACCGGCGCCGGGGGCAGCAGTTGCCGCGCCACCGAGGACGGTGGGGTTGTTGCTGTTGGCCGAGTTGCAGGCAGCAGCGGTGCTGCAAACCCACAGAACGGCTTCAGAAGCTGCGGTAGCCGTACCGGTGGTGTTGCCGGGCTGGAACACAGCGGTCAGCGCGCGGCTGGTGACGCTGGCGTTGAAGAAGACCGAGATGTTGGCGGACTGGCCAGCGGCCGGGGCCGTGATGGGGCAGTTCCAAATGAAGTCGGCAACCAGTTCGGTGGTGCCTTCCGCGCGGACGGACGCCGGACCCGGGTTCGCGGCGGCGCCGGTGCAGCTGGCGATCGTCTGGCCGAACGACACGCCTGCAAACATAGTTGCAAAAGCGGCGAGGCCTAAAATCTTAAAACTAAGCTTTTTCATGCTTCTCCTTGTGAATTTCTGGACTGAAAATTTTGAATCGGTCGAAGTTCTCTACAACCTGAGCCTCAAACTACAAACAAATCTGGTTGCACACCATTTCAGGGAACTTCTCCGTGTCGGGCGGAGGTGATACATTCCCGGCTTCCCTCAAGTGGTCGGCCCGGGGCGGTACATCCTGTCAGAGCGCGGTATGTTTTTGACTTCTGTTCCGCTGCTCAGAACTGAAACTGATAAAACCCAATAAATTCGGTACAGCAACTGCGTCGCAAGCTGAAATTCCAAGCCTGCAAATTAGAAGTGTAGTGGTTTATGACTGCGGATGCAATAGGTTTGAGGAAATATGAGGAAATTTTCATCCCCGAAACCACCACATCGCGCCGACCACGCACTACTTTGGACGATACCACGGCTTGAGCCGGAAGTCATCGCCCCGCCACGGGATTTTCGTATGGAAACCGGCATTTAGTGCATGTAGAGGGCGACCGACGGCGAACAGGCCGGCACGCCGCCCGTAACGGGCACGCAAATGGCCAGTTGCGTGGAGTTGCCGGTGAAGGTTAAACCCTGTGGAATCTGGATGTTTACCTGGTCGAGGCCGGGAATGGAGGGCACCGCGCCGGAGTAGACGGCGGCGAGTCCGGTGGCAGAGCCGATGTTGACGGTTGCGGGGCCGGGCAAGGGGAAGGTGAGGCCGGTGAGGAAGATCTGGATGTAGTCGCCGGCGGCGGCGGGCTGCAACGGGGTATTGATGGTGTTGTCCTGATTCAGGATGCCGGGATTGAAGACGCCGGGGGCGTTGGCGGCGATGGTGGCTACGAAGGTGTTGCTGGAGGCGCCGCCGACGGAGGCGTAGACGCCGGCTTTGGTGCCGGGACTGAGCTGAGTGGGGATCAGGACGTTGATCTGGCCTGCCGAATCGTATAAGACCTTGGCCGGGTAGCCGTTGAAGACCACCTGCGGGTTGGAGCCGTTCAGATTGAGTCCATAGAGCGTGGCAAAGGAGCCGGGGGCGAGAGCGCCCGCCTGCTGGGTGGCGGAATTGACGAGGCTCTGGATGAGGACGCCGGGGGGGCTGACGTTAAAGGTGACTGGTACAACTACGGTGCCACCGTTGCCGGCGTTGATGGTCAGGTTGGCGGTGTAGACGCCGGCGGTGAGGGCGCTGGGGTCGGTGACGATCGTCAGGGTGGTGTTATTGCCGCCGGAGAGAGGGGAGACGGTGAGCCAACTGACGGAGGTGGCGCCGGAGGTATAGGCGACCGAGACGTTGAAGGAAAGCTGTCCGGCACCGGCGTTGACGATGCCGATGGGGGTGGAGGTGGTGGGTGGCGAGAGGGAGTTGCCGTTGAAGGTGAGGGCGGTTTGGGTCACCTGGAGGAGGGGGAAGTAGGCGCTGCCGCAGTCGTTGAGCAGACTGCAATCGGAGGTGGCGGGGGTGGCGAGGAAGCGGGGGATGGGGTCGGTGGCGGTGGGGACGGTGACGTTGGAGACGGGCGCGAGCTGGGCTGTGAGCTGTTCGCCGGTCAGGGAGTTGCAGGCGCCGGCGGGCGCGACGACAAAGACGGGGATCTGGGCGGTTTCGCTGAGCGTGAGGCTGGAATCGACGACCTCATAGGTGACGGTGGCGGCGCCTTTGACAAGGGTCACCGGACTGATGGTGCTGTAAGTGACAGCGCCGGCGGGGGCGGGAGCAGCCAGTACTCCGCCGTTGCCGCTGGCATCCGCCCCGGCGACGCGGGAGAGGAGGAGTTCACCGGCACCGACGTAGAAGCCGCCGGCAGGGGACCAGCCGAAGGCGCCGGCCGAGGTGGCGGTGGCGCCGCTGTTGCCGACAATGGCATCGGGCACGAAGACCTGGGTGGCGGAGCCGAAGCCGGAGAGGTTCACGAGGATGCGGGTGCCGGTGTCGCTGAGGGCCGTTTTGGCCTGAAAGGCGGTGGTGAAGCCTTCGGTGAGGCGGAGGCTCGACGAGGAGGTGCCAGCCTGGAGAGCGGCCGCCAGGGTGTTGGTGGCCGGCGCGGGCGAACCGGAGCAGGAGACGGCGTTGTAGATCTGGGAAGCGTAGAGGCTGGCGGCGGGGAGGGCCACCGGGAGGATGGTGTTGGTAATCTGCAGCGAGCCGGTGGACTGCAGGTTGGCGGTGATGAGGCCGCCGAGAGCGGTAGTGGCCGAAGGCGCGGCGACGAGGATGCCGTGGATGACGATGGTGACCGTCTGGTTATTGATGCTGGTGGTGTACTGAATGCCGGTGACGAAGATGCTGGTGCTGGCGTAGAGCGTGGCGGTGCCGGAGGCGACGGGGGTGCCCGTATTCACAGTGGTGGTAATGCCGGCGGGCTGGCCGTTGGTGCCGATGCGATTGGTGACGGTGGCATTGAGCGCCACGAGGACGCTGGCTTTGTAGGTTCCGACGGGGCCGCTGCAGGTGAGGGTGATGTCGCTCACCGGTTCGGCGAGGCCTTCGGCGTGGATGGTGGGGGTGGAGGCGTTGGCGAAGCAGGAGGCCTGCTGGCCGAAGAGGGAGGCGGCGAAGAACAGCGGGGCGATTAAGGGTGCAACCCGCAAGGCTGTTCTCAATCGCGGGACATGCAGATCCTTAATAAAAGATGTCATTCTGCCCTCATTGTATAGGAATCGGCCGGGGTGCAAAAGGCACGCAACTTAAACAGCGCAACGCTATTTTTGACGCGTCTGGCGGGGACGAAAACCTACTGGACGGCGAGCGCGACCGTGTTGCTGAGCTGGCCGGCCGCCTGTACCGCCACGTTGTGATAGACGCCGGGGGCGGTGGCGGCGGGTACCTGGAAGTTGACCTGATAGAGGCCGGCGATGCCGGGGGTGAGTCCGGCGAAGGCGGTGGGGAGCGGGGTGCCGCCATCGAGCACGACGGTGACGGTGGCGGTGGTGACCTGGAGCGATTTTTGCGTTGTGGTGGGGCCGAGGCCGGTGCCGTAGATGGAGATGGTATTGCCGCGGTCGATGGGGTTGGCGGCGGTGTTGAGGGTGTTGTCCTGATTCAGGATGGCGCCGAGCGGGCGGCCGTCGGCGGTGGTTCCGATGACGTAGATGCCGGGCGAGAGGGCAGCGACGGTGGCGTTCTGGCTGACGGTGCCGAGTGCGCCGGCGACCTGAACGGTGGTGTTGCCGGCGGGGATGGCGGCGGGCATGACGGCGTTGATCTGATACGGGAAGGCGGCGAGCACGGTGGCGGGGCGCGTTCCCACGGTGACGGAGGGAAGCGTGGATCCGGCGGCGAGGCCGGTGCCGAAGATGGTGAAGATCTCACCCGGCGAGAGGCCCGGGGCGAGCGTGGCCGAGTTCACGATGGAGGAGATGAAGATCTGCTGGGCCGCGACGGCGAGGCCGGAAGCGGCGCGCGTGATCTGCCAGGCGGCGGAACCGGACGGCGGAATGGAAGCGGGCGGGCCGCCGGCGAGATCGTAGATGGCCGCGCCGCTGGTGCCGGCGAGACCGGCTTGATACGCGGGAGCGGTGCCGTCGCAGGCGAGGTAGGTGACGCCGCCGATGGAGGCCGGGGCGGGCTGGCCGGCGATGGCGGGGTCGCCGAGATTCAGGGCGGTGCAGGAGCCGGAAGCGGAGGCGGCCGTGGCTTTGGCGGAAAGCGGCGCGGCGATGACGAAGCCGTTGGGAGTAGCGGCGGCCGGGACGATGGCGAGGACGGCGGAAAGAGTTCCCTGGATGGTGTGGCCGGCGGCGGGGAAGCCGGTCAGGTAGTCGGCCAGCGAGGCGCGGGCGAAGACGGGGTTGGGGTCGAGGAGGGCGACCGAGCCATCGGGATTGCTGCCGATGGCGTTGACGGTGGTGGTGCCGGCGGGGGCGCCGTCGATGGTGAGGCTGAGGTCGAGGACGAGGGGCGAGCCGGCGGCGAGGGAGTCGAGAACTGAATTGAGTGTGGCGGGCAGGGAGACAACGCCTCCGGGGAGACCCGCGAACTGCAGGGCGGCCCAGGGGTTGGGGATGGCTGCGCCGGTATCGGAAAGGGCGGTGCCTTTATTCGAGGAAAGATACTGGCCGAGGGCGGCGGCGGTGGCAAGGCCGTTGGGGCTGCCGAGCGCGCCGGCGTTCTGGTAGTAGCGGATAAGGGCGGCGAGGGCGGCGGTTCGCGAGCCCTGTGGCGTGGTCTGGGTGTAGGCCGGAACACCCTGAATGGTGCCGGCGGCGGCGAGGGCGCTGAAGCTGGCCACCTGGCTGGACGCCGACACGCTGAGCAGGGCAACGCCGGGCGAGGCGGGCAGACGGAGGGTGGCGGAGATGAGTCCGTTGGCGTCGGTCTGGGCGGAGGCGCGGACACTGGCGCCGGGGGAGACGTTGAGGGCGACGGGCACGCCGGAAAGCGGATTGCCGTTGATGTCGGCAAGGCGGGCGACAAGCGGGGCGGCGAGCGTGGCGCCGGGCAGGCCGGTCTGCTGATTGCCGGAGACGACGGTAAGGCGAGGCTGCAGCTGGGGCAGGGTGGTGATGGAGTAGGAAGCGGCGGCGGTATCGGTGCTGCCGGCGGCCTTGACCTGAAGCGAAACGGTGGCGGCTTTGGCGGCGGCGGGGACGATTTCATTCCACGAAAATTCGCCGGCGGGCGCCGTTACCGTGAAGGGCGCCTTGCCGGATTCGGTGACGGCCAACGTGGCGCCGAGCGCAAATCCAGTGAGGCTGATGTGGACGGTGCCGCCGGGAGGAAGGGCGGCGGGCGTGACCGTGGCGGCCGGGGTACGCGGGTTGTAGTGCTCCACGGCGAAGGTGGCGCCGGGCTGGAGATCGATGTAGCCGGCTTCGAAATTCTGGCTCTGCACGCCGGCGTTGACGACAGGATCGGCGATCGGGGGGCCGAGGGCGCTGGCGGGACCGGAAAGAGCAATGTAGCGGTTCAGGATCAGCCCGGTGGAGTAGTAGGCCTGGCCGGCGTGGGGGCCGGACGTCATGCCGAAAATGGTGCCGTTGGTGAAGGCCTGCGAATAACCCTGTTCGCCGGTGAGCGACGCGAAGGTTGCGGCGTCGGCAGTGACGGGCCCAAGTATGCCGGTTTCGGCGCCGAGCGACAGCCATTTGGCGGATACGGCAGCCGGAACGAGATGAACGGGCGAGCCGGCGAGGACAACGCCGCTCTTAAACGACTGGGTACCGCCGGCCGAGGCGTCTGACGCGGGATAGCCCAGCGGTCCGGCGAAGCCGCCGGCGGCCAAGTAGGCCGTATAGAGCGCGCCGCCGATGACGTAGGCAATCGGCGAGTTATCGGCTTCGGCAATCACATAAACGGCGCCGGAACCGGAGGCGGTGAGGGTCTGGATGTAGCCGTTGCCGGCGCGGATTACGGTAGTGGGGTTGGGCAGCGCGAGCGAAAGCTGATTGCGGGCGACGGCGGTCTGGAAGGCCTGCGTGATGGTGGCGGTGGGCGCGCCCTGGCCCACGCCGCAGCAGACGCCGGCGACGCTGACGGGAAACGGCTGGCTGGTGACGCCGCCGGCGGTGGCGTAAATGTTGGCGGTTCCGGCGCCGACCGCGGTGATGGTTGCGGTGTTGCCGTTGCCCAGAACCTTGACGACATTGCCGTTGGAAGTCGACCAGCTGACGGCCCGGCCGGTGGCAATGTTGCCCTGCGTGTCGACCGTGGTGGCGGACAGGGTGGCCGTGGCGCCGATGTTGAGGCTGAGCCCCTGGCCGGCGCCGGCGATAGAGATCTGAGCCAGAGGGAGGACGACGACGGCGGGGCTGCCGGGCGTCCACTGGATGGTTCCGCGTTCGAACGTCTGCTGGTAGACACCGCTGCCCTGCACGACCGCTTCGCTGGTGGGGAAGCCCATGGAACCGTAGCCGCCGGCGCTGGTCCAGGCGGTGTAGATGGCTCCATAGACGGTGAAGGTGACGGCGGTGGTGGTGCCGGTTGGCGTGTAGGTGAGGATTGCTCCGCCGGCGAAGAGTTGCTGGTTGCCGGTCAGCTTAGAGACGGAGGCTACGGCGGCAGGGGCGGCGGAGGGCACACCCAGGGGGCCATTCAGCCCTCCGTTAGCATTCCATTCGGTGTTGTAGGGGCTGACGATGGAAACATTCACGGAGGGCGACGAGAAGGCAAACAGGGCGATGTTGCTGGTGAAGAGCTGATAGTCGCAGGAGCCGAAGGAGTTCGCAGGGCAGGTGGTGGTGCTGATGGTGGGATAGCCGATGGTGGACTGGCTGAAGGTCCGGTAGAAGGTGTAGATGTCGGCGAACATCTGAAAGGTGACGTTGGCGCCGGAAGGGTCGGGGTCGATCAGAACGTAGGTGCCGGTGCCGCCTCGGCCCTGAAACTCCTGAATCAGGCCGGCCGAGCCGAGGGTGGAGACATTGGTGGTCGCGTTGCAGTCGTTTGCCGTGCTCTTGTTCACCAGCGGCGCGACGAGAGCGGCGAAGTTGCCCGTGTTGTAGGCAGTCGAGAAGCTTTGAGTGACCAGCGAGGAAACTATGCCGGGACTGCCGATCTCATACAGCCCGGTGGTGCAGGGCGAGGTTTGAGCCAGTGCCGGCATGCAGAGCGCGCCGCAGACGATGACAGAGAGGAAAAGGGATCGCACGGGCAGGTTTCTCAATGGTATTAGAGCATGGAACCCGGAATCCAGGTTTTGGTCTCGGTTTGCCGGAGGCGGGGCGGGCGCGGGCGGGGGAAGCGGAATTCGGGCGGCTTACCAGTCGGAATAACGGGTGCCGTCGAGGCTGACGGCGGAGGCGCCGCTGCGGACGTCGAAGATGCCCGGCTCGGAACTACTGACGGCCTGCGCGGAATCTTCCATAATGATCTTCCAGGAATCGTTGCGCTGGGTGATGGGATCGCGCGGCACGTCGTGCAGGTAGCCGCCGCTGACCAGATCCTGCAGGGTCTGCGGGGCCTTCTGCTTGTCGAAGGTGAATTCGTCGATGGCCGTGCGCATGGCAAACAGGTTGTTGTGGAGGACGCTTTCCTTCGCGCGGATGATGGACTTCTGGTAATACGGAATGGCGACGGAGACGAGGATCACGATGATCGCCATGACGATCATCATCTCGATCAGGGTAAAAGCAGCGCGGCGCCGGGTGAATTTACGCATGGGCATTTACCACTCCGAGTAGGGCGTTCCGTCGGCCGCTTTGTCGGTGCTTTTCGTGTAAACATCGAACACATTCTGGCCGCCCCAGGTGGCATTGGTGGGGTCGTCCTGCACACTGCGCAATCCCCATTCCGTGGTGTTCGTCATGGGATCGACCGGGATTCGGCGGAGAAACTTGAGCTTGGTATCGGCCGCCTGGCCGGAGCCCTTGACGCCTTCGACGAGTGCCTTGAGCGACTCGGGATAGCCGAAGGCATCGGTCTTCTGGATGCCCAGCTTGCCGGAATCCGCCAGATCCTTGTACTTGTCGATGGCCGAACGCATTTCGTGCAGAGCCTCGCGCAACTGCCGTTCCTTGATGCGCCGGACATTGCCGCGAGCGAGCGGCACCGCCATGGTGGTGAGGACCAGAAGAATTGTGAACGCGACGATCAGTTCGACCAGCGTGAGGCCGCTGCGCGGATTGCGGCGCCGGGCCCCCGGGCGAATAAAACATGGTGCGAGTTGGCCTGCGGACGCCATGCACTATCTGACGGTGACCGACAGGGACTCGGGCCTGGCCGAGGCGATGGGCGCGCCCGCGGCGGTGTTCAGCGATGACGAGAGCACCGCAACGCTGGTGGTACCTTTTCCCACCGCCTGAAAGACGAGCGAGAAGAGGCCGCCGCTGCCCGAGACCGCGCCATCGGCGGGCAAACGTTTAAAAGAAAGATCGGCCTGGCCGGTTTCGTTGACGATATGCCGCACGATATCGAGCTGAGCGGCGCGGCTCTGGGCGAGATCGCCGGCCGATACCGAATTGAGCCGCAGGATGGCCGGATCGAAGTGCAGTTGCGCGGCGCCGGCGGCGAGATCGGCGACATTTTCCGCCGACAGGCTGACGGTGACGGTTCCGCTGAGCAGAGCCTCGGCGGACGGCGCGGAAAGACGCAGCGACGCCTGGCCGCCGGGCAGGTTATTCAACGGGGGAGCCGTTGCCGGGGGCGCCGTTGCCGGGAGAGCAGAGGCAGGCGGAGCAGTGGCAGGCGGAGCGAACGCGGGCAGGCCGCCCGGGGTTATGGCGGCAGGCACGGGAGCGGCCGGCCTCGCGCTTGCGGGCTGCGCGGTTGCGGGCTGCGCGGCAGGCGCATCCTCAGTCGCATGCGGCGCATAAGACACCTTGATCTGCGTGGCGTTGCCTGCGGCGATTCCCCGCAGGTTGGAGGCGCTGACTTCCTGGCCGCGCACCACGTGGGGGATGAGGGCGATCATCAGTTCGGTGCGGTCCCGTTCCGTCGTCTCGCCGCTGAAAAGACGGCCGATCAGCGGGATGCTGGCGAGGCCGGGAATTCCGGTGTTGCCCTTGCTGTCGGTCTGCTGGATGATGCCGCCAATCAGGTTGACTTCGCCTTCGTGGAGGCGGATATCCGCGGTGGCTTTGTTCTGGCTGATTTCCGGCTCGCTGATGCCGCCGATGGTGACGTAATCCTTCACCTGGGAAACGTCGAGATCGATGTGCAGCGAGACCTCGTTATTTTCGTGCACCTTCGGAGTGATTTCCAGATTCACGCCAACGTCGAGATACGTGAACTGAGTGTTAACGAGCGGGCTGACGCCGACGCCGGCCACGCCGGGCTGGAAGCTGCCGGTTGCGGTGGGAACTTTATCGCCGATCTTCAGCACGGCCTTCGCGTTATCCACGGCGCGAATCTGCGGCGACTGCAGGACGCGCGTGGCCGAATCGGTGAGTACCGCCTGGAGCGTGGCGCCGGGCAGGGTGGTGAGCGAGTAATCGGAACTCGAAATGCGGTTCAGCGCGCTCAGCGGAATGCTGGTGACCGAGGAACTGCCCGTGGTGGCGGTGGCGGTGGTGCCGGCGGTGGAGGCGGTGGTAGCGGTCGAGGTCGTGGAGGTGGTGGCGCTCTGGACGCCGGGAGTGGTGATGGAAGAACGCGGCGTGAAGGCCGCGCTGGTTGTGAGCCCCGCGGCGGCGAGGCCGGCGGTGATGTTGCGGGTGTGCGTGGAGCTGACTTCCATCACCATGACATCCACAACGACTTCGGCGCGCGCCTTGTCGAGATCGGCGATCAGTTTTTCCACCAGCGCCATGGTGTCGGATTCGGCGCGCACGATCAGCGCGTTCTGCGACGTGTAGCTGAACACCTTCTGCACATCGACCACGGTGCGGAGCACGGTCAGCATTTCCTGCATTTCCTGCGGCGTCGTGATGTTGGAAAGATAAAAGACCTTGACCACCTGCTCGGCGTATTCGCGGCGCTTGGTGGGATTATCGACGGTGATGAAAATGGCGTTGGCGGAAAGCGGCTTCCAAAAAGATTTGGTGACGACGCTGAGCTGATCGAGGGCCTGATCGAGCGTGGTGCGGGTGAGATCGATCTGCGTGGAACGGATGGTCTGCTGCTGATCGTATTCGGGATCGAAGAGGATGTTGATGCCGGCCACCTTCGCGACCGTTTCAAACAGCACGCGGGGCCGGTTGGTCATCTTCAGATCGATGAGATCCGTATTGAGAGGACGCAGTTCCGGCACGGGCAGCAGGGTGTCGGTCCGGTCCTGCGCCTGCTTGCGCGCAAGAGCCGAAGCGGTCATGAGCTTTTCATCGTCTTTGAGCTGCGCCTCGCCGTTCTTCCCGCGGTCGATCATTTCCTTCGTGCGCCGGATCTCCTGGGCGGCGATGTCGGAGGCCGGGTCGATGCCATAGGCGCGCTGGAATTCGGCGAGGGCGTCTTCGAGCTTGCCGGCGTCGCGCAGCTTCTGCCCGTTTTTCACGTGCATGCCGCCGGCTTCGAAGCGGAGGCGGCGCACTTCGAGCTGGTACGAGGGATCGGCCGCGTCCTGGCCAAGAGCACTTTCGGCGAGTTCGAGGGCGTGGTCCAGGTTTCCCCTGGTTTCCTCCACGCGGGCTTCGGCGCGCAGCTTGTCGCCTTTGCGGGTGCCGGCGGCGGCCGGAATCGGCGGCAGGAGCAGAATTCCCGCCACGAGGACGGCGGTCAGTTGCCGTAAATTATTCATTCCACGTCCAAAATCCGGGAGTGCCGGAGAATTTGCCCGCCGCCGGATCCGGCGCGGGGCGGCCCGGGGAGCGCCGGCACCGGCCACGGGTTCCGGATCGGCCAAAGGTGCAGCACTCGCCAGCGTGAACTATCATCAAACTGTCTGACGCGCCGCGCCCGCATCGCGTGCAGGACAAAGGGCCGGGCGCAGCGACACGAGACAGCGACAACCGTAAAGAGAACTCCCTTGGCGAGCCAATCCGAAGCCAACAAGACGCTGAGCGACAACCGGCAGGCGGGACATAACTTTTTCCTGCTGGACCGGTACGAATCCGGCATGGTCCTGACCGGCACCGAGGTAAAGGCGGCCAAGGCCGGCAAGATTCAGCTGCGCGACGCCTACGCCAACGTGGAAAAGCACGAGGCGTGGCTGATGAATGCCCACATTGCCGAGTACAGCCACGGCAACCGGATGAACCACTCTCCGGTGCGTCCGCGGAAGCTGCTGCTGCACCGGCGGGAGATCGACAAGCTGGAGAGCGCTATCCGGGAGAAAGGCCTGTCGCTCATCCCCACCAGGATGTATATGAAAAATGGCAGGATAAAATGTGAAATAGCTCTCGCCAAAGGCAAAAAAATGCACGATAAGCGGGAGGCCGAACGCGCGCGCAGCGATGAGGCGGAGGCGCGCGCGGCGGTGCGCGAGAGCAAGGCAAGGCAGATTTAAACCCGGCACCGGAATGATCCGGAACGCTCCGAATTCAGTGGAGCGAAAGTATAAAAGGAGCGAAGACTTGGAACTGAAATTCAGACTGGCGCACACGGGCGCTGCCGAGACGCAGGCGGACGCGGTGGTTCTGTTCGGCTGGGAGGGCACGCGCCGGGCGGAGATCGAAAAGGCCTTCGCGGCTGTGTACGATTCGGGCGAATTCTCCGGCAAGGCCATGGAGACGACCCTGCTGCACGCGGTGCCGGGCTTCGCGGCGCCTCGCGTCCTGCTGGCCGGGCTGGGAAAGCGTGAAAAGTTCGATGCGCTGCTGCTGCGGAAGGCGGCGGGCGCAGCGATTCGGCTCCTGAAGGACAAGGGCGTGCGTTCGGTCGCCTATGTGCTGGAGGCCGGGGCGGACGGGCCGGGCGACGTTGCGGCGGTGGCCGAAGCGGCGGCGCTGGGGCTGTGGGAGCCGGACGTTCTGAAGACCGACAAGCCCGCCGGGGCCGCCGTTGTGGGGGAAGTTACGATCGCGACGGCGAACCAGGATGCCGCGCTGGCGG
Organism: uncultured Acidobacteriia bacterium; assembly: GCA_903828455.1. Lineage (GTDB taxonomy): Bacteria > Acidobacteriota > Terriglobia > Bryobacterales > Bryobacteraceae > BOG-234. The sequence goes on along the minus strand of CAIKMJ010000022.1, from coordinate 205,139 downwards.
CGGCCCTGGAGCAGAGCAGGATTGTGGCGGAAGGCGCGACTCTGGCGCGCGATATTTCCGTCCAGCCGCCGAACGTGCTGACGCCGCTGAACATGGCCGAACGGGCCCGCCGTATGGCGGAGGAGACCGGCCTCGAATGCGAAGTGCTGGACCGCGACCGTATGATGCAGCTCGGCATGGGCGCGCTGCTCGGGGTGGCGCAGGGCAGCGCCGAGCCGCCGGCTCTCATCGTGATGCAGTACAAGCCGGAGAAGCCGGTTTCGGGCGATCACATTGCGCTGATCGGCAAGGGCGTTACGTTCGACACGGGCGGGATTTCCATTAAGCCGTCCGATGGCATGGAAAAGATGAAGTACGACATGGCCGCGGGCGCGGCCGTGATCGGCGCCATGCAGGCGATTGCGCGGCTGAAGCCCGGGGTGGCGGTGACCGGCATCGTGCCGGCGGTGGAAAATATGCCGGGCAGCCGGGCGCAGCGGCCGAGCGACATTGTGAAGTCGCTTTCCGGCAGGACGATTGAGGTACTCAATACCGACGCGGAAGGCCGGCTGATCCTGGCCGACGCCATCACGTGGGCGAAGCAACTGGGCTGCACCCACATGGTGGACGCCGCCACGCTGACCGGCGCGGTGGTTGTGGCGCTCGGGTTTGCCTGCTCCGGCGTCTTCGCCAACAACGACCAGATTCTGGAGCGCTGGCTGGCGGCTTCGCAGGAATCGGGCGAGCGCATGTGGCACATGCCGCTCTACGACGAATATAGGGATCAGCTCAAAACCGTGTATGCGGATATCGGCAACGTGGGCGGCCGCTGGGGCGGGGCCTGCACGGCGGCGATGTTCCTGAAAGAGTTCGTGGGGGACACGCCGTGGGTCCACGTAGATATCGCAGGAACGGGCTGGCTGGACGACGCCAAACCAGGTATGGCGAAGGGTCCGACGGGCATCCCGGTGGGCTCATTTGTTCATTTTGTGATGAACTGGAAATAGGCAGCCGCCCAATCGCGGAAATTCGCAAACACTTAACCGCTATTTTGTTGCCAAGGGGCCGGGCGGACTGCAACAATTAGCTTTCCGCGCTGATTCGCGCGCCTATGCAACAACTCCGAGCGCTTGGCATCATCCTCGCGGGCGGGAAGGGGACACGCCTCTACCCGCTGACTAAAGAGCGTGCCAAACCGGCCGTGCCTTTCGGCGGAAAATACCGCATCATCGACTTCGTTCTCAGTAATTTCATCAATTCGGGCATCCACTCGATTTATGTTCTGACGCAGTTCCGCAGCCAGAGCCTGCTGCAGCATCTGAACGAGGGCTGGCAGACCGGCGGCATCCTGAAGAACCAGTTCATTATCCCGGTGCCGGCGCAGATGCGTTCGCACGATGAATCGTGGTATCAGGGGACGGCGGACGCGATCTTCCAGAACGTGAACCTGATCGAGCAGGCGGCGCCGGACGTGGTGGCGATCTTCGGCGCCGATCACATCTACCGGATGGACATTGCGCAGATGGTGGAGTTTCACCAGTCGGCGAACGCGGTCTGCTCGGTGGCGGCGATCCCGGTGGACAAGAAGCACGCGCGCGAGTTCGGCGTCATCGAAACCGGGCCGGGCAACCGCATTGTGGCCTTTCACGAGAAGAATCCCAAGGCGCCGACCATTCCCGGGCGGCCGGGACAGGTTTTCGCCTCCATGGGCAATTACGTGTTCCGGACGGAGACGCTGCTGCGGGCGCTTTACGACGACGCCTCGGACCCGGACAGCTCGCACGACTTTGGAAAGGACATCCTGCCGCGCATGGTGGCCGACAAGGAGGCCATGTTCGCCTACGATTTCCAGACGAACAAAATCCCCGGCGAACCCTCCGGACAGGAAGCGTACTGGCGGGACGTCGGCACCATTGAGGCTTACTGGGAAGCCAATATGGACCTGCGGGCGGTAGCCCCGGCGCTGAACCTCTACAACCGCCAGTGGCCGCTGCGCACCAGCAGTTACTCGGACCCGCCGGCGAAATTCACCTTCGACGAAGACAACCGGCGCGGCGAGGCGATCGATTCGATTGTGGCGGGCGGCTGCATCCTTTCCGGCGGCAAGGTGCGCAATTCGGTGCTCGGCCCCGGCGTCCGCGTGCATGCGGGGGCGCTGGTGGAAGACAGCGTCATTCTCGACAACTGCGACATCGGCCGGCGGGCGAAAATTCGCAAGGCCATTCTGGATAAGAACGTGCGCGTGCCGGCCGACGCCACGATTGGCTACGATCCGGTGGCCGACGCGAAGCATTACCACGTGACGGAAACGGGCATTGTGGTGGTCGAAGGCCAGCGTTCTTCCGTCAATATTTCCACGCTCACCGTCTGAGGCCGCCCCCGCGGCCGGAGGACGGACTCCAATTGTTACTACGCCTTAACTTTTCCTGCAGCCTACAAACCTTTACTTAACAGTCAAGGTATAGGATTGATCAGGTTTGGGGCTTGCGATCGGACTGCGTCTTGCGTCCGGTGAAAGGGATTGAGGCGAAATATGTCCACGTGGAATAAGAGACTTCTGTTGCTGATTCTGGCCGCACTGCCGGTATTCGCGCAGACGGACCGCGGCACTGTAACCGGCGAGGTGTCGGATACCTCAATGGGCGTCGTGGCCGGTGCGGATATGCAGCTCAAGGAAACGGAAACCGGCTTCCTCTACCGGACGGTCAGTTCCGGCACGGGCGTCTATACGTTCACCCAGATCCCGCTCGGCACGTACGAGATGACGGTGACGGCGGCCGGCTTTAAAAAATTCGTGCGGACGAATATCGCGGTGGAAGCGTCACAGACGCTGGGCGTGAACGTTTTGCTCGAAGTCGGCGCGGCGACCGAGTCGATCACGATCAGCGCGGAGGCATCGCTGCTCAAGACGGAGAGCGGCGAACAGTCGGTGAACATCACGACCGAGAGTATGTCGGAGCTGGGCATTCTGCCGATTGGCGCGGGCAATTCGAGCCAGCTTGGCATTCGCAATCCGATGGCGGTGACGGAACTGACGCCGGGCACGTTTTACAACCCCAGCGTTGACCTGCGCGTGAACGGCTCGCCCAGCAATACGATGTCGGTGCGGGTGGAAGGCCTGGACTCGATCATTATCGCGGCCAACCCGAAAGACTATGCGCAGTCGCAGCCGGGCGTGGATTCGATTCAGGAAGTCTCCGTGGTGACCAGCAACTACGCCGCCGAATACGGCCAGGCGGGCGCGGGCCAGTTCAACTACACCATCAAATCGGGCACCAATTCACTGCACGGGGCGCTGTTCAACTACTTTGACAACGCGTTCCTGAATGCTTCCCAGGCGTACACGCACCTGACGCCGGCCAACACGCAGAACAATTTTGGCGGCAGCGTCGGCGGCCCCGTCTGGATTCCGAAAGTCTACAAGGGGAAGAACAAGACATTCTTCTTTTTCTCGTATGAAGGCTTCATCCAGAGGAGCACCTTCACCACGCAGTATCCGACCGTTCCCACTATGGCGTACCGGAACGGCGATTTCCGGACGGCTCTGTCAGGCAAAACGATCACCGCCACCGGCGGCCAGAACAAGGATTCGGCCGGGACCGCGGCCGTGGACGGCATGATTTTCGACCCGCGCAGCATTGTGAACGGGCCGGACGGAGTCCGCGTGGCCACACCGTTTGCCAACAACACCATTCCGCCGTCGCTGCTGCCTTCGCCGACTTCCACCGTGGGAAAGATTCTGAGCTTCATCCCGCAGCCGAATGTCGGCGGTCCGAACCAGCTGATCAACAACTACAACAACCCGTTCCAGGGAGAGCGCGTCACGTACATTCCGGCGCTGAAGATCGATCACACGATTTCCAGCAAGGCCAAGGTTTCGTTCTACTGGTCCAACAACATCAGCAACCAGCAGTACGGCATCACGGTGCAGAATTCCACCGGAATCCAGGGCCCCATCGACCCGAGCTTCGGCCCCTTCATCAACAGCCAGACCGAAAGGCTGAACTTCGACTACACGGTGTCGCCCACGACACTGTTCCACCTGAGCGCGGGTTACATTGCGAACAACTTCCGCAACCAGTCGCCGACAACCGATTTCAGCACGAGTTCGATCGGCCTGACCGGCGCCACGGTTGCCACAGGGCAGTTCCCGGCGATTGCGGCAATGACAAACCCGAATAACACCGGCGGCATGGTTGCGATGGGCGCGGGCTTCAACCGCACGGATGCGGAAAAGCCGTCGCTGGCGCTGAGCCTGACAAAGGTGAGCGGAAGCCACACGCTGAAGTTCGGCGTCGAAGGCCACACCGAAGGCTACGTCACGATTTCATTGACCAATACGGCCGGTGGAATGACCTTCGCCAATGCCCAGACGGCGGATCCTTGGTTCTCCGATAAGGGGATCGCGCTGGCGAACGGCTCCACGGGTTTTGCGTTCGCCAGCTTCCTGCTCGGCGCCGCCAACTCGGAAACGCTGGCAGCGCCGATCGATTCGCGACTGGGACGTCATTTCGCCGCGGCATTTGCGCAGGATGCGTGGAAGGTCTCGCGAAAGCTTTCCGTCGATTACGGGCTGCGCTGGGATTACGGCACGTACCCGAAGGAACAGTACGGCCGCACGCCCGATTTTTCGGCCACGACACCGAACCCGGTTGCCGCCGGACACCTCGGCGCCACGATCTTCGAGGCCACCTGCAACTGTTCTTTCGCGAAGAATTATCCGCTGGCCTTCGGGCCGCGCTTCGGCATGGCGTATCAGATTGATGACAAGACCGTATTCCGCGGCGGCGTCGGCGTGGTTTACTCCAGCCCGCTGGCGCAACTCGGCGTGGGCGGCGCGGCGGGCAATACGCTGACGACTACGGCTCCGCAGGCGGATACGGCGGCGATGACGCTGAACACGGGCGTGGCTTCGCCGGCCTACAGCCTCGCGCCGGGATACAATCTGAATCCGAAATTCCCGAACCTGTCGGCCGGACTCTATCCGACGGCGGGCACCTTCACCGGATCGCCCGCGGTCATCGATCAGAATGCGGGACGCCCCGCGCGGCAGGTGCAGTGGAGCATTGGCTTCCAGAGGGAACTGCTGCCCGGCCTGTTCGGCGAAGCCAACTACGTCGGCAATCGCGGCGTCTGGTGGCAGACCAGCGCGCTGAACTATTACAACTTCAACTCTCCGCAGCAACTACTGAGCAATTACGGGCTGAACATCGCCAGCCCGGCGGCGCAGACGATCCTGGCCGCGCAGGTCGGTTCGGCCGCTGCCGGACCGTTCCGGAATCAGCTGCCGTTCGCCGGCTTCCCGACAACATTCAGTGTGGCGCGTTCGCTCACGCCGTATCCGCAGTTCGGGGCCATGAGCAGCGCGGGTCCGCTGGGCAACACCTGGTACGATTCGCTGCAGACCAAACTCTCCAAGCGCACGTCGCACGGCCTGAACGTGAACTACATCTTCACGTGGTCCAAGCAGCAGACGCTGGGCGTGGAAGGCGCGGGTGCCGCGTCCACGGTCAACAACATCTTCGACCGCGCCTCCAACAAGCAGCTCTCCAGCTTCGATCAGCCGCTGGTCAGCGTGCTTTCGCTGACCTACACGGTACCGAAGTTCGGCATCAACAAGTATCTGCAGCTCGCGCTGCGGGACTGGACGGTCGGCACCCTGCTGCAATACGCCAGCGGCCAGCCCATTGCGGCTCCCGCCACGGCGACGTCCAACCTGGCGCAGACCCTGCTCGTCGCCACGCATGCCCAGCGCGTCCCCGGTCAGCCTCTGTTCCTGAAGGATCTGAACTGCCACTGCTTCGATCCGTCTCAGACGCAGGTTCTGAATCCGGCGGCGTGGACCGATCCGGCTCCGGGTCAGTTCGCCAACTCGGCGGACTACTTCGGCGACTACCGTTATGCGCGCCGGCCGAGGGAATCGCTGAACTTCGGCCGCAACATCCGCATCCGCGAACGGATGACGTTCCAGATCCGGATGTCGTTTACCAACCCCTTCAACCGGACGCAGATTCCGAATCCGACCGCGGCCAACTACGTTGCTTCCGTCACGCAGACGACAGCGCCGAACGGCAACAAAGTAAACGCCGGCGGCTTCGGCGCGATTGCAACGAATCCGGCCAACTCGATTTCAGGCGAACGCGTCGGAACGCTCTCCGCGAGGCTCACGTTCTAAGCGCCCGCGAAATACGGCAGTTCATCAAGGCATGGCAAAACGACCGGCTCGCTTCACGGGCCGGTCGTTTTGCGTTACGGCCGTTAGCGGAACGATTTCTTAAACGTGAAATCCAGATCGATGTAGCCGTTTTCCGCGCGCGTCAGGACCGCCGCCCAGCGCCGGTTGAAGGACCATTCCACTTTAATGAGCTGCGTGCTGGTGTTGGAAACATCGGAGACGTAGGTGAAGAGCAGTTCCGGCGTCACCTGCTGCTCCACGGTGAGGCGCGCTTCGGGGCTGCCCGTGACGCCGGTGAGCGAGGGGTCGATCTTGATGCGGCTCACGCCGAAGAAGCGCTGCAGGCGGCCCGCCGCGGGATTGGCGATGGCCTCGCCCAGCAGCGCCGATGCGCCGATCTGCTGCAGACTCTGCGACTGGCCGGTATCGCGCACGGCGAGCGTCGGGTCGTTCGGAGAACGGCCCGTTGCCAGGAGCGCAACGATATCGGCGAACTGCAGCGGCGGATCGGACCGGTAGCTGACGTTTAATTTCGCCAGCGGGCCGGTGGCGGAAAGAATCACGTCCACGCCGCGCGCCTTGGTTTCGAGATCGAGATTCAGGATCGGATCGATCTTCGCGGGGTTGAAAAAGTTGATGGCGCCCTGGTTGATGGTGTACTTGTTGCCGAAAAAGACCAGTTCGCCCTGCGTGATGTTGACGCGCCCCAGCACCGCCGGATTGGTGGCGGTGCCGCGCAGACGCAGGCTGGCATCGGCCTGAATGCGCTGGGCGACGCTGGTCTGGAAGACAACGTCCGGCGCGGTTTCCACCTGAACATCGAAGTTCATGTTGTTGAGCAGCCCGCTGCTCGATTCGGGCGTGCGGAACGGCTGGGCCGAGGCGGCAAGGATGGTGGAGAGATCGGATTTCGGATTAATGGAAACGCGGCGGATGGTGACGCGCCCCGAGGCCTGACTGCGCTCGGCCGTGCCGGCGAAGGTGAGGTCGCCGTCCGAGACCGAGCTCACGCCTTCGGGATAGCGCACCCGGACCTCGCGCGCCTTTGCTTCGAGGCGGAAGGCCGGCACACCGTTGATGAACGTGACGAAGCCGGTGGTGTCCACCCTGCCACCGCCGGTTTCCGCGCTGAACGACTGCAGGTTGGCGCGCGTGCCGTTGAAGCGGATGATGCCGTTGGCGTTGGTCAGGCCGTTCGTAAATTCGGCGTAATGGAAGTCGGCCTTGCGGATTTCGGCGGTGCCGGAAAAGTCGGGCCGGGCGAAGGTGCCGTGCATGCCGGCGTTGACGACGAACTCGCCGGACGCGGTGAGGTCCGGACTGAAGGTCTGCGCCAGCGCAATATTGATGTTGCCCTGGAGATTGAGATCGATGTGAGCCTGCGGGCCGAGGCCGATGGCTCCGGTGACGGCGAGGGTGGTTTGCGGAGCGGCGAAGCGCGCCCGGTCGACGCGAACGCCGGACTTCAGGATGCTGAGCGTGACCGGGCCGTCGTTGTGCAGCGCCATGGCGGCCAGACTCGGATTGCGGGAGACGACAGGCGTGCCGGGACGAATTTCAATGCGGCTCAGTTCGACCTGGCCAGTGGCCAGTTCCGGGGCGCGCGCTGCGCCGCGGAGCCGGAACTCGCCTTCCGCCGCGCCCTCGAATTCCGCGCCGCCCACGGCGTCCGGCGCGAGCAGGGTGGCGATGGACTTCAGGTCGGGAATGGCAAAACGGAGCGTTCCTTCATATGGAAACTGGCCGCCGAGAGACATGCTGGCTTCCCCGTGGAGGGCGGTCTGCGCGGTGGTGGAGTCGAGCTTCGCCGAAAGGATGTTGTTGTGCGTCGTCGCCGTGAGCCGCGCATTGCCGAGACTGCGCGAGGCCACCAGCAGGCCCGTGGTGGCGAGATCGGCATCGAGATCCGCGAGGCTGACGGCGGCATCTCGCACCAGCAGCGCGCCCCTGGCGTGAAGCTCGGCGGCGCCGCCGATGGAGGGCTGCCACCTGCGGACGGCGGCAATCTGCGCCAGCGGAATCGCATTGCTGGAGACATCGAAATTCACACGGCCATCCGTCATCGACGGGCCGGTGTGTTCAAACCGCGCGCCCATCTTCAGACGCCGCGCGCCCGCCGCAACGTTCGCATCGAGCGTGGCCGCCAGCGCCGGCGTGACGTGGAGACGGCCCGAGGCGGTATCGAATGCTTCGCCGGCGAGCCGGCCTTTCGAGAAAGTGAACTGAGCGGTGAGATCGGGCGCGCCGGGGCTGCCGCTCAGGACGATGGAAGTATTCAGCGCTCCGGAAACCGGCACGCCCGCTGCGCCGGCGAGGGCCAGTAGCGCCGCCGGATCGGGCGTCGTCACCTGCAAATTTGCGGCGACCGCCGAATCGGTGCCCGGCTTCCACGCCGCAAGTCCCAGCGAGACGGAACCGCTGGCGCGGACAGGCCCCCAGTTGAGCGCGAGCGTCCCGGCTTTGATGCCGGACTCGGAGAGCTCCGTATCGGCGGCCAGCGATTCCAGCCGTTGTCCATCGACGACGGCATTCGTCAGCTCCGCGTGGCCGGCGATGCGCGGATGATTCAGCGGGCCGTCGAGTTTGCCGTCGAAGGTTAGCGAGCCATTGCGCAGGGCAAACGGCGGCGCGATGTCTCCCAGCGCCGGCATGAGTTCACTGATATCGCGTGAACGAAGCCGGACCGCGAGCGATTTGCCGCCGACGCCACTGACCTCGACCCGGGAGGCCGGCAGTTCGATCCACGAATTGCCGAGTTCGAGCAGGTTCGCGTCGCTGTCATAGTGCGCCGCGATTTGTCCCTGCGCCGGACGCTGGCCGGCCACGGGCGCAACGCTCACCGTGGCAGTTGCATTGATGCGATGGAAGCGCTCCTCATTGACGAGGCCGGTGGCATCGAAGACGCCGCTGACCAGTCCATCGTAGGGCAGTGCTTTGGGCTGGGCGGCCCACACATGAAGGCCGATGAGTCCGGCGAGATCGTTGGCATCGAAGTGTTCCACCGTGCCGTTCACCCGGAAGGAAGTCAGTTTGCGGATCTGACCGGTGGCCGTGATCTGACCGCCCAGTGCGCTGCCCCGCAGAGCGCTCAGGTCGATAACGTCCGGCTGCGCGCGAAAGCGGCCGGAAACGCCGAGGTGCTTCACCGGGCCGTAATCGATGCCGATACCGTTCAGCGCGCCGGTGGCTTCGTAATCCCGTGGCGAGGCGAAGCGGCCCTCCCCGGCGAGGTCGATGGTCCCAACGTGGCGGAAGTTGACGAGTTTGAAAATGCGATCGGCGTCGGGCAGCGAGACGTGGACGCGGTAGCGCCCCGTGACCTCGGGAGCCTGGAAATTGCGGATCGTGCCTTCGCTGAACCGGGCTTCGGAACCACCCGTCGTGACCAGCGCGTTTGCGATGGTCACGGTGTCTTTCTCCAGCGCCGCGCTGAAGTGGACAGTGGCATCGAAGGGCGAAAGTCCGTCGAGCGCAAGGTGCAGCGGCGCCAGCGAGACTTCGCCTTCATAACGCGGCGCCGGTTCGCCCGCCCCGGCAGCGCGATAGTTCACGGTCGCAGCCAGGTTCTCGCCCTGCGCGTTCCAGTCGCTGTGCGCCCGCTTCAGGCCCGGCGACTCGGCGACGAGCGAGCCGTTGCGCAGTTCGAAACGGCCGATCTTCAGCGCAAGGATGGTCTCCGGCGCGCCCTTCCGGCGGGCAAGGCGCGGCTCGGGAATGTTGGTGGACCCATCCGCGCCGAGGATCACGTGAAGCCGCGGCTGCGCGGCCTCCACGGTGGCGACATCGAACTGGCGCTCCATCAGCGAAACGATGCGGAGGCCGATGGAGAGCGTGCCGATGGAGAGCAGCGGCGCCTGATCCGCCGCTTCGCGTCCGTGGATGACGAGGTTGTCGAACTGCGCTGTGAGCGTGCGCCAGTCGAAGCGGAACGCGCCAATTTCGACGCGGCCGCCCGTGGCGGTCCCCGCTTCGCGCACGATTCGCTCGCGGACTTTGTCGCGGAACCAATCGGTGCGGACGATGGCGAGACCGGCGAGCGTGGCGATGAGCAACGCGGTGAGCGCGACGCCGCTGCTCCACAGCGCAACTTTGGCGAAGCGCTTCACTTCGCCGGCGGCTCCAGCAGAGATTTATCGACGTAGTCGATGCGGGTGCGCTGGCGCTGATCCCGGAGCCAGGCGTCGAGTTCGCGGTCCGAACCTTCCACGGTAAGCGCTTCTTCGATCTGCGGGTGGAGTTCGATCAGCGCGGCTTCCTGTTGTGCGGCCGGCATTCGCGCCGCGAACTTTTCCATGAAGTAAGCGCGGATCTGTTCGTCGGTCACCTGTACGGCGGGCCGGAAGCGCAGATTCAGAAAAGTGAGGAATTCGGACTGCCACACCAGTTCCGCGCCGATTTCGCCCGGAGTGAGCCCGTACTCGGCGGCCCGGGCCGCCAGCGCCGCCGGATCGCCGCCATAATTCGCCTTCGCCCACGCATCGAGCATCGTTTGCGCGGCGTCGCTGCCGCGGCGCGGATAGTGGCCCAGATCCATTTCGCGTGCAATCAGCTTTTGTTCAATGAGGCGCTGCGCCGCCTCGCGCCGCGAAACCTCGCCGGTGTCGGCCGTTTCTCCGTTCAGAAACGCTGTGAGGCGAATGCGCTGATCGATCTCGCTGCGTGTGATGACGGTGTTGCCCACCGAAATTGCCACGCCATCCACTAGCACCGCGCGGGCCATCGGCATGACGAGCATCAGGGCAAGCAATAATTTCCGCATCAGAATGCCTGCCCGATCGAAAAGAAGAACTGAAAGTGACTGATCTGCTGCAGCGAGGCCTGGCACGGGCCGTTCACCGAACACTGCACCAGCTGGTTGTAGCTGCCCGGGTAGCCGAAAAAGCGCGGCGGATTGATGCTGTAGGCCAGATCGACGCGGATTGGTCCGACCGGCGTCCGGTAACGGATGCCGAAGCCGGCGGCGTGCACCATGTAGCTGAAGTCCGAAGGGCTGTGCTGTACGGTCCGGAAGCTCATCTTGCCGATGCTGGAAAATATATTGCCCGCATCTTCGAAAAACACGCCGTTCACGTTCGCGCCATAGAGCGGGAAGCGCAGCTCCGCGCTGTTGAAGAACATCGCCGAGCCGCCGAGCGGGAAGCCGGTGAGCAGATCGCGCGGCCCTGCCTGATTTTCGGGAAACGCGCGGTCAGTGCTTCCGCCACCACCATAAAAGCGTTCAGGCAGCGGGATCGGATCGGTGAGGTCGGCATTTGAAGGGATGCTGAAGGCGGGCTGGATGCCCATCTGCGTCTCCCGCGCGAACACGAATTTTTCGCCGAGCTTATAGTACGTCGCATTGCGGCCCAGAATGCGGACGAAGCTGGTCTGCGAGCCGAAGGCGCTGGTGGCAAGAGCCATGTCGAGCGTGTTGTAGATGCCGCGGCGCGGATCGAGCGGATCGTCGCGGTGATCCTGCACCAGATTGAACGATGCGCTGCCGACCCGCACCGACTGCGCCAGCCGCGGGAGCAACAGCGGATCGATCTTCAGATTGGAAACCCCCACGTGACGGTAATTGAAGCGGTAGAAAAACGTGAGCGACTTCGACATGTGCTGCGCCATCTGCGCCGCCGCTTCCTCGCGTTTGGATTCGAAGGTACGGACGTCGTGGGTATCGTCATAGAGCAGCGAGAACGTGCTGTCGAAATCCACGAAGTTGAAAATGCGCGGCACGAAATAGGTGCCGACGGCCCGTTTCTGCAGCGTGGAAAGCCGCCCCTGCAGACCGAGCGTTTCGCCCAGCCCGAGGAAGTTGAGACGCGTCACGTTCATGGAGACGCGGGGGCTGAAGCCCGGCCCGCCACCGGGATTGGAAAGATCGCTGATGGCGGTGCCGCCGCCGATGCGCGCGAATTCCGCGCCGAGGCCGGTCGTGATGGTGTAGCGCCGGGCCTCTTCGAGGTCGTAGATCACAAACTTGCGATCCTCCACGCCGTCGGGATTCTGCACTGCCATGTTGACCTGCGCGAAGATGCCGAGGTCGTCCAGCTTGCGCTGCGTTTCCGCCATGGCCGCGGGCGAGAGCGGCGAGCCCGGGTTCAGCGTGAGCTGCCGGTTGACCAGACGCTGCCGCGTGGTGCGCAGGCCGCTGGTCACCACCTCACGGACGAACTGCTGGGCACCCTCTTCGATGACGAATTCCAGATCCACGGTATTCGGCTGCGCGCCAGGCTTCGAACTCCACGCGAAGGCGGCGGCGGGAAAACCGTTCGCGCCGTAATACTGCATCATGGTTTCGCGGTCGCCGGCCACGTTGAATTCGCTGAATATCTGGCCCTTCTGCGAGGCCAGTGTCTGCACCGGCCGGCTGACGTCCAGTTTCGCGGGCCCCTTCACAGTGAGCGACGACACGCGATACTGCGCGCCTTCCGCGATCTCGACAAATACCGCGAGGTCGCCTTCCCTGCCCGCGTATCGATCCATCACGCGCAGTTCGACCTTTGCATCGCGGAAGCCATTCGACTGGTACAGATCCAGGATAGTGGCCGCATCGCGCCTGCGGAACGCCTCGCTGTAACGGCCGCGCGGAAATTCAAATGTTTTGGGAATCAGGAACATTCGCTCGCGGATCGTCTTCGCTTCGAAATACCGGTTGCCCTGAATTTCCAGATGCACGAAGCGGTGGCGCGCGCCCCGGTTCACCGCGTACGTGATCTGCGCTTTGCCGTCCTCCACCTGCTGCCGCTCCAGATGCACTTCGGCATCGAAATAGCCCTGAGCCTGGAAGTAGGCACGCAGATCGACGGCGCCTTCCGCCAGCAGATCGTCATCCACGGTGTGCTCTTCGTAAATAGGAACGTTCTGCCGCAACTGCTTGTGCGAGACTTTCGCGCCGGTTGCGGTGACGGTAACTTCGGGACCGGGATCCACCGAGATCTTCGGCACGGCCACGTTGCGGACCGTGTCGCGATCCATGCCTTCCAGCGTGACGGTGGCGAGCAGGCGGTTGGCTTTCTCGTAACGCAGCCGGATATTATCGATGCCGGCACGCGTGCGGCTCAGCGTCACACCGCGATAGCCGGGCAGCAGAAAACGCCGCCAGGAGGTGGCCTTGACCAGCTCTTCGGCGGTGACGATCGTCTTCCTGGCGTCCGGCGCAGCTGCGGCCGGGGGCTTCGCTCCGGCGGGCTCGGCACCGGAGATGAGCGGCGTCGCATAGTGCGCGCGCTTGCCGGCCTGAACCGCCAGAACGATGTCCACCTGCTGCGAGCTGTCGCGATAGGAATACTTCGGCTCGATACTCGGCTCGAAGAAGCCATTGTCCGCCAGAAGCTTTCTCACATTAACGATGGCCGCGGCCATTTGCGCGGGATCGAAGAGGTCGCCAAGCTGCAGATGCGTGGCGCCCACCATCTGCCCGGCGCTCGGCGGCTCGCTGACATCCGTATCGACATTCACTCCGCCGATGAACCAGTTGTTCTGCGTGGTGAACTTCACCAGCACACCGCCGGCCGAAGGCGAAGCGTCCACCTGAATGTCTTTGTAGCGCCCCGAGGCAAACATTCTTTCGATGGCCGTGCGGACGTCGGCGGCGCGATAGATACCGTCCCGGCGGATGGGCAGAAGCTCCTGCAGGTCCCGCGCTTCGAGCGGCTGCTGCGGGGGATCGAAGACGATGCCGGCGATTTTCAGCCCTTCGAGCTCTGCAATGGCAGAGCGGACGTCGCTCTGGGCTCCGGCGTGCGGAGTGACGCCGGCGCTAAGCAGGAAAACGGCCAGGATGCTCTTCGCATAGCGGTGCCGCACCGTTTTTCATCGTATCAGCGCAAGCGCCCTGTTGCAGGCACCGCCGGGCGGATCGAAGCTCTCCCTTCGCTCTGCTACCATGACGCCAGAAAGCCCGCCGCCGTTGCAACACGATCGCTTCAGCCGCCAGATCCGTTTCGCGCCGTTCGGCTCCGAAGGACAGGAGCGCCTCGCCGCTTCCACCGCCGTTGTGATCGGCTGCGGCGCGCTCGGCACCGTACAGGCGTCGCTGCTGGCACGCGCCGGCGTTGGCTCGCTGCGCCTCATTGACCGCGATTATGTGGAGGAAAGCAACCTCCAGCGCCAGATCCTTTATACGGAAGAGGACGCCCGGGCGGGACTGCCCAAGGCCGAAGCCGCCCGCCGCCATCTGCTCGACGCCAACTCCGGGGTGCGGATCGAGGCGCGCGTTTCCGATCTCGATCCGGAGAGCGTCGCCGAGCACCTCGGCGGCGCGGACGTCATCCTCGACGGCACGGACAATTTCGAAACGCGTTTTCTGATCAACGACTTCGCGGTGCGCGAGTCCATCCCGTGGATCTACGGTGCCGCCGTCGGTTCCTACGGCATCGCCATGCCCGTTCTGCCCGGCGTGACGGCGTGCTTCCGCTGCATTTATCCCTCGCCGCCGGCCGGCGTGCAGCCCACCTGCGAGACGGCGGGCGTGCTGGGGCCCGTCACCAGCGTGATCGGCTCCATCCAGGCAATGGAAGCCATCAAGGTTCTCAGCGGCCGCGTGAGCGCCGTGCGCCCGAAGATCTTCACGGCAGATCTCTGGCACGGCCCGGTCCGGGAGACCGCCATGCCGCCACGCGACCCGGAGTGCCCCTGCTGCGGCCAGCGCGACTTTGCCTTTCTCGCTGCCCGCCGTGCCCCGGTCAGCCTGTGCGGCCGCAATGCGGTGCAGATTCACGAACGCCGCCGTCCCGTTGACCTTACGGCGCTGGCGGCGCAGCTCCGCGGTCTCGGCCCGGTGCGCGCCAACGAATTCGCCCTGCGCTTCGAGGACGGCCCGCACGAAATCACCGTCTTCCCCGACGGCCGGGCCATCGTCAAGGGCACCACGGACGTGGGCGTGGCCCGCGGCATCTATTCGCGCTACATCGGGAACTGAGCGATGCCCGCGCAGCGACGCCCGTTCGCCGGGGCGCTTCGGTATCTCTCCCCCCCTGGTATCCTTTAAGGATGCAACCAGAGGCAGGCGCCACCGCGCCCCCTGACGCAAAAGTTCCGAATGGCGGCGCAGCCTCGGACGCCACGCCGGCGGAGAAGACCCCCTGGCAGCGCGTCCAGAACGCCCGCCACCCCAAGCGCCCGCACACGCTCGACTACGTGCAGCGCATCCTCACGGATTTCCAGGAAATCCACGGCGACCGCCTTTTTGGCGACGACCCCGCCATCGTCTGCGGCACCGGCCGCCTCGACGGACGGCACGTCCTTCTGATCGGCGAACAGAAGGGCCGCGATACCAAGCAGAAGCTCTACCGCAATTTCGGCATGCCTCGGCCGGAGGGCTACCGTAAGGCCCTGCGCGTCATGCAGATGGCCGCCAAGTTCGGCCGCCCGATCATCACTTTTCTGGATACGCCCGGCGCATACCCCGGCCTCGACGCCGAAGAGCGCGGCCAGGCCGAAGCCATCGCCCGGAATCTTCGCGAAATGGCGCGTCTGCCGGTACCCGTCGTGTCGGTTTGCATCGGAGAAGGCGGCAGCGGAGGCGCACTGGGGCTCGGCGTGGGCAACCACGTTTACATGCTGGAAAATGCCGTCTACAGCGTGATTTCGCCGGAAAGCTGCGCCGCCATTATCTGGCGCGATTCGGCGCGCGCGGAAGATGCGGCCGCGGCGCTGCGGGTCACCGCCGAGGATCTGGTCCGCCTCGGACTGGTGGATGGCGTCATCCCCGAGCCGCCCGGCGGCGCGCATGAGGACTACGACGCGGCGGCGGCTTTCCTGAAGACGCAGCTCGTCAAATCCCTGACCGAACTCACGCCGCTCAGTCCCGAAGAAATCGTCCGCAAGCGCTACGAGAAGTTCCGCAAAATGGGCAACTTCTTCCAGGGAGCCTAAACAACCGAAGCGACGACACCCGCAGCGACGACACCCGCAGCGACGACAATCATGGCGAAATCCAAAACCAAGTGGCCGGTCATCGCAGGCGTCGCGTTCATCGTGATCTTCCTCGCCGCCATGGCTTATTCCACCCTGGGGAACGGCCTCTACCGCTGCCAGGTCTGCGTCACGTTTGAAGGGCGCACCATGTGCCGCGACGGCGCCGCCGCGAGCAAGGAACAGGCCGAGCGCGTCGCCAGCGATCTCGCCTGCGCCGACCTCACCAGCGGCATGACCAACATCCTGCACTGCGGCGCCAGCCCGCGCCAGGTGAACTGGAAGTAAGTCGCCGGGCAATCCGCCCCCGGAAGGCCGGAAAAAGGCCGCTTTTTCGCCGAATTTGCTACTCTTGAAGTTACCGGGCGAACAAAACAGCACCGGACTGCGTCTTACTGTCCTGAACCTCGCTCCATCATGAAAACCAAGTGGAAGATTCTGATCGCGGTGCTACTGCTGCTGCTCATTGCCGGCGGCGTGGCGGGCGGAATTCGCTACAGCCGGCGCGGCATCGTCACGGTCCAGACCGGTAAGGTAGTGCGGCAGGACCTGGCCAGCATCGTCAGCGCTTCCGGCGAAGTGAAACCGCGCAACTACATCAACATCGGCGCAGAGTATCAGGGGCAGTTGACCGCCATCCTCGTCAAGGAAGGCGACCGCGTCCGCAAGGGCCAGTTGCTCGCCCGCATCGATGAAGCGCAGTCGGCCGCCGACGTGGTGGCGCAGCAGGCCGCGCTCAGTTCCGCCGAAGCCGACGCCGCCGCCAGCGAAGCCGGCTACGCCGCGGGCAACGAAAACATCACCGCGCTCCAGTCCACGCTGGACCGCACCAAAGCCGACCTCGAACGTTACCAGCTGGAATTCGAACGCGGCCAGAAGCTCTACGACGGGGGCCTGATCCCCCGCCAGGATTACGACCAGCGCAAGAGCGCCTACGAAAGCCAGAAGGCAGCCGTTGCCGAAGCCAACGCCCGCCTGGTTCAGTCCCGCGCCCAGCTTGCCCAGTTGCGCGCCCAGCAGTCCTCCGCGCAGCGCCGCATTGCGCAGACCCAGGCGGGGCTCACGCGCGTCAACGATATTCTGCGTAAACACAACGTCGTCGCCCCGATCGATGGGCTCGTGACCTATCTGCCCGTGCGCTTCGGCGAAACCGTGGTGCCCGGCGTGCAGAACTCGGCCGCCAGCACCATCATGACGATCGCCGATATGTCGCTGGTGACGTCGGAAGTGAAGGTCGATGAGACCGACATCGTCAACATCCAGCTCGATCAGCCGGCTGAAATCACCATCGACGCCATCCCCGGCAAGACCTTCACCGGCCGCGTGATTGAAATCGGCAACACGGCGATTCTGCGTTCCTCCGGCCTCGCCGCTTCCACCAGCACCACGTCCAGCCAGGAGGCGAAGGACTTCAAAGTCGTGATCGCTATCGACAACCCGCCGGACAGCTTCCGTCCCGGCCTCTCCTGCACGGCAAAGATCACCACCGCCACGCGGAAGAATGTACTCACGATTCCGATTCAGGCGCTGACCACGCGCACGCGCGGCGATCTCGCGCCCATCGATAAGAACAAAAAGGTAGACAGCAGTGCGATTCCGGATCCCGCTGTCCTCAAAGCGGAAAAGGAAGAGATCACCGGCGTGTTCATTCTCACGGCGGACAGCAAGGTCGATTTCCGCAAGGTCGAAACCGGCATCACCGGCGTCACGGACATCGAAGTCGCCGGCGGGCTGAATGAGGGCGAACAGATCGTCACCGCGCCCTATCAGGCCATCCGCACCATCCGGAACGCCACCACGGTGAAGGTCGATAACAAGCCGCCCGAGCCGAAGCCGGCCACTTAAACGACATGTCCAACTCAGCGGCAGCGGAAAGCAGCACCGAAAAGGGGGAACGCCTCCGGCGCGAAGGCGTCGTCATCCGCACCTACGACCTCTGGAAGACCTATGTGATGGGCGATCAGACCATCAATGCGGTTTCCGGCGTCGATATCGAAATCAAGCGCGGCGAGTATGTCGCCATCATGGGCCCGTCCGGCTCCGGCAAGTCGACGCTGATGAACCTCATCGGCTGCCTCGATTCGCCGTCGAAGGGCGAATACTACATCAACGGCCGCCTGGTCAGTTCCATGACGGACGACGAACTGGCCCGCATCCGCAACAAGGAAATCGGCTTCGTCTTCCAGACGTTCAACCTGCTGCCTCGCGCCACCTCGCTGCATAACGTGGAACTGCCGCTCATCTACAACGGCACGCCGCCGCGGGAGCGCCTCGAAAAAGCGAAGCAGGCTCTCGCGCAGGTCGATCTCACCAAGCGGATGGATCACAAGCCGAACGAGCTTTCCGGCGGCCAGCGGCAGCGCGTCGCCATCGCCCGCGCGCTGGTCAACAATCCGTCCATTCTGCTGGCCGACGAGCCCACCGGTAATCTCGACACCGCCACCGGCGTCGAAATCATGGCGCTCTTCCAGCGTTTGCACGATGAAGGCAACACCATCGTGCTGGTGACGCACGAGCACGACATCGCGCTGCACGCCCATCGCGTCATCCATATCCGCGACGGAAAAGTGGAGCGCGACGAAGTGGTCCCGCATTAAAGATCTGCTGTTACGGCCCCGGGCAACCCGCTAAAATAGTCCTGTCTCCCCGGGACAGGTTTTTCCTGACGTCTGCTCCAAATGTCGATTCCCGCCACACCCTTCGTCCACCTCCACAATCACACCGATTACTCGCTGCTCGATGGCGCATGCGAAATCAGGCAGCTCATGGACGTCGTCGCCTCGCAGCAAATGCCCGCCGTCGCCATGACCGACCATGGCAACCTCTTCGGCGCCGTCGAGTTCTACAACGCCGCCAAAGCCAAAGAGATCCACCCCGTTCTCGGCTGCGAAGTCTACGTCGCGAAGGACCACAAGAGCCGCACCGAATCGGACCGTTACAACCACCTCGTTCTTCTCTGCGAAAACCAGGAAGGCTACCAGAATCTCGTCAAGCTGGTCTCCACCGCTTCGCTCGAAGGCTTCTATTACAAGCCCCGCGTCGATAAAGACCTGCTCGCGGCGCACTCCAGGGGCCTCATCTGTCTTTCCGCCTGCCTGCGCGGCGACACCAACGAAGCTATCCTCGCCGATAAGTACGAAGACGCACGCCGCCTCGCCCACACCTACCGCGACATCTTCGGCAAGGACAACTTCTTCCTCGAAATTCAGGATCACGGTCTCGAACAGGACAAACGCCTCACCCCCCAGGTGAACCGCCTCTCCATCGATACCGGCATCCCCCTCGTCGCCACCAACGACTCCCATTACCTGCGCCGCGACGACGCCCGGGCGCACGAAATCCTCATGTGCATCCAGACTGGCAAAACCATGTCTGACCCCAACCGCATGCACTGGGATCATCCCGATTTCTACCTGAAATCGCGCGACGAGATGATGGCCCTGTTCGGCGAACTCGAAGACGCCGTCAACCGCCCCTGGGAAATCGCCCAGCGCTGCGCCGTCAAGCTCGAAAAGGTTAAAGACCCCTTCCCGCGCTTCGATATTCCCGAAGCCCACACCACCGACACGTGGTTCGCCTACATCGCGCGCGAGGGTTTCGAAAAGCGCCGCCCGCGCCTCGAAGCCATGGCCGCCGCCGGCACCCTGAAGCATCCGCTCGAAGCCTACGCCGTGCGCCTCGAATTCGAGATCCGCATGATCCAGCAGATGAAGTTCTCCGGCTACTTCCTCATCGTCTGGGACTTCATCCGCTACGCCAAATCGCAGGGCATTCCCGTCGGCCCCGGCCGCGGTTCCGCAGCCGGCAGCCTCGTGGGCTACGCCATGCAGATCACCGATATCGATCCGCTGCAGTACGGCCTGCTCTTCGAACGCTTCCTCAACCCCGAACGCGTCAGCATGCCCGATATCGACGTCGATTTCTGCATGAACCGCCGCGGCGAAGTCATCCAGTACGTCACCCGCAAGTACGGCCGCGAACAGGTCGCGCAGATCATCACCTTCAACACGCTCGGCGCGCGTGCCGCCATTAAGGACGTCGGCCGCGTTCTCGACATGAGCTTCGCCGACGTCGACAAGGTCACCAAGCTCGTCCCCAACGAACTCAACATCAAGCTGAAAAAGGCCATCGAAACCGAACCCGGCTTCGACGCCCTCGCCAAACAGGATCCGCGAGTAAAGGAAGTCCTCGACGTCGCCACGCGCCTCGAAGGCTTCGCCCGCAACTCCTCGGTACACGCCGCCGGCGTCGTCATCTCGCCGGTTCCGCTGCGCAACATCGTCCCGCTGCACCGCACCAACAAGGACGAAGTCGTCACCCAGTACGACATGAGCGGCCTCGATAAGCTCGGGCTTCTCAAGATGGACTTCCTGGGCCTCACGACGCTCACGCTCATCGACGACGCGCTCAAGCTCATCGAAAAGCGCCACGGCGTGAAGATCGTGCCCGAAGAAATTCCGCTGGACGATCAGCCCGCCTACGAAATCTTCTGCAAGGGTTACACCAGCGGCATCTTCCAGTTCGAATCGCCCGGCATGCGCGACATTCTGCGCCGCTACCAGCCGTCGCGCATCGAGGACCTCACCGCACTTAACGCGCTCTACCGTCCGGGCCCGATGGACATGATCGATGACTTCATCGAGCGTAAGCACGGCCGCCAGCCCGTTACTTACGATCTTCCTGAAATGAAGGAAGTGCTCGAAGAAACCTACGGCGTCATGATCTACCAGGAACAGGTGATGCAGATCTCCAATCGCGTCGCCGGTTACTCGCTAGGCGACGCCGACATTCTGCGCCGCGCCATGGGCAAGAAGAATGTGGAGGAGATGGATAAGCAGCGCGCCCGCTTCGTCGCCGGCGCCGCCGAACGCGGCCATCCTTCCAAAAAGTCGGAGAAGGTCTTCGACCTGATGGCGAAGTTCGCCGGCTACGGCTTCAACAAGTCCCACTCTGCCGCTTATTCGTACGTCGCGTTTCTGACCGCCTGGTTCAAAGCGCACTACCCGGTGGATTTCATGGCCGCGCTGCTCACGTCGGAAACCGGCAACGTCGCCAAGGTCGTGAAGTACATCAACGAATGCCGCGACATGAAGATCAACGTGCTGCCGCCGGATGTCAACGCCAGCGAGTACACGTTCACGCCCGTCCGCACTGAAAGCGGCGACGCCATTCGTTTCGGCCTCGGCGCCGTGAAGAACGTGGGCCAGGGCGCCGTGGAAGCCATCATCAGGGCGCGTAACGAAGTCGGCGGCTTCCACTCCATCTTCCAGTTCTGTGAGCAGGCCGACATGCAGGCCATCAATCGCCGCGTACTGGAAAGCCTCATCCGCGCCGGCGCCATGGACGCGTTCGAAGGCACGCGCGCGCAGCTTCTGCTTGCTCTCGACAGTGCCATCGAAACCGGCACCCGCGCCGCCCGCGACCGCGATTCCGGCCAGGCCGGCCTCTTCGGCGGCGGTCCCGCTGAAGATACTCCCGAGCCGCCGCTCCCGAAAGCCACCGACTGGACTCCGCGCGAAAAACTTCAGGGCGAAAAGGAGCTCCTCGGCTTTTACGTCAGCGGTCACCCGCTCGATGCCTATGCCGACAAAATCAGCGAACTCGCCTCGCACGATTCTTCGAAGCTCGACGGCCTCGAAAAAGGGAACGAAGTGGCGCTCTGCGGCCTCATCACCGCCATCCAGCGCCGCCGCAACCGCGAAGGCAAACCCTGGGCGTCGTTCATTATCGAAGACCGCCTCGGCAACATTGACGGCATGGTCTTCACCACGCAGTACGAAGCTCTGCAGAAGATGCTCGTTGAAGATCAGGCCGTGCTCATCCGCGGCTCCGCCCTCCCCGAAGAAGGCAACCCCACCAAGATCTCGGTGAAGGAAATCATCCCGCTCGACGTGGCGCGCGTGCCGCTGCCTTCGCTCATCGGCATCAAAGTCTGGATGAACCGAAACGGCATGGACCGCGCCGAAGAACTCAACAAGCTTTTCGCGCGCAAGCCCGGCGACACCCAGGTCCGCCTCCGCCTCGAGGCCGCCCGCGACTTCTCCGTTATTCTCGACGTTCCCGTGAAGGTCCGCCCCGACCGCGAATTCCGCGCCGAGCTGACTCGGATCTGCGGACCGGACACGATGGAAGTGCTGGGATCTTAGTCAAACTTACTTCGGCGGCAGCGTCAGTACAAAGCGAACTGCCGCTCTGACCCACTTTTCCAGATCGTCGTCCGCATCGACCCCGGCGGGACCGACGTACAGCATGGACTTCATCGGCTTCCCCGAAAAATCCATGGGCCGTGCGTGCGGTTGCTTCAGCCCGTCAACGACCTGTGCCGGCGTCAGCCGCACCATCAAATCGTTTCTGACCACCCCGCAGCACATGTTGCCATGAATCATGAACGCGATGCCGCCGAACATCTTCCGCTCGGAGAATCCCTGTTTTCCCTCAATCAGCGACCTCACCCGTTCCGCCAGCCGCTCATCATAAGCCATCGGAAACCCTCCACTTCTCCACAGCCCACCGCAACAGCTCCACCCCGCGCGGCGCTTCCGGCTGGCCCAAAAACCGCAGCGCCGCCCGCAGATCTTCTTCTTCGCGACCCTCCGCCAGCGCCGGTGCCAGCGTCTGTTTGCTCAGCTTCTCGCCCGCCGCATTCGTCACCACCGGCACATGCAGATACCGCGGCTCCGGATACCCCAGCAACCGCTGCAACCGGATCTGCCGCGGCGTCGAATCCAGCAGATCGGCCCCGCGCACCACATCGGTCACACCCTGCGCCGCATCGTCCACCACAACCGCCAGCTGATACGCGAACAGCCCATCGGCCCGCAGCACCACGAAATCGCCCACATCGCGCGCCAGATTCTGCGTGAACCTCCCGCAGACGCGATCGTCAAACCCAACCTCGACATCTTCCACCCGCACGCGCCACGCAACCGGCTTCCCCGCCTCCCGCGCTCCCGCGCGACAAGTCCCCGCGTACACTTCGCCCGCCTCTTTCCGCGAACACGAGCACGCATACGCCGCGCCCAACTCCTTCAACCGCTCCAGCGCCTCCCGATACGCCGCCCCGCGCGCGCTTTGGTACATCACCTCACCATCCCACCGCAGCCCGAAGCGTTCCAGCGTCCGCAGTATTTCGCGATCCGCTCCCGCCACGCACCGCGGCTCATCCACATCTTCCATCCGCACCAGCCACCGCCCGCCGCGCGCCCGCGCATCCGCCCAACTCGCCAACGCCGCCACCAGCGACCCGAAATGCAGCGGGCCCGTCGGCGACGGCGCAAACCTTCCAACTACTTCGTTCATAGCAACGCCGGCAGAATCTCCGCCGCCCCGCCCCGCAGCGCGAACGTCACGTCATCGGAGAACTCTGTCTCTGCCGGATTTACCTCCAGTACCGCCGCCCCTGCTCCCAGCGCCATCGGAATCAACCCCGCCGCCGGATACACTTGTGCCGACGTCCCCACCACAATCAGCAGCTCCGCCTCGCTCACCGCCGACGCTGCGCGCTCCATCGCTCCCGCCGGCAGACTCTCCCCGAACCACACCACGCCCGGCCGCAGCATCCCGCCGCATTCGCACAACGGCGGCAGCTCATTCAACTCCGCATGCTCCTCGATTTCCCGCCGGCACCCCAGGCACCGCAGCGACCAGATGCTCCCGTGCAGCCGGATCACATTCCGCGACCCCGCCCGCTCGTGCAGCCCATCCACATTCTGCGTGATCAGCGTGAAGCGCTCCGCCCGCGCCTCCAGCTCCACCAGCGCCCGATGCCCCGCATTCGGCTCCGCCCTCGCAATCCCGCGCCGCCGCTCCTCGTACCACGTCCACACGAATTTCGGATCGCGCGCGAACCCCTGCGGCGTCGCGAGATCTTCGAACCGGCGCTGCCTCCAGTACCCGCCATTCGACCGGAACGTCGGAATCCCGCTCTCCGCCGACACTCCCGCCCCCGTCAGCACGGCAACGCGCTTCGCCCGCCGCACCCTCTCCCGCGCCGCTTCAATACTTGTCCGCATCGGTATTAGTATCCCGCCGCCCTCCGAAAGGGCGAAACCTTCGCCATCAGCGCCATGTCACTGCTCGAAATCGCCGTCGTGCCCGACCGCGCGGTTCCAGTCGCGCAGATTCTCCGCAAGATCGAATCCGATCCCGCGTTCAAGATCATCCCGTTCAGTCCGGATATCGCAATGGAAGTCGCCGCCCTCGGGTCGTCGCCACCGCCCGCGTCCACCGACTGCGGCTTGTTACGTCAGATCCGCGAATAATCCGGTCGGGGCTTGTGCCGGTGATCGCGTAGGTTGTTCGATCTCGTGATCGCGATTAGTGCTGTTTGCACTTGAGTTGGTCGCCAGTGCGCCACCAGTACTCACGGCCACGAGGAAACCAACCGTCTGGCAATGGCGTGGTAGCGCAACTGTTGTGTACCATTACGAAGTCCGCCCCGGGAATGTACCCCGGATTTACCCAGTCTGTCTCGTCAAACAGAACCGCGCTCACGTGTGCGAAACGTGAGTCGAGAAAAACGTCGGTAGCTACGCAAGCCCCCCTGTCTTTCTTGATGACGTTTCGGTACTCATAATGCGAGTTCCTCACCACTCCTGTTGCACGCTCAACCTCAAGTACTCGGTGGCTAACGGGGTACAGAGCTTTTACAATTTCCGGCGGACACAATCCTGTGTTTCGCACGGGAAAGAGAACACTGGAAATTGCAATTATTATGGCCTGATCTGGTTTAATAATTCCTGCCTCAATGTAATTGCTGATCTTCTCGCTCTTGTCTTTGATGGCAGAACGCAGGCGTAAGACAACGGCATCCGGGTCGTAGCTGTAGATCTCCCGTAGCTCGGGATACGGCAATGCATCTGGGCCATTTCCAGGCCGGGGAACTATCGCCTCGAGCCAGACGCTTGGCCCTTCGGCAAACAGATCAGGTCCTCGGTTGCGCTTGTATTGCATGCGACCACGGGGCACCAAGGCCTTTCCGGCGTCGCACAAGGCATAGGCCAACTGGAGTTCCCAGTAGACCGAAGCGAAATCCGAAAGAGCTTTTCGTTTTGCGTCAGGATCTATGAATTGCTCGCAGCGCCCCCAGAGCTTTTCGATGTGATCTCGTCCTATTATCCAGTAGTCTTCGACGCCGTCTCGTGTGCGCTCATATAGGGGATCATTAGAAGTTTCAGGAAGGAAAAAGGAACCCATTGAAGTCGCTCCTCTCTGCCCGCTGAAATCTGGCGCCCCCCTACCTGACGGCCTCCACCGCCCCGCTCACCCCTGACGCATCCTCCGCCAGCCGCATCAGCTCCAGCCTTAACGCATCTACCAGCGCATTCCAGCTCGCCTCAATCACGTCGTCCGATACGCCCACCGTCGACCAGCTCTTCTGATGGTCGCTCCACTCCACCAGCACCCGCACCTTCGCCGCCGTGCCCTTCTTCGAATCGAGGACCCGCACCTTGTAATCGGTCAGCCGCACATCGCCGATCCGCGGATACAGCGCCCCCAGGCACTTCCGCAGGCACACATCCAGCGCATGGACCGGCCCGTGGCCCGTCGCCGCATCGCTGTGGATGCTGCCATCTTCCGTCGCCACCGTTACGGTCGCGGTCGCGTGCGGCGTATCGCCCACGCCGGACCGGATCGAAACCTCATAACCCTTCAAATCGAAAAACTTCTGTTCCGGATGCAGCGCCTGCCGCACGAATAACTCGAACGTCCCGTCCGCAGCCTCTAAGTCGTAACCCAGATACTCGGCTTCCTTCACCCGTTCCAGCAGTAACTTCCGCGCATCTTCTGTAAGTCGACCCGCCAGCCCCTGCTCCTGCAACTTATACAGCACATTACTGCGGCCCGATAAGTCACTCACTAACACGCGCTGCCGGTTCCCCACTAATTCCGGCGCCACATGCTCGTAAGTCGTCGAATCTTTCATCACGGCGCTGACATGCACGCCGCCCTTGTGCGCAAACGCGCTCTGCCCCACATACGGCTGATCTTTCCGCATCGGCAGATTCGCCAGTTCCGCAATGTACCGCGCCGTCCCCGTCAGCTTCTGCAGCTTCTCCGGGCCGATCGTTTCGTGCCCCATCTTCAGTTCGAGGTTCGCGATGATCGACGCCAGATTCGCATTCCCGCAGCGCTCGCCGTATGCGTTCAGCACGCCCTGAATATGCGTCACGCCCTTCTCCACCGCGGCCAGCGAATTCGCCACCGCCACGTCCGAATCGTTGTGCGTGTGGATGCCAAGCACGCCATCGAACCGCGCCCGCACTTCGCTCACGATCTGCCCCAGATAGCCTGTCAGCGTGCCGCCATTCGTATCGCAAAGGCACAGCACATCCGCCCCGGCCTTCTTCGCGGCCTCCAGCGTGCGCAGCGCAAAATCGCGATTGTGAATATAGCCGTCGAAGAAATGTTCGGCGTCGTAAATCACTTCCCTGCCGTGGTCCTTCAGATATTTCACGGTCTCGGAAATGATCTTCAGGTTCTCTTCTTCCGTGATGCCCAGCGCGCGCGTCACGTGGAAATCCCACGTCTTGCCGAAGATGCAGATCGTTGGCGTCCCCGCGTCCAGCAACTCCCGCACATTCCGGTCTTCCTGCACCGAATTGCGCGCGAAACGCGTCGAGCCAAACGCCGTCAGCCTGGCATGCTGCAGCTTCAGCTCCGTCTTCGCGCGCTCGAAAAACTCCTTGTCTTTCGGATTCGAACCCGGCCATCCGCCTTCTATATAGTCGATGCCAATCTCATCCAGCTTTCTCGCGATGAGCATCTTGTCATCGACCGAGAAAGAGACCGCTTCGCCCTGCGAGCCGTCCCGGAGAGTGGTATCGAACGTATAAATGCGCATAACCGGGTTCTTACCGAAAAACACTCACTTCTGACTAACTACGCGACGCCGACTTCCTTGTTCCGCTTCAGGAACGTCATCATCTTACGCAGCTCGCCGCCGACCTTCTCGATCCGCTGATCGGCCTGCGCCGCCCGCATCCCGAGGAACTTCGCACGGCCCTCTTTGTTCTCCGCCATCCACTCGCGCGCAAACTGGCCCGACTGAATTTCGCTCAGGATCTTCTTCATCTCCTTGCGCGTTTCGTCGTTCACAATGCGCGGTCCGCGCGTGTAATCGCCGTACTCCGCCGTATCCGAAATCGAATACCGCATATACGCGAGGCCGCCTTCGTAGATCAGATCCACAATCAGCTTCAGCTCATGCAGACATTCGAAGTACGCGATTTCCGGCGCATAACCCGCATCCACCAGCGTTTCGAAGCCGGCCCGGATCAGTTCCGCCGCGCCGCCGCAAAGCACGGCCTGCTCGCCGAACAGATCGCTTTCCGTTTCTTCCTTAAACGTGGTCTCGATCACGCCCGCGCGCAGCGATCCGATGCCCGCCGCATACGCCAGCGCGTTTTCCAGCGCATGTCCGCTCGCGTCCTGATACACCGACACCAGCGCCGGCACGCCCGAACCTTCCACGAACACTTCGCGCACCCGGTGACCCGGAGCCTTCGGCGCAATCATCGATACGTCGATATCCTTGGGCGGCGTGATGAAGCCGAAGTGAACCGCGAACCCGTGCGCGAACATCAGCGTCTTGCCCGGCTTCAGATTCGGTTCAATGTCGCTCTGATAAAGATCGGCCTGAACGTGATCGGGCACCAGCAGCATGATCACATCGCCTTCCTTCACCGCGTCGGCCGGCGTCACGGTGCGCAGCCCGGCGGCTTCGGCCTTCGCCCGGCTCTTCGAGCCTTCCGGCAGTCCGACGATCACTTCGAGACCCGAGTCCCGCAGGTTCAGCGCGTGCGCATGACCCTGGCTGCCATAGCCGATGATCGCAATCGTTTTGCCCTTCAGGGGCTCTGTGGTTCCGTCTTTTTCGTAAAATCTGCGTGGCATTACTGTTCCTTCGCTAACGTGGGATTTCTAACTTACTAAGTTGTCCTAAGTTGCCTGTACCGCGACCGGGGCCGCCACCGGCGGCTGCAACCGCAGCTTCTTCGTCTCCAGCGACATCGCGATAGCGCCCGATCGCGCCACGTCAATCTCGCCATAAGTCCGCATCACTTCAATAAACTCGTCCAGCTTCTCCGGGTCGCCGGTCGCTTCAATGGCAAACCCGTCGGTCGACGAATCCACCACCCGCGAATGGAAAATCTCCGCTTCCTTCAATACCGCCGTGCGCGCTTCCTGCCCGCACCGCACCCGCACCAGCACCAGTTCACGGATCACCGACGGAATCTCCGTCATATCCGTCGCCTGCAGCACGTTGATCAGCTTATTGATCTGCTTGATCACCTGCGTCCGGATGCGGTCCTCCACATCCACCACAATCGTCATTCGCGAAAGCTGCGGGTCCAGCGTCTTGGCAACCGTCAGGCTCTCGATGTTGTACCCGCGGGCCGAAAGCACGCCGGTTACACGCAGCAGCGCCCCCGGCTTGTTCTCCACCAGAATCGAAATCGTTTGTAACATCTCTGCTTCCTACGCTCCCGCTTCCACCGGTTTCGCCGGACCCATCACCATTTCGTTGATCGCCCCGCCCGCCGGCACCATCGGGTACACGTTCTCATCCGGCGTCACCTTCACATTCAGCAGATACGGCCCCGGCTCCCTCACCGCTTCTTCCAGCGCTTCCGCCAGCTGCCACGGCTTATCGATCGTCCGGCCCTTGAATCCGTACGCGGCCGCCAGCTTCTCCGCATCCGGGAAGCAATCCAGCTGGATCGAGCTCAGCCGGTTGTTGTAAAACAGCGTCTGCCACTGCCGCACCATTCCCAGCACGCCGTTATTCATCACGATGATCTTAATCGGCAGCTGATTCGATGCGATCGTCGACAGCTCCGGCAGCGACATCTGGAACCCGCCGTCGCCGCTGATCGAAAATACCAGCTTATCGGGCCGCGCCATCTGAGCGCCGATAGCCGACGGCAGACCGAACCCCATCGCCCCCAGCCCGCCCGAATTCACCCACAGCCGCGGCTCGTTGAACCGGATCAGCTGCGCCGCCCACATCTGGTGCTGGCCCACGTCCGCCGTCACAATCGCCTGCCCGCCGGACAGCCGGTCGATCTCGTCCATCAGATGCTGCGGCTTGATTTCGCCTTCCGCCCGCGACCGGTCGTACGGGAACTCCGTCTTCCAATCGTTTATCTTCTGCAGCCACGCCTGCCGCGCCGGGCCGTTCTTCGTCTTGCCCAGCTCCGCCTCGGTCTCGTGCAGCGCCTTCACCATTTTCTGCAGCACGCGCTTCACGTCGCCCACAATCGGAATGTCCGGCGTCCGGTTCTTGCCCACTTCGGCCGGATCGATGTCCACGTGAATCACCCGCGCATGCCGCGCGAACGACGGCAAATGCCCCGTCACCCGGTCATCGAACCGCGTCCCCAGCGCAATCAGCAGATCGCACTCCGTCAGCGCCATGTTGGCCGCATAACTCCCGTGCATCCCCGGCATGCTGATGTAGTTCGGATGCGATGCCGGCAGCGCTCCGAGCGCCATCAGCGTCGTCACCGCCGGCAGATTCGCCAGGTCCACCAGTTCGCGCAGCTCCGCCGACGCGCCAGCCGCCACAATCCCGCCGCCCGCGTACACCAGCGGCCGCTCCGCCTCCCGAATCAGCTCTGCCGCCCGCTTGATCTGCCCCGCGTGCCCTTCCGTAAATACTTTGTAGCCCGGCAGATGAATCGCGCCCACCGGCACGTAATGCCCGCGCGCCTGGAACACGTCCTTCGGAATATCCACCAGCACCGGCCCCGGCCGCCCGCTCGATGCAATATAAAAGGCCTCATGCAGAATCTGCGGCAGTTCCGCCAGCGTCTTCACCATGAAGTTGTGCTTCGTCGCCGGCCGCGTAATCCCGAACGTGTCCGCTTCCTGAAACGCGTCGCTGCCGATCAGCTTCGAATGCACCTGCCCCGTGATCGCCACCACCGGGATCGAATCCATCATCGCGTCCACCAGGCCCGTCACCAGATTCGTCGCGCCCGGCCCCGACGTTGCGCAGCACACGCCCGTCTTCCCCGTGGCCCGCGCATATCCCCCCGCCGCGAACGCCGCGTTCTCTTCGTGCCGCACCAGAATGTGCTTGATGTGGCTGTCGTACAGCGCATCGTAAAAGGGCAGCGTGACGCCGCCCGGATACCCGAAGAAGACGTCCACGCCCTCCCGCGCCATGCACTCCAGCAGGATCTCCGCGCCGTTCATCAGTTTGCCGGTTTCGGTCTGCATACTTTTTTATGACTCCTGAAAATACAAAAAGGCCATCAGTTGGGCTGTACACCCCGCTGATGGCCTCGGTTCTTTTGGACTGCCCGATGCCTCAGACGGGGACGGATACTACGACGCGAATCTCTACTACAGAGACTGTCGCAGTAATTCGGCCTGTGAAGCTGACGAGCATTGCCGGAATTATCAGTGTAGCCGCAAAGTTTTGGAAATGCAAGTCGATGGAATTATAAATAAATCTTATCGTCGGATACTCGATTGCCGGACTTACCCGGCCGTCGGTTCATTGGCCCGGCTGCGGGCAAGTCAGCAAGGCCAGCCGGACAGGCACCGGGATCCACCCTCCAGGTAGTTGCAAAACGAGCCACTTATGCCGCAATCGGCTTCGTTTCTTCAATGCCGGATTCGGGCTCGGATCCACCCCCCGGAAACAGCTGTCGAAACGCCCGAAAATGTGTCCGCCTGACCCCGACCCCGCACTCGCCCGCCACAGGTGTCCCGGCCCGCGTCAGTTGCACCCGTCCGGGACAGGCACCCGAATCTCCGAGCACACACGCCCGGCCTCCGCCTGCAAACGCTCCGCCTCCTCGCGCTGGTCGCCCGCCTCCGGCTCCATCCCCGGCACCCGGTCGAGCGCGCCCGCCAGCCCACGGTGTGCCGCAGCCGACCCCGGCTCGATCCGCACCCACGCCTCGAACTGCGCCACCGCATCGTCCAGCCGCCCGGGCCTGTCCAGCAATACCGTCCCCAGGTTGGTTCGCGCCCCGGCAAAGTCCGGCCGCAGGGCCACCGCCTGTTCGAAGTGCCGGAGTCCCTCCTCCTGCCGCCCCGGAATCTTCCACAACATCGCGCCCAGCATGTTGTGCAGCGCTGCCGACCGCGGATTCGCCAGCAACCCCGCTTCGTACGCCCGGAGCGCCTCCTGCTGCCGGCCCTCCTCGTTCAGAGTCTCCGCCACGTTGCTCCACGCGTCCGTCATGGCCGGATCGAGCCGCGCCGCCTCGCGGAACTCCGCCGTCGCCGCCTCCAGCCGGCCCGCCCTGTACATCGCGTATCCAAGGTTGCTGTGATAAACAGCGCTGTCCGGCCGGATCGCCAGCGCCCGGCGGTAATACTCGGTCGCCTCGGCCACCCGCTCCGTGTTGTGTACCGCCGTGTATCCGTATGAGTTCAGCGCCAGATCGTCGCCGCTGTCCATCGCGATGGAGTGGCTCAGCAGCGTGTCCGTATCTTTCCAGTACTGCACCTGCCGCGCGGTCTTCACCGCCATCGCCGCACACGCCGCGATGCCCGCCGCGGCAATGACCCGCCGCAGGGAGGGCCAGCGCTCCACCGCCTCCGCCGCGCCCCACGCCAGCATCACGGTGAGGCCGGTCAGCGGGACGTACATATAGCGGTCGGCCCGGCCCTGCTGGCCCACCTGCACCAGCCCGATCACCGGAATCAGCGTGATCAGAAACCAGAACCATCCGGCCACCAGATAGGGCCGCCGGTTGCGCTGCAGAAGAACGGCGGCCGACACCGCCGAAATCGCGGCCACCGCGGCGAGCACCTTCCACGCCGCGACGCTCTGCGGGTACGCGTAGTCCGCCCACAGCCGCGCCGGCCAGAGTGCGTCGCCAATGTAGATGGTCACGGTGATCAGGGCGTTTTCGGCGCGCAGCAGCAGCGGGGCCGTCTGCAGCGACACAATCGCCCCGCCGCTCCGCTGCGCCACTACGGTGATCGCCATCACGGCGAGCGAAAGCCCAAGGAATGGCACCTTTTCCGCCAGCTTCTGCCGCCACGCGCGCCGCAGCGGCCACACGTCCAGCAGTACCAGCAGAAACGGCAGCGAAACGATCATGGGCTTCGCCATCAGCCCGAGCCCGAACAGCGCCAGCGCGGCCAGATATCGCCGCACCCCGGGCCGCTCCGTGTAACGCACCCACGCCAGCAGCGTAGCGAACCAGAAGAGGGCGCACAACACGTCCTTGCGTTCGGAGATCCATGCCACCGATTCCACATGCAGCGGATGCAGCGCAAAGACGAACGCGGCGAACGCGGCCGGCCAGACCGTGCTCGTCGCCCGCCGCAGGAACGCATAGAGCAGCAGCGCCGCCGCCGCGTGCAGCATCACGTTTTCCGCGTGATAAAACTCGGCCCGCAGACCGAACAATTTGTAATCGGCCAGCAGCGAGAGCCGCGTCACCGGAAACCAGTTGTCGGGCTGGAAAGAAAGGAGCAGCCACCCGAGAGTTTGCGTGGAAAGCGCCGCCCGGAGGTTGAGGTTGCGGTAGATGTAGATGCCGTCATCGAGCCCGATGAATCCGAACCCGAATACGGCCGCGTACGCGAGCGCAATCGCCGGCAGCATCACGGCGGCCACCAGCAAATCTGTCCGGCTGATCCGGCCCCGCGGCGGCGGCTCACATGAGTCGACTGGCACTGACGAACATTGTACTGTCCGGCGCGGCAACCGGCCTCTATTGTGGGGCGGCGTTCAGCTGCAGTTGCAGCGCCTCATCGCGCTGCCGGCCGGCTTCCTGTTGCATGCCCGGCATGCGGTCGAGCGCATTGGCAAGGTCGATGTGGGTGGCGGGCGAGTCCGGCTCGATGCGCACTCCTTCCGCGAAATGCGCCACAGCGTCGGCCAGCCGGCCCGGCGTATTCAGAAGAACCACGGCGAGATTGTGCTGCGCTGCCGGAAAATCCGGATCGATCCGGATCGCCTCCTCCATGTGCCGGATCGCATCGTCGGCGCGGCCTGGCATGTGCCACAGCCAGCTGCCGAGATTGTTATGCAGGCCGGCGTTGAGCGGATTGAGCCGCAGCGCAGCCTCGGCCTCCGCCACGGCTTCGTCCGGGTGGCCGGTCCTGAGCAGCGCATCCGCCAGATTGTCGTGCGCATCGGCCAGGGTGGGCTCGATCCGCAGCGCCTCGCGCAGCTCCGCCATGCCTTCTTCATATTGGCCCGCGTGGCAAAGCATGAAGCCGAGGTTGTTGTGTACCGTCGCCACGTCCGGACGAAGCCGGACCGCCTTCCGGTCGTACTCAATGACTTCGGTCATCACGTTCGGCTGCCCGGCCGGGTTGGAAGCAACCATGTTCGAAGCGAGATGATTGAGCGCCTCGTAATCACTGCCGTCCATGTCCAGCGAGTGGCTCAGCAGCGCGTCCGTATCTTTCCAGTACTGCGTTTGTTGCCAGGTCCGCACTGCCATGGCGAGACACGCCGCGATTCCGAGCGCCGCCGCCGCGCGGCGCAGCCCCGGCCATCGCCCCACCGACTCAGCCGCACCCCACGCCAGCAGAATGGCGAGCCCCGTCATCGGCACGTACATATAGCGATCCGCCCGCGACTGCGGCCCCGTCTGCACCAGCCCGATCACCGGAATCAGCGTGATCAGAAACCAGAACCATCCCGTCGCCAGCCAGGGCCTGTTGCGCCGCTGGAGCAGCGCCGCCGCCGAAACGGTCAGTATTCCCGCCGCCGCACCGATCACCTGCCACGCCGGCACGCTGCGCGGATAGGCGTGAATGGCCCAGAGCCGTGCCGGCCACAGAGTGTCTCCGATATAGATCGCTGTAGTAACCAGCGCATTGGCCAGCCGCAGCGGCAGAGGAAACGTGTCCATCGGCTTGATCGCGCCGCGCTGTGCGGCAATCGTGAGCGCCATTACGCCGCACGAAAGCGCGAAGAAAGGGATCTTCTCCGCGATGCGCCGCCGCAGCGGTCCGCGTCGCAGCGGCCACACATCCAACAGCACGAGCGTGCATGGCAGCGTGACGATCATCGGCTTCGACATCAGCCCGAGGCTGAACAGCGCAAGCGCCTCGCTGTATCGACGCAGCCCCGGCTGCTCGGTGTAGCGAACCCAGGCCCAAAGGGAAGCGAACCAGAACAGCGCGGACAGCACATCCTTACGCTCGGCGACCCACGCCACCGATTCCACATGCAGCGGATGCAGCGCGAAAACCGCCGCCACGAAGGCGCTCGGCCAGAGCCGCCCGGTCGCCCGTCGCAGAAACACCAGCAGAACCACCGCGGCCGCGCAGTGAATGAGGACGTTCTCCGCGTGATAGTAGCCGGCGCGCAGCCCGACCAGTTTGTAGTCCCCAAGATAAGACAGCCGCGTGAGCGGAAACCAGTTGTCCGGACTGAACGACAGCACCACCCAGCGCAGTGTGTGCAGCGTCACCCGGGCGGTCAGGTGGTAGTTGCGGTAAACGTACGAACTGTCGTCGCGGTCGACAAAGCCAAACCCGAAGGTGGAGAAATAAGCCGCGACAGTGGCCGCCACGATCGCGATCGCAGCCGCGACGCCGGCGCCGGGAAGCCGTCTGCGCGTAGTTTGCTCACTCGGATCCAAAGGCACCAACGTGCATTGTACTGTTGCCGGACGCCTCCCGGTGGGCGGGATTCCGGGTCAATACTTCCGCAGCACCGCCAGCAGGCGGCCCTGAATCTGCACTTCATGAGCAGGCACGCGGATGGGCGCCATCGTGGAATTCGCCGGCTGCAGACGCACCGTGCTGCCTTCCCGGTACAACCGCTTGAGCGTCGTATCGGTCCCGCCGACCAGCGCCACCACGATGTCGCCATCGCGCGCATCCGGCGTGTCTTCCACCAGAATCATGTCGCCTTCGCAGATGTGATCGTCGATCATCGAGTTACCCCGCACACGCAGCGCGTACGTAGCCTTGTGCCCGGCGAAATCGGCGAAGTTCAGACTGGAACGCTCGTCGTAGGTCTCCACGGGCCGGCCCGCCGCAATGGTGCCGAGCACCGGCACTTCGAGCGATGCATGCAGCCGGTTCCTCCGCTGTTCCTGCAGGTAGCGCGGAGCCACGTCGATGGAGCGGCTCTGGTTGGCGCCCCGATTCAGGTAGTTCTTCTTCTCCAGCGCCGAAATGTGCTTGTGCACCGTCGCGATGGAAGCAAGCTCGAGGCCGCGCGCGATCTCTTCGTAACTGGGGCTGTACCCGTTTTCAACCTGATAAGACGCGATGAAGTCGAGGACTTCCTTTTGCCTGCGGGTGATGGCCATTTCAAATAATGATAGGCGAAGAAAAGGAGAAATACAATAGGCAGGCCGAACATAACGCGGGACAATGCGAACAGATGCCGCGCATCCTCATCGCCGCAGCGAAGGTCGGCTACCAGACGAAATCGATCGCGGAAGCCGCGCGCCGCGCCGGTATTGACGTTGTGCTTGTAACGGATCGCTGTCACGTCCTCGAAGACCCGTGGCTCGATCGCGCCATCGCGGTGCGTTTCGAAGAGCCGCAGGAAGCCGCTGAACTCGTGCTGCAGGAACTGGGCGTCATCCACCTCGACGGCGTCATCGCGCTGGCGGACGCGCCCACCACGACTGCCGCGCTGGTGGCCGCTCGCCTCGGCGTGCCGTTTCATCCGGCGAGCGCGACGGAACAGTGCCGCAACAAGGGACGCGCCCGCGAAGCGTTCTCCGCCGCCGGGATGCTGGTGCCGCGCACCGTTCGCTACCGCCTCGACGGCGAAGCAGCTGCGCATCACACCGCTTTTCCGTGTGTGCTGAAGCCGACGGCGATGTCGGCCAGCCGGGGCGTGATCCGCGCTGACAATCAGGGCGAGTTCACCGCCGCATTCGCACGCATCCGGAAGATTCTGGAGTCGCCCGGCTCCGGCGGAGACGAGATCCAGGTGGAGCAGTACATTCCGGGCCGTGAGTTCGCCATCGAAGGGCTGATGACTCGCGGCGAACTGCGAGTGCTGGCCATCTTCGACAAGCCCGATCCGCTCGAAGGCCCGTTTTTCGAAGAGACGATCTATGTCACGCCCTCCCGCGAACCGGCGGGCGTGCAGGCGGCAATTGTCGAAGCCGTCCGGCAGGCGGCGCGCGCACTGGGGCTGTGGCACGGACCGGTTCACGCCGAAGCGCGCGTCAACGAGCAGGGCGTGTGGATGCTGGAAGTGGCGGCACGGCCGATCGGCGGGCTTTGCGCGCGGGTTTTGCGGTTTCTCTCCGAAGACGGCGCTGCGGAAATCACGCTGGAAGACCTGCTGGTAAGGCACGCAGTGAGCCGAATGCCGGATCCGCTGATGCCGGCCCGGGCGGCTTCGGGCGTGATGATGATTCCGATTCCGCAACCGGGGATTTACCGCGGCGTCGCGGGCCTCGAAGCGGCGCGCGAGACCGCGGGAATCGAAGATGCGATTATCGCCGCCGTCGCCGGACAGCGTCTGGAGCCGCCTCCCGAGGGCGGCAGTTACCTCGGTTTTCTTTTCGCGGGCGGGCCGGATGCGGCGTTCGTTGAGGCCGCTTTGCGGGGAGCCCACGGGAAGCTGGATTTTGACATTGCCCGAACGCTGGATATAATCACGCGCTGAGGCGGTTGCCACGAAAACCCGCCTGATATTCTGGTGAGCCAAAGCTGAATAAAACGGCTTAGTAAAGGAACGATGAGTCAGAGGCGCGCTCTTCCCAAAATCTGTATTGCACTGGGTCTGCCCGACGTCCCGCGGTTGCTCGAGCAGGCACGGCGCGAAGCGGACTCCGGCGAAAACTTCCTGGAGTTCCGGCTGGACTACCTGCCGGACCCGGTGGCCGGTGTCCGGGCGATTGAGCAATTTCTCGACGAATATCCCAACTGCACCATCCTCGCTACCTGCCGGCGGCATCAGAACCACGGAAAATTCAACGGCAGCATTGACGATCAGCTGAAGATTTACGACCTGGCCATCACGGCCGGGGCACGGGCCATCGATATCGAAATCGAAACCGCGGAGCTCGTGCCGGAGCGTTGCGCCGCGCTTCGCACCAAAGCGCAGCTGGTGGTGAGCTGGCATCATTTCGAAACCACGCCGCCGCTCGACCCGGTGATGAAGCGGATGCGGAAGGTGCCGGCGGACGTCTATAAGATTGTCAGCACCGCCCGCAAGCCGACCGATGTGGGCCGCATCCTGGCGGCGAGCCGGCAGAGTCCGAAGATTCCGCTGGTAACGCTGGCCATGGGCGAGCTCGGCTTCCCGTCCCGCGTTCTTTCTCCGGCGCTCGGCGCCGTCTACACATACGCCGCACCGGCGCATGCGCTGGGGACCGCGGCCGGACAGATCAACGCGCGGCAGCTCCGTTCCCTTTACCGGATGGACAAGTTCACCAAAGCCGCAAAGATCTTCGGCGTGGTGGCTGACCCGGTGCGGCATTCGGTATCGCCTTACGTTCATAACCGGGCGTTCCAGTCGCGACGTATCGACGCCGTGTATGTGCCGCTGCTGGTGTCGGCAAATCAGTTGCGCGATTTCTTCCAGTTTGCCGAAGGTCTGCCGCTGTCCGGCTTCAGCGTGACGATTCCGCATAAGCGGCGGATCATGCGGTATCTGGATCACGTGGATCCGCTGGCGAAACGCATCGGGGCGGTCAACACCGTGTGGCGCAAGGCCGGCAAATGGCGCGGGACAAATACGGACGCCGCCGCGGTGTCCGGGCCGCTGGGCAAGCTGGTGAAGCTCTCCACGGCATCGGCGCTGATTGTGGGCAATGGCGGAGCGGCGCGCGGCGCGGCATGCGCGCTGGCGGACGCGGGAACGAAAATCGCGGTCACGGGACGCAATGCAGACCGGGTTCGCGCGCTGGCGCGTCTGGTTGGCGGCGAGGCCCTGACTCATGAGCAGGCCCTCGCGCGGCACTTCGACGCGGTGATCAACGCCACGCCGGTGGGCATGTGGCCGAACGTGAACGACTGTATTTTTGACGGGCCGATCCCGGGCGAGATTGTGTTCGACATGGTCTACAATCCGCTCGAAACCCAGTTGATCAGGCGCGCCCGCGCGCAGGGCAAGCAAGTGGTGCCGGGCGTGAAGATGTTCATTGAACAGGCGATGCGCCAGTTCGAAATCTGGACGGGCGAGACGGCGCCGCGCGCCGCCATGGAAACGGCCGCGATGGACGCGCTCGAAACCCGCTATTCTGAACAACAGAAGCTATGAAAATGACGCGCAGGGCGCTGGGCGAGGCGGCGGTGGCAGGGGCCGCCGCGCTGGTGCCCGCGGCGCTCCTGGCGCCGTCGGCAACGCTGGCGCAAACTCCGCCGGACGGGCAGAGGGACTGGCTGGCTGAAGCCCGCCAATCGCGCGCGGCCGCGCAGCAGGCAATCGCAAAGGTGCCGGTTGCGCCGGATGTGGAGCCGGCGTTCCGCTTCCGCGCATGAATGACGACGTCTTCTTTGCCGGCATCACGGAGCTGAACCAGCGCTGGCGGACTCGCGAATTTTCCGCCGTGGAACTGACGCGCGCCTTCTGCGAGCGCCTCGAAAAACTGGGCCCCCGCTACAACGCACTTGCGCTCCCGATGACCGCGATTGCGCTGCGCCGCGCGAAGGACATCGATAAAGAATTGAAAGACGGCAGACTTCGCGGACCGCTCCAGGCCGTGCCCTACGGCGCCAAAGATCTGCTGGCCTATGCGGGACAACCAACCACGTGGGGCGCCAAACCCTATGCAGGGCAGGTGTTCGAAGAAACGGCGGCGGTGCTGCAGAAGCTGGATAAAACCGGGGCGAATCTGATCGGCAAGCTCTCGATGGTTGAACTGGCCGGCGGCGGCGATTACCGGATTGCCGGGGCTTCGCTGTTCGGGCCGGGACTGAATCCGTGGGATCGCACGAAATGGTCCGGAGGATCTTCCAGCGGTCCGGGAAGCGCGGTGGCGGCAGGACTGGTGCCGTATGCGCTGGGTTCGGAGACGTCGGGTTCGATCCTCGGACCCGCCGCGCTGTGCGGCGTGACGGGTCTGCGGCCCACCTACGGACTGGTGAGCCGGCGCGGCGCTATGACGCTGGCATGGACCATGGATAAAATCGGCGTCCTCGCGCGCAGTGCCGACGACTGCGGCAACGTGCTGCAGGCGATTGCGGGCGGAGACGACCGCGACGAAGGCTCCGCCGGCAAGAGCTTTTACTACTTCCCGCAGTACGCGCGGCCGCTGAACCAGCTGAAGATCGGCTTCGCGCCGGCGGACATCGACTGGGCCGAACCACCGATGCGGCCCGCGCTGGCAGCGGCGATCCAGGCGATCGGCGAAACCGGCGTGAAGCTGACCGAAGTGGAGATTCCTGACTTCCCCTACGGCGACCTGGCGGACATTGTGATCGGCGCCGAGGGCGGGGCGGCGTTCGAAGAGCTGATCGCCAGCGGCCGGGTGGATCAACTGGCGGACCCCAGCCAGGCGGCGGGACTCCGCGCGAACCTCGGGATTCCGGCGAAGGACTATCTGCGGGCCATGCGTATCCGGACGCTGATCAAGGCGAAGTTTCGCGAGATGTTCAGCGATGTGGACCTGCTGGTAGCACCCGCGCGCTACGGCCAGGCGCCGCCGGTGGCGGAACCGTTCGATGGACCCGACCCGCCGCGCGACAAGACGCCCACCTCGCGGGGCCTTCGCGGGCTGACGCCGGCCGGAAATCTTGCGGGGCTGCCGGCCATCAGTGTGCCGTGCGGCATGACTGGTACAACGTCGGGGCGCATGCCGGTGGGGCTGCAGATTTTGGGGCCCGCGTTCAGCGAAAACATGGTGCTGGCTCTGGCCAACGAATTTCAAAAACGGACGGACTGGCATAAACAAAGACCTCCCGTTTCGTCCTGAGTGACTGGTATCCTGACGTTATATGGCTTGTGGAACAGGTGGCAATCCCGATCAGTTCGCGCCGATCCCCGAGGGCGCGCGCAAGGTCTTTTGCGTGAAGTTTCAGCGGGAGATGGAAGGTCTGACGGAGGTGCCGTTCGAAGGCCACCCGCTCGGCCAGCGCATCTACGACAACGTCTCGAAAGATGCGTGGAAGATGTGGGTCGAGCACATGAAGATGCTTATGAACGAGTACAGGCTCAACCTCGGAACGAAAGAAGCGCAGGAGTTTCTGATCCAGCAGATGGAGCAATACTTCTTCGGAGCAGGCGCGGCGCTGCCGCCGGATTTCGTGGCTCCGCGCGCAAAATGACCGGCTACGTGCCGCACCGCGTCATACAAACCGGGACATCGCGAGCATGAGTAAGACCGCGCTCATCATCGGAGCGGGACCGGCCGGACTGACGGCCGCATTCGAGTTGCTGAAGCGCTCGGATGTGACGCCGCACGTGCTCGAAAAGAGCGATTACATCGGCGGAATTTCGCGAACCGTCCGCTACAAAGGCAATCTGATCGATATCGGCGGCCACCGCTTCTTTTCCAAGAGCGACCGCGTCATGAAGTGGTGGATGGAAGTGATGCCGGTGGAAGGCACACCGGGCGCGCCGCAACAGATCACGTATCACAACCAGTCGACCGAGGTCACCGCCGCGCCGAATGCCCCGGACGCCACGCGCGACGACCGCGTGATGCTGATTCGCAATCGCAAGTCGCGCATCTACTTTCTGCGGCGCTTCTTCGATTACCCAATCACGCTGAACGGCGA
Organism: uncultured Acidobacteriia bacterium; assembly: GCA_903828455.1. Taxonomy (GTDB): domain Bacteria; phylum Acidobacteriota; class Terriglobia; order Bryobacterales; family Bryobacteraceae; genus BOG-234. The sequence goes on along the minus strand of CAIKMJ010000022.1, from coordinate 164,455 downwards.
CACGGTGAAGAACCTCGGCATTGTACGCACCATAAAGATCGGCGTTAGCTACACGGCCAGCATGCTGAGCCAGATCAAACCGGAAAAGACGCTGGAACAATTCCTGATCAACCGGTTCGGCCGCGAGCTGTATCTGACGTTCTTCAAGTCGTACACGGAAAAAGTCTGGGGCGTGCCGTGCGATCAGATCAGCGCCGAGTGGGGCGCGCAGCGAATTAAAGGCCTGTCGATTCTGAAAGCGGTCACGCACTTTGTGAAGAAGGCTTTCGCCGGCAAACCAAAGACGGCGGGCAGCGGAGACATTGCGCAGAAGGGCACGGAAACGTCGCTGATCGAGCGCTTCATGTATCCCAAGTACGGGCCGGGACAGCTTTGGGAGTACGTGGCCGAGGATGTGAAGCGGCAGGGTGGACTGGTGGAATCGGGCTGGAATGTGGACAAGATCCATACCAGCGGCTTCCGCGTCACGGCCGTGGATACTGTACATGTCGAGACCGGCGAACGGCGGCGCATCGAAGCCGACTATTTCTTCTCCACCATGCCGATTAAGGAGCTGATCGGGTGTCTGGAAGCGCCGGTACCGCAGAATGTGCGGGAGGTCAGCCAGGGCCTGCAGTATCGCGACTTCATCACGGTGGGACTGCTGCTGAAGAAGCTGAAGATCAAGGAACAGACGCCGCAGGGCGAACGGCTCTTATCCGACAACTGGATTTACGTGCAGGAGCCGGACGTTCAGGTGGGCCGGATGCAGATCTTCAACAACTGGAGTCCGTATCTGGTTTCGAATCCAGAGAACGTCTGGATCGGCCTCGAATACTTCTGCTACGAAAGCGACGCGCTCTGGCAGCTGCCGGATGACGAGATGATCGCGCTGGCGAAGAGCGAAGTGGCGAAGATCGGAATCATCGACGAGAACGACGTGCTCGATGCCTGCGTGATCCGCATGCCGAAGACCTATCCGGCCTACTTCGGCGCCTACGAGCGTTTCGGCGAAGTGAAGGAATACATCAGCCGTTTCGAGAACCTGTTTCTGGTCGGCCGTAACGGCATGCATAAGTACAACAACCAGGACCACTCCATGCTGACCGCCATGACGGCGGTGGACAACATCATCTCGGGCAGCACCGACAAGAGCAACCTGTGGGCGCTGAACACCGAGATGGAATATCACGAAAGCAAAGAAGGCAAGTAAGCCGCTCTACTGGATCGTACTCGCACCTTCCACACCGAAATCATCCTGCGGGATATTGCGGTTCACGTGGTTGTCGAGATTGATCACGTAAGTCTCCGGCGCGCCGATTAAAACCGGCGAGTGCGTGGCGCAGATGATGCGGAAGCCGCGCTGATCCACCAGTTCCTGCAGCATCTTCAGCACGCGCCGCTGATTCGACTGCGAAAGCGCCATCTCCGGTTCATCGAGCAGCAGCGTCGTTCCCCTCTCCAGCGCCGGAAAATTCTGCTGGAACATCGCCAGCATCACCTGCCCGTGGCTTGCCGATTTCAGGAACTCCAGCATCTCCGGCTGATCCGCGAAGAATTCCAGCTGCATCCGCGGGTTGTGCTGCTCGGCGTCGAACAAAAACACCTTGCCGCGCTTCACGCCGCCGCGATCGAGCTTGTAGACGAAACCATCCACCTGCTCGCCCTTCAGCGCGTAGCTGATGGAATGCAGCAGCGTCGACTTGCCGGAGCCGTTCTCGCCGGTCAGCATCACGAGCGGATGCGAGAGGTCGACAATCATCGGCATGTGGAAGTTCAGATTCTGAAATATCGGATGCGCGAGAATCTTCAGAAACATCAGGCCGCCACCAGTCCCGAACGCACCAGCAGCGCTTCCGGATTCGGTTCCCGGCCCATGAACCTGCGGTAGAGCTCCGCCGGATCCTCGCTGTCGCCCTTCGACAGAATATGCTCGCGGAACGCTGCGCCCGCCTCTTCGCTGAAGATGCCCTCTTCGAGAAAACGGGTGAAGGCATCGGCATCCAGCACTTCGGCCCACTTGTACGAGTAATAGCCGGCGCCGTACGCCACCGGGCTGGCGAACAGATGCGTGAAGCCGGCGATCATCCCGTACTTTTCCGGGAACTTCGCCGCGGAGAACGGCTGCGCGATCTTCTTCGCGTACTCCATCACATCGCCGTCGCGCCCGGGATCGTATTCCCGATGCAGCTTCAGATCCACGCAGGCAAAGCCGAGCTGCCGCATCTGCGCATTAGCGCCGCGATACGTCCGCGCCCGCACCATCTTCCGGAACAGCTCTTCAGGAATCGCGGCGCCGGTCTCATAGTGCCGCGCGAACAGATCGAGCGCCTTCCGCTCCCAGCACCAGTTCTCCATGATCTGGCTCGGCAGCTCCACGAAGTCCCACGCGACCTGCGTGCCCGCAAGGCTCTTCACCTCCACGCGGCTCAGCACATGATGCAGCAGATGCCCGAACTCATGGAAGATGGTTTCGACTTCGCGGTGCGTCAGCAGCGCCGGCTTGTCGCCCACCGGCGGCGTCATGTTGCCGCAGACGCAGCCGGAGTGCGGCTCGAAGCCCTTCGGCGTTTCGACGCCGGTGATGAACGCCTCCATCCACGCGCCGTCGCGCTTGGTCTCGCGCGGATACCAGTCGGCGTAGAACGAGCCGAGCAGCAGACCGTCGCGGTCGCGCACTTCGTAGCAGCGCACGTCGGGATGCCACAGCGGCACGCCCTCGCGACGCGTCACGCTTATGCCGAACAGCTTCTGCACGATCTCGAACATGCCATCCACAACGCGCTCGGACCGGAAGTAGGGCCGCAGCTCTTCTTCATCGAAATCGTACAGCGCGCGGCGCTGCTTTTCAGCCCAGTAGCCCACATCCCACGGTTCCAGCTTCATGCCGGCATACGCTTCCAGCTCGGCATTTTCCTTCCCGAAGAACGGCTGCGTCTTCTTTTCCAGATCGAGCACAAACTCCATGGCGCGCGCGCCGGTGTGCGCCATGCGGTCATGGAGGACGAAGTCGGCGAAATCGGCAAAACCGAGCAGCTTCGCCTTCTCCCGGCGCAACTGCAGAATCTGCGCGATCAGCGGGCGGTTGTCGCGCTCGGGCTCGGTGGCGCGCGTCGAAAACGCACGGTACATGCGCTCGCGGATGGAGCGGTCGTCCAGATACGTGAGCACCGGAATGTAGCTCGGTGCCTGAAGCGTGAAGCGCCATCCGGCCACGCCCTTGGTTTCGGCCGACTGTTTCGCCGCCGCGCGGGCGCTCTCGGGCAGACCCGCCAGCTGCGCTTCGTCGGTCACGATCAGTTCGAAGGCGTTGGTGGAATCCAGCACGTTTTCCGAAAATTTCGTCGTGATCTTCGTCAGTTCCACATCGATCTCAGCCAGGCGTTTCTTGCCGGCTGCATCGAGATCGGCGCCATGCCGGCGGAACGAATCGAGCGTTTTCGTCACGAAGCGCGCCTTTGTGCCGGTGAGCGCCTTGGCTTCATCGGTCTCCGCGAATTTTTTGAGCTGCTTCCAAAGGCCGTCATTCAGCGGGATCAGCGTATAGAATTCACTCGCGTCACCTTCCACCGCATTCCACGCCGCGCGCAGTTCGGGGCTGGTGTTCACCGATTCCAGATGCCGGATGACGCCAAGCGCGTAGTCGAGGCCCTCGGTGGCGCGCTCCATCGCCATCATGGTGTTCTCCCAGGTGCGCGGTGCCGCGTCCGCCACGATGGCGTCGATATTGGCCTGCGACCGCTTCAGCAGTTCCCGCACGCCCGGCTCGACATGCTCGGCGCGAATCTGATCGAACGGAATCTGGAATTGAATTTGATAGAGTGGATTTTCCTGCATGATGGGCTAATTTTTATTATCCTGCGACCCATCGATTGCAACCCCGAGGGATTCATGAGTTACCAAGCCGGCCGTCACTTTCTCCAGATTCCGGGACCGACCAATGTCCCCGACCGCGTGCTGCGTGCGATCGACAACCCGACGATCGACCATCGCGGCGCAGACTTTCCGCCCCTGGCCTTCGCCTGCTTTGAAGGCCTGAAGAAGGTCTTCGCGACGAAGAGCGAAGTCTTCATCTACGCCGCGTCCGGCTCCGGCGCGTGGGAAGCCGCGCTGGTCAACACGCTCAGCCCCGGCGACCGCGTGGTGGTCTTCGACAGCGGCCACTTCGCCGCTCTCTGGACCAAAATGGCCGGCCATCTGGGCTTGACGGTAGACTCCATCGCGTGCGACTGGCGTCAGGGCCCCGATGCCACCGCGCTCGCCGCGAAGCTCGCGGCCGATCCCGGCCACGAAATCAAGGCCGTGCTCGCGATTCACAACGAGACGGCCACCGGCATCACCTGCAATATGGCGTCGATCCGTAAGACGCTGGACGATGCGCGCCATCCCGCGCTGCTGCTGGTGGATTCGATTTCCGGTCTTGGTTCCATGGATTACCGGCACGACGAATGGGGTATCGACGTGACGATCAGCGGTTCCCAGAAGGGGCTCATGCTCCCGCCCGGCCTCGGTTTCCATGCCGTGAGCGCCAAAGCGCTCGAAGCCGGCAAGACTTCGAAGATGCCGAAGGCTTACTGGCGCTGGGACGACATGCTGGCGCAGAACCGCACCGGCTTCTTCCCCACCACGCCCGCCACGAATCTGCTGTACGGCATGAAGGAAGCTCTGGCGATGCTGGAAGAAGAGGGTCTCGAAAACGTGTTCGCGCGCCACAAGCGTCACGCCGAAGCCACGCGCCGCGCGGTTCGCGCCTGGGGGCTCGAAGTGTACGCGCAGAATGAAGCCGCTTACAGCAGCGCGCTGACGTCGGTGCTGATGCCGGAAGGTTTTGATGAAGCGGCGTTGCGGCGCGTGATCTTCCAGAAGTTCAATATGTCGCTCGGCGCGGGGCTGAGCCGGCTCGCGGGCAAGGTCTTCCGCATCGGCCACCTGGGCTACTTCAACGATCTGATGCTGGCTGGCACGCTGAGCGGCGTCGAAATGGGTCTGAAGCTGGCCGGCGTGCCGCACAAGCGCGGCGGCGTGGACGCGGCGCTCGAATACCTCAGCGCTTAGCGGAAATCAGGCGCAGAGCCGGACGACGAAGTTTTCCACCACCGTGCGGTCGTCCGGCCGCGCGCTGCGCAGGTCGCGGTCGGCCTCGAAGATCAGCTTCAGCCCGCGTTCCAGTTGTTCCTTCGTGAACTTCGACGCCGTCGTCGCGACCTGCTCGGCGCGCGAGCCCCACATCTGAATCCCGGAGCGCTGAAAGTGCCCCTGAATCTGCGAGGAACTGCGCAAATTCGCTTCCTTCGCCACCAGCGCCATGCGGAACTGCCCGGCCAGAAACGTGAGGGCGAGCGGCAAGTACTCACCATCCCGCACCAGTGCGTCGAGCGATTCGAGCGACCGCGCGCGATCGCGGCGGCCGAGCGCGTTGACGAGAGCGAAGATGGTGCTCTGGCGCGCGTCGGGCACCAGTTGCGGCAGATCGTTCACGGTGATGGGCTTGCCGTAGAGCGCCAGTTTTTCGATCTCCACTGCGATGCGCGCCACGTCGGCGGCGAGCGCATCCACCAGCGCTTCGGCGGCGGCCGGATCCAGCTTCACGCCGGAGGCGCGGGCCAGCGAGGACAGTTCCTGACGAGCTTCATCTGCCGTGAAGCGGCGAAATTCCACCACATCGGGAATCGCGCCGTAGAACTTGCGGACGCGCTCGGTTTTGGCTTTCTCGTCGCCTTCGAAATCCCAGCGCGTGGCTTCGAAAACAATGGTCACGCCGGGAGTGGGGCTTTTGACGTAGGCTTCCAGCGGGCCGGCGCTTCCCGCGGCGGCCGGTCCGCCGTCGGAATCGCCGTCATCCTCATCGGCGGCCGCGGCGCTGCGCGAACTTCTCGGCATGGCGGCCTCCGCGCCTTTGACGAACATCAGCCGCTCGTTTGCGAAGAGCGACATCGCGCGGGCGTCGTCGATGATGGCGGCGAGCGGCGTTTCGGCGGCATCGAAATGTTCGGCCTCAACAGCGGCGCGGGCCGCGACGATAGCCTCGCGGCAGCGGCGGCGATTGTAGCCTTCGAGCCCGAGAAACAGGCAGACGGGAGGAATTTCATTGCGTTTGACGCGGGCGAGAAATTGGGCGGGCGTCATACGCGGCGGCCGTTCAGAAGCTTTCGAGCACAGCGCTCACCACGGTGCGGGCAATATCGCGCGCCATGCGCTCGGTGGCGGGCTGGCTTTCGTCGAAGTACTGTTTGGGATCGATGCTGATCTCGTAGCGGTCACGGAGTTCGAGGCCGGGCTGATCGTAGAGAACCTTGCCGTCTTTGGCCGTAAGGCGCACCTGCAGCTGCACGATGATCTGCGCGGCCGTGGCGCGGTTGGTCACCGGATCGAGCGTCGTGGCGGACTGAAGCACCCGGGCGACCGATCCCGTCAGGACCGCATCGGCATTCGCGGCATCGGCGACAACGGTGTAGCGGGTGCGGGAAATCAGCTCGCGCGTGACGGCTTCGGCAATGTAGTCGGAAAAGCGGTACTGCGTGCTGACGTTCTTCCACGCCGGGACGGCGATCGTACGCACCTCCTTCGGGAGGATGCCGGCCGCGCCGGCGACGTGATAACCGCAACCGGCGGAAGTCAGAACTGCGAAGATCTGAGCTGTGAAGATCAGCGCCGGAATGGCCGGAAACCGTCTCACAGCACCTCCTGCGCAATGGCGGCGGCGTTTTCGGCCACCAGACGGAGGTTATCGATTGCGGCCCAGATCCACACGGCGTTGCCGTTGTTCCGGTCCGACGAAATGGCGCCCACGGAAATGCCACTCAGCCCGGCCACGCCGACGTTGTTCGGCGGTTCCAGTTCAGCGGAGCGCAGGTCGAAGGGCGAGTCACGGAAAACGTCTTCAATATCGGCGGCCGAGGGCGCGTCTTCAAACTCCACCCAGAACGAAAAGCTGTAGCCGTGGAAAACCGGCGCGTGGATCAGGCGCATGGACGGCATGGGTACCGCCTCATCCGCTTCCAGACTGCTTCCGCCGAGCAGCGTTGCGAGGTGGCGCTCGATCCGCTCTTCCACTTCGCTCAGCTTCGTGCGCGCTTCGGGGCCGAATTCCGCCAGCATGGCGTAGGCGGCCTGCGCATCGAAAATCTTCTTCGGCAGCGGCGCGAAGGAGAGCAGATTGACCGTCTGCTGCTGCAATTCTTCAATAGCGTCGCGGCCCTGTTCACTGGCCGGCTGGAAGATTTCGACAATCGCCCGCTGCACCGGCCACGTCCGCTGCAGCTTCCGCAGAATGCACGCCACGGCAATCGCCGCCGGATGCGCAACCACCTGGGGACCGGTGTGGTCGACCGCCTGATCCGGATCCTCCGCCAGCGGCGCGCGCACGCGGGCTTCGGGATCGTCTTCGAGCGTTCCGGTCAGATCGATGATGACGCCGGACGGGCCCGCGTCCACAGCCGCGCGCGAGGACTCGGCCGTGCCCGCCAGAATTACGACCGCCGCATCTTCCACGGCGTCCGGCGCAAGTTTGGCGAGGAAAGCAGCCTCGCCCGCGATGCTGGTCAGGGTGCCGGTCTCTTCTTCGTCCGCCGCCACAAGGCGCAGGTGCGAGCCGAGGGAAGTTTCGCCGAAGACGTCGCGGACCTCGCGGCCCATCAGCGTTTCGCCGCCAATCAGTGAAATCGTGTCAGCCAACCTGCGCCTCCGGGTCCGGCCGCGGGGTGTGGCGGAAATAGCGGCGGGCGAGGCCGCCCAGCCGGGTCGCGATGCCGCTGGCCACGTAGATTCCGGCCACGACCAGCAGGACCGTCTGCGACCAGTTCCAGATCGCGTAGATCACCGCGCACATGGCGACCAGCATGATCGGCGAACGCGGACGCAACAGATTCAGCTCCTTGAAGCTGGAGTACCGCCACGTGCTCACCATCAGGAATGACAGGAGCGACAGCAGGCCGAGCCACAACACCGCGGGCACAAAACCGGTCAGCGGATAGCCTTCCATGGCATAGACGATCGCCGCCGGCAAACCCGCTGCCGCCGGAATCGCGAGGCCGACGAAATACTTGCGGTCCGGCCGCCCCGGATTTCTCGGCTGGGGGTTCTTCTGCACGTTGAAGCGCGCGAGGCGCGCGGCGCCGCAGGCCAGAAACAGAAACGCGATCAGCGTGCCGGCGCGCTGCAACTGGTCGAGCGTCGCCGGGCCGAACGAGCCGGTCACGAACTGCACGCCCCAGGTATACGCCAGAATCGCCGGCGCGATGCCGAAGCTGATCACGTCGGCCAGCGAATCCAGTTCGCGGCCGAAATCGCTGGTGGTGTTCGTCATGCGGGCGATGCGGCCATCGAGGCCGTCCAGCACCACGGCCAGCCCGATGGTCTTCGCGGCCACTTCAAAATTCTGCGCCGCCAGCGCCTGGTTCGACGGGTAGGCCGTCACCGCGGCAATGGAACGAACGATCGAAAGGTATCCGAGAAAAATATTGCCCGCGGTAAACAGCGTGGGCAGCGCATAGGCGGCGCGCGGCGGACGTTTCCGCGTATCATCCGGCTTTACGTCTGACAAAGGGCGGGCTCCTTTATACCTGCGACGAGAGTCATCGGCAATTCCACTTCACCACCTCGGCGGGCCAGAACCGTGGTGCCGGCGACCACGCGGTTGCCGGGGCCGACCTCGATTCGCCACTCCGGACCGAACAGCACGTCGACGCGCGACCCGAACTTGATGAGCCCGACGCGCTCGCCCGCATCCACCACATCGCCGACCTTCTTGGTGCAGACGATCCGGCGCGCAATCAGGCCCGCGATCTGGCTGAACGTGACCTTCGTGCCATCCTTTGCCTGCACCGTGATGACGTTCATTTCATTTTCCGTGGAGGCAGCGGGGAGGCTGGCGACCAGGAACTTCCCTCGCTTGTAGGTCACGTCCGTGATGACGCCGGAAATCGGCGAGCGGTTCACATGGACATCGAAGATATTGAGAAAGATGCTGACCCGCGTGACGCCGCCGGGTTCCGGGGCTACCGCGACCACGCGGCCGTCGGCGGGCGAAACGGCTACCGGGCCCGCCGGGATCAGGCGGTCCGGATCGCGAAAGAACCAGGCGCAGAACGCGCCGAGGATGAACAGCGGCAGCGCCGTCCACGGGCCTGCCACCCAGGCAACCACCGCGGCGCCGACCGTGAAACCGAGCGCGTAATAAATTCCGTCGCGAACCATGCGTAAGGGCTATTTTATCGTGCCTGGGGCGGGTGCGCGGGAAACATACGCCGAATCCGCATTATTCGGAGTGTTTTATTTACAGCGTCCTGCCCGGCGCGCTGCCGAAAAGCGACTCGAAAAACGCCCGGGTCTGCTTGCGGATGCGGCGCGCCACCGCTTCGAGCGGGGCGTCATGCAGATTCTCCGGCGTCCAGCGATGCACCAGATCGGTCAGAATGGCCAGTTGCGCGCGATTAGTCGGCAGGTTGCCCTCGGCATGGCCTGTCACGACGCGAAGACCGTGATCGACGGCGCGGTAGAAGGTAGCGGCGTCGCGCAGGAAGGCGGCGTCGTCCCGCTCAATATGCCCCATCTTTTCGATGATGTCGATGCGTTCCGGTGTGTTGAGAACTTTGAAAAAGAAGCCGGCGGCCTTCAGGCGCAGATACATCAGCGCGAAATCGATATCGTAGAAGCCGCCGATTCCGGCCTTGAGGGGATTGCGGGAGCCCTGTTCGCGCTCCAGCTTCGCGCGCATCTGCGCCAGTTCGGCGCGCGAACGGCCGTTTTGTCCGTAACGCCGCCAGTCGAGCTGCTGCAGTTCGTCGAGGAAGACAGTAGCCCGCTGCAGATCGCCGGCCACACCGCGCGCCTTCATGTAGGAAATGCCTTCCCACGCTTCGGCATGGCTGGTGAAATATTCCTTGTAGGCGCTCTCGGTCTGTACCAGTTCGCCTTCGCGGCCGTTGGGGCGCAGGCGGGTGTCGATGGTGAAGACGACGCCGTCGCCGGTGTACGCGCCGATCACGCTGATCATGTACTCGGCCACGCTGGTCCAAAACTGCGTTTCCGGCGCTTCCGAATCCGGAATCACGAACACGAGGTCGGCATCCGACGCAAGATCGAACTCCATCATGCCGAGGCGGCCCAGCGCGATTACCATCATCTGGCCGGCGGGCACCCACGAAGGAGACTCCGCCTGCCGCGCGTAACAGGCCTCCTGAATGGCGATCTCGTAAGCGGCGGCGATAACGGACTCGGCCAGCTCTGAGGTGCGCTCCAGCGTGCGGAATACGGGTACCCGGTGGTAGACGCTGTCGCTCTGAATCCGCACCATCTGCTCGCGGAAGAAGCGGCGGAGGCCGTCGGGATCGCGCGGCGCATGGAAGCCGTAGCGGCCCTGCTTCTGCCCGCAGGCGGCGCGGACTTCGGCCAGCAGGTCGACGTGGCGCGTCAGCTGATCGGCAAAATACTGGCTGTGTTCAAAGACGTCGGCCGTGCAGCGGGCCAGTTCGGGCTCCGCTTCGAGCGCGTTCAGCCAGCCGGGCGCGGCCACGATTTTTTCGAGAAACGCCTCAAAGCTCTCCTGGCTGCGCTCGATGATGCCACTCGTAAGCAGGTGGGAGAAGTTAGGTGCACGACGATCGAGATAGCGGCGCAGATTGGCGGAAGGAAACTCGGCACGCTCGGGCCGCACAATTTCCACCTGACGCGCGGCATCGGACACCGCCGGAGCTGCTTCCTCATTCACGCCAGGATGGGCTGCGTGACTTTGCGCCGTGTGACTCTGCTCCGTGTGGCTTTGCTCCGCGTGGCTCTGCTCGGCGTGACGTGACACGGGCTCGGGAGCCGGTTCGGGAGCCGTTACAGCTGCCGGCTCCTGCAGCCCGGCGGGCACAAGGCGGGAGTGAATCACGCGGTCATAGAGGTCGCGAACGCTGGCGAAATGCTGATCGAGCTCGCGTTCCAGCGCCCCTGCGCTCGGCTGCACGGGCGAACCGAGCGGCATTTTGCGGGCCAGAAGATCCAGTTCGTCCTTATCGAGCGGCAGCGTATGGGTCTGACGATCCTCATCGAACTGCAGGCGGTGCTCCACGTGGCGGAGAAACTGATAAGCCGAAGCCAGCCGCGCGTATTCCAGCGACGACAACAGCTCTTTATCCCGCAGCCGCGAAAGAGCCAGCAGGGTGCCGCCGTGGCGCACCCAGCTGTCGCGCGCGCCGTGCAGCCGCTGCAGGCACTGCACCAGAAACTCGATGTCGCGGATGCCGCCGCGCGCCAGCTTCACGTTGACGCCCGCGGGTTTGCCGCGCCGGTGTTTTTCGAAGCGGTGCTTTTCGTGGATGCGCTCGCGCGTTTCGGAAACGGCCTCGATGGTGCGGAAGTCGGTGGTGGTGCGGTAAATCAGCGGTTCGGCGAAATCCAGCACTTCACGGCCCGGGCCGCGGTCTCCGGCGGCCACGCGTGCCTTGAGGAGCATCTGCAGCTCCCAGTCGCGGGCACGGGTCTCGTAATAGTGTTTCGCGCCTTCAATGGTCTGGCAGATCTCACCCAGTCGGCCATCCGGACGAAGGCGCAGATCCACCCGGTAGCAGGTGCCGCCTTCCGTGTAGGTGGAAAGAATGTCGGTGAGGCGATTGGCCGCGGTCTTGAAAAATTCCCTGGCCGTTAGCCCGCTGCCCGGGCAGACTGCATCGGCGCCGCCGGCGATGAACATCAGATCGATATCGGAACTGTAGTTCAGTTCGCGGCCACCCAGCTTGCCCAGCGCCACGATGGAAAAGCCGGGCTCGCTGCCGTCCGGATTCACGGGCGCACCGGTTTCCCGCGCCAGTTCGGCCCGAACATTGCGCCACGTGACGTTCAGGATGGCGTCGGCAAGGTTCGAAATGTCTTCGGTGGTCTCCGGCAGGTCGGCAAAACGAAGCGCATCGCGCAGCACGATCCGCAGCAGCTGTTTGCGGCGGAACATGGCCAGTTCGGTAGCGCGAATGGCGGCGTTCGGCGTGAGCACGCGCTCCAGCTGATCTTCGTAATCTTCCGCAAGAAAGCCGCGGTGCAGGTCGCGCGCGCCGGCGATCTCCAGCAGCCAGCCCGGATACTGGATCACGGCTTCGGAAAGAAAGCGGCTCCAGGAAAAAATCGACAGCGCGTAGCGGAGCGCAGTCGGGTCGGACGCAATCTCGCGCGCACCGGCCGGGGCTTCGGCGAGAAGGCGGTTCAGATAGTGGATGGAATCGTCCGGGTTCGGCAGCGACGGCAGCAGCGCCGCCACCGTTCGAACGGCGGGCGGAGGGAGTTTTCCCAGGTAGATGAGCTCCGGTCGCGCTCGCACAGGGTCGCGAAACTGGATCTCTTCGAGGAGATTCAGCACCTCTCTGATTATAGGGTGATCGGGACGATAACGTGGGTTAACCCGTCTTTCCACCGGCGGATGTTCCGGGCCGCTTTGCGGGCAACCTGTCATCCGATCTTCATCCATGACCGGCGCTGCCGCTGCCGTTCCGGGACTTCGAGGTTGTAGAGACAGATATGGTCGAATGCCCAGAGGTTGGCAACCGGGATTCCGGCGGCCCGGACCATGTTGAGTTCCCGCAGCCACGGCGTAGCGATTCCGAAGACCGGAACCAGATAGCGCACGGCGGCGAGCGGCCAGCCGAAACCCTGAAACAGGCCGATGGCCTGGCGGGAAAGATTCAGGTCCCGCAGCGTGGCGGCGAATGCCAGGGCCTCCACCTTAATCGTCTCGAAGCCGGCCGTTGCGGGCGACTGCCACTCCACCGGCAGATTGATGGCGCGGTTGAGTTGTCCGCCCACCGAGGGGCTGCCGACGGGAGTCGGATAATTGACGTCATACGGCCAGAGAACTTCGCACCGGGCCGCGGGGTACGCCGACCGCAGATCGGCGATCAGCGCCGCCACGTGGTCGCGCAGCCGGTTGCGGAGAAATGCCGCATCTGCGCCGCCGTTGACGGACGGGTCATCGTTCGGAGTCGTAAAGACGTGCAGCGCGCGGCCCAGAGCAGCCTGCGCCGCCGCTTTGGTTTCGTCGTCGTAAAAGGCCATGCCGCCGGGGCCTGCGTCGTACCACCAGAGAAATTCGCCGTACTGCACGAACGGCGTGAGTCCGGCGGCGGACTGCAACTGCGCGATAGTACGGTAGACCTGCTTTTGAAACGCCAGCACCGCCGACGCCCCCACGGCGCACTGCTGCGAAATCAGCGACGCGAAACCGGTCGCGGTGGCTACCGGAGTGCGCGCGGCATCGGGGAAAAGGGCGGCGAAGCCGGCGGGCGGATTGACCAGCTCCATCGAACAAGCCGTGGTGACCGTGCGTCCGAGCGCCGCGGCCACGGCGTAGAAGTCCGCGTGCCAGTCGCGGGCGGCGCGGTTGAGCGGAGGAGTCACGGACGCGTCGATGATCCACGCGGGCGCGGTGCCGGGCTGCGGCTCCTGCGAAACGGTTGCGACGCCGGCTTCGGAAGTCTTGCTTACAGCCACGGAGAGATCCCAGTCGGGCCCGGCCGAGCGCGAGTTGATGGTGAGAACGGCTCCGGAGGCCGACGCCCATGCTCCCACAAATGCGCCGTTGATGTAGCCGGCAAAGTGGCTGGCAATGGTCTGCAGCGTGTCGCCCGCAAGGACCGACTTACGCAGTGTGGCGCCGTTGAGCGTCAGGACGATGGAATCGCCGGCCGCGAACGTTCCCGAAAATGAGACCTGCGCCTGTGAAAGAGAGCGCCCGCTCGCGACCCGTTCGTTCCACCAGAAGACACCGAGGTATTCGTTCATCGGCCCCGCGTAGCCCAGCTTCTCGAAGATCCAGTGGATTCGGGCCGGCGTGAGCTGGTAGCTGTGGTTGGTGTCGAAGTCGAGCGCCGGTGAAATATTGGTGCGCGGATTGAGGGCGTCGGGAACGTCGGAGAGCACCGCGGCTTCGAGAAAGTCGAAATAGAAGACGCCGGCGTGCTGGATCGTAAACGTCACGGTATGGCGGCCGGGCGCAACGCCGGAGCGAAGCAGTCTGCGGGTGACGACGGCGCTGCTCGTGTTGAGAACGCAGTTGAGCGACGTGACGGCGTCGCCATCGAGGCTGACACCGGCAACGGCGCGGTCGGTGTAGAGCGACGTCCCGATGTAGAGATTGTGGGTGAACTGGCACGCATACGAAACGGTGAGCGTCGCGGCCGAGTCGCTGGTGGCTCTGGCAAAATATTGCGAGTAGAAGCCGGATTCCTCGCTCCAGGAGCCGGTGTATGTGCAGGCCGAATCGTTTTGTTCGATGCGGACGCTGCCGGGCCCGGCGACCTGCAGCGCGGCGACCGAGCCATCCCCCGTAAGTTGCCAGTTCGAAAAAGTGGCCTGCCACTCCACCGGCGTAAAGGCAGCGGCGTAGGTCAGCGCCGGCGCGAAAGTGAGCCAGCACTGGCGAAGCCGATCGATGCCGAGCGCGGTGAAGTCGAGCGTGCAGTTCCAGGAGACGGCGGAGCTGCCGCCGGTGAGCTGAATTGCCGACTGGTCGAGCGTGAGCGTGGACGTGGCCGCGAGCGTGTACAGGCGGATCATGTTGCCGTCGTAGCCGCCGCGCGGTGCGAGATAGGCGGCGCCCGTCACAGAAGGCGCGGACGCCGTCAGGGTTAATGAGGTCGGCGAACTCACCGAAGCGACGGTGTACTCTGCCCCGCCGATCCGGAACGAGGAACCGGGGGTAATTCCGGTAAAACGAGTTCCCGAAACCCAGCTGACAGCGGTCCCGCTGACGTTGACTGTGCCGTAGCGGGCGGCGGTAACGGCGACCTGCGCTCCGGTGGCCGAGGCCAGCAACCCGTGCGGAGTGTTCGCTGCGATCCAGTTGGCGCCGTTGATCTGGGCGGCGAGATCGGCGGCAATGAATTGCTCCGGCGCATCGGTTACCAGCCACAGGTTGTAGCCGGAGACGTTGACGGTGTCGCCCGTGTTGACCTTCGGCGCGAAACTGACGGAGCTGCCCGTCGCGGTGAAAGAGACCTGCGGGTCGCCAGCCGCGGCCGCGGCGACGCCAGCAGCGATGGTTGCGCCATCCTCGCCACCCGTTGTGGTGACGGCGTAGGTATAGGTGGCCGAACCGACCGATATGCTCGCCGTGGTCCCCGCATCCTGCCAGAAGTAGGCGGCCGAGCTGCCCCGGCCGCCGGGAACCGTGTACGCGAAGGCCAGGTCCTGATACCAGACGCTGACCTGATCGCCCGGCTGCACGCCGCCGTTGACGACGTGGAACGACGCCGAGGCCGCGGGGAAAGAATTGCCGGAGAGCGTGGCGTGGTCCCAGAGGCGGATCTGCGCGGTGGTGCCGTCTTCGCGGATGCAGTCCAGCGTGGCCCAGTCGATCCAGTTGTATTTCGGCGAATCGATGGGCTGCAGGCCGGCCGAGTAGTTGAGGTTGAAGCTGAGCGTGAGTCCGGCGAGGTTGAAATCGGGGAGATACCGGATCAACGGATGTTCGTAGTAGTTGTCGGCGTCGTAAAGCACGGCAGCAGCAAAATCGGCCGGATCGCGAAAGGTTCCGCTGACGGTGAAGCCGTTGGGCGAGGCGGAATGTACGGAAGCGGCGGCGGCAAAAGAGTTGAAGCCGCGCAGGTAGACCGTGCGGTCCGGCTGAAATTTGTTGATGCGTTCGGGCAAGCGTCTGGTTCCTTCCGCCCCGATTTTGTCATCGGAGCCGAAGAAACCCGCGCCGTCGGCTGCCAGGCCGGTGGCAGAGCATGCTGTGTAATCAGCGACTTACGCGAGCTCGAAAATATTCTCGCCTCTTGTGATCGGCAAGCGGGAACGGCGAAGGTTCGGCACTCTAATTCGGAGATCGGGCAATGATCGGCTCGGACGTAGCGGTGCCGAAGGCGAACACCAGTTCGTTGAGGTAGGGGATGGTGAGCGTATAGTCCCCGTCGTAATCCATGATCCACACGCCCGCGCGATAGACGCCGATCCTCGCAAGGCCGGAGCCGTCCCAGTCGCCGGTAATCGGAATGTCGCCCGCCTGGCCGTAGTTGAAGGCGTGGGCCGCGCTGTAGGTCCGGTTGCCGAGATAATCCACCAGCCACAGACCGTTGCGGAACACGCCGACCTTCGTGGTGCCGGAGCCATTCCAGTCCGCCACCACCGGCAGATCGCCGCCCTGACCGAACGAAAAGGTCGCATCGCTTTGACCGGTTGGCACGCCCGTGAGATGGCCGCTGAGATCCAGAATGAAGGTTCCGTTGCGAAACAGTCCGAGGGCGAGGCGGCCCGTGCCCAGCCAGTCGCCCACCACCGGAATGTCACCCGCCTGTCCGAAATTGACAATCTTGTTGGAACTGTCGAAACGTCCTTTGTTCTGTATATCCAGATACCAGGTCCCGTTGCGGAACACGCCGATGCGGGTGACTCCGGTGCCGTCCCAGTCGCCGGCAACGGCAATGTCCGTGGAGTTGCCAAAAAACGTGCTGTAGGTAGAGCTTTTGCCGTGGTCGCCGTCGTTGAGGAACAGCAGCGTTCCGGCGACGGGCCAGGCAATCAGCATATTCCAGCTCGTGGTCAATTTGGTGACGAACCCGGACACCGTCGAAGGCAGCGCGCTGTTCAGGGAACTGGTTCCCGTGACGCGGAAATCCAGCGAACTGGTCTGGCCCGCCACCACAACATTCGTAAATGGATCCACGGCGATCGCCTGGCCGGCCTCGCTGCGGCTGCCGCCGAGATAGGTGCTCCAGACAAGCGAGGAAAACGTGGGCGTCAGCTTCGTCACAAACGCGTCGATGTAGCCGGCAGTGGCTGGCTGAAGCGAGCGGACGACGGGAAAATCCAGCGAAGATGTGCCTCCCGTTACATACACATCACCGTGGAAATCCAGCGCCACGGCATTGATGTAATCGGTCAGCGCGCCGCCGAGGAACGTGGAGTTCAGCAGCGTACCCGTGCTGTTGAAGCGCGTCAGGAAGCCATCGGTCTGCCCGCCCATCGTCGTCTGGAACGCGCCGGCCGTCACCGGAAAGTTCGCCGAGCTGGTTGTGCCGCCGACGATGACATTCCCCAGCAGGTCGATCGCCAGCGCATTCACTTCTTCCGGCAGGCCGACCGAGCCCCCGGACCCGCCTAAATAAGTGCTGAAAAGAAGGCTGGCGCCGTTCGATGACAGCTTTGTCACGAAGCCGTCCTGGCCGCCGCCGGAGTGGGACTGCCACGCAGCGACAACCGGAAAATTGGTCGACCATGTGTACCCGCCGAGAACGATCGCGCCTGTGTTGTCGATCTTCACGGCGGCCGAATGTTCCACATCGCTGCCGCCGAGAAACGTCAGGAACCGGAACCCGTTCCCGGCCGCCGTCAGCTTGGCGACGAACGTGTCCTGACCTCCGCCCGGCGTCACTTGAAATGCGCCCGCTGTAACCGCAAGAGATGTCGACGTCGTATCCGCAAAGACGACCGCCTCTCCCGCCGAATCCACTGCGATCGCATTGCCGACGTCCACACCGCCGCCGCCCAAATAGGTGCTGTAGATCAGCGTGGTGCCGCTCGCACTGAGCTTGGCCACAAACGCGTCGCGCGATCCGCTGAGTCTGTTCTGTACCGGACCCGCCAGCGGGAAATTGATGGAAGATGTCTGTCCCGTGATGTAGACGTTCTGCGAACTGTCCAGCGCGAGGGCGAATGCGCGATCGTCGGCCGACCCGCCCAGATACGTGCAATAGCGAAGCTGTCCGGCGGATGTGAAGCCGGCGACAAAGGCATCCACGCCTCCTCCGGCCGCCGGATGCACCGTGCCGGTAGTGGGCAAATCGGTGGAACTGGTATAGCCGGCCACCACGATATTGCGGCTGGCGTCCACGGCGACCGCATTAACCGAATCCTGCGAGCTGCCGCCAAAGTATCCGCTGAATAGAAATACCGGATCGATCACCAGTTCGCGCGAGTTGTCGCGCCGGCCCACCCGGAAGCCGATCGACCCGTCGGCAAAACGTTCGAACGCGCCGTCGACATCCTGGCGGGCGCCGTCGATCTCCTGGTAAACGACTGGTTTTTCTTCCACCAGCTCGCCGCCGGCCCCGTGAACCCGCAGCGAGCCGTCGGCGGCAATTTCGGTACGGCCGTCGAAGCGCAGGCGGATGCAGTCCGTCGCCGCGCCCGGCGCAACAAAGTAGTCCGCCTTCATGCCGTCCTGCCCGGCGCGGTAGCGGATTTCCACGCCGGGCCAGACTCCCTTGTAGCGAATCGCGGCATAGAGCGGCACTCCCGTCTGCCAGTGCTTCGCGTCGCGGCCACGCAGATAATTGGCCTGTGCGCCGAGCGGCTCTTCCGCCACCATCACCGGCACCGCGCCGCCCACAAAGCTGGTTCGCATGGCGGCTTCGCCCTGCTGCAGAATCGTTCCGCCGTTTTCGAACCAGACCTTGAATCGAGGCCCGGTGCCGACATAGCGAACTTCCCGGGCCGCCTGGCCGCGGTTTTCCGCAAAACTCAGCGGCATACGGGGCGTATCGCTATTGGCGCGGGCGGCCGGACACACGGCGAACCACAGCGCCAACGTCCAGAACGCCAAAGTGCTTCGCGCAATAAGCATTTTTCGTTGTCCTCGCCCCGGATTGATCGGTGGAGGGCCGCGAAACCTTTACAGCGCGCGCACATTTAGCGACGATGTGCCGTGCCGCTACACTGAACCCATGAGCGTCCGCGACGAGCGCCGTGAGGAACTGGAAAAGCACGAATTCATGATGGGCCCGGCGCGGGGCCGGCTCGCCGTGACGCTCGACGTCCTCACCGACGCCCTCATCCTCGTCGGCCAGCACGGCGTCTATTGCCAGAGCGCCCGCCAACCGGGCAAACCGGCCATGGACATTCAGATCATCCTGAAGTCCATTAACGACGCCAAGGAACTCATCTCAGACGTCATGACGGAGCTGAAAAAGGCGTAGCGCCGGGCGTGACTCAGGCCGGGCGCCTCTCACGGACGAACGAACGGATTCGACCGCCGCTCTTCGCCGATCGACGTATTTTCGCCGTGCCCCGGCACCACCACCGTGTTCTCCGGCAGCGTGTACAGCTTGCCGCGTATGGACCGCGCAATCTGCGCCGCATCGCCCCCCGGCAAGTCGGTCCGCCCCACGCTTCCCTGGAACAGCGTATCGCCGGCCAGCACCAGGCTTTCGGCCGGCATATACAGCGAAATACTTCCCGGCGTATGGCCCGGCGTATGCAGCACCTGGGCCTCCAGCGAACCCGCGCGCAGAATGTCGCCCTCCTGCGCCGCTACATCGATGCCGGGATCTTCCGGCGTTTCCATGCCGAGCCAGGCCGCCTGCATATCCAGCCGGTCGCTCAGCATCTTATCGGCCTCGTGCATATAGACGGGAGCGCCGGTCAGTTTACGCAGTTTCGCCGCGCCGCCAATATGGTCGATGTGGGCGTGCGTAATCACAATCATCTTGACCTTGAGGTGATGCCGTTCGAGGATCGAAACGATCTCGCCGATGTCGTCTCCCGGATCGATCACCAGCGCTTCGTGGCTCACCTCATCGCCAATCACCGAACAGTTGCAACCCAGCATCCCCACCGGCAAAATCTCATGGATCATGATTAGTAATGATGACACCCGGTTACGACGCTCTCACCGACGGCGCAGCGCTGCTCGACCTCTCCGCCCGCGGCCGCATCCGCATCACCGGCGACGACCGCGCCCGCCTGCTCCACGCGCTGACCACCAACCACGTCCAGCAGATGAAGCCGTCCGACGGCCTCTATGCGTTTTTTCTCAACGCCCAGGGCCGCATCCTCGCCGACGCAGTCATCCTCTGCTTCGAAGATCATTTTCTGCTCGACACCGAAGCCGCGACCCGCGAGTTCATCTTCCAGCACATCGACCGCTACATCATCGCCGATGACGTCACCCCGGAAGACGTCACCGCGCAGACCTTCTGCCTCGGGCTCGAAGGTCCCAAGGCCGCCGAGGTGGCCGCCCACGCCGGCCTCGCCGTTCCACATCACCGCTACTCCCACACCCGCTGGGGCGATTTCACCGCTGCCGCCTGCACAGCCACCGGCCCGCACGGTCTGCGTATTTACGGACCGGCCGTCCGCAAGGATGAAGCCATCCTGCTGCTGGAAAATGCCGGCGCCATTGCGGCCACGCCCGCGGACGCCGAACTGGTGCGCCTCGAAAACTACGTTCCGCAGTACGGCTGCGACATCACCGACAGCAATATTCCGCAGGAGACGCAGCAGATCCACGCGCTGCACTTCCAGAAGGGTTGCTACCTGGGGCAGGAAATTGTGGAACGCGTTCGCTCGCGCGGGCACGTCAACAAAATGCTGATGGGCTTCCGGCTCGAAGCGCCAGCCGCCCCCGCGCCCGGCACGAAGCTGCTGGTGGAAGGGCAACCCGCCGGAGAAGTCACCTCGGCGGCAATGGTGGACGGCGTGGTGTTCGGCCTGGCCTACGTGCGCGTCCCCGGAGCGCGATCGGGCGCCATGGCCGCGATCGACGGCCACGCCGTGGAACTCTTCGCGCCGGCAGCGTAGGCGCCCCAATCCCGGGCCGCTTGTCCCGCGCTGCGCCCGCCCCAAACCCGTTCGTTCCATCCATTGCGGCACCGCTGTAAGGCAATGTTTAAGAAATCGTCATTGGAAAATGGCGCTATTCCGGTATTATTACAGGCATATGAGACAACCCAAACATCTCTTGATGTTTTGTTTATGCTTCGCGGCCATGACGCCGCTTTGGGGCCAGACTGAAGTTGGCGGAGCCAGCGTGAATGGCACAGTGTCCGACCCGAGCGGCGCGGTTATCGCGGGCGCAAAGGTCAGCGTAAAAAACAGCGGGACGGGCCTGGCCCAGTCCGTAAGCAGCAGCACCGCCGGCCTTTACTCCATTAAGGTTCCCGTCGGCGCCTACGACGTAACCGTGGAAGCCAAGGGCTTCAAATCGGAAAGCGCAAAGAATATCGAGCTGAACGTCGGCTCTTCGCTGACCCTCGATTTCCGGATGCAGATCGGTGCAACTTCGGAAACCGTCGACGTGACTGCCGAAGCACCGGTGGTAGATTCCACGCGCGCTTCAACGAGCACGTCCGTGGATGCGCGTTCGGTGGCGGAACTGCCCGTCAACGGCCGCAACTTTATCGACTTCACCGCGCTGACGCCGGGAGTCGTGAAAGACCCGACGCGTGGCGGCGACCTGACGTTCGGCGGCCAGCGTGGCCCGGCCAACTCGCTGCTGGTGGACGGCGCGGATTCGAATAATCTTTTCTACGCCCAGGCGACGGGCCGCACCGGCTTCCGTCCCTATGCATTCAGCCAGGATGCGGTGCAGGAATTCCAGGTGAACGCCAACTCGTTCCCGGCCGAAGTCGGACGCGCGTCCGGCGGCGTGATCAATATGATCACCAAGAGCGGTACCAATCAGTTCCACGGCTCGGCCTTCGAATTCTTCCGTGACAAGGGTCTGAACGCCAATACGTTTATCAACAACCGTATCGGAGCGCCGAAGAACCCGTATCACTACAACCAGTTCGGCGGCAGCTTCGGCGGCCCCGTGAAGAAGGATAAAGCATTCTTCTTCCTGAACTACGACCAGCAGAAGAACAATTCGACCCAGGTCCTGACTCCGAACAGCCTGCCCACCGCGGCTCAGCTGCCCACGTTCCAGCAGTATCTGACTCCCTACTCGCTCGGTCTGGAAAATAAGGTCGCACTGGCAAAGGTCGATCTCAATCTGACCGACCGCGACCGCCTGAGCGTTCGTTACAACCTCAGCCGCTACACCGGCGTCAACGCCGAAAACAGCGGCTCCTCCAGCGCCCAGCAGCACACCGGCGACAATCAGGTGAACACGGACACCATCGCCGCCGTGTACACGCGGACCATCGGTTCCAACAAGGTTTGGGAAAGCCGCTTCAACTTCGTAAAGGACAACGAACCGGGCTTCGCCAATGGTTCCGGACCGGAAGTCAACATCCTGAACGGCATCAGCTTCGGGCAGAACAACTTCAGCCCGCGCTATACCAACACGAAGGCCTATCAGCCGACCTCCAACCTGAGCGTTGTGAAGGGCCGCCACACCATGAAGGTTGGCGTCGACTTCAACTTCGCCCGCGTGGATAACTACTTCCCGGGCAACTTCGCCGGAGCTTACACCTTCAACTCCTACACGGATTTCATCAACAGCAATCCGTCCAAATTCGTGCAGGGCTTCAGCGGCAACTCGACGCTGGCTCCGACCTCCCATCCCGACGTCAACGAATGGGCGTTCTTCGCGCAGGACTCCTGGCGCGTCACCGAAAACTTCACCCTGAACTACGGGATCCGCTACGACTACTTCGCGTATCGTCAGCCGACCACGGAAAACACCAACGCCGGTCTGCTTGCCGCCGGCCTGAACACCAACAAGATCCCCACGGATCCGAAAAATATCGGACCCCGCGTCGGCTTTGCCTGGCGCCCGATGAACAGCGACAAACTCGTGGTCCGCGGCGGCTACGGCATCTATTACGAACGCACGGCCGGTCTGCTCCTCTCGACCGCGATCCTGCAGAACGGGATCGACGTGCTGACCTACACGCTGACGTCGAATCTGCCGAAGTACCCGGCGATTCTGACCTCCGCCCCCGGCCCTGCCGCCCCGCCGGACATCAACGTCATGGCGCCGAACTTCAAGACCGGACGCACGCAGCAGATCAGCCTGCAGACGGAAATGAAGATCGACCGCAATTCCAGCCTGACCATCGGCTACCTCGGCGTGATCGGCACCCACCTCACGCGGACGCGTGACATCAACCTGTATCCGGAGTCTGTCGCCACCGGCTACGTCTGCCCGACCTCAGCGCCCTGCACGGCAGCCACCGGATCGCCGATCCTCTATCTGCGCCACAACGGTTCCACGCCGGGCATTCAGCGTCCGAACCCGGCCTTCGGCCGCATCTCGCTGTTTGAGAGCGGAGCCGACTCCGTCTATGACGGCGGCTTCATCCAGTACTCCCGCCGCTTCGCCAATAACTTCCAGGTGCTGACGTCGTACACCTACTCGAAGGTCATCGATTCCCGGCCGGACAACACCTCGGTGGTGTCGGGCAACGCGGGCGACGATGCCAAGGTCGCGCAGGACACCCTGCAGCCGAACAACGATCGCGGACCCGGCGATGCCGATATCCGCCACAAGTTCGTCTTCTCGGGCATCTGGGATCTGAACTACGCGAAGAACATCCAGAACAGCGTCATGAAGGCTCTCCTGAGCAACTGGGAACTCAGTGGAATCGCCTACGCTTTGTCGGGCCGCCCGTATAACGCCACAGTGAGTGGCGACCCGAATGCGGATGCAAATACCGGCAATGATCGCGTTCCCGGTGTCGGCCGCAACACACTGCGCGGACCTGCCTTCGCGACGGCCGATTTCCGGCTGACGCGGGACATCCCGCTGATGAACGAGAAAGTGCGGCTCCGGCTGATCGCCGAAGCGTTCAACATCACGAACCGGGCGAACTTCTCCGGCATCGTGACCAACAAGTACACATTCTCGAACGGAATCTTCACGCCGACCTCGAACTTCATGGCGGTCACCAGCGTGAGCGATCCCAGAATCCTGCAGCTTGCCGCGAAGATTACCTTCTAAGCGGAAACCCTAAAATAAAGAGGGCCGGGGCCAGTACATGGCATCCCGGCCCTTTTTATTTTTGGACGCGTCTACTTGTGCGCGCGCTGTGCCCAGGCCCACGCCGTGGCCATGATCGTCTTCAGATCCGAATGGCGCGGCGCCCAGCCGAGTTCGGTGCGGAGCCGCGTGGAATCTGCCACCAGCGCGGGCGGATCCCCCTCACGCCGGGGACCGATCACGTGCGGAACCTTGCGGCCCGTCACGGCTTCCACGGCATCCAGAACCTCGCGGACCGAATAACCGGCGCCCGTGCCTACGTTGTAGGTCGCCGACGGTCCCCCGGCGAAGAGCGATTCCAGCGCGGAAATGTGCGCCTGCGCCAGATCGGTGACGTGGATGTAGTCGCGGATGCACGTGCCGTCCGGCGTCGGGTAGTCGTCGCCAAACAGCGTAACCGGCTGGCCGGTCTCGATGGCGCGGAACAGCAGCGGGATGAGGTGCGTTTCCGGTTCGTGGTCTTCGCCGGCGCGGCACGCCGGGTCGGCGCCCGAAGCGTTGAAGTAGCGCAGGCGCACCGAGCGGAGCTGGTGAAGCTGATCGAACCAGTCGAGCAGCCTTTCCACCATGACCTTGGACTCGCCGTACGCATTGATCGGCGCGGAGGGCTCGGACTCGGGAATCGGCGAGCGGCTCGGCATGCCATACGCGGCGGCAGTGGAAGAGAAGACGATCTTCTTCACATCGGCGCGCAGCATCGCACGAATGAGCGAGAGCGAACCGGCGACGTTGTTGTAAAAGTACACCTCCGGCAGCTTCATCGATTCGCCCACCGCAATGTAAGCGGCGAAGTGGATCACGGCGTCAATCTGTTCCGCCTGCAGAATGTTGAACAGCCGCTCGGTGTCATGCATATCCACCACGCGGAGCAGGCCCGGCGGAACCGCGGCCTCGTGGCCGCGCGACAAATTATCGGCCACCACCACTTCATAGCCGGCATCGAGCAACTGCAGCGTCGTGTTGGACCCGATGTAGCCGGCGCCGCCGGTGACGAGGATTCGGTGTGGCATCAGCAGTGGTTCGTCCTAATGGTCCGTTCGGACATAAATGATCGTTCCCTTTGTGCGGCCGGCTTCGCGGTAGTGCGTGAGCCACGGGCGCAATTCTTCATAATGATCCATCGAGAGCGCCGGATTGTACAGGCTGAGACCGTCAATCAGAATTCCGGGCTTCGATGCGGCGAGTTCGAGTCGCGCTTCATGCGTACCGGCCGTAGTCACCGCCTGGGACTGCGTGAGATGGCGGTCGGCGGGCACGCCGGTGAGTGCCTGCGAATCGAGGTAGCGATTGGCCGGCGCGAGGCCCGTGTAGACGAAGATATCGGGCCGGTAGCCCCACACGTACAACGTGGAGTCCGGACTGGCGGAGGCGAGCGCCAGCCGTGCGGCGGCGCGGCTGTCCTGATCGAGCGCGACGTCGGACCAGTTGGATTCCCGGTGATGCAGCAGGTCGGCCGCAAGCGTAACGTAACGCGGCCCGAAACGCACCAGCGGAACGGCGAGCGCAAGCAGCACGAGGGCATTGACGACGCGGCTGCGCGCAACCGTAACTCCGCGGGCCGCGCCGATCGTGAGCGCCGGAAGAATCAGAAAGAAGTAGCGCGGAAAAAAGCGCCAGCCGAGCACCACGCCGGGATAGCAGATCGCAATCCAGAGCAGGTACTTGCGGCCCTCGCGACGCGTCCATAGCAGTGCGGCTCCAATGACGAGCGCGGCGTGGAAGCCGAGCCAGTTCACCGTGCGCAGGAGCCCGTTGCGCACCGGATCGGCCACCACGGGACTGGCGGCGTAAGCCGAAGACCAGCGCCACACCTGATCGATGTAAGCCGGCATGGCTCCCGCTGCGCCCAGCCACGCGGCGGCGAGCGCGAGAGGAGCGGCGAATCCGACTGCCAGCAGCGGCAGGGCGGGCCACGCGAACACCGCACAGGCAGCGAGCACGAACACGCTCTTCGTGTTGATCAGGAAGCCGACGCCGGCAGCCGCTCCGCTCCACAAGGGCTGCTTCCGCAAAGCGAACAAAATCGCAGCCAGATGCGGAACCAGCAGCAGCAGATCGGCGGCAATGGGCAACACGGAAGAGTGCGTATCGAAGGTGAGGAAGAACGCGAGAAATGCCGCCGCGGCATAACCTTCGCGCCGCGTCCACGCGGTGGTTGCAATCAGGTACGCGAGGACGCACGCGAGCAGCGAATAGAGCGCGCCTGCAATACGCAGCGCCGGACCGGTGGCCGCGCCCCAGAGCAGGTAAAACACGGGGACCAGCGGCGGCTTGTCGAACCACACGTCGCGATAGAGAACCGCGCCGTGTTTCATCTGCAGGGCGGCCGCAAGCGGAAGATCTTCGCCTTCCCACAGCACGCCGGAATGGCAGAGGTGCGCCGCAAGCAGCAGCGCGAAGATGCCGATAAAGAAGAGAGCGGTGCGCAGAATTCCCAGTATGTCGCAGAAGAGGGCGATGTGCGGCGGAACACGATATAGTTGATTTATCGGCAGGGCGAAAGAACGGCGAAGATGGATATTCGGGAACAGCTCGCCCATTTGCGCAAAACGGTTGCGGCGATCGATCGCAAATACGAAGGGCTGCCGGAGCCGGCCGCGCCACCGAAGTCCGCCGCGCCGGTGTTCATCGAGGAACTGCTGTCCGGGCAGGTCGTCGAAACAGCGCACGGCAAACACTTCGAATGCGAGAAGCTCTACGCGCGGCATGAACGGCACGGCAGTTTCGACGTCTCCGACCTGATCGCGCTGCCCGTGGATCAACTGGAGCAGCTCTCGGGCGGCGCGCTGCGGGATTCTCATCCCACAAAGTGGGCGTTTCTCGATACCGAGACGACCGGCCTTGCGGGCGGCTCCGGCACATATGCGTTTCTGGTGGGAATCGGATCGATCGGCGAAGAGGGGTTTCGCGTGCGCCAGTTCTTCATGCGGGACTACAGCGAAGAAGCGTCGATGCTGAGCGCAATCGCTGCATTCCTGAGCCGCTTCGACGTGCTGATCACCTACAACGGGCGGACCTACGACGCGCCGCTGCTCGAAACACGCTTCACCATGAACCGCGCGCGCACGCCGTTCACGCGCCTCGAACACGTCGATCTTCTGCACGGCGCGCGGCGTCTGTTCAGTCTGCGGCTGAAGAACTGCCGGCTGGTGAATCTGGAGAACGAAATCCTGGGCGTGGAACGCGATGAAGACATTCCGGGCGAACTCATCCCGTACTGCTTCTTCGAATACGTGCGGACGCGCCGCGCCCTGCGCCTCGTGCCGGTGTTCGTGCATAACGCAATCGACATCCTCTCGCTGGCCTGCCTCACGGGCGTGATTCCGAATGCGTTCCGCGATCCGGAAGGCGTGCGTCTGCAGCACGGAGCCGATCTGCTGGGCCTCGCGCGATGGCTGCTGGCGGCGGGCCGCGCGGAGGAGGCTCACCGCATGATGCGGCGGGCGGTGGACCTCGGGCTGCCGGATGTTCACCTGTTCCGCACGCTTTATGAGACCGGCCGGCTGGAAAAGAAGCTGGGGATGGAAGCGGCGTCGGTGGCCACGTTCATCGATCTGACTCTGTCGCCGAATGCGTACCGCGGCCGCGCCTGGGAGGAACTCGCGATGCACTACGAGCGCCGCGAGAAGAACCTCGCGATGGCGCTCGAATGTACGCGCGCCGCGCGCGAAATCGAAGACAGCGGCTCGCTGCAGGGCCGCGAACTGCGCCTGCGAGCACGCATGGAACGAACCGGCCGGCAGCCGAAGCTCAAACTGGCCGGGCCGCGGCTGCGTTAAGGTCAAAGCAGGACGGCGGACATGACCACTGCAACGCCCGGCGCCAATCAGAGCCCCGCCGGGTTCTTCCCGCATGAGCACGGCGCCACAGCCATGCTGCTGATGCCGTTCTGCGCAGCGGCAATCCTCGCTCGCGCGCTTCGCTGGCAGGAGGCGGCGGCTCTGGCGGCCATCGTCTGCGTTTTCATGGCCAGGGATCCGCTGGTGGTGCTGGCGCGCCAGCGGTGGGTGTGGAAGCAGCACCATCCGGAAGCCGCGCTGGCGGTGCGCTGGATCGCCGCTGAACTTTCGGTCATGCTGGCGTGCGGCGTTTCACTCCTCGCAACCGGACCGTGGCAACTGTATCTGCTGCTCTTCGGCGCGGCTGCTGCGTTCTCGGGGCTGGCGATTCTGGTGAACGTCCGGAACCGGCAGCGCGGAACAGCGTTTCAGGTGGCGAGCGCGGTCGTGCTCACCTCTACTTCGCTGGTCGCCGCGCTCTCAGCGACCGGCTCGATTCCGCCCTGGTGCTGGCGGCTCTGGGGACTCACGGCTGCGCAATCCGCCGCCGGAATCTTCACCGTACACGCCCGGCTCGATGCGCGTGTGGCGGCGCGGACAGGCAATCTCGCTTCAAACTCCCGCAGGCCTGCGATCTTCTGCATCGTGCTGCTTGGAGCGGCGGGAATTGCGCTCGCCGCGGCGGGCAGCTACTGGCTCGGTGCCGCACTGCTCGTGGCTGCATCGGGCTACGGTGCCGAACTGGCGCGACAAAGGAGCACTGCATCGCTGCAAATGCCGCTGACGCGGGTGGGCCTGCAGATGCTGGCGTTGTCGCTGGTCTACGGCGCGATCGTCGTGCGCGGGCTTTGGTAAAGCAGCTCGCGTCGTCTTACGGAACAATCGGGACCGGCAGCGCGGCGCCGTCGGCACGCGGATCGGAAGCGGCGAAGTTTGTGCCGGTCTTCGAATTGTGCAGAATCGCCTGGCCGCGGCCCATCGATTCGGAATATTCGCGCAGCACCTCCACAACGTGGCCCTGTTCGGAAAGCTTCCGCACCGTCGCCGCCGGAACCCGCAGTTCCACGGCGACATCGCAGCCTTCCGCGCTGCTTTTGGCAAACCTCGGTGCCTCGAGCGCCTCCTGCAGATTCATGCCAAAATCCACGTAGTTCGACACGAACTGCGCGTGGGCCAACGGCTGCACCGCGCCGCCCATGATGCCGAAGCCGATATGCTCGTCGCCCTTTTCCATGTACGCCGGAATAATGGTGTGGAACGGACGCTTGCCGCCAGCCAGTACGTTGGGATGCCCCGGTTCCAGAGTGAATGCCGCCCCGCGGTTCTGCAGCACAAAGCCCATGCCTTCCGTCGTGACCCTCGAGCCGAAGAACGAATACACGCTCTGTATCCAGCTGGCAATGTTGCCGTCCTTATCCACAACCGTCAGGTAAGTCGTGTTGCTGCCCACCGGCTCCCCCGCCGCAACGCCGCAGTTGGCTCGCTCCGGTTTGATCAGCGCCGCGCGCTTTTTTGCATAACTATCGGACAGCAGGCCCGCCACGGGCGCTGCGTAGGTCCGCGGATCGGCCACGTAACGGTGAACGTCCGAATACGCCAGCTTCATCGCTTCAATGCGGTAGTGCCACTCGGCGGGGCTGAACGGTCCCATCGCCGAAGGCGGGCGGGTGCCCATGATCTTCAGCATCTCGAGCGCCGCCACGCCCTGCCCGTTGGGCGGAAGTTCGTACACGCGCCAGCCCCGATAGTCGATGGAGATCGGTTCCACGAACTCCGGCGCGAAACCCGCCAGATCTTCGGCCGTCATGGTGCCCCCGAGATGCTGCGAGGTCTTCAGGATCGCCTGGGCGATTTCGCCTTTATAGAACGCGTCGGGGCCCTGCTCGGCAATCAGCCGGAACGCGTGGCCCATTTCGGGGTCGCGAATCAGCTGCCCCACCGCCGGCGCCTTCCCGCCCGGCAGGAACACGCGCGACGATTCCTCATTGGCCTGCAACCCGCGCACCGTATACGGCGACGCCCAGATCTCCTGAATGCCCTCGTGTACCGGGTAACCCTGTTCGGCGTAAGCGATGGCGGCCTGAAACAAATCCTTCCAGGGCAGCCTGCCGAAACGCTGGTGCATCGCCCACCAGCCGCGCACCGCGCCAGGCACGGTCACGCTGTGGATACCGGCCGCCGGCATGTTCCCAATCCCCTTGCCGGCGAGGAACCCGGGCGTCAGCCCTTTCGGCGCCGAGCCGGAACTGTTCAGCCCCGTGAGCTTACCGCTCCTGGCATCCCAATACGTGACGAACAGATCGCCGCCGAGACCGGTCATCAGCGGCTCCGTCACCCCCAGCACCGCGTTGGCCGCGATGGCGGCATCCACCGCCGAGCCTCCTTTGGCCAGGATCTGCACGCCCGCCTGCGACGCCAGCACCTGACTGGTGGCAACGATTCCCTGCTGCGTGATCACGTTCGAGCGGCCATAAGTCCGGCCCGGCTGCTGCGCCGGAAGAACAGGCGGCAGGATGCAGAGCGCCAGCACGACCACTGCCTCGCACCAGTTTCGGTTCGACATTGGGACGGTCCTCACAACAGCGGCCTCCGGTTTCACCTGGCGCGCGGGTCACGACGTACGTCGCTCCGCGCAGCCCCTAATATAGTGGCGCTTTCGGTGCACCCGCAAGGCCGGGCGTATGCAGCCCGCCCGGGATCAGGCTCCCATGAGCCCGGCCGCGCCCCGCCACGCCAGCTGTCCGCCGATGTAAATCAGCCAGAAGCACAACGCAATCCGCATCTTGCGGGCCGATACCACGCGGATCAGCTGCGTCCCGATCAACACCGCCGGCACGCCGCCAATCAGCAGCCGGATCAGCGTGTGCCACGGCACACCAGTCACGCTGGCATGAACGCCGCCCGCGAAGACCGAGAGCAGCAACCCAAATGCGATGTCGGTGCCGACCAGATCCGCCGGGGCAAGATCCGTATAACGCATCAGAACAATCGTGCCCAGCGCCCCCGCGCCGGCCGACGAGAATCCGACTTCGAAGCCGATCGGCGCCACAATCCACGCCAGCCACTTCGGATGAATCGCCGGCCGCAGCGCGATCGTCTTCGCCAGGCTGCGCCAAAGCGTGGCGCCGGCCGTGATGAGTACAATGCAGCCCACAATCAGCAGCACAGGCGAGGTCAGCGCCTTTTCGTGCAGCCGGATCAGAACGAGGCTCCCGATCAGCGTCGCCGGCAGCCCTCCGAGCGCCATGTATTTCAAAACAGAGAAGTTGACATGCCCGCGGGCGAGGTAGACGGGGGTCGCGATCAGCTTCACCACCGTGCCGAAAACCAGCGCCGTCGTGACGGCATCCGCCGCCGATTCATGGAAAAAGAGGATCAGAATCGGTGCAGTAATGCTGCCCGCGCCAACTCCGGTTATACCGATGGCGAGGGCGATCAGGAATCCAGCAAGTATTTCCAAAACGAGTGATCCGTGAAGTCAGTCGAGGTCTGACTGTGAGTATACCGTATTCCCTATAGGAATTACTGAGAATGGATCTCAGCGTCAGCCGCTGCATTTACTAAACATTTATATTGATTTGG
Source organism: uncultured Acidobacteriia bacterium (assembly GCA_903828455.1). Taxonomy (GTDB): domain Bacteria; phylum Acidobacteriota; class Terriglobia; order Bryobacterales; family Bryobacteraceae; genus BOG-234. Next base: position 133,504 of record CAIKMJ010000022.1, on the reverse strand, counting down.
TGTGGAATCGGCTATACTGCATCCCATGCGCAACCCTCTCATCGCTGTCCTCACCATCTCCGCGGCAAGTCTGCTGCTCGGGGCAAGTCTGCTGGCACAGGCGCCCGCCGCGCCCAAAAAGGCCGCAACGCCCCCGAAGAACCTCAAGGTGCTGACGGCGGAAAACTATCGCGCCGGGATGAAAGCGGCCGAAGTCGGACTGGGCGCCAAGTGCGTGGACTGCCATGAAGAGGACCGCTCCGTGGACACCAAGGAAATGAAGGTCACCGCGCGCATGATGTTCGCCATGGTGGAAAACATCAACAAGGCGTTCGCCGACAGCAAGGAACACGTCACCTGCTACACCTGCCACCGCGGCGCCATGATGCCGGTGTCCGCTCCCGCAGCCAAAGAGTAAGCTGCACTCGCAATAGCTTTTCGACAGGAGCTCTGAAGACCGCGTTCCGGCACGCCCGGGACGCGGTCTTTTTTGTGCGCGGCTCCGCCCGCCGCGGTGCGGCGCGCCCGGAGCGTCGGCAATGCTGAGATAATACGGAATCCGGCCAAATTCATGAAGTTCAGCTTCGATACCGACACGGGTATCCTGACCACACAAGACAGCGGCGCCGCGCCGCGCGAAATACCGCTCTACAGCCGTGAAGCGTTCGAGCTTCTGAGCCGCGAATGGGTGCGGTGCGGCTGGGCGCTCCACTACTACTTCACCTTCACCTGGTTCGGTCGGCCCATTCTGCAGCTGCCCGAAGACCTGGTGCGGCTGCAGGAAGTCATTGTGGCGCTGCAGCCGGACGTCATTATCGAAACCGGGATTTACAGCGGCGGCTCGCTGCTGTTCAACGCCACCATCTGTGAGACCCTGCGCAAGGGCCGGATTATCGGCGTCGACGTGCACATTCCGGAAGACACGCGGACCGCGATCGCCTCGCACCGGCTCTCGCACCGCATTAAGATGATCGAGGGCGACGCCATCGCGCCGGCCACGGTGGAAGCCGTGCGCCAGCTCGTGCGGCCCGGCGAAACGGTGATGGTGCTGCTCGATTCCAATCACACGAAGGCGCATGTGGCCGGTGAACTGGAAGCGTATTCGCCGCTCGTGACCCCAGGTTCGTGCATCGTGGCGGCGGACGGCATCATGCGGGATCTGACGGACGTGCCCGGCGGCGATCCCTCCTGGGCCGACGACAATCCCTCTTCGGCGGCACTCGAATTTGCTGCAAAGCATCCCGAATTCGAGATGCGCCAGCCCGCGTGGCTCTTCAACCGCAGCACCCTGCGCAACAACATTACTTACTGGCCCGACAGCTGGCTGTGGAGGAAACGGTGACCGCCGAGCAGATTCAGCAGGGCATTGCCGCGCACGCACCCTGGTTCTACCGCTTCGAGTTCGCCGGCGGCCTCGAAACCACCTCGCTGCTTCCGCCCGCCGTGGTGGATATCTTCGAAACGCGGCTCCGCATGGTCAACAGCGCCGTGGATGCGCACTTCGGGGCGCGGCTGCCCGAAGTTCGCTGCCTCGATATCGGCTGCCATGAAGGCTTCTATTCTCTCGCCATGGCGCGGAAGGGCGTGCGCGGAGTGGTCGGCGTCGACGCGCGCGAGGAAAATCTGCGCCGCGCCCGCTTCGTTGCCGATGCCCAGGGCGTGGCCGGAATCGAATATCGCGAAGGACGCGTGGAATCGCTGGCGGCCGGTCTCGCGGCCAGCCACCCCGGTCAGACGTTCGACCTCACGCTCTTTCTCGGCGTCCTCTATCACGTGGAAGATCCCATGCGCTGCCTGCGCCAGGTAGCGGCCGTCACGGGCGAAATGTGCGTCATCGAAACCCAGGTCGTGGATGAAGTGGATGGTTTCGCCGAATGGGGCTCGCGGGAATGGACGCGGCCGTACGCGGGAATCATCGCCGTGATCGACGAAACGCCCGAGTTCGATACCGGCATTCGCGAGACCGGCGTCAGCCCCATGGCCACCTGCCCCTCCCCCAAAGCGCTGCGCTACATGCTGAAACAGGCCGGATTCGCTCGGGTGGAAATGATTACCCCGCCCCCCGGCGCCTACGAACAGCACGCGCGCGGCAAACGCGTCGTCTGCGCCGCGTATAAAGACGCGAATAAAGCTGCGAGCGGGCAGGCGGCAAAGTGACACCCACCACCCTCGCCGAAGAATTCGTCCGCCAGACCGAGGCCTTTGCCGCGCGCACCCGCGAGCTGGGGCTCAGCGGCATCGATCGTTATTACTGGTATCACACCATCGACCTCGGCGGCGGCCTTGTCACACCGGGCCTCTACGACTATCGCCAGACCCTCGGGGACTTCCATTTTCCCGCCGACATGCGCGGCATGAAGGTGCTCGACGTGGGCTCGGCCACCGGCTTCTTCGCCTTCGAGTTCGAACGCCGCGGCGCCCGCGTCATATCGGCCGAACTGCCTTCCCTCCGCGATCTGGACCGCTTCCCCGGCCAGGACGTGGAAAATTCGCTGCGCAAAATCGAGCGCATGATCTTCCCGGACGGCCTCAAGCTGGAAGGCCTGCGCCGTGGCGACGAAGAGCGTGAGCTGTACAAGTGCCTGCTCGACGGGCCTTTTCAGTTCTGCCGCGAGCGCCTCGGCTCCAAAGTCGAACGCTGCTATTCCACCATCTACGATTTGTCGCCCGAAAAGCTCGGCGAGACCGATTTCGACCTGATCTTCGTTGGCGACGTTCTGGTCCATACTCTCTACCCGCTTCGCGCGCTCGCCGCTCTGGCGCCTCTGTGCAGGGGTTCGCTCGTGCTGGCCCAGATGCTGCCGGAAGGCCCGCAGGAACCCCCGGCCATGGTGTACGTGGGCGGCGACGATCCGGCCGAAGACCACATCTCCTGGTGGCTGCCCAATAAGAGTTGCCTCACCGAGCTCTTCCTGAAACTCGGCTTCGTCCAGGTGGAAGAGACCGGCTGGCATTCCGGTCTGCTGCGGCCCGGCGGACATCCGTTCCGCCGAATCATTCTGACCGCGCGGAAGCAGATGCCGTGAACCCGGACGCTGCTGCCACGGCCGCGGTAGAAGTTCGCAATCTCTGCAAGACGTATCCGATGGCGTCTTCGCAAACCGCGCGGCTTCGTCAGGTCTTCAGCGGCGGCGGAAGTGGCGGGGGCATCCGGGCGCTGCGTGATATCAGCTTCACGGTCGGTCGCGGCGAGGCATTCGGCATCGTCGGCGCCAACGGCTCCGGCAAGAGCACGCTGCTGCAGGTGATCGCCGGCATTCTCCGGCCAACCTCGGGAACCGTGGCGATCCACGGGCGGCTCTCGGCGCTGCTGGAACTGGGCTCGGGCTTTTCACCGGAGTTCAGCGGACGGGACAACGTTTATCTGAACGCCTCGCTTCTCGGCTTCTCCCGCCAGGAGACCGAGGCGCGCTTTGAAACCATCCATCGCTTCTCCGGCATCGGCGACTTCATCGATCAGCCGATCAAGACTTACTCCACCGGCATGGTCCTCCGTCTGGCCTTCGCCGTCGCCGCGCATGTCGATCCGGAAATTCTGATCGTGGACGAAGCGCTCTCCGTGGGCGACATCGCCTTTCGCCAGCGCTGCATGCGGCGCATCCATGAGCTGCGCGCGCAGAAGGCGACGATCCTGTTCGTCTCGCACGAAGCCTCCGAAGTGAAGGCCCTCTGCGAACGCTGCATGTGGCTGCAGGATGGCGAAATGCGTCTCCTCGGCGAAGCGGACGAAGTGACGGCGCAGTACCTCGAATCCACGCTGCGGCGCGAAAACGCGCGGCTCCGGGGAGAAGCGGCGGCGCACAGCCATCCGCCCGAAAGCCAGGCCGTTGCGGCCCCTTTCGAACCCGTCGCGGCCTTTGCGGGAAATCACCGGTTCGGCGGCGGCGAGGCCACCGTGACCGGCGTCGAACTGGTGGACGGCGCGGGCACACCGGTGCGGGAACTTGCACCCCTGCGGCCCGTGACGCTTCGGCTTCGTTTTTGCGCCAACCGTGCGGAGACGGACCTGCTGGCCGGATTCCTGGTGCGTAACGAAAAGGGCGAAACGCTGTTCGGCACCAACACCGCCCGCGAGAACCACCCGCTGCCCGCTATGGGGCCCGGCGAATCCGGACAGGCCGATTTCCACTGGGTCACGCCGGCTCTTGCTCCCGGCGTCTACACGATTTCCGTGGCGGTCAGCAAAGGCACGCCGGAAGAGTTCGAAGTCTGCGATTACGTGGAAGACGCGCTGGTGACGCGGGTACCGGACAGTCAAAATGCGCCCAGAGGATACTTCGGGCTGCGCTGCTTCGGAGTCGATATCTATCGTTACGGCGGCTAATCCGTTACGTCGGCGAATCAGCCGACCTTGGCCCGCGCCGCCTGTGCGCCGGTTTCCGACTTCACCGGCTTGCGGCCGCTGGCCATCTGGAAACGCCGCAACTGATCGGTGACGCAAACCAGGAACATCGGCTGTTTGGCGTTCTTCAGAACGTCGATAATCCGCTCCGGCTGGTCTTCGAGGTAGATGTTCCGGCCATCGGTAATGAGGTGAACATCGCCCGCATTGGCCACCGCGTCGCTCAGCCTCTTGCCCATTTCCTTCTGCAGGAACCGCAGCACGCGCCGGATCTTTTGCAGCGAGAAACCCTTGCGGCGAAGTTCGGCGATCACCGAAACTTCCACCACCTCCTGCGGCAGGTAAACGCGCTTGTGTCCCTCCTGGCGGGGCGACACCACATTGCGCTCATCCCACCACTGCAACTGCCGGAGACTCACACCGGCGCTGCGCGCGACCTCACCGCTGGAATAAGCTTCCAGTTCAGGCTGCGCTACGGGGAGGTCCTTTTTTGTTTTGAACATTTCGCGTCGCCTCTGTGTGCTTTCCGGGAACTCTAGAATTTTATCAGATTCCCGGCGCGCTAAACGGCCGGGCCGCCGGACCAGCTCCGGCCGTCCCGCGAAGCCGTGTTAACATGAAGCTTCAATTAAATCAGAGGTTTTCGTGTCCAGCAATCTGTCTCGTAAGGACCTGCTCAAACAGGATCAGTTCGCCGTTCAGGTGGAGCACTCGGTTGATTATCTGGGAGCCCACAGCCAGCAGGCTATCCGCATTGGCGGCGCAGTTCTCGCGCTCGCCGCAATCGTCGGAGGCGGCTACTACTTCTACAACTCGAAGCAGACCGCGCGCGCCGTCGAACTCGGTGAGGCCATCGAGCTCGTCAGCGCTCCCGTCGGCCCGGCCGCGAATCCCGGTTCGCCGAGCTTCGCCACCGAAGCAGCCCGGCAGGACGCGGTGAAGAAGGCCTTCAACGAGCTGATCAGTAAGAATGGCGGCTCTGCCGAAGCCTACGTCGCGGAATACTATCTCGCTTCCATGGACGCCGAAGGCACCAAACTGGACGATGCCCGTCGTCGCTATCAGGACGTCGCCGACCACGCGCCCGCCAACTGGGCCGGTCTGGCGCGGCTTGCCCTCGCGCAGCTCGATGTCGCCGAAAACCGCATGGCGGAAGCCGAACCGATTTTCCGGGATCTGATGTCGCATCCCACCGACCTGGTTTCCGAAGAACAGGCCACTATCGCCTACGCGAAGGCCATCGCACAATCGAGGCCCGCTGAAGCGCGCAAGATGCTGCAGCCGATCGCCGATTCGAAGGGTGACGTCGCCACCGTCGCCGCCGCGGCCCTGAGCGATCTTTCGAAGTAACGCCGCCGGAACGGCCTCGCCCGTTCACTTACGACATGCTCTCCAGCCTCCGGTTTCCGGTTGAATCGTCGCGAGGCCGCAGGTATCCGGAACCCGCACATCCCTACCGCGGCGCCTTTCAGCGGGATCGCGACCGCGTCATCCACACCCGCGCTTTCCGGCGTCTGGAGAACAAGACGCAGGTCTTCGCCCCGGAAATCTCAGACCACTTCCGCAATCGCCTGACTCACACGCTGGAGGTCACCCAGATTGCGCGCACTCTGGCCTCGGCCCTCGGCCTCAACGAAGATCTCACCGAGGCGCTGGCGCTCGCCCACGACATCGGCCATCCGCCCTTCGCGCACGCCGGCGAAGAAGCGCTGAACCGGCAGATGCAGAAGTTCGGCGAGCACTTCGACCACAACATTCAGGCCCTGCGCATCGTCGACAAGCTGGAACAGCGCTATCCCCGCTTTCCCGGCCTCAATCTCACCTTCGAAGTGCGCGAAGGCATCGTCAAACACTCGCGCGATTTCGGCCCCGGCGAGTATCCCGCGCTCGATGAATACCTGCCCGGCCTCCGTCCGCCGCTCGAAGCGCAACTCATCGACCTCGCCGACGAAGCGGCCTACAATGCAGCCGACCTCGACGACGCCTACGAAGCCGGCCTCCTCACTCCGGCGCAGATCGCCGCCGCCGTTCCCGCCTACGCCGCGATTCTTGAAACCGTGGAGACGCAGTTCCCCGGCGCCACCGAGCGCGAGCAGTTTCAGGAATCCATCCGCCACCTGATCGACAGCCTCGTGTCGGGGATCATCGAAGGCACGGTAAACGCGGCGGCCGAACTGCGCGTCGCCAGCGTGGAGGACGTGCGGCAGTCGCCCTCCCGCGTGGCCCGTTTTACAGCGGAAGCGCGCGAAACCAGTCTCGGTCTGAAGCGCTTTCTTTACCGCGAAGTGTACGCCTCGAAGGCGCTGGCCGAGGACCGGCGGACATCCATCGAACAGCTCGACCGCATCTTTGAATATCTGATGGAAAACCCCGGCCGGCTGACGTCGCACGAGCAGTCGGGCGTTCCGCTGCATCGCGTGGTCTGCGATTTCATTGCCGGCATGACCGACCGCTACTTCCAGCGTTTTTACGACGGCGTCTTCGCCTGACGTCGCCGGTCAGTCTTCCACGGGCGCGTAGCTGGTCATCTCGGCATCGCGAACCATGAAGTTGCGTTCCAGCTGACGGCAGAGTTCAGCGCCGAGCCGCTCGGGGGTTTCCTTATCGTCGTGCTCCACAATGACCTTGAGGTAAAGATTGGTGCGCATGTTCTTTCTCTATAGTCGCGCCCCGCTACTCCTGCGCGGCTGACGCGGGCTGTAACCACGTCCGCCCGGGCCGCAGCCGCGGTCTTGTCCATACACTGCCTGTCCATATACTGCCTGTCCATATACTGAATGACGTGTCCTGTCCACTCTGTCAGACCCGGAAGCCGCGCCGCTATTGCGCCGGCGTGCGGGAGGAAATCTGCGCCGTCTGCTGCGGAACCGAGCGCGAGCAAACCATAAACTGCCCGCTCGAATGCGAATACCTGCGGGAGGCGCACAAGTTCGAAAAGGCGCAGGATCCCAATCCCGCCGCCATGCCGAACCCCGACGTGCGCGTCTCCGAAGAGTTCCTGGTGGAGCACGAAGTGCTGCTCGCCTTCATCGCGGTCGCCCTGTTCGAGGCGTGGCTCGATACGCCCGACGCCACCGACTGGGATGTCCGCGAGGCCTTCGACGCGCTCACCCGCACCTACCGTTCGCGCGACAGCGGCATTTTCTACGAGTCGCGGCCCGACAATGTTTTCGCCGCGCGCCTCGCCGGTTCCGTGCAGAACAAGATCGAGGAAGTTCGCTCCAAAGAGACCGAAGCTACCGGCGGCACCAGCGTTCCGGACTCGGCCGTGCTCGGCGTGCTCGTCTTCCTGCAGCGCATCGAACGCGCGCAGAACAACGGGCGAAAGAAGAGCCGCGCGTTTGTCGATTTTCTGGGCGGATTCTACCGGCCCCTCGGCCGCGCCGGCGCCGCGCAGCCCGAACCCGACCGGCCGCGAATTATTCTGTAGCCCGAAGCTTCGGCCCGGCTCGCGCATCTAACGAATTTATGCGAACCGCCATCATCGTTTTCGGCCACGGGTCGAGTGTGGAATCGGCCAATGACGCCGTGCGCGCGGTGGCCGCCGACGCCGCGCGGCAGGGCGCCTGGGAGCGCTATGAAACCGCGTTTCTCGATTTTCCGCCGCAACTCGGCGAAGCCGTGGCTAAACTGGCCGCCGAAGGCTACGGCGAAATTCTCGTCGTCCCGTACTTCCTCACGCTGGGGATTCATCTCAAGCGCGATCTGCCGAAGCTGGTGGAAGAGTTCTCGGCCAAATACAACGTCGCGATGCGCGTCGCTCCCCCGCTCGACGGCCATCCCGCGCTGAGCACCATTCTGGCCGGCCGGGCCAAGGAACTCCAGGGTTGAGAGCGCGTCTGGCATCGGTACGCGAACTGGCGCCGCGCACGGCTCACTTCGAGTTCGCTTGCGACGAATGGACCGGCCGCTTCGAGCCGGGCCAGTTCGTTTCGCTCACGCAGACCATCGACGGCAACAAGGTCACGCGGGCGTACTCGATCGCTTCGCATCCGCACGCCTCAGCGGCCGGCGGCGCAACCCTTGCCCTCTGCGCGAACTGCGTGGAAGGCGGGCGCTTCACGCCGTTCCTCTTTTCGCTGCGGCCCGGCGATGAAATCGAGTTCACCGGCCCGTGGGGCGGATTCACGCTGCGCAAGCCGCCGTCGGACTCCGTCTTTGTAGCCGTCGGCACGGGCATCGCGCCGTTTCGCCCCATGCTGGCGGCGGCCGTGGCGGCATATCCGGCAACACAGTTCACACTGATCTTCGGCGCGCGCCATCGGCAGGGCCTGCTCTACGATGCCGAGTTCCGCGCCCTGAGCGCCGCGCATCCAAACTTCACCTACCAGCCGGCGCTGACGCAGCCACACGCCGGATGGGCCGGACTCACCGGCCGCGTGCAGGCCCATGCGATCGCCGCCGCGGGCGAGCGGCGCGATATCGACGTCTACCTGTGCGGCATGCGCGAGATGGTCGACGATCTGCGCGCGCAATTCAAAGCGATGGGCTTCGACCGGAAGCGCGTCGTTTATGAGCGTTACGATTAAGCCCGCCGCTGCAGATCTATAGAAGAGCCAACTGCTCCTCCCCCGGCTCCGCTCAACAGAACCACGGCTCGGTCAGATACGGGATTGTCGAACGGTCCGGCAGATGAAAATCCGGCAGCTCGTCGAACACGCGCTGCCACACGGCGCCGAAGATCGCCGCCCGCCGCTCGCCGCGCTTCTCCGCCTCGTGAATCAGCACCTGCAGATCGGCGGCAAGCCGGTCCATTTCCGGGTCCGGATGCTTCCACTTCCACACCAGCGCCGCCGCGCTGAAGTCGCCGTGCTCCAGATCTTCCATCTCCAGCAGCTTCGACCCGTCCGGAATCAGCAGCCGCACCGCGAACTGCACCGGCGCCACGTTTTCGATCAGCTCCAGATCGCGCACCGCCCGCAGCAGATCGCGGTAGGCATCCATCGACGTCCACGGCGTGAACGCGACGAACGTCGGAATCATCGCAATCCCGCACGCCCGCATCACTCCCAGCGCTTCAATAAAACCGGTCCGCGTGTGGCCCTTGCCGAGCCGCGCAAGCAGCGCATCATCCAGCGATTCCACCGCGCTGGTAACGAACAGGCAGCCGGTGCGGCGAAACTCCGGCAGCAGCTCGCGGTGCCGCAGCAGATGCTCCACCTTGATGGTCGCGTCCCACGTCACCTCGGGAAACTCGTCATGCAGCGCCGCCACAATCGCGCGGGCATGCGCCGGGCCGTTCAGAAAGTCGGGATCGCCGAACGTGATGTGGCCCGCGCCGGCCGCGATCTGCTGCCGGATATCGGCCATCACCACCTCGCGCGGCACCACCCGAAAGCGGCCTTCGTAGACCGGCACGATCGGGCAGTGGCGGCACAGATGTTTGCAGCCGCGCGAAGCTTCGGTGTAGCCGGCCACCGTATCGACGCCGTCGCGCTTCACCCTCGCGTAGCGTGCCAGCGCCGGCATCCCGCTGCGGTCCGGCGTGCGGAACGGCAGGCGGTCCATCACCACCGAAGCGCCGCCACCGCGGCCCGCCACCGCGTCCGCCAGTGCGCTCTCGAACTCACCGCCGATAATCGCGTCAGCGCCCAGCGAGCGCAACAGCGCTTCGTTCATCGGCGCATAAAGCCCGTAGCAGGCAATGCGAACGGTCGGATTCAGTCTCCGCGCTGCCTGAATCTGCGGCGCGGCGAGGCGCGTGGCCGTGTGCATCGGCAGGTGGAAACAGACCCAGTCGGCGGCGCGAACGGCCTCGATCGGCGGGTGCTCGCGGGAAAGGTCGGCCGTGATCACCTCGTGGCCCTCGGCGCGCAGCCAGGCCGCCGGAGAAGCCAGTCCGAAGGGCTGCCGCCCAAGGTCGTAAGTCGAGATCAGGACTACCCGCACTGTCTTATGATGTAACACCCGTGAAACGGTTGCTAAAATGAAACAGAGCAGTACTCCCCCCATGGTTTCATCAACATTAGACATTGCCGAAGAAATACTGGAGCTGAAGCGCGCCAAAAAGGTCATTCTGCTCGCCCACCATTACCAGGAAGCTGAAATTCAGGCGGTTGCCGACGTCATCGGCGACAGCCTCGAACTGGCCCGCAAGGCGCGTGAAGCGGAAGGCGACGTCATCGCCATGTGCGGCGTCTGGTTCATGGCGGAAACGGCGAAGATCCTCAACCCCACCCGCACGGTGATCGTGCCCGACGCCGGCGCCAGCTGCAGTCTGGTGGAAGGCTGCCCTCCCGAGCCGATCCGCGAATTCCGCCGGCGCAATCCGGATTATGTGCTGGTGAGCTACATCAATACGTCCGCCGAAGTGAAGGCGGAGTCCGATATCGTGTGCACGTCGCGCAATGCCGTCAACATCGTGAATTCCATCCCGGCGGAAAAGCCCATCCTCTTCCTGCCCGACAAGAATCTCGGCAACTACGTGAAGCAGCAGACCGGCCGGGAAAACATGAAGATCTGGCAGGGCTCCTGCGTCGTGCACAATACGTTTCCCGCGCGGCGTCTGCTGGATGCCAAAGCGGCGTATCCGGAAGCCATCGTGGTGGCCCATCCCGAATGCCCGGAAGCCGTGCTGCGCCACGCCGATTTCATCGGCTCCACCTCCGCCATCATCGAATACTGCGGCAAAAGCCCGGCGCGCGAATTCATCGTGATGACGGAAAGCGGCGTACAGTATTCCCTGGAACGCGTCAACCCGGCGGCGAAATTCCACTACGTGGCAAACGAAAACTGCAACTGCAGCGAGTGCCCGTGGATGCGCCTCAACACCATGGAGAAACTGCGCGACGCCCTCCTCACGCTGGAGCCGCGCGTGGAACTGGAGCCCGCCCTGATGGAGCGCGCGCTGCGCCCCATCGAGCGAATGCTGGCGGTGAAATAAGCGCCCGCCAGGTGTACATCGCTGAAGTGAACTATGCTGAAGTGACGGTGAACGGACCCCTGTGAGCAGCGCCCCTCTCGTTGACGGCTTCGATCGTGTGCATGACAGCCTGCGCATCAGCGTCACCGACCGCTGCAACATCCGCTGCTTCTACTGCATGCCGGAAGAGGGCGGCGATTACGTCAGCCATAACGAGATCCTGCGCTACGAAGAGATCGAGCGCTTCGTGCGCGTGGCCGCCGGCCTCGGCGTCACCAAGCTGCGTCTCACCGGCGGCGAACCCCTCGTCCGGCGCGATCTGCCCGATCTGATCCGCATGCTGGCGGCGGTTCCGGGCATCCGCGAAATTGCCCTCACCACGAACGGCGTTCTGCTGGAGCAGCACGCAGCCGCGCTCTACGCCGCCGGATTGCGGCGTCTCAACATCCATCTCGATACGCTGGACCGCGAACGCTTCCGGAAGATCACGCGCCGCGACGACCTGCCGCGCGTCCTCGCCGGCATCGAAGCAGCCGTGGCGGCGGGCTTCGAGCGCATCAAGTTCAACGTAGTCGCGGTGAAGAATCTCATCGAACCGGACATCATCCCGATGGCGCGCTTCTGCCGCGAGCGGGGCTTCGAGCCGCGCTTTATCGAGTTCATGCCGCTCGATTCGCAGGAGCTTTGGGGCCGCGGCAAGGTCCTGACGGCGGATGAGATGATCGCCATGATCGAACGCGAGATCGGCCCGCTGGTGGCCGTGCCGGACCGCGATCCGCGCGCGCCCGCCACCGATTATGCGTATGCCGATGGCGGCGGCCGGCTCGGCTTCATCGCGTCCGTCAGCAAGCCGTTCTGCCTGAACTGCAACCGTCTGCGCCTCACCTCGGACGGCAAGATCCGCTACTGCCTGTTCGCCATTGAAGAGACCGACGTGAAGGCTCTGCTGCGCTCCGGCGCAGGCGACGCCGCGATCGCCGCCGCCATCCGTCGCTGCGTTGCGGACAAGTGGATCGGCCATCAGATCAACAGCACGAAGTTCGTCCCCCCGCCGCGCCCCATGTACGCCATCGGCGGCTAGCCAGACACCCGGTATGCGCGGCCTGCTCTTCGACATGGATGGCGTGCTGTATCACGCCGAAGACCCCATCCCCGGCGCGGCGGAAGCGATTCGCTGGGTGCGCCAGCAGGGAATCCCGCACTTGTTCGTGACTAACACCACGTCGCATCCCCGCGCTTCTCTGGCGGAGAAGCTGGCGCGCTTCGGCATTCCCGGCAGTGAAGATGACATCCTGACGCCCTGCGACGTTGCGGCCGCCTGGCTCCGGCAGCGTCCCGGCGAGCCCGTGGCTCTGTTCGTCAAACCCGCGGCGCAACAGGCGTTCGAAGGCATTGCGCGGGTTCCCGAAGGCGCGGAATCGGGAGCGCGGCACGTCGTTGTCGGCGACCTCGCCGAAAGGTGGGACTTCGCCACCATCAACCGCGCCTTCCGTTTGCTGCACTCCGATCCCGACGCCACGCTGATCGCGCTCGGCATGACGCGGTTCTGGAAGGATCGCGACGGACTTTCGCTCGACACCGCTCCCTTCGTGGCGCTGCTCGAGCACGCCACCGGCCGCAGGCCGCTCGTCTTCGGCAAGCCCTCCGAAGCCTTCTTCGGCGAAGCGGCGGCGCGACTCGGACTCGCGAGGCAAGAGCTCCTCATGCTGGGCGACGACATTGTCACCGACGTCGGCGGTGCCCAGCAGGCGGGCCTGAAAGGCGCCATGGTGCGGACCGGCAAGTTCCGTCCGTCGGACCTCGCCGGCGCCGTGCGCCCGGACGCCGTCATCGATTCCATCGCCGCCCTGCCTGCCTGGTGGAGGGAAACCGCCCGATGATCATACACAATCAGCAGGAAGTCACCACGGCCGTGCTCAAGGAAGTGGAGCGCGCGCCGGACCCGCGCACGCGCGAGCTTCTCTCCGCCCTGGTTCGCCATCTGCACGATTTCGCCCGCGAAGTCCGCCTGACCGAAGGCGAATTCCGCGAAGCCTGCGCCCTCGTGGCGGAGATGGGCCGGCTCACCAATGAATCCCATAACGAAGTCGTGGTGATGTGCGGCTCGCTTGGTTTGTCCACTCTCGTCTGCCTGCTCAACAACGGCAACAACGGGCAGACCGAGACCACGGCCAATCTGCTCGGCCCGTTCTGGCGTCCGGAATCGCCGCTGACCGAAGACGGCGGCTCCATCGTTCGCTCGCCCACGCCCGGCGAGCCCATGTTCGTCACGGCAACTGTGCAGGATCCGGCGGGCAATCCCATCGCCGGCGCCGAGGTCGACGTCTGGCACTCCTCCACCGAAGGCTTTTACGAAAACCAGGACCCCGGCCAGGCCAATATGAACCTGCGCGGCAAGTTCATCACCGGCAGTGACGGCCGGATCCGCTTCCGCAGCATCCGCCCGGCCGGCTATCCCATCCCGGTCGAGGGCCCCGTCGGCAGGCTGCTGCGCGCCCAGGGACGGCACAACATGCGGCCCGCCCACGTGCACTTTCTGATCCGCAAGGACGGCTTCAAGACGCACATCTCGCAGGTCTATTCACCAGACGATCCGAATATCGATACCGACGTGCAGTTCGGCGTCACCGCCGCGCTGGTGGGCAACTACAAGCGCCACGAGAACGAACCCGCCCCGGACGCCGGCATTGCTGCCGGTCCGGATGGCGGTCCGGATGCCGGCAACGATGGCGGCAACGATGGCGGCAACGATGCCGCGCCCTGGTATTCGCTGGATCAGACGTTCGTGATGGAGCCCGGCGATTCCTCACTGCCGCGCGCGCCCATTACAGGCAAAGCGTCCGGTGAGCGCCCCGTCCTTGCAGTGCTGGAACGAAAGTAAGCGGCGCTTTACGCCAGTTTCTCTTCCGCTTCCGCCACGGTGGAGAAGATCGGCAGAATCGTGTCCGTGTGGGTGATCTCGAAGATCGTGTGGACCCGGTGACTGATGCCGGCGATGCCGAACTTCACGCCGTCCCGCTGCGAGTGTGCAAACTGACCCAGCAGAACTCCCAGCCCCGCCGAGTCCATGTACGGCACGCCGGAGAGGTCAACGATTGCGCCCTTTACGTCCGGGCTGCGCAGCGTCGTCTGAAAGGCAAACATCGTTGTCAGTGTGAACGGGCCCTTCAGCCGGAAGACGGTGACGTCCGCAATCCGCGAGGGTTCCTGCTCAATATCCATCTGGTCCATTGCAGGAATGATACAAAAAAAGGCCCGGACCCGTGTGTGAATATTGCATGACAACGGCGCTGCCGCCGTCGGCTTCCGGCGTCAGAACTGAAAATAGATGAACTGAACCTGGCTGAACACGCCAAAACAGACAATGCCGAAAATACAGGCATAATACGCCGACCACCGGAACACCCGTTCCGACCACAATCGCAGGATCAGCGGAGGCCTCGCCACAATCATCCACTCCACGCTGAACAACACAACCACCAGCAGCGCGGCCAGCACCCATTCGAAGCGAAAGAGTCCGCCCAGCCCGTATAAATCGGTCAGATGAAACTGCCCGGCACCCGCAATGTGCCGGAGGATGTAAACTGCGTCCCGCGCCGAGTTCGCGCGAAAGAAGACCCACGCCGCCGTCGCCAGCAGGAACGTCACCCCCGTCTGCGCGGCGCGATGAAGCAGCGGCCAGTTAACCACGCCAAGCGCCAGGTTCAGCCGCCCGCGGAGCCCGCTGGTTGCCGCGCCGACGATCAGATAAAAGCCATGCACTGCGCCCCAAAGAACGAAGGTCCAGTTCGCCCCGTGCCACAACCCGCTGATCAGAAACACGATGACGATGTTGACGTACCAGCGCGCGGCCGCCACACGATTGCCACCCAGCGGGATGTACAGATAGTCGCGAAACCAGGTCGAAAGAGAAATGTGCCACCGTTGCCAGAACTCCGCAATCGATCGGGCGAAATACGGCGTGCGGAAATTGATCATCAGATCGTAGCCCATCATGCGCGCGATGCCGATGGCGATATCGGAGTAGCCCGAAAAATCGCAGTAAATCTGAATGGAGAACAGGAACGTGGCGATTGCGAGTATCGGGCCGGGGAAGCGCTGCGGTGAGGCGTACACCTTTGCCACGGCGGAAGAAAACAGGTCGGCGATCACGGCCTTTTTGAACAGGCCCCAGAGCGCGGTCTGCAGTCCGGAACGGAATCTTTCGAAGCTCACTCGCTTCCCCGGATCGAGCTGCGGCAGGAGGTTATAAGGCCGCTCGATCGGCCCCGCCACCATCTGGGGAAAGATCGCCACATAGAGCGCGTACTTCATCAGGTCCCGCTCGGCCGGAACCCGCCTTCGGTAAACCTCAATCGTGTAGCTGACCGCCTGGAACGTGTGAAAAGAGATGCCGACCGGAAGCAGCAGATGCAGTGCCGGAATGTGCACCGGCAACCCCAGCCGGCTCCCCGCTGAATTCAGCGTGGCCCCGAAAAAATCGGCGTACTTCAGTACGAACAGCAGACCGAAGTTGCAGACGATGCTGCCCCCCAGCAGCAGACGCCGCGACAGCAGTGTCTCGCTCTTTTCAATCAGCAGTCCGACGGCAAAGTCCACCAGCGTGATGGCCCAGATCACGAGGATGTAACCGGTGCTCCAGCACATGTAGAAGTAATAGCTGGCGGCCAGCAGAAAAGGGTGGCGCCAGCGCGCGGGAAGCGCAAAAAACACCGTCAGGACAACAACGAAGAAGACGAGAAACTGAAATGTATTAAAAAGCATGGCCGTCGCTCTGCTTCCCGTTTTCCCGCAGCCAGCCGGCCATGAGCTCGCCAAGCTGACGAGTGTAGATTGCCGCCCCTTCGCGATTCAGATGCGCCGTATCGGAGAAGTAGCGGTTGGGATAGAGATAGTAATCGGGCCCGGCCTGCGTGAAGGTCGCGCTGCCCTTCAGCGTAGCCGCCAGTGCCGTATTGCTGTCCGGCACGGGCGCGCGCTGCCCTTCGCGGAAGTAGCGCGGCGTGAAGACGCAGCGAATGTGGTGGTCCGCGAGCTCGCGGCTGAGCCGGCGGAACGTTTCCGTGTTGGTGGCCGCGTGGCGGACTTCGGCCAGCGCCGGAGTGTCGTCCGCATCCTTGTAGTCATCGGGCAGCCGGTCGCCCGGGTAGTGGCTTTGTCCGGAAATGAAGTAATAGCCTCTGTCGGTCTCGACCTGGCGCAGAATGCTCTCTGCCTCCCGGTAGAACGCCAGCGCCCCTCCCCGCGCCCGCGCGAGACCCGCGAAGACAAACAGATCCCGCGGCAACCGGCGAAACGGAAAGATCCGCGTCATCACCACATCGTCGTCGGCGATGAAGTGGAACGCATCCGGTTTTGCCTCATCGGTATCCGGCCATGCAAAGCTAAGCAGCGCGACGTCGGGCGCCTCCCCGCGGGCGATCAGTGTCTCAAGCCGCGACACATACTTAACATCGCCGGGCAGCCCGAGATTGTAGGATTCGACCGCAATGCCCTCCAGCGCCATCGTCCGTTCGAACACGTCCGGCACGAAGCCGGCCAGGGTCTTGCTGTCACCGAATGCCATCATGCGCAAACGCTTATGGCCGGATGAGAACGGATGCCCCTCCCGGACCAGCCGCAGCTTGAATTCCGTCACCTGGTCGGCGCCGGGCCGAACGTACGGGAAGCCCTTGTAGAAAAGATAGAAGCAGCACCACAGCAACACGAATCCCAGCAGAAATCCGCCGGCCGCCACGGCCAATCTCCTGGAATCATCGTTCGCCGGAGGAGGAACCGCGGCCGCTCGCTCACGGCCTTCGGATGGCGCGGAAAAGGCGGCACTACGCTCGTCGCGACCGCTTATGGACATGTCAGTCCCGTCTTTCACTGGAAACTGCATTATACGAACTGCGCCTGGCACCCCGACTGGCGCGTCGATGCCGTTTGCACACCCTTTCGCCGTGCATGAGTGGCACATGCCGCATCCTCACCGGGCGCGCAAACATGGCGAATCGACAACAGGCCCCAGGCGGCAGCGTCGTCAGCGGGCCTGTCCTTTACTCGGGTGTTGCTGCCGCCGCGCCGCGCCCCGCCCGGCCCGCGCCCGCCGCGGCTGCATCGCCGCCTCTGCCCGCGCCCGCCGCCGGATTGGGCAGCATCTGCGCGTTCCACTTGTCGTACTCGGCCTTCATGCTGGCGTAGATATCGGCATGCTGCGCCTTCACGTCGGCCTTTTCACCTGGATCGACGGTCAGGTCATACAGGTGTTCCTGCGTTCCCTCGATGAGGAACTTCCACTTGCCGAGGCGCATCGCTCCCATGGCGGCCACGGTGCCGCGCGGCGCGGTCCGGAAGAACACGGGGCGGTCGAAGACTGGCTTCTCTCCGGTGCAGACGCCCAGCAGACTGACGCCGTCGAACGGATACTTCGGATCGTCTTTCGTGCCGGTCGCATCGAGGAAGGTGGCCGACCAGTCGAAGATGAACGACACCTGATTGGTGGATCTGCCGGGCGGGATCACACCCGTCCAGCGCGCGATGGCCGGCACGCGGATGCCGCCTTCGAGCAGTGAATTCTTCATTCCGGAGAACGGCCAGTTGTACGACCAGCGTTCGCCGCCGTTATCGCTGTCGAACACCACCAGCGTGTTCCTGTCGAGATTAGCGGCCTTCAGCGCGGCCAGCACTTTCCCGATTCCCGAGTCCATGGCCTTCATCATCTCGGCGTACTTGGGCTGCGAGCCGCCGCCCTGCATGCCGCCGATGTGGTCTTCGGGCTTTTCGTTCGGCCCTTCCCACGGCCAGTGCGGCGCGTTGTAGCAGAGGCTGAGGAAGAAGGGCTTGTCGTGCTTCCGCTTGATGACTTCGACGGCGCGCTCGGTGAACAGGTCCGTGAGGTAGCCTTCCTTGTTGGCGGGCTTGTCGTTTTCCCAGAGGTCGACCTTGCCGGAAGTGTTCTTGTGCGTGTAGTAATCCGACGCGGAGGCGAGGAAGCCGAAGAATTCATCGAAGCCGTGCGTGGTCGGGCCGAATTCAACCGTGTTGCCGAGATTCCACTTGCCGATGTGCGTGGTCGCGTACCCGTTGCCCTTCAGCAGCGAGGCCACGGTCGGGTGGCCGGGCGGGATGCCGAGCGTCATATTGGCGTCCGTGAGCGGCTCGCGCAGACCAACTTCCAGACGATGCGGATAGCGGCCGGTATGGTACGCAACACGGCTCGGCGTACAGACGGGCGCCGAGTAGTTGTCGGTGAATTTGATGCCTTCTTTCGCCAGGTTGTCGAGAACCGGCGTCTTGTAATCGGGCCGCCCGAAGCAGCTCAGATCGCCATAGCCGGCATCGTCGGCCAGGATGAAGACGATGTTCGGCCGCGCCGGCCGCGCCGCAAAGACCGACTTCGCGGCTCCGAGGGCCGTGGCTGCAATGGCCGCCTTGAGGAATGTGCGTCTGTCTGTCATGTTGCTCCTTGCCGGATGTCAGTGGACATTATATGCGCCGCGCGGGTGCTTCCGGGCTTCATATATCGCGGGCGCACCGGAAGCTCATGTGCGTGGTGGCGCTGTCCGGCGTGTTCGACGTCCGCGCGGCCACGCGGTAACGGTTGCAGTATGACCGGTGGCAAAGATACGAGCCGCCTTTCAGGACGCGCGTGGTGCCGGAGGCCGGTCCCACGGGGTTGGTGCGCGTGGCGGTGGCGTGATAGAGCGGATCGAACCAGTCGCTGCACCATTCCCACGCGTTGCCGGTGATCAGATTGAGGCCGAAGCCGTTGGGCGGGAACGCGTCGACCGGCGCAACGAACGAGTAGCCGTCTTCGGCTGTATCGTGAAGCGGAAACTCGCCCTGCCAGATGTTGCAGAGATGTTTGCCGCCGGGGGTCAGTTCATCGCCCCAGGGATAGGTCTTCTGCACGAGGCCGCCGCGGGCCGCGTATTCCCACTCGGCCTCGGTCGGCAGGCGCTTGCCGGCCCAGCGGCAGTATTCGGCGGCGTCGTTCCAGCTGATGTGGACAAC
Source organism: uncultured Acidobacteriia bacterium (assembly GCA_903828455.1). Lineage (GTDB taxonomy): Bacteria > Acidobacteriota > Terriglobia > Bryobacterales > Bryobacteraceae > BOG-234. The sequence goes on along the minus strand of CAIKMJ010000022.1, from coordinate 114,326 downwards.
CGGGTAGACGTCGCGATTCGCGATGGTGGAATCGGGGCCGAAGGGATGGTTCCAGCAGGCGCCTTTGATGTGGCACCACCAGGGCAGGCCGGGCTGCGTGCGCACGACAAGCTCTTTGTAGCGGTCGGGCGGAATGTGTCCCGCGAAGACGAACGACCAGCCGATGCGCTCGGCTTCGGTCCGGTAGCCGGTCGCGCGGACGAAGGCGGCGAAGCGGTGGTTGGTGACCGGATCGATGTCGATGTAAAAGGGATCGACGAAGACTTCACGCACCGGGCCTTCGCCATCGGACGGGAACGCTTCGGGCGAATCGGTGCCCATGAGGAACGGGCCGCCGGCAAGCTTCACCATGCCGTCGGTGGAACCGGACCGGGCGCGCAGGCGGGACGCGGAGGTGAGCTTCGAATCGACCAGCTGGCTGGCGCGGGCCCGCGTGGGAGCGCAGCAGGCTTTGGCACGGAGCAGATCGCTCATGACGCCGAAAAGGCTCCTCGCCGGATGACGGCCCGGGCGCGCAGGTTATCGACATACTGGTGCAGGCGCTTCGCCTTCTTCTCGTCGAGGAGCAGGGCCGCGATGCGATCGCTCACGCTCTCCAGCGGACTGATGCCGGCGGGGTGGCGTTCGAGGACGGTGGCGATGTGGAAGCCGAATTCGGTGCGGAAGATGCCGCTGACTTCGTTCACGGCAAGGGCGAAGACGACGTCATCGAATTCAGGCACCATTTCGCCGCGGGGAAAGAGGTCGAGCGCGCCGCCTTTGCCGGGGCAATCGGACAGCTCATCGGCAACTTCGGCAAACGGGCGGCCCTTTGTCAGTTCGTCGCGCGCGTGTTCGATGGCGGCGCGGGCGGCCGCTTCGGTGTTGTTCTCATCGACGTTGCGGACGATGTGGGCGGCGCGGACGCGTTCGGGTTCGCGGAAGTCTTCGCGATGCCTGCGGTAGTACTCCACGATGTCCTTATGACGCGGGGGCGCGGCGTGGGAAGTGATGCGGGCGACCAGGGTTTCCACACGCAGTTGCGCTTCGTCTTCCTCGGACTCGGGCCGTTCGGCAGGCAGGGTGGAAGGGTCGCTGAGCGCGGCCTGGCGCATGAGCAGGGATTCGATGAGGTTCTCTTCGGCCCACTCGCGGGCACGAGGCTGAACGGCCAGCAGGTTCTGGCCTTCCATCTTCTCGGCCATCAGTTCCAGCAGGGCGGCGGTCTCCCGGCGGACGGAGGAGTCATCGATGGCTTCGCCGTTGACGAGAAGAACGGTCATCACGTGTATTTTGACACCTCCGAGCGCGGTCATGTGTGAAGCCGTCCGGTTGTAGACTGATGGTGATGCTTCGAGCTTTTCCGAATTCCCCGAATGGGCGTGCATGCGGAGGGGCGGCTCTCCGGGCGCGGCTCCCGATCCTTTGCAGTCTGGCAGTGAGTGGCGTTGCGGCCGTCCTGCTGGCTGTTCCCGCCACGGCCCAGGTGGCGGACCCGCTGGACGAGCGGCTGCGGCCGGCACTGGTAGCGCCGGAGTTTGCCGACCCGGCGACGCCGACGGTGTGGGTAACGGACTCGATGGCGAAGGTCCAGCCCGACGCGTTTCCGGGCAGCGGCCGCACGGCCGATATCGCGGCGGCGCGCAATGAGTTCGAAAGCTTTCAGGTTCACGTGCGTTCGCGGGCCGCGGCGCTGCAGATGAGCGTGAGCGTTTCCGATTTCGTGAACAGCAAGTCGGGCGCGAAGATTCCGGCTGAAGGGAATGTGCTGGTCTACCGGGAAGCGTACCTGAACGTCACCAAACTGTCGGATCTCAACGGCACGAAAGGGCAGATTCCCGATGCGCTGATTCCGACGCGGGATCCCTACTTCCATCAGGACCGGAAGGCGTTCCCGGAGACCGTGCCGCCGAACCAGACGCGCAGCGCGTGGGTGGACGTCTTTGTGCCGCCGGCGACCGAATCCGGCTACTATCTGGCCACGGCTACCGTGAAGGACGGCGCGAAGGTGCTGGCCACAATTCCGGTGCGGCTGAAGGTGTGGAACTTTACGCTGCCTTCCACGGCGACACTGCGAAGCGCATTCGGCATGGGCTACGCCGCGCTGGGCCAGGCGGCGGGGCCGGCGGCGGTGGCCAAGTATCCGGGAGCGGGAGGCGATATCGAAGCCGCCAACGCCCGCATGCACGTGCTCACGGCTTCCATGTTTCTGGATCACCGGGTGAGTATGTCCGGGATCGCGCTGATTCCGACCGTGCCGGGCGGGCAGTGGACGCGGTTCGATACGCTCTACGGGCTGGGGCTGGAAGGCAAGCTCCCCACCATTCTGAAAGGGGCCCGGCTCACTTCCATTCAATACGCCAACCTGGTGCGGCCGAACGTGAACAGCGCCGATCTGAAGGACTGGGACAGCCATTTCAAAGCCAGGGGCTGGCTGGACGGCTACTTCGTTTACGCCTGCGACGAGCCGCCGGGGGGCTGCACCTGGGACCAGTTCAGCACTGCGGCCAAAGGCATTCGCGCCTCGGCTCCGAATACGCAGATCCTGCTCACCACCAACATCGCGATGGCCAAAGAGCATGCGGTGCTGGACTACATCGATATTCTGACTCCGGTTCTGGATCATATTCACCCGCGGCGCGGAACGAACCAGCGCCCTTCCTACGACGAATGGCTGAAGCAGCCGAGCAAGCAGCTCTGGTGGTACCAGTCGTGCGACCAGCATGAGAACTGCGACGACAAAGGGACGCCGGGACCGAAGGCGAGCACGTGGCCTTCCTACATGGTGGATGCATCCCCGGTGAGAAACCGCATCTTCCAGTGGATGGCCTACCTTTACCGAATCCAGGGCGAACTCTACTACGGCACCGAGGCCTGGGGCGACGATCCGTGGGACCACCTCTTCTACGCGGGCGGCAACGGAGACGGCGCGCTGTACTATCCGGGCACGGTGGACAAGATCGGCGGACTGCAACCGATCGCCATTCCCAGCATGCGGCTGAAGCTGATCCGCGAAGGGATGGAGGACTACGAATACCTGGCCGCGCTGGTGAGAGCCGGCCGCACGGATCTGGCGACGAAGGCGGCGCGGAGCTTCATCACGAATGCCTTCACCTACAAGGACGACCCGGCGGCGCTGAGCGCGGCGCGCGAGTCGATGGGGACGGCGCTGCACCAGCTTTCGCTGGGGATCGCGGTCGGGAAATAGTTCACATCAATAGTTCACATCAGGCGTAGCGCAACATTGCCTTGAAGCCGTAGTCCATGTGCTGCTGGATGTGGCAGTGGAAGAGCGTGAGGCCGGGCTGGTCGGCGATGAAGTCGACGCTGGCGCGACCGTAGGTGGGGACGACGACGGTGTCCTTGATGACGCCGGAGGTTGGTTTGCCGTAGATTTCGGCGATTTCCAGCTGGTGGCGATGCAGGTGCATCGGGTGCGAGTCGTCGGTGCGGTTGTGAAAGGTAAGGCGGTAGCGCGTGCCCTGCTTCAGCACAAATTCGTCGTCATGCGGATAGGGCTTGCCGTTGACGGTAAAGCTGTTGAACTTGCCGGCGCCGCGCGGCACCTTTTCAAACAACATGTCGATGTGTTCGGTGGGGGCGGGGCCGGAGGGCGGCTTGCCGAAGATAGTGTAGTCCCAGCTGGATTTGGGCGGGGCGACCCATTGCGGGGTGCGGTGCTGATTGGCGTACTCGATGACGATGCCGAGACCGCCTTCGCGCACGGCGTCTTCGGGAGCGCCCATGATCCAGACGCCGGGATGATTCATTTCGACCCAGCAATCGATGCGTTCGCCGGGGCCGAGCATTAAGACATCGACGGCGGCGGGGACGGGGACGGGGTTGCCGTCGAGCGCAATGACGTTGAAGCGGTGGCCGGGCAGGGCGATGTGGCGGATCTCAATGGCGCTGGCGTTCAGGAAGTGGAACATGACGCGCTGGCCCTGGCTGACGCGGATGGGTTCGCCGGCCCCGAGGGCTTTGTCGTTGATGGAGTAGATGTCGGAGGCGACTTCCATGCCGGCGGGGCGGGTGTCCATGGTGGCGGGCCGCTCGGGCTGGGGGCCGTTGGCGTCGAGATCGTCGTTATCCATGGACTGGTTGGTGAAGTAGGGCTCCCAGTCGCGGAGGGCGAGGTAGTGTTCGGAGTCGTAATTGCCGGGGTTGTTGGCGCCTTCGACGATGAGGAAGCCGAACTGGCCGGTGAAGCTGCCGCGATGGAGGTCGTCCATCGACATGGTGTGGGTGTGGTACCAGCGGGTGCCGGCGGGGGTGGGGGTGAAGGTGTAGCTGCGCTTGCCGTGCGGGGGGACGACGGGGGTGCCTTCTTCCTCGGAGCCATCGACGTCGGAAGGGATAAGGAGGCCGTGGAAGTGGACGGTTTCGGGGACGTCCGTGTCATTGACGACGTTGACGGTGACGGGAACGCCTTCCTTCATCCGCAGGCGCGGGCCAGGCGAGGTGCCGTTGTAGCCGACGGTGCTGACGATGCGGTTGGGCGCCAGTTCGACGGTGACGGGGGCGATCTGGAGATTGAACTCGGTTTTGGCAATGTCCTGCGGGCCGGAGGGGGTGAGGAAGGACTGCATGGGCGTTTGCATCTGCATCTGCATTTGCTGGCCCGGGAGCCGGGTGCCGGCGGCGGCGGCCGCGGCGGCGATTTTCATGAAGTCGCGTCGTTGCATGGTGAAGTGCCGATTGTGAAGTGCCGATGACGGAGTTCCGTCTGTGGAACATAGTATCGCTTTATGGATTGGCGGGGGCAGCGGGGTGCCTCACGGGACTCGACACGGGGTGCGACACCGGGTGCAGAAGCGGCGGGAAATTGAAAAAACGAACCCAAGCCGGCGGGCTGAAGTGCGGCGTAAATGCGACACATCGGCGCGGAAGTGTAGTCATGCGGCCACGATCCTGAGGGTTGAGGAGGAATTTGAAAAAACGAACCCAAGCCGCGGGCGCAGCGGAGGCGAGAAAGCCACACAATGCGGCGAATCGGGCGCGGTTTTTGCCGCCGGAAGGTGTGCCGATTCGCGCGCGTGGCAATTTGAAAAAACGAAGCCAGTTTTGGCGTGATGCCAGTTTTGCCGTGATGAAATCGCCTTGATGAAGTCGCCTTGATGAAGTCATGGGTCCGGCCGCAGTTTAGCGCAACGGCGCGGAGTGAGGTGCGGAAGTCGTTTGCAATCAGCAAAAAGCGGCTGTGACTCGCGCGCGGAGGGTTGGGCAGATCAGGAAAACGCGCGATCGAGCTTTTCAAGATCGAGCTTTTCGAGATCGAGCTTTTCGAGCAGGGCGAGTCCGGTCTGGCGGGAGCCGCGGGCGGCCATGGCGCGGAAACGGGTTTCGCTGTCGTATTCGGCCAGAGCGACGGTGGCGAGTTCGTCGATGAGGCGGTTGAGGCTCACGCCGCGGGCCTTCGCCAGATTGCGCAAGCGCTCGTGCTTGCCCTCGGGAATACGGATGGTGAGTGTGCGGATTGCTGTTTGGCCTCGCATAGTTTGAATTCGCAGGGCTAATGGTTGAAGAGCTTGCCGGTTTCGACGTCCGTCATCAACTGGCCGAGGAGGCGGATGGCGTCTTCGGGCAGCAGCAGACGTTGCTTGACCATGTCGGCGGCCTGGGCGACGGCGGCGGCGTAGTAGGCGGCGGCGCCGGGGTAGCGTTCCTCGATGGAGAGGCGGGGGTCGCCGGTGGCGAGGCGTTCGGCTTTGGTGCGGGCGAAGGGCAGGTAGCCGGCGGCGAGGGCGCGCTCGCGGCCTTTGAGCGGGCCGTCGGGGATGGGATTCCAGCTGGTGTAAGTACCGAGGGGGAGGCGGTGGAGGAGGGAGGGGAGGCCGCCGAGTTCGTTGCCGTCGGCATCGACCCTGGGGACGAGGACGGGAATGGTGCGGCGGACGAGGGGCGGGACGGTGGAGATGACGCCGGAATCGTCGTTGTAGCGGAAGGCCGGGCCGTAGTCGTAGTCGAGGACGGGACTGATGACGCCGTCGGGGCGGGGCGAGTTGGGGATGGCGGGCCAGCCCATGGCGGCGGAGGTGGGGGGGACGAGGAGGCCGTCGGCGAGGCGCGGGTCGGCGCTGGGAGGGGGAGGGGTGTTGTGGACGACCCAGTCGGTGAGGGCGACGAAGAGGGCGCGGTCGGTTTCGCGCTCGGGGTTGGGGTTGGTGGCGAAGACGGCGGGGTCGGGCGAGGGGGTGCCGAGGTTAAAGCCGCCGGCGCCGCCGCCGTGGGGGGTGCCGGGGTGGTAGTAGCGGCGGACGTTGGCGGGGAGAGGGAGGTCGGCTTTGGCGTCGGTGCCGAGGAGACCGACGGTGATGTGGGTGTACCAGACTTCGGGGCCGCCGTAGGTTTCGGTGATGAGGGGGCAGGTGTGGGAGGCCTGGCAGCGGTGGAGGATGCCCGAGGAGGAGTGGGCGCGGGCGGCGTCGGTGTAATCGGACCACCAGAGCGGGCCGTCGGCGCCGGGATCGAAGAGTTCGGCGATGTCGCCGGGGCTGGCGAAGCGGACGTTGAAGCCGCCGAGCATGCCGGCGATGCGGGTGTTCATGCCGTCGCAGACGATGCGGCCGGATTCATCCTCATTGAAACCGAGGTTGAGGAACTGCTTTTCGAGGCGGCCGGACTGGGAGCTGCCGGTGCAGATGGTGTGGGGGACGGCGCCGGCGAGGGGGTTGCTGCCGCTGCCGGTTTCGGCGGCGGAGTAGCGGAAGAAGGAGATGACGTCGCGCATGGCGGCGAGGCCGACGCCGAGGACGTAGGGATCTTTGGCGGTGTAGGTGAGTTCGTAGAGGAGCGCCTTGTTGAAGCCGGATTTGAGACAGAGGCGGGTGGGGTCGGGCGTGCCGGGGAAGGGGACGGTGCGGCAATCGGCGAAGGCCCAGTCGGAGGCGGGGATGGCGGTGATGCCGGACTTGAGGCCGGAGGGGGATTCGGAGGTGGCGGAGATGAGTCTGGCCTGGGCGGTGTCGAGCGTGGCGGGGGCGCGGCCGGCGGTGTTGGCGAGGGCCTGGGTGGAGCCGGTGGCGCCGGTGAAGCGGTTCCAGACGGGGCCGGTGACGGAGGAGCCGTCGGGATTGCGGGCGACGGGGACGTCGATGCCTTCGAGGTCGGAGCCGTCGGTGGTGAGCGGGATGTCGCCCTGCCAGCCGGACCAGAGGAGGGTGTGGCCGAGCTTATAGAGGAAGCCGTCGCCGGGGTCGCCGCCGATGTGGAATTCGGAGGGTCCGCCGTGGCGGCCGCGGTTGACGACGTTGTAGACGACGACGCCGGAGGAGCGGCTCATATCGACGGGCTTGACGAGGGTGAAGTTGGTGCGGTATTCGACGAGGCCGCGGGCGTTGCGGGGGGCGAGGGCGAGGTCGGTGATGAGGGCGTTGCGGGGATCTTTGGGGTCGATTTCGCCGGTGGCGACGCCTTTGATTTTTTCGTAGGCGCCGGTATTGCCGAAGGTGCGGCCGGCGAAGGCGGGGGCGCGCGAGGCGATCTCGATTCCGGCGACGCGGGCGTGGAGCGCGGCGGGGGCGATGAGAGAGAGAGCGGCGGAGAGAGAGACGACGAAGCGGTTCACCGGGATGGCCTCCTGGGCAGTGGTCCGGCGCGGTGCCGGAAAGACGAGATTATCAGGGATCGGGGCGGCGCGCTGGAGAAGCTGTTACGGTTCTGATACTCTTCTAATCATCTTCGTTGCAGTCGTCATATTTAGAGCTGTCTGAGGGTTTATAGCTGTCCGAGGGACTCGAATTATGAAGCTGGTGCCAGCCGTCACCGCCGTTTCTGTTCTGCTTGTGCTGAGCGCGGGCCTGTCCGCGATGCAATACGGACGCCAGCAATATTATTCGTACGGCGGGATGGTGCCGTCGGAGTTTTACTGGAGCCGGCTGCAGTACACGTCGGGGTATGCGAGCGGGAGCAGTTTCGGGTACCGGAGCCGGGGCGGGTCGTGGTCGAGGGATTATCCGAAGGCGGATAACGACTGCCTGATTGCGCTGCGGCGGCTGACGAGGATCCATTCGCCGTCGGCGCTGAATGTGACGGATCTGGCGAGCGACCATTTGTTCGACTATCCGTGGATTTATGCGGTGGACGTGAACACGTGGACGTTCACGGAAGAAGAAGCGAAGCGGCTGCACGATTATCTGCTGAAGGGCGGGTTCCTGATGGTGGACGATTTCCACGGGACCGACGACTGGCAGCACTTCATGGCGGGGATGCGGCAGGTGCTGCCGGACCGGCCGGTGGAAGATCTGAAGGACAACGACGAGATCTACCACGTGCTGTACGACATCAACGAGAAGTTTCAGATTCCGAGCGAAGTTTACGTCAACACGGGACGCACGTATGAGAAAGACGGGTACGTGCCGTTGTGGAGGGCGATACGCGACGACCACGGGCGGATCATGGTGGCGATCTGCGCGAACATGCATCTGGGCGATGCGTGGGAGTGGGCGGATACGCCGGAGTATCCGGAGAAGTTTTCCGGACTTGCGTTCCGCATCGTCCTCAACTACATCACGTATTCGATGACGCACTGAACATGAACCGAGCGCACGCGCAGACAGAGACCAGGGGCAGCCAACGAGTTCATGTTCGAGTTCCTTTTTAAATATCCGCAGTCGGTATATTCGCGAGGCCAGTTCGCTCTGCTGGGGGCGTGGCCGAAGTGGGCGCTGGTGCTGCTCATTGTGGCGGCGGCTGGGGGGCTGGCGTGGCTGATCCGGTCGCGGCAGGCGGAGGCGGCGCCGGGGGTGCGCGGGTGGCGGTCCTGGATGATCTGGGGGATGCAGACGCTGCTGGCGGCGGTGGTGCTGGTGTTGCTGTGGCAGCCGGCGATCACGGTTTCGGAGCTGAAGCCGCAGCAGAACATTGTGGCGGTGCTGGTGGACGATTCGCGCAGCATGGGGATTCAGGAAGGCGGCGCGACGCGGCAGGCGCAGGCGGTGAAGGCGCTGCAGGGCGGGGTGCTGGACAGCCTGAAGAAATCGTTCCAGACGCGGCTGTACCGGGTGGATGCGGCGCCGGGGCGGATTGAAGATCTGAAGGAGCTGCAGACGAGCGCGCCATCGACGCGGATCGGCGACAGCCTGAAGCAGCTGAGCGCGGAGACCAGCGATTTGCCGATTGGCGCGGTGGTGCTGCTGAGCGACGGCGGCGACAACACGGGCGGGATCAGCACGGAGGCGATCAACACGCTGCGGGCGCGGCACATTCCGGTACACACGGTGGGGCTGGGGCGCGAGCACGCTGGGCACGACGTGGAGCTGGACGATGCGGTGATTGCGCCGCGCGCGCTGGCCAATTCACGGCTGGCGGCGAAGGTGACGCTGCATCAGCGGGGATATGCGGGGCAGAAGATCAACCTGACGGTGCGGGACGTGGGGGCGAACGGGCAGGTGAAGGCGCTGGCGTCGCACGCGGTGACGCTGGGGCCGGATGGCAATCAGCAGACCGAGATTGTGATGTTCGACGTGGGCGGAGCGGGCGCGAAGACGCTGCAGATTGAGGCGTCGCCGCTGGCGGGCGAGGAGAGCACGGCGAACAATACGCTGACGCGGGCGGTGACGGCGAGCGCGGAGACGCGGCGCATCCTGTATATGGAAGGCGAGCCGCGGTGGGAGTACAAGTTCATCCGGCAGGCGGAGGCGGATGACCGGATGGTGCAGATCGCCTCGATTGACCGGACGAGCGGGACGAAGATATACCGGCAGGGGATAAACGATCCGAAGGAGCTGGAGGCGGGCTTTCCGACGCGGGCGGAGGATTTGTTCGGGTACCAGGGGCTGATTATCGGGTCGGTGGAGGCGGGCTATTTTTCGGCGGCGCAGCAGGAGCTGATCCGGCAGTTTGTGGACCGGCGGGGGGGCGGGCTGCTGATGCTGGGCGGGCAGTTTGCGCTGGCGGACGGCGGGTGGAATGCGTCGTCGATCACGGATTTGCTGCCGACGGTGCTGCCGACGCAGCCGGGGACGTTTCATCGCGAGGCGGATCCGAAGAACGGCACGGCGCATACGACGGCGGAGCTGGCGCCATCCGGCATGGACAGCATCATCACGCGGCTGCTGGACGACCGCGATGCGAATGCGGCGAAGTGGAAGAAGCTGCCGTACCTGATGGATTACGAAGACCCGGGTACGCCGAAGCCGGGCGCGGATGTGCTGGCGAATATGATCACGCCGGAGGGGAAGAAGCTGCCGCTGCTGATTACCGAGAGTTTCGGGCGCGGGCGGACGGCGATCATGGCGACGGGCGGAAGCTGGCGCTGGCAGATGAGCCTGCCGCTGGGCGATACGGCGCACGATTTGTTCTGGCAGCAATTGTTGCGGTGGGTGGTTTCGGATACGCCGGGGCATGTGACGGCGGCGATTCCGGCGCAGATGCTGCTGGATAACGGCGCGGTGGCGCTGACGGCGGAGGTGCGGGATCAGCAGTACAATCCGGCGCCGGATGCAAAGGTGGAAGCGCACATTCTGGGGCCGGGCGGACTGAGCGCGCTGGTGGAGATGACGCCGGTGCCGGACAGCCCGGGGCATTTTCAGGCGGCGTGGTCGGCGACGAAGGCGGGTTCGTATCTGACGGAAGTGACGGCACAGCGGCATGACCCGAAGACCGGCAAGATGGCGGAACTGGGGCGCGATGTGCTGACGTTCCAGCGCATGGACGGGGTGGCGGAGAATTTCCACACGGAGCAGAACCGCGAACTGCTGGAACACCTGGCGGCACAGACGGGCGGACAGTACTGGAAGGCCGAGGATCTGGGCAAACTTCCGGCGGCGATTCCGTTTTCCGAGGCCGGGGTGACGATGCGGGAGACGCGGGAATTGTGGAATCTGCCGGCGGTGTTTTTGCTGCTGGTGGGGCTGCGGTTCGGCGAATGGTGGCTGCGGCGGAAGTGGGGGATTGTGTGAGCGCGAGCCTTATGGCGGCGCGGCCGGTGGAGTCGCTGATTCGGGTGATCCGCGGGCAGAAGGTGATTCCGGATGCGGATCTGGCTGCGCTGTACGAAGTGGAGACGAGGACGCTGAATCAGGCGGTGAGACGGAACCTGGAGCGGTTTCCCGAGGATTTCATGTTTCAGCTGACCGCGGAAGAGGCGGAAGATTTGAGATCACATTTTGTGATTTCAAAGGCTGGAAGGGGCGGGCGGCGGTATCGGCCCTACGTTTTCACCGAGCATGGCGTGCTGATGCTTTCCTCGGTGCTGAAGAGCCAGCGCGCGGTGCAGATGAATATCTTCATCGCGCGGGCGTTTGTGCGGCTGCGGGAGATGATCGCGGCCAACAAAGATCTGGCGGCGCGCATCGAGAAGCTGGAGCAGGGGCATGAGCGGGCGGCATCGGTGATCGAGGTGCTGGTGGAAGATATCGACAACCTGACGGTCGAGGTGCGGCGGATGAAGGCAGTTCCGGTAACTCCGAAGAGACGGATCGGATTCCGGCCGGGGGGCGAGAACGAGGCATGATCCAGCGCTTTCTTGATCCGACAGTTCTGGCGGGAATTTCGGGGCTCGATCTGGTTGCGAAGACGGTGGTCGACGGGTTTGTGGCGGGGCTGCACCGTTCGCCCGATTTCGGTTTCAGCCAGGAGTTTGCCGAGTACCGGGCGTACAACGCGGGCGACGATTTGCGGCACGTGGACTGGAACGTTTACGCGCGCACCGAACGGCTGTATCTGAAGCGTTTTCGCGGCGAGACCAACAGCATGCTGACGGTGCTGCTGGATGCGAGCAATTCGATGCAGTTCGGCTCGCACCGGGTGAACAAGATGGATTACGCGCGGTATCTGGCGGCGTCGCTGCTGTATCTGGCGATTCACGGGCAGCGGGATGCGGCGGGGCTGATTACGTTCGACGACGAGATCCGCGATTTCATCCGGCCGTCGACGCGGCAGGGACAACTGCACCGGCTGCTGGCGGCGCTCAACCAGGCGGAACCGCGGGCGCGCACCGACTTCGCGAGGCCGATGCGGTACTTCCAGGAGTTTCTGAAGCGGCGCGGGATGGTGCTGATTATTTCCGATTTCTGGGAGTCGCCGGAGAGCATCATCCGCAGCATTGAGCCGCTGCGCTATCACGGGAACGAAGTGGTGCTGTTTCACGTGCTGGATCCGGAAGATGTGCGGCCGTCGCTGAAGGGGCCGACGATTCTGGTGGATCTGGAGACGCAGGCGGAGATGCAGGTGACGCCCGATTACGGCAAGCAGGAGTACCGGCAAAAGGTGGACGCGCATCTGGCGGATCTGCAGGAGCGCACGCAGGCGGCGGGGATGGCGTACTGCCGGCTGATGACGGACCGGCCGCTGGATAACGCGCTGCGCGAGTACCTGAGTCTGCGCGGAGGTCGAAAGTAGATGGGATTCTTTTCGCCCTGGTTTCTGGCGGGCCTGGCGGGAGTGGCGCTGCCGCTCTATCTGCATCTGCTGAAGCGGCAGACGACGACGCCGAAGCCGGTGAGCTCGCTGATGTTTTACGAGACGCGAATTCAGAGTTCGACGCGGCACCGGCGGCTGAACTATCTGCTGCTGCTGGCGCTGCGGCTGCTGGTGCTGCTGGCGCTGATCTTTGCGTTTGCCAATCCGTTTATCAGCCGGGACGCGGCGGCGCTGGCGAGCGACCGGCTGGTGCTGCTGGTGGTGGACAACTCGCTGAGCATGCGGGCGGCGACGGCGGGCGGCAACACGCGGCTGGACGATGCGAAGACGGAAGCGCTGAAGGTGCTGTCGGGCAAGGGGGCGGCGCGGGGGCAGGTGGCGGCGTTCGGGTCGCAGCTGCATCTGATGACGCAGCCGGTGCAGGATGAGGCGGCGCTGCGGGCGGCGGTGCAGTCGATCGAACCGGGCGACGGGCACGGGAATTTCGGCGAGCTGGCGAGGGCGATGCGGGCGATGGGAGAAGCGGTCCACACGCCGATTGAGCTGCACGTGTTCAGCGATATGCAGCGCAGCCAGCTGGCGGGGAATTTTGCCGATATGGCGCTGCCGGGCAATGTGACGCTGGTGACGCACGCGGTGACGACGAAGGCGCAGCCGAACTGGGCGGTGGAGTCGGTGGATGCGCCGGGGCAGGTTTGGGGGAAGGACGCGAAGCCGGTTCACGTGCAGGCGGTGATAGCGGGATACGGGACGCCGGCGGCGCAGCGCACGGTGTCGCTGGTGGTGAACGGCAAGACGACGGCGACGAAGAGCGTGGCGGTGCCGGCGAACGGAAAGGCGACGGTGGAGTTTCCGTCGCTCGAAGTGCCGTACGGGTTCAGCCGGTGCGAGGTGAAGATCGACGCGGGCGATGCATTTGCGGCGGACGATTTGCGGCGTTTTGCGGTGCAGCGGACCGATCCGCAGAAGGCGCTGCTGATCCATAATTTCGGCGAGTCGCGTTCGCAGTTGTATGTGGGGGCGGCGCTGGGGGCGGCGGCGCAGTCGGCATTCATTCTGGAATCGATCGGAGTGAATGAGGCGGCGGACCGGAAGCCGGCGAACTACGCGTTCATCGTGCTTTCCGATGTGAACAATGTGCCGGCGCTGCTGGAGCATTCGCTGACGGAGTACGTAAAGGGCGGCGGGAGTTTGCTGATTGCGGCGGGGACGTCGGCGGGCGGGCGGACGCAGATTCCGATTTTCGGCGGGCGGGTGATTGAGACGCGCGACTACAACCGGGTGCCGGATCACTACATGGCGGTGGGGTCGAGCGATTCGTCGTACGCGGCGGTGGCGAAGGCCGAGGGATGGCCGGGGGTGAAGTTCTTCTACGCGCTGAATGTGGACCCGGGGACGGGCGCGGAGGCGGCGCGGGTGATTGTGCGGCTGGGCGACCAGACGCCGCTGCTGATGGAGAAGCGCATCGGCGAAGGGCGCGTGGTGCTGTTTGCGAGCGGGCTGGACAATCTGACGAATGATTTTCCGCTGCATCCGGCGTTTGTGCCGTTTATTGAGCAGACGGCGCGGTATCTGGCGGGCAGCGAGCGGCAGGGCGGGGCGCGGCCGGTGGATGCGTTCCTTGAGCTGCGCAATGCGAAGGAAAAGGGCCAGGGCGTGGAGGTGACCGATCCGCAGGGGAAGCGGCCGCTGACGCTGGCGGAGGCGGCGAAGGCGCAGTCGCTGCAGCTCACCGAAGCCGGTTACTATCAGCTGCGGCTGGCGAACGGGCGGCAGGATGAAGTGGCGGTGAATCCGGATCCGAAGGAATCGAACCTCGATGTGATTCCGGAGGATGCGCTGGCGCTGTGGCAGGGCAAGGGCGGGCAGACGACGCAGGAAGCGGGGGCCGGGGCGGCGGCGGGCGGGAAGAGCGGGCCGCAAAAGGTTCCGCAGAGCTTTTGGTGGTACGTGATGCTGCTGGTGCTGGCATCGGGCGTGGCGGAATCGGTGCTGGCGAGCCGGTACCTGGGAACCATGCGGGACGAAGGGTAGAGCGGCTCCGGGCGCTTTCCTGTTATTGAGTTATGCTTCTACTATCAACGTCGGCGACGGCGCTGGAGGTGTGATGAATTATCGCGAACAGCTGCACGCGTACATTGCGGAAGTGGAGCAACGTCTGCGGTGGAGCACGGTGCTGCGCGGGGCGGCGATCCTGACCGGCGGCGCGCTGGTGGCGACGCTGGCGCTGGTGACGATTGCCAACGCGCTGGCGTTCTCGCATGGCAGCGTGACGGCGGCGCGTTTTGCGCTGATTCTGATTCTCGCGCTGGCGGCCGCGGCCGGGCTGGCGCTGCCGCTGCGGAGACTGACGCGACGGCGCGCGGTGGGGACGGCCGAAGCGAAGTTCCCGCAGTTCCAGGAGCGGCTGACGACGTTCGTTGAGAAAGACGGCAGGGATCCGTTTATCGAGCTGCTGGCCGGGGACACGCTGGAAGTGGCGAGGTCGGCCGAGCCGAAGGAGATGGTGACGGACCAGCGGCTGTGGGTTTCGCTGGGCGCGAGCGTGGCGGCGTGCGGGGTGCTGATCTGGATGATCGCGGCGGGGCCGGGTTTTCTGGGCTACGGGGCGTCGCTGCTGTGGACGGGCGAGCACCGCGACAAGCCGGCGTTTTACGATCTGCGGGTGAGTCCGGGCGATACGGTGGTGCGGCGCCATGCCGATCAGATGATTTCGGCGCTGCCGACCGGGATGCGTTCACCGGCGGTGAAACTGTACGCGCGTTTTGAAAATTCGGCGAAGTGGGAAGAGATTTCGATGCAGCCGCAGGCGGCGGGCAGCTTCGCGGGCGGGTATCAGTTTCTGTTCGCCGGGCTGAATGCGAATGTGGAGTACTACGTCACGGCCGGCGCGATGACGTCGAAGCACTTCAATATCAAAGTCAGCGATCTGCCGTCGGTGAAGCAGATTCGCGTCACGTATCATTTCCCGACGTGGACGGGCATGCCGCCGGAGATCGAAGAGCGCGGCGGCGATCTGCGGGCGGTGACGGGCACGGAAGCGGAGCTGGAGGTTTCGACGGACCGTCCGCTGAAGAGCGGGCAGATTCAGCTCGACAGCGGGCAGACCGTGCAGCTGACGGGCGGGGAGAACAACGTTTATCGCGGCAAAGTGAAGATGGACAAGGACGGCGTGTATCACGTGGCGGGGCTCGAAGCGGGCCAGCCGGTGCGCGTGAGCGAGGACTTCTTCATCGAAGCGCGTAAGGCAACGCCGCCGCAGATTGCGCTGGTGAGGCCGGGCAAGGGCGATTATCACGCCAGTCCGATTGAAGAAGTGACGCTGACGGCGCGGGCGACCGATGAGTACGGGCTGCGCGGCATGGTGCTGCACTATTCGGTGAACGGCGGGCCGGAGACGGCGGTGGATCTGCTGTCGAAGCCGGGAGCGAAAGAGGCGGACGGTTCGACGACGATCGCGCTGGAGGGTTTCAAGCTGGTGCCGGGCGATCTGGTGAGCGTGTATGCGACGGCGAAGGACGCCAATGTGGCGAATGCCGAGGCGCACACGGACATGATGTTCATTCAGGCGGATCCGTTCGAGCGCGAATTTTCGCAGTCGCAGGCGGGCGGCGGCGGTGGCGGGGGTGGCGGCGGCGGGGATAAGGGGAATCAGTCCGACCAGATTTCGCAGCGTGAGAAGGAGATCATTTCCTCGACGTTTAAGCAGCAGAGCGATAAGAGTTCGACCCCGCAGCAGGCGGCGGAGATTTCCAAGCTGCTGTCGCAGGCGCAGTCGACGCTGCACGATCAGGCGATGACGCTTTCCGGCCGGCTGCAGGCGCGCGAGCTGACGACGGAAGTGCAGGCGATCAGCGCGTTCCAGAAAGACATGATTGCGGCGTCGGAGGCGATGGCACCGGCGGCGAAGGATCTGCAGGCGCAGAAGTGGAAAGAGGCGATTCCGAACGAGCAGAAGGCGCTGCAGTCGCTGCTGCGGGCCGAAGCCACGTTCCGGCAGATTCAGGTTGCGCTGGGTGCGCAGGGCGGCGGCGGTGGCGGCGGTGGCGGAGCGGCGCGCGATCTGGCGGCGCTGGTGGACCTCGAACTGGACATGGAAAAGAACCAGTACGAGACCCAGAAGGCTCCGGCGACGACGCAGGAGCAGAAGGCGCAGGAGATTGCCGATGCGCTGAAGAAGCTGGACGAGCTGGCCAAGCGGGAGGAGAGCCTTTCGCAGCAGCAGAAGAACGGCGTGCAGACGGCCGAACAAAAGTGGCAGCAGGAGATGCTGCAGCGCGAGGCGGAAGAGCTGCAGCGGCAGATGGAGCAGCAACTGGGGCAGCAGAGCCAGCAGGGGCAAAAGGGACAGCAGTCGGCTTCGGGACAGCAATCGGGACAGCAATCGGGCCAGCAGTCGGGCCAGCAGTCGGCATCCGGACAGCAGTCAGGTCAGCAGAGTGCGCAGGCGGGACGCAGCGGGCAGGCGGGCGGGGCGGCATCGGGGCAGGCGGGCAGTTCGTCGGCAGGCCAGGCGGGGCAGCAGAGTGCGAGCGCGGGGAAGCAGTCGGCGGAACAGGCAGCGGACAGCCGGCAGCAGGCGGCGCAGCAGGCGCTGGAGCGGCTGAAGCAGGCGAGTGACGACATGAAGCGGGCGGCATCGGGCAATGCGAGCGCGGCGGATGCGCGGCGGGCGGCGGACCGGTTGCGTCAGGCGACGGATCTGCTCGGCGGGATGCAGCAGCAGGATGCGGCGGGCCGGCTGAAATCGATGGCGGAAACGGCCGAGCAACTGGCGGAGCGGCAGAAGCAGCAGGCGGATCACGTACGTCAACTGGCGTCGCAGCTGGAAGCGCAGCGGGCGGCGGGGCAGACGCCGAAGTATCCGTCGGCGCAGGACATCGACAAGATGGTGAACGATCGCCAGCAGGTGACCGAGGACCTGGGGCGGCTGACGCAGCAGTTGCGGACGGCGGCGAGGGAGCTGGCGCCGACGCAGCCGGCGGCGACGTCGAAGCTGCGGAGCGCACTGGAGGGGCTGGACAGCAACGATCTGGGGACGCGGCTGCAGCGGAGTTCGGACGGGCTGCGGACGGGGCAGTTTTCCGATCAGATTGAAGCGGGGCTGACGGGCGATCTGCAGAAGCTGGGGCAGCAGGTGGGCGACGCGGCGCGGGCGCTGGGCACGGCGCAGGTGGCATCGAACGACGCGGCGATCAATCGGGCGATGGACGATCTGTCGAAACTGCGGGATCAGCTGGCGGGGCTCGGCGGGCAGCCGGGATCGCAGCAGCAGGGTCAGGGGCAGGGTCAGGCGGGCCGGGCCGGTCAGCCGGGCGGACAGCAGTTCCAGACGGGGCAGCTGACGCGCGGGCAGCAGGGACAGGGCGGTCAGGCCGGTCAGCAGCAGGGTCAGCAGGGACAGGGCGGACAGCAGGGTGGACAGCAGCAGGGCGGCCAGCAGCAGGCGCAGGGCGGCAAAGGCGGCCAGCAGGGTCAGGGTGGCCAGCAAGGCGGCCAGGGTGGCCAGCAGGGTGGCCAGGGCGGGCAGCAGCAGGCGCAGGGCGGACAGCAGGGTGGCCGTGGCGGCGGCGCGCGGCAGGGCGGACAGGTGGGCGACCGCGCGGCGGGGGGCGGCGGGAATCGGGAAGGCAACGCATTCGGCGACTTCGACACGGGCGGCAACAGCCGGGCCGGGCAGCACGCCGAGGCGCGGCCGCAGGGTCCGACGCCGGCCAATAACCAGGCAGTGATCGACCAGGGTCTGAATCTGCTGAATCAGCTGCGTCCGGCGGTGCAGGAGAGCGCGGAGGCGAAGCAACAGCTGCAGACGCTGATCGACGAGATGCGGAAGCTCGATCCGAGCCGCTTCCCGGGGAATCCGGCGCTGGTGGAGCAGATGCACCAGCAGCTGCTGAGCGGCGTGGATGCGCTGGAGCTGCAGCTGCGGCGCGAGCTGAGCGAGAACCAGGGGGGCGCGATCCGCAACACGGATCCGACGAAGGTGCCGGCGGGGTATCAGGCGTCGGTGGCCGAGTATTACCGGAAGCTGTCGGGCGCCAAATAGAAGACGGCGGAAAGATGCGTGGAAAGCGCTCCGTTAGTTGCGGAGCGGTTTCCCCGTTTTCAGCATGTGGGCGATGCGGTCCTGGGTTTCCTTGCGGCCGCAGAGGCTGAGGAAGGCCTCGCGCTCGAGATCGAGCAGATACTGTTCGCTGACCTGAGGGGTGCCGGTGAGGCGGCCGCCGCTGAGGACGTGGGCCAGTTTCTCGCCGATGAAGGCATCGTAGTCGGAAATGTTGCCGCTCTCCTTCGCCGTCCAGACGCCCATCTTCAGGAGCGCGAAACCTTCTTCGCCGCTGACGGCGATGTCGGTGCGCGGCGCGCCGGGGGCGTACGAGGGGACGAGCGAGAGGGCCAGTTGTTTGGCGTCATCGAGCAGGCGTTCGGGGTTCATGGAGATGCCGTCGCCGGCGCGCATGTAGCCGAGGTCGCGCGCTTCCGGAGCGCTGCCGGAGGTCTTCGCCATGCCGATCTGCTCGAAGGCCTGCTTCGGGTCGATGCCGCGCGCAAGGAGTTCCTTGCAGCCGCCGCCGCCGGGGATGAGGCCGACGCCGACTTCGACGAGGCCCATGTAAAGTTCGGCCGACGCCTGAATGCGCGCGCAGTGCAGCGGCATTTCGCAGCCGCCGCCGAGAGCAAGGCCGAACGGCGCGGCCACGACCGGCTTCGGCGCGTACTTCAGCGACATGTTCATCTGCTGGAAGCGCTGGATGGCGGCGCTGAGTTCATCCCACTCCTGTTCCTGGGCGGCGAGCAGCACGGCGAGCAGATTCGCGCCGGCCGAGAAGTTTTCGCCCTGATTGCCGATCACCATGGCGGCGAAGTTCGATTCGAGCTCCGCGAGGCCGGCCTTCACCATCTGGACAATGTCTTCGCCCATGGCGTTGGCCTTGGTGTGGAATTCGCAGCAGAGCACGCCGTCACCGAGATCGATGAGCGATGCGCCGGCATTGCGTTTCACCACGCCGCGCGCGCGCTTCACGTCGCTGAGCACGACGATGCCGGGGCGCGGTTCGAGTTCGCGGTAGCCATCGGCCTCGGTTTCGGCGGCGCCGAGATCGAAGTACCGGGTGTGGGGCTGGCCGTCGCGGTCCGCCGTGCGGTAGAAGGATTTGGCGCCGGCGCCGAGCATGCGGAGGACGCACATGGGGAGCATGCGGCCGCTGTCGGAGATGCGTTTGGCGGTCTGTTCGAAGCCGAGCGCGTCCCAGATTTCGAACGGGCCCATTTCGTGCGCGTAGCCCCAGCGCATGGCGCGGTCGACTTCGACGATGCGGTCCGACATGTCGGGCACCATGCAGGCGGCGTAGAGGACGTGGTCGCTGAGCAGATCCCAGAGGAAGCGGCTGGCTTTGTCGTCGAAGGAGACGATGGCTTTGAGACGTTCGGCGAGGGGCTCGATTTTGGCGGTCTGTTCGAGCGAGGCGAATTTCGGTTTTTGGGCGGGGTGGTATTCGAGGGTCTTGCGGTCGATGGCGTGGATTTCACGTTCCTTGCCGACGCGTTTGTAGAAGCCCTGGCCGGACTTGTCGCCGAGCCAGCCGTTCTTCACCATCTGCTGCATGAAGTCGGTGGAGATGAAGCGGTCGCGGAAGGGATCGTCGGGGGCGAGGGCGTGGACGTTGGTGGTGACGTGGTCCCAGACGTCGAGGCCGACGATGTCGAGGAGGCGGTAGCTGGCGCTGCGCGGCAGGCCGATGAGCGGGCCGGTGAGGGCGTCGACCTCTTCGATGGTGAGGTCGTGATCGACGGTGAGCTTC
Source organism: uncultured Acidobacteriia bacterium (assembly GCA_903828455.1). Lineage (GTDB taxonomy): Bacteria > Acidobacteriota > Terriglobia > Bryobacterales > Bryobacteraceae > BOG-234. The sequence goes on along the minus strand of CAIKMJ010000022.1, from coordinate 94,182 downwards.
TGGATGGTGCCGCCGAAGAAGGCGCCGATGCGGTTGCCGATGAAGTTGGGCGTATCCTTGCAGGGCACGACGCCTTTGCCGAGGTGGCGGTCGCAGAAGTCCGAGATGAAGGTGACGATTTCGGGCTTTGTGGCGGGGCCGGGAATGATTTCGCAGAGGTGCAGGTGGCGCGGCGGATTGAAGAAGTGGGTGCCGAGGAAGTGCTGGCGGAAATCGTCGGGATAGCCTTCGGCGATGCTGGTGAGCGGGATGCCGCTGGTGTTGGTGGAGACGATGGCGCCGGGGCGGCGGTGCTCCATCAGGCGCGTGTAGAGGGCGCGCTTGATGTCGAGACGTTCGGTGACGACTTCGATGATCCAGTCGCATTCGGCGATGCGGTGGAGGTCGTCGTCGAAGTTGCCGGTGGTGACCAGTTTGGCGGCATCGGCGGTGAAGAAGGCGCCGGGGCGTCCCTTCAAAGCTGTTTCGAGGCCATTGCGGGCGGCCTGATCACGGGTCTTGCCGTTGGGCAAAACGATATCGAGCAGCAGCGATGGAATCTGCGCATTGGCCAGTTGCGCGGCAATTCGGGAGCCCATGGTCCCGGCCCCCAGTACGGCGACACGTCGGATGGTTTTCATCGATAGTCCAAAATGGGAGTTTACCGCGCCACGCAAGGTGCCATTCGGGAGCGGCGGCGGGGCGGGGTTCAGTGGCAGGACTGGCGGAAACGAAGGGGGTTCAAATCGCATGCCGAGAATGAAAGAATTCACCGTAACGATTCAGGACAAGCCGGGCGCGCTGGGGAAGTGCTTCCTTGCGCTGGCGGAGCGTGGTGTGAATATCCTGGCCTTTCAGTCGTTTGTGGAAGAAGGCGAGAGTCTGGCGCGGATGCTGGTAGACGATCCGGCGGCGGCGAAGGCGGTGCTGGGGAGCCAGCGGGCGATTTTTGAAGAAACGGAAGCGGTGGTGGCGCGGCTGCCGCACCGTCCGGGTCAGCTGGGGCGAGCGGCGGCGGTGCTGGGCGAGAACAAGATCAACATCGACTATTCGTACTGCGGGATTGAGCCGGGTTCGAACCTGGTGATGGTGGTCTTCGGCGTGGACAATCTGACGAAGGCCGCGAAGGTGCTGGACGAGCTGGCGGCGGAAGCGTCGTAAGCGGCGCTAATCGCCGCTGCCGCCGCCGAAGAGGCCGCCGAGGGCGTTGACTGAATTGCGGTCGTGGCTGCCCTGCTGGCCGGGGGCGAGTTCGCGGCGCATGCGCTGCAGGGTCATGCTCTGGATGACGACGCGGCCGGGGCCGGTCAGGGTGGCGAGGAATAGTCCTTCGCCGCCGAAAAGGGCCGTCCTGATGCCGCCGACGAATTCGATGTCGTAGCTGACCGATTCGTCGAAGGCGACGATGCAGCCGGTTTCGATCTGCAGGGCTTCGCCGGGGCCGAGCGTGAGGTCGAGGAAGTCGCCGCCGGCGTGGATGAAGACGGCGCCGGGGCCGGTGAACTGTTCGAGAATGAAGCCTTCGCCGCCGAAGAAGCCGGCGCCGAGGCGTTTCACGAGAGCGACGTTGAACTGGACGGTGGGCTGGGCGAAGAGGAACGCTTCGCGCTGGACCAGAATGCTCTGGCCGGGCATGAGGTCGAAGGCCTGAATGCGGCCGGGGTAGCTGCCGGCGAAGCCGACTTCGCCGGGGCCGTTGGCGTAAAAATAAGTGACGAAGAGGGATTCGCCGGTGACCGTGCGTTTGAGCGCGCCGATCAGCTTGTCGCCGAGGGTTTCGCCGGTCATGCGGGTTTCCCAGGCCACGTTGGGGGTTTTGTAGACCATGCGGCCGGCTTCGGCGTAAACCTGCTGGCCGGGGGCGAGGCGGACGCGGGCCATCTGGAGATTGTCGCCGATGATGGAATAGTCGAGCTTCTGCGGCATGGCGGCGGCATCGCCACCGAAGGTGGCGGGGGGCGCGAGGGGGGCTCCGCAGGCTCCGCAAAACTTCGCGCCCGCCGGCAGCTGGGCGCCACAACCGGAACAAATCATGGCCATGTCCCGATTGTGGCGGATTGCGGGGCTGTTTTGTACCTGGCGTTGGTTAACGGGCTGGATTCGTTGGGCGCGTCTGCCGATAATATTTTCAGCGCCGAGCAATTCAGGTTCCATTTCGGCACCCCGGTTCCGGCGAGGACGGATATAATGGACTTTTAGGCATGCTTTCCCCCAGGCTTCAGCTCAAAGTCGCGCAGAAGCAGATCCTCACCCCCGGGCTCGTCCAGATGGTCACGGTGCTCCAGCTCAACCGGCTGGAGCTGAAGGAGATGATCAACCAGGAGATCGTGGAAAACCCGGTCCTTGAGGAGGCGACGGACGACGGCGAGGAGATCACGGCCGAGGAGCTGCAGCCGCTGCTCGAAGCCGAGCGGTCGGCCGATCCGGCCGATCAGTCGCTGCTGGACATGGCGGATATCCACCTGGACGGCCAGGCTCCGGAGCTGGCTGCCGCCGAGGCCGCGCAGAACCTGGCGGACGCTCCGAGCGACGCGCCGGAGATTACGGAAGCATCCGACACGTCGACGACCGATCCTTTCGACGAAATTGATTTTGGATCCTTCTTCGAGGATTATCTGGACCCGGGGTATCGCAGCCCGGCGGCCGAATCGGTGGAAAAGCCGTCCTTCGAAACCTTTCTTTCCGCGCCGCAGACGCTACCCGACTATTTGCGCTCGCAGCTTTCGGTGAGCCTGCTGGACGACGAGGCGCGGGATGCGGCCGAGATGATTATCGGCAATCTGGATGAAGACGGCTACCTGACGGCGACGCTGGATGAGATGGCCGAGCAGGGCAGCTACTCGGCGGAAGTGATGGAGCGGGCGCTCAAGGCGGTGCAGTCGCTGGATCCGGCGGGCGTGGGCGCGCGGGATCTGCGCGAGTGCCTGCTGCTGCAGATTGAGAGCCGCAACGGCAGGGGCGGGGTGGCGTGGCAGATTGTCTCCGACCATTTGCGGCTGCTGGAGACGCGGCAGATCAAAGAGCTGGTGAAGGTATTGCGGCGGCCGCAGGAGCACGTCGACATTGCGCTGGCGATGATCCGGAGGCTGAATCCGCGTCCGGGAGTGCGTTTTTCCGGACCGGGCGCGCGGACGGTGGAGCCGGACGTTTACTTCATCCGCGACGGCGAAGAGTTCATCATCCAGATGAACGAGGACGAGATTCCGCAGCTCCGGCTGAACGCGCAGTACCGCAAGATGCTGGAGCGCGACCAGGGGGCGACCAAGGAAGTTCGCGATTACGTGCGGGAGCGGTATTCGTCGGCGATTCAGCTGATGAAGAATATCGAGCAGCGCAAGAATACGATTCTGCGGGTGTGCGAGACGATCCGGCGGCGGCAGGGCGATTTTCTGAAGTACGGCATCGACGCGCTGCGGCCGATGATGATTAAAGATGTGGCCGAAGAGGTGGGCGTGCACCCCTCGACGGTGAGCCGGGCGGTGGCGAGCAAGTATGCGCACACGCCGCACGGGGTTTACGAGTTGCGGTACTTCTTCTCCGAAGCCGTGCAGGGCCGGTCCGGCAGCGACACGCCGCTCCTGCTGCTGAAGCGCAGGGTGAAGAAGATGATTGAGGAAGAGGACGCGAGGCATCCGCTGACGGACGATGTCATCACGGCGAAGCTGCAGGCGGAGGGCATCGATGTAACCCGCCGCACGGTGGCGAAGTATCGTGAGGATATGAAGATCCCGTCGACGCATCAACGCCGCGTCCGGGACTAGACGACAAAATGAAAGTCACTTACACGGGGCGCCACGTAGAACTGTCGCCCGCACAAACCACGAAACTGACGGCAGAGTTTGCCAAAATCGGCCATATACTGGACAACGGCCGGGGCGAGGCGCATGCCCACGTGATCCTGAAGGTGGAACGGCATCTGCACGAAGTGGAGATTTCGGTTCCGTACCATCACCACGAGCTGGTGGGGCACGGGTCGGACACGGATCTTTTCACCGCGATTCATGCGGCGGTGGGGAAACTGGAAGCGCAGGCGCTCAAGCTGCGCGAAAAGGAGCGCGACGTGAAACGAACGCCGCGGGATTTGGAAGCGGGTGAAGAAGTCCGGGGCTAAATCGGTCCCGCGAGCGGCGCCGCGCGCTGCCCGGCCCGCCGCCGAGCTGGTGATCATCACCGGCATGAGCGGTTCGGGCAAGGGCTCCGTGCTGCGTTCGCTCGAAGATTTTGGTTACTACGCGGTCGACAATCTGCCGGTCGATCTGATTCCGACGTTTGCGGAGCTGGTGCAGAATTCGGCCACGATCCACCACGCGGCGCTGGTGGTGGATGTGCGGGAAGGGGCGGGGCTGCGCAAGTTTCCGGAGATCTTCCGGGGCATTCGCGGCAATCTGCGGACGCGGCTCATTTTTCTTGAAGCCGACGACGAGACGCTGCTGCGGCGCTTCAGCGAAACGCGGCGGCCGCATCCGCTGGCGGCCGATCAGCCGATCCGCGAGAGCATTACGCGGGAGCGCAAGCTGCTGGCGCCCATCCGGGCGCTGGCCGATGTCACGATCGACAGTTCGAAGTTCAACGTGCATGACCTGCGGGCGTTCATCCGGGAGCGCTTCCACGGGGAGAGCACGGAGTCGAAGATTTCGCTCTACGTGACGAGTTTCGGCTTCCGCCACGGGGTGCCGCCGGACTGCGACCTGGTGTTCGACGTCCGCTTCCTGCCGAATCCGAACTACATTCCGAAGTTCAAGAAGCTGACCGGACGCAACCCGGGCGTGGCGAAGTACATCCGATCGTTCCCGCAGACGGGGGAATTCATTGCGAAGATCACCGATCTGCTGACGTACCTGCTGCCGCACTATATTCGCGAGGGCAAGAGCTATCTGACGATCGGCTTCGGGTGCACGGGCGGGCATCACCGCTCGGTGATGATTGCCGATCAGATTCGAAAGAATCTCGCCGATGCCGGGTATCCGGCGAAGGTGGCGCACCGGGATATCAACAAAGCCGTTTGAGGCGGGAAGGCTGTCTGAGGCGGGCGGTTACGCGGACATGGCGCCGCAGACGGGAGCGGGCCAGTCGAGGTGCGCGCTCGCGGCGATCCACGCGTCGAGCTGCGCGGCGAGATCGGGCGGATAGGCGGCGGTCTTCCGCTGCGTGAGATCCATAAAGCTGTTGATGCATTCGAAGATGGACGCGACCACACCCTGCGTCTCATTCACCAGAAACATGAGATAGTGCATGCGCTTGGCGGAACGAGCCACGGGGCGCACGTAGACGGCTACGGCGTCGCCGACTTTCACTTCGCGGATGAAGTGGGTGTGGTGTTCGAGGTCGAAGGTTCCGGTGCCGCGGGCGGCATGAAATTCCGGCGTGAGCCCGATGAGGAGATAGAGGGCATCGCCGGCATCGTCAAAGGCCGCCGTGAAGTGGCGGATGTTCATGTGACCGTTGTGGTCGGCCCAGGCGGCGGGAACGACGGTGCGAAAAGCAGGCGGGCCGAGTTGCAGAATCTGCGGGACGGTGAGCGCGGGGGGCTTCACTGGATTCGGCCCGCGCGGTGGGATGGTGGGATATTCGTCACATCACTAAAATAACCCTTCCCTTTGATATTCGGCAGGAGTAGTATTGACGCAATCCAAGGAGGTTCCATGTTTGAGAGCCTGGACGAACGAATTCAGAAGGACGAAGCGCACGAGGAGCCGCCGCGGGAACGCATGATGCGTTACGGCGTGATCGCTCTGGTCTCAATCGGAGTGGTGGCCGTGCTGGTGGAAGCGTCGCGGCTGATTCGCTGAGAGGGCGCGGGCGGGGCGTTCGCGGCGCGGAATTGCGTTCAAAAAAAACGCATGAATGGCCCTAAAATTGTGCGTTGACTTTTTGTTACAGCGGGAGCACAATCCAGTCATACGGTAACGGGATCACGGGTCGGCGTCAACGGGACGCATGTAAATCCTGGGGTCCGGAGGTGCTTACATAGAACCACCTGAACAGCAGCGGGGCGGGCGCCGTACAGCATTCCTGCAATCATAAAATCCGGACATCGAAGGCACCTGAGTATACAGCCCAAATTTATTTGTTCGCTGTGCGCTAACCAGACGCCAATCGACGGTGTCTTGCGGATGCCGGGCAGATTCCTGACGGCCTCCCGCCCCTGCTTGAACTATTTTCCCCGCCGGTTTTAAAGTACAAATTCCTGCCGTTCGTTCAATGCCATGCGCAGCGCCGACCTGACTGGTCCGTGCTTCAGTAAATTCACCAGACTCACAAATTGGTTCACGACTCCGGGAAATCCTTTGGTCCACAACTGGTTCAGCGATTTGGTATCGCCTTCATCGGTGAGATAGAAGACGCGGTCGCTCCAGCGGACCCAGCCCATGCCGTGGCCGGGATCATCTTCGAGGATGGAGCACATGTTCTCCAGAATGCGCATTTTCAGCGGCTCGCGGTACTGGGGCATGAAGAGCACGTCACTCCAGCCGTCGCGGCGCACTTCGTCGACGAATTCGCTGAAGTCGGCGGCGTTGGTCTGGTTGAGGCAGGCGTTGGGCTCGCGGCCGTGACGGTCGCCGCCGGAGATGACGGGCAGGCCGGCAGCGGTGGCAGCCTGCGCGGCTACCTGGTTTTCGGGCCAGGGGCGCAGACCGTTTAGTTCGAAGGCGTGAAGGAAGGGCCGGTAGAGGGCGGTGAAGGCATCGAGATGTTCGCGGTGGGCGGCGGCTCCGATGTGATTCTCATCCCAGGCGGGATGGTTGAGCACGATGAGCGACTGCGGGTTGCGCGCGAACCACGCGAGGAGTTCGGCGGCGCGGGCTTCATCGGGCGCGGCGGTGAACTGCTGCATTTCGCGCATCATGGCGGTGGCTTCGGCGGCCGGCATGTTGTGAACGCCCACGTGGAAGAAGGTGCGGCGGAAGGGGACGGTCCATTCCACGGAGACGGGGCAGGCTTCGCGGTCGCTGAGGACGTGCAGATGAAGGGCGGCGTCGATGTTGTCATGGTCGCTGAGCGAGACCATGGCGGATTTCTGGAGGACGTTTTCGATCTGGCCGGCTTCGAGGGCCCAGGCCTGGCGGGCGGAAAGCGGCGGGGTCCACCAGGCGCGTTTCAGCTCGACCTCGCGGCCTTTGAGCGCCTTGTACTTGTCCATCTGGCGGCGGATGGCGCCGCCGAGCCACAGCGTGTTCCTGGTGGCGCGCTCCACGAAATCGAGCGATTCGCGGGAGTGCAGCGTATGGCTGTGCAGCGAGACGGCGGAGCGGAAGACGCAGCCGGCGTCGCCCTGCCAGTGGAAATGCACACGCGATTTGTTCATGCCTGTCTCTCCTTCAGGACCAGCTTTACGGGCGGCGCGGGGGCGGCCGGGTCGGCTTCGAATGCCAGCCGCAGAAACGATTTCACCTGGTATTCGAAGCGCAGCGGCGGGGCGCTTTCCGAGCCGCGTTCGTACCAGACGCGGAAGGGCGTGACGTGGCCGGTGGCGCGATTGGTGAGGGTGGCGCTGAGGCGGACGATGCTGTCGGGCGCGGAGGTGAGGCGCCGCTCGGCGAGCCGGGCGCCGGTGGCGGGGTCGGCTTCCTTTTGCGTGTCGAGAGTGTATTGCTTGCGGTTGAAGAACAGGTTGGCCTGGGTGACGGGGCCGGCTTCGAGCATGGCGCGCCGGAGCAGATAGAGGAAAGTGGCGGCCGCGCCGTGTCCGTTTTCGCGGCCGGCGGCGCAGGGAGAGCCGGCGGCGGCGTCGCGAACGCGGGCGGTGAGCTGATCGGCATCGCGCCAGGTGAGGCGGGCGGGCAGCGTCAGATTCTCGACACGGGAGGCGAAGCCGCCGCGCTCGCCGCGACCCTGAGCCGCTGTGCAGGGGATTTCGCCATCGGTCTTCACCAGCGCCTGTTTGGCCTGCGTGATGTCCTTTTCGGGGGACGAGGTCATAAAGGCGAAATAGGCGCAGACCTCCGGCTCTCCGCGCTTTTCAATGGCTACTTCGTGGATGATGCCGAAGCGGTTGAGTCCGTGGGCGGATTCAGGCCACGAGCCGGCGCCGAACTGGATGGAGACGCCGTTGCCCGCCGGGCAGGCGGCCTCCTCCACGACCGCGTAACCGCTGCCGACACCGGCGCGCGAAAACACCGGAATGCCGAGCAGGGTGACCACCGCACCAGCCGAATAAGCGGTGACCTGGGCGCGGGGATGGGACGTCACCGCGAAATTTGCTTCGAGCAGGCGCTCGACTTCGGAACGCGCCGCGCCACCCGCCGGGCCGCCGCACGCCGCCGTATCCGATTCACCGAAAAGCCGGCAGATGAGGCCGCCAGCCAGCATGCCAAGTATTTGGCGCCGGAAAATCATGCCTCAGCGTAGCGGCGCAGTTTTACATTTGAACTACGACCTGGAAACAATTTGGCGAGTTCTCGTTACGACTTGTTGAGTTCCGGTTACGAGCGGGGGCGGCGCAGCTTCAGGCCCCGGTCTCGCGTCCGAAGGCATCGCCGGCGGTGGACCAGATGCGGGGCCGAGTGTTGGCGGAGGCGCACTGTCCCTGGGTGAGGGCGTTCAGTTCGCGGTAGAGGTTGAGATAGCGTTTTGTCACATGGGGCCAGTCATGGCGGGCGGCCGTGGCGCGGGCGGCGATGCGCTTTTGCGTGGCGGCCGGGGGATTGTCGCGGATGGAGCGCGCGGCGGCGGCGAAGGCTTCGCCGGTGGGATCGGCAAGCCAGGAGTTGCTTTGATCGGCGTAGGAGATGACACCGCCGGAGCGGGGCGCGACGAGGGCGAGTCCGGCGGCCATGGCTTCGAGGGGCGCGATGCCGAAGGGCTCGCGGGGGTTGGGGTGGAGGAAGACGTCGGCGCTGGCGAAGAGGCCGGCGAGGCGGTCGCGATCTCCGACGTGGCCGAGAAACACGACGTTGCGCATGCCGCGGCGGGCGAATTCGGCTTCGAGGCGCTCGCGCTCCATGCCGGAGCCGGCGACGGCGAGCCGGAAGTGAAGCGGGTCGAGCAGAGCCATGGTTTCGACCAGCAGCGGAAGATTTTTTTCCGGGGCGAGGCGGCCCGCGTAGAGAAGCAGGGTGGCGTTTTCGGCGCCTTGCGGCGGGTCGCCGCCCAGCATGGAGCGGCGTAGTTGCGGATCCGGACGCGCGTGGCCGAAGCGCTGGTAATCGACGCCCATGGGTTCGATCCAGACGCCGCGGCGGACTTTGTGTCCGTGGGAAGCGGCGATGAGCTCTTCGGCAACGTGTTCGGACACCGTGATGTGGTGATCGAACATGGGGAAGTAGATCCACTTCATGTACCAGCGGCAGAATTTGCGCCCGCCGGGGTTTTGCGAAAGATAGGCCGAGAAGTTTTCGTCCATGCGCTCGCAGCTCAGGCCCACAACGGCGGGGCGCACGCGGACGCCGGGCAGGCGGCGGGTGCGCAGCAGTCCGGCCAGGTACGGCATGGTGTATTTTTCGGAGACTTCGACGAGGTCGGGCTGTTCGTCGTTGAGGATGCGCTGCAGGGCGGTGCGGGGAAAGAGAAAGCGGTACGGATAGATCATCCGGTAGTTGCGGTTGAGCGGGGCGCGGGGCGCTTCAATGTGGTAGATGCGGCAGAAGCGGCCGATGTTTTCCACGCGCGTGCGGTCGCCGGGGACGACGAGGCGCATTTCGTGCTCCTCCTGCTCGGCGGCTTCGAGCAGGGCCTTGTAGAACGTACCGATGCCACCGGATGAGGAATGCCAGGCGTTGGTCAGGTGCAGGGTTTTCAAGCGCCGTAGCCCCGGAGCGAGCGCCATGTCCAGAGCGGCAGCGCGGCGAGGAATCCGCCGATGACGCGGGGCATGGCGCGCAGATCGGCTCCGATGGAGGGAGCGTTCCGGCCGACGACCATTGTGCCGCGGCGCATGGCGTAAAGGTTAAAGAGAGTTGAGAAGACGGTGAAGGTGATGGAGGAGATGAGGCTGACCTTCAGGTGAGGAGTGTGGCGCAGCCAGTGCACGAGGAACTCCAGCGAGTGCGACAGGATGGGCAGCAGGACCATGGCGCCCGCCATGCCCTCCCACTCCGGCTCGACTTCGCCGAGCTTCTGGGTGATGGCGCCGTAGAAGCCCGACGTGCAGGCGCGGAAGAGCCATTCGGCCATCATGGCTCCGGCGGCGGCCTTCCAGCCGGAACGCAGGTTGGCAAACAGGAAGATGAAGCCGCGGATCAGGGAGCTGAAAAACGCCGCCTTCCAGTTCCACTTTTCAAAGATCTCCTGGCGTGGAGAGGAGGCGAGACGAAAGAGCGCTGTGCGGAGCGTCATGCGGTTCGTAGCCACATTCTACGAACGCAACGTTTTCGTTTTGGTGTCTGCGGCGTGAAAGGTTGCTTACATCGCGCCGCGGCTGCCGATGACGGTCAGGCGGCGGCGGGCTGGCGAAGCTGCGTCCGCGAGTTCAGCAGGGCGTACATGCCGAAGAGGGCGCCGGAAAACAGCAGGTCGCCGGCGAGCGTCCGGCCCCAGAACGGGAGCGCGGCCGCATAGCAGGCCATCAGGCCGGCGAGGCCGGGCTGATAGAACGAACTGTGCCGCGCGAGGCCGATGGCCCAGACGGCGAAGTTGGTGAGGACGAAGAACTGCGCGCTGCAGAGGAAGGCGGCGAGGCCGACGCGGCGGGCCGAGGCCTCGCGCAGCAGCGTACGCCCGATCCAGACGTTGATGAGAAACGCGGCGTAGATGACGGGCGAGGCAGCGGTGTAGCCGCCGACGAAGGGGTCGGTCGCCATCATGACGGCGAGCGGCAGCAGGTACGCCATGGCGCCGCTCACGCGCGAACCGGCGAAGAGGCACGATCCGCCAAGCGGGGTGACGTTGGGCGCATGCGGCACGAGGCGGCCGAGCGCGCTGAGCAGCGTGAGTCCAATTGCGACGGGCCGGGACTGCTTCTGATTCTGCATAGGTCTATTCTCCATCTATGTTAACGCGCTTCTGATTGGGTTCCCAGAGGATCTCCGGCACGGCCAGCCGGTGGCTCGCCCAGCGGCTCCAGACGAACAGCGCGTCGGAGAGGCGGTTGAGGTAGCGGATGGCGTCGGCGACGGCATCGCCTTCCGCCGCAAGACCGACGACGATCCGCTCGGCGCGGCGGCAGACCGTGCGGCAGACGTGCAGTTCGGCGTTCAGGCGCGAACCGCCCGGCAGCACGAAGGAGCGCAGTTCCGGAAGATCGGCGTTCAGTTCATCGAGCTCGCGTTCGAGTTGTTCGGTTTCGAGCGCGGTGAGGCGCGCCTGCCTGGGATGCAAATCCTCCGGAAGCGTGGCCAGTTCCGAACCGAGGTTGAACAGTTCGTGCTGGACGCGCAGGAGGATGGACGCGAGGCGGGCAACGGGCTCGCCCGCCTGCAGGGCTGACTCGCGCGCGAGGCCGATGAAGCTGTTGAGCTCATCCACGGTTCCGTAGGCTTCGATGCGCGTGGCGTTCTTCGGCAGGCGCTGACCGCCGGCGAGACTGGTGGAGCCGTCGTCGCCGCGTTTGGTGTAAACGCGGTTGATGGCGACGCGGGGCTGGTCGAATCGGTCTTCGTTCATGGTGAAGGTTCGGGGCGGATGCGGCTGGCGAGCACTTGCAGCCAGCGAGCACCCGCAGTTAGCGAGCCGAGGCGAGGCTCCATTTTACGCCCGCCACGACGTTCAGCAGCGGCGCGGGGAAGCCGTAGATTTCCTCGTAGCGGCGATCGAGCGCATTGCGCAGATTTACGTAAGCGGTGAGATTAGACTTCACGCGGTAGTTGGTATTGATGTTGAAGTTGGCGAATCCGGCATTCCAGTAGCGCCCGCCGTAAGCGCCGTAGTTCGGTTCGACGTCGAGCGAGCGGCCACGCATGTACCCGGCCACGGTGACGTCCAGACGGCCGTGGTCCCAGGTGGCAAGCATGGAGCCGGACTGCCTGGGGCGGCGCAGCAGGGGCTGGCCGGGATAGTAATACTGCTGCACGAGTCCGCTGCCGCCATCGAGGGACAGGGCCTGGGTTTCGAGCCACAGGTAATTGCCGGTGAGCAGGATGGAGGACGAGGGCCGGAGGCGCGCCGTCATTTCAACGCCTTCCGACAAGGCGTTGGCCAGATTGTCGGTGTAGAAACGGGAGAGCTTCGACAGCGAGCCGCCGAGGCTCACGATGAGGTTGTGGTAATCGCTGTGGAACCAGGAGGCGTCGAGCGAGGCGCGGCTGTGGAAGAAGCGCCGCTCGATTCCGGCGTCGTAGCTGGTGCTCGTCTCGGGCTGCAGCGCGGGGTTGTTGGTGAAGGCCAGATCGCTGCCGCCGGGCGGCCGGATACCCGTACCGTAAGAGGCATGCAGACGCGTGGCGGCATCGAACTGCCAGGAGCCGGAGATCTTCGGATTCGACTTCGTCACCGTATTGGCGGCAAAGGCCGGGCGCGGCGGATAACCGGCCGGTTCGCCCGGAATGAACGGGGTCCGGATGATCTCTTCGCGCAGGCCGGCGTTGACGAAGAGCCGGCTCGTGAGGGCGAGGCGCGCCTCAACATACGTGCCCTCCGTGTCGCGGCGCAGCAGAAAGCGGTTGCTGGCGGCGGTGACGTAGCTGTTGCGCATTTCTTCGCGGCTGAAGGCGAAGCCGGCGGCCAGCGTCAGGATGCGGTTCACCTGGTAGGTGGCGCGCGGTTCGGCGTAGAGTCGCAGATCCTTGTTGTAGCTGAAGCCGTAGGAGCTGAGGTAGCCGCTGTTGTTCAGATATGCGCCGCCGGTTGCGTCGAGCCGGAGACGATCGGTGAGGTCATTCCGATAGTGGAAGCCGTAAGTGCCGGTGTTGTTTTTGCTGCGGCTGATCAGGTCGAGGCCGGAATAGTATCCCTTGGGATTGGAACCGAACGGACCGGGTTCGCCGGTGTTGTTGGAATTGAAATTGGCGAAGACGAACAGGTTCTGCGTGTACCAGCGATGCTGGAGCATCAGAAAGCCGTCGTCCGATCGCGTGTCGCTGTTCTTCACCGGGCCGTTGGCGAGCAGGCTGGAGAGCGAGCCGGCGATGCCCCAGCCCTTCATCATGCCCGAGCCGCTGGCGGCGAAGCGGTTTTCGTCATGGGTTCCGCCTTCGGCGAGGATGTCCAGCGCCGGGCCGTTATCCGGCGAACGGGTGACGAAGTTGACGACGCTGCCCGCCGCGTAGGAGCCGCTGACGGCGGATTGCGGGCCGCGCGCGATCTGAATTTCCGAGATGAACTCGGCCGGCAGCTGCGAGAAGTCGAAGAGGCCGCCCTGATAGAAGCCGGAGACGGGAATTCCGTTGAGCTCCACGAGGCTGTATTTCGGATCGGCGCCGCGCACGGAGAGGCTGGCAAGCGATCCCCGGGCGCCGCTTTGCGAGACGGTCAGGCCGGGCAGTTCGCGGAGCAGGTCAACGGTCTGGGCTTCGTTGCGCCGGCGAAGTTCGGCGCTGGAGATGGTGCTCACGGCCGAACCCTGCAGCGCGGCCGGGGTATCGATGGCGGAGCCAATCACCTGGATGGAATCGGACTGCGGCGCGAGTGTCAGCTGGATTTCGGCGGTGCCCGCGGCGACGGTGGCGGTGGCGAAACCGGGCGCGGTGACGCGGAGCTGGAAATTTTCGTAAAGCGGGGAGACGTTGAAGTTGAAGCCGCCGCGATCGTCGGCGATCTGGCGGACGATGACTCCGGCATCGTTGACCGCGGCTACCTGCGCGCCGGGGACGGGACTGCGCGAGGGGTCGACGACTGTTCCTCTGATTTGAGCCGCCGCAAGCGTAACGGGCGCAAACGGCAAAGAAGCGGCGGCGCACAGGAGTACGCCAGCCGTGAAAACGGCGTGGAAATTCTTCATATATTCAGGCAGCCCTGGCTGCCATCCTTTCCGCTTTTTGCATTGGTTCCGCGCGATGCCGGGAGGGCATGAGCCGGAATCACCGGGGCCGGTCTCCTGACTTGCGCGTCATCGAATCTGCCCGGCCTTCCCATCCCGTTGGGGGACAGTGGCTGTTTTGCGGGGTTCCGGAGGGTTCACCGCAGGACAAATTCTCGGCGCTTACAGTGGCGGGGCCGTGCCGGATTTTCACCGGCTTCCCAAATACTGCGCCTCGGTGCTGCTGAAAGCTTTTCCAGCTTATCAGAGCCGGAGAGGGTCAAAGCGGGAGAGGGTCAGAACCGGAGAGGGTCAGAGCCGGAGAGAGTCAGAGTGGCAGCCGGTCAGAATGGCAGCACCACGCTGCGTTAACCTGACTTCAGAAGCCCGGTGTTCACCGGCTCCTTCGCAATGCCTTCAACCCGCAGATACTCGGCCCGAACGATGCCGGACACAGGAGCCGTACGGACGGCGTGCGCCCTGCTCGCACTCGCCGTCATTCAGGCCGGCTGCAGTTCCGGGCCTTCGCCTGCGCCGGCGATCGGCGAGGCATTCGCCGGACCGGCGACGCTGGGGCTGCATGCCGACGTGGATCTGAAGTCTCCCCTGGTGGCGCACGCCAAGCACGCGGATCGGCTCGAAATTCTGGCGCAGCGGCGGCGCTGGTATAAAGTCCGCACGCCGAACGGGCTGGAAGGCTGGGCTACGGACCGCGATCTGCTCGACGCCGCGCAGATGAAGCGCCTGCTGGCTCTGGCCGCGGAAACGGCGGGGCTGCCGTCGCAGGGAAAGGCCACTGTTTTTGCGACGGTGAACGTCCACATTGAGCCGAGCCGCCTCGCCACCAGCTTCGTGCAGGTTCAGCCGATGGAGGAGTTCGACGTGGTGTCGCACCGGGTGACGCAGCGCGGCCCCGCGCCGAAGCGCGAACTGCTGCCTCCGCTGCCGAAGGCGCCGAAGAAGGCAAAGGCGGCGAAGGAGAAGACTGCGAAATCCGACGTCCCGCTGCCGCCCGCGCCCGCGCCGCCCGCGCCACCCGCGAACTGGCTCGACCTTTCGAAGACAGACGCTCCCGAGCCGGATTCAGAGGCCGCGGCTGCCGGGCCGGCGCCGGTGTTCGACGACTTCACCCTGATTCGCACGGCCGACGGACACACCGGCTGGATCCTCAGCAGCACGGTGTACATGAAGGTGCCCGATGAGATTGCCCAGCACGCGGAAGGGCACCGCATCACGTCGTACTTCACCATCGGCAGCACGAATGAGAGGGAGGGCGTGAAGCCCATCTGGCTCTGGACGACGTCGGAACATCTGGGTGCGCCTTACGATTTCGATGCCGTACGTGTGTTCGCCTGGAACATCCGGCACAAGCGCTACGAGACCGCGTTCAGCCAGCGCCACCAGACCGGATATTTCCCGGTGCAGGCCGCACCGTCGCGCTTTTCGGTCTGCGTGGAAAACAAGGAGGGCGCGCGCGTGCGGCGCGAGTTTTCGCTCACCGGCACGGCGGTGCATCTGGCATCGGAGCAGCCCTGCCCGGCGCAGAAGTCCGTGGCGGCAACGCCGGCGCCGGAGTTTTCACTTTCCCTGAAGGATGCGGCGCAGGTCACGGCATCCCGGACCGCGGGCTGGATTGCGCAAATTCGCGCGGGTTGGAGTAAAGTGTGGAATAAACTGCCGGGCAAGGCCGGTGGCGGGAAACAGCAGCCGTAGTGAAGCAGCAGCAGCGAAGCAGCGGTAACGAAGCAGCCATGACCTTTTTTCGAACGCTCGCCGTGGCCGCCCTGTGCGCGGTGAGTTGTGGCGCGCAGTGGCTCGACCACCCGACCGCGGGAGTGCCGAAGACTCCTTCCGGCACACCGAATCTGGGTGCGCCGGCGCCGCGCACAGCGGACGGGCATCCCGATCTGTCCGGCATCTGGGAGGCGGACAACACGGCTCCCTGCCCCAGCTACGGCTGTCCCGATCTGCGGCTCTCGCATGACTTTCTGGACATCGGACAATCGATCGGCGGTCTGCCGTATACGCCGGCATCGGCAGCGCTGGTGAAGGCCCGCATGGCGGCGAACGATAAAGACGACCCGGCTTCGGCGTGTCTGCCGACCGGTACCCCGCGCATGCATATTTTCCCCATCCTGCGGAAGTACGTGGAGACGCCCGGGCTGCTGGTGATTCTGGAAGAGCGCAACAAGGCGATGCGGCAGATCTTCACGGACGGCCGCGCTTTGCCTGTTCATCCGAAGCCCGCGTTTTACGGCTACTCGTCGGGGCACTGGGAGGGCGACACGCTGGTGGTGGAGACGAGCGGCCTGCGGGACGGCATGTGGCTCGACCGCAACGGCAGTCCGATGACGAGCCAGGCGCACGTCACCGAACGCTTTCATCGGGTGAACTACGGCAATATGGATATCGCGATTACCGTGGACGATCCCGGCGCGTATACGAAGCCGTGGACCGTTCACATTGCGCAGTTCCTCGTGATCAACACCGAGATCATGGAGCAGATCTGCGTGGAAAATGAGCGGGATTCGCGGCATTTTACGGAGCGATAAGACGCTGCGCTGCCGTTCGCTGTATTACCGTCGGCCATCAGCCACATAGTCCTCGTACTAGTGATTTAGGACCCCATAATCCGTAGGCTGGGGTCATGAAGGCAATAAAGTATCTTGCATTTTCGGCGCTGGCGTTGATTGGTTCGGCTCCGGCCTTCGGGTCGACCGTGTACACGTACGTCAACAGCACGGGGACCAATTCGTACGAAGCGATCTTTACGCTGGACAGTCTGGGCGTGGGCGGAACGGGCGATCTGACCGTTCAGCTCATCAACCTGCAGACATCTCCCGTGGACGATACGGGCGAGATCGCCGGCGTCAATTTCACTTTGAGCGGCACGCCCGGAGCGATCACCACGCCGACCAGCTATTCGGGCGGCCAGGTGGCCACGGCCAACAGCAACGGTACGCTCACGCAGGTCTACAGCTCGCTCTCGCAGGTTTCCGCGGGCAGCCTTCGGTGGGAGAACATCAGCGGCAGCAACACCAACATTGAACTCACGGCGCTGAGCGGAGGCCAGCCCAATCAGCTCATCCTCGCGCAGCTGCCGAACGGCCAGACGGTGTACAACGGCGGTTCGCTGAGTGCGTCGATCACGGGCCATTCGCCGGTCATTGTGGGCTCGGCGACGTTCGTGTTCAGCAACATTTCCGGCCTCAGCTCCGCGACTACGATCAGCGGCGTATCGTTCGCGGAAGGCACTCAGGCCTACCCGACGATTACATCGGAAGCCGCGATTCTGCAACCTGTCCCGGAGCCCGGCACGCTCTTTCTGTTCGCGGTGGGCCTGGCGGGCTGCACACTGATCGGGCAAAAATCGCAAAATACGCTGTAAGCCCCTCCCCCGCTGGTACCGCGACCTATTTCTCATAACGAATTGCAGTAACGGACGCGTGGCTGCGTTCCGTACAATCGATATATGTGCGGAATTGTTGGTTACGTCGGCCCGCAGCGCGCAGTGCCGATTATTGTGGACGGCCTGAAACGGCTGGAGTACCGCGGTTACGACTCGGCGGGCATCGCCGTGTACTGCGACGACAAGACGCTGGGGATTCGTCGGGCCTCCGGCAAGCTGCGCAATCTGGAAGACGTGCTGCGGCTGGATCCGGTGGACGGGAACTACGGCATTGGCCACACGCGCTGGGCCACGCACGGGCGTCCGAGCGAAGAGAATGCCCATCCGCACCGCGACTGCACGGGCGACATTGTTGTGGTGCACAACGGGATCGTGGAAAACTTCCTGCAGCTCAAAGAGCAGCTGCAGAACGAAGGCCACGTTTTTAAGACCGAGACCGATACCGAAGTTATCGCGCATCTGGTGGAAAAATATTTCGAAGGCAATCTGGAGCAGGCGGTGCGGCTGGCGGTGACGCAGATTCGCGGCGTCTTCGCGATGGCGGTGCTGAGCCGGCGCGACCCGGTGAAGATTGTGGTGGCGCGCGAAGGTCCTCCGGTGGTGATCGGCCTCGGGCAGGGCGAGTACTTTGTGGCTTCCGACGTGCCCGCGATTCTGAGCCACACGCGCGACATGTTTTTTCTGGCCGATGGCGACATGGCGGTGCTGACGGCCGACGGCGTGCAGCTCAGCGATTTCAAGGGCCGGCCGATTAATCGCCAGGTGCAGCACGTGCTGTGGGATCCGATCATGGCGGAAAAGGGCGGCTACAAGCACTTCATGCTCAAGGAGATTTTTGAGCAGCCGCGAGCGGTGCGGGACACGACGCTGGGGCGCGTGGGACAGGAGTCGGGACGTATCTTCCTCGACGAAATGGACATCACGGCGAAGCAGTTCGCGCAGTTCCGCGAGGTGAAGATCATTGCCTGCGGGACCAGCTGGCACGCGGCGCTGGCGGGCAAGTTCATGATCGAGAAGCTGGCGCGCATGCCGGTGGAAGTGGATTACGGCAGCGAGTTCCGCTATCGCGATCCCATTGTTTCGTCCGATGTGCTGACCGTGGTGATTTCGCAGTCCGGCGAGACGGCCGACACGCTGGCGGCGCAGCGGGAAGCGAAGCTGAAGGGTTCGAAGACGCTCGCCATCTGCAACGTGGTGGGTTCGATGATCACGCGCGAGGCTTCGGGCGCGATCTACACGCATGCGGGGCCGGAGATCGGCGTGGCATCGACGAAGGCGTTCACGTGCCAGTTGACGGCGCTGGCGATTCTGGCGGCGCACCTGGGGCAGATTCGCGGCGTGATGGGCGAAGAGGCGTCGCGCGAGTTCGTGCAGGAGCTGGTACGGATTCCGGGCAAGCTGGAGACGATTCTTTCGCACGATGCGCAGTACGAAGAGCTGGCGCGGAAGTTTTTCCGCGTGACCGATTTTCTATACCTCGGCCGCGGCATTCACTTCCCCATCGCGCTCGAAGGCGCGCTCAAGCTGAAGGAAATTTCGTACATCCACGCGGAAGGCTATCCGGCGGGCGAGATGAAGCACGGGCCGAATGCGCTCATCGATGAGAACCTGCCGGTGGTGGTGCTGGCGACCCGCGAGGCGGGCAGCGCCGAGAGCCACACGCTGTGGGAGAAGACGCTTTCCAACATCCAGGAAGTGAAGGCGCGCGAAGGCAAGGTTGTGGCGATTGTCACCGAGGGCGATACGGAGGTGCGGAAGGTTGCCGATGAGGTGATCGAGATTCCGGCCGCTCCGGATCTGCTGTCGCCGATTCTTGAGATCGTCCCGCTGCAGCTGCTGGCGTATCACATTGCGGTGCGGCGCGGATGCGACGTGGATCAGCCGCGCAACCTGGCCAAGAGCGTCACCGTCGAGTAGACGAGCCGGCAGGTGAAACAGGCTCACGGCGAGCTCGGTGTCGCGACCCGCGGCAAGGGCTTTTACGATCTGACCGGGCCGGTTGCCCGCTGGCTGGGAGAACAGTCCGTGCGGGAGGGCCTGCTGACGGTCTTCGTGCCGCATACTTCGGCGTCGCTGACGATTCAGGAGAATGCGGATCCGGATGTGCTTCGAGATCTGGCCGAGTTTTATGAACGGCTCGTGCCGGAGTCGACGCCATGGTTCCGCCATACGCTGGAGGGGCGCGATGACATGCCGGCGCACATCCGGGCTACCCTGACGCAGACGCAGATTTCGGTTCCGGTGCGGCGCGGCGCGATGGCGCTGGGGATGTGGCAGGCGATCTATCTGTTCGAGCACCGGACGGAATCGCGGAAACGCAGCGTGTTGCTGCACGTCATTGGAGAATAGAAACACCGAGAATAGAAACATGCCCAAAGTTTCCGTCACCGTCCCTGTGCTGCTCGCGTCCGTTCTTGCCACTTCCTGCTTCGCCCAGCAGGCCATGTCCGTGGGGGTTCTGGGCGGCGCGCCATTTACCGATGTGGTGACGGCGAACGATACGGGTACGCTGAAATCGCTGCCGAAGAGCGCCAACTTCACCATTGGCCCGGCGGTGCAGGTGAACCTGCCGGCGGGCTTCCGCGTGGAAGTGGACGCCCTGTACCGGCCGTACAGCTTTTCGACGACGGGTCCGCTGGGCGTGATCACGAATGTCTCCGCGATGGACTGGACGTTTCCGATTCTGGGCCAGTATCGACTGGTGCCGAACTCGAAGGTCTCGCCGTTTGTGAGCGCGGGGCTTTCGTTCGATCACCTGTCGAACATATCGGCGGCGGCGAAGAACATCACCTCCGGCGTGGGTCAGCTGCTGCGGCAGTCGAATACAGGCGTGGTGCTGGGCGGGGGCGTGGATTTGAAGGTCGTGCCGCTTTTCCGGATCAGCGGGGAACTGCGCTATACGCACCAGGGGTCGCCGGACTTCTCCGGACTGTCGAATCTGAACCAGGCGGAACTGCTGATCGGCGTCCATTTCTGACGCCGCGGGGGATGCGGACTATGCGCGGTTTTCGATCAGCACGAATGTAATGTCGTCGGTCTGCGCGGCGCCCTGAGTAAAGGCATCGAGTTCGCTCAGGAGCCGGCTTTCCAGATATTCGGCGCCACGCGGAGCCGCCTCGCAAATGATGCCGCGCAGACGTTCCTCGCCGAATTCTTCCTTCGCGCCGTTTTCCGCTTCGGTAAGGCCGTCGGAATAGACCACCAGAAGATCGCCGGGCGCGACTTCGAGCGGGGTGGGCTGGTAGCTGGTGAAGGGAAACATGCCGAGCGGAAGGGAGCCGGACGGCAGTTCCTCCACGTGGCCGGCGGCGCCGCGAAAAAGATAAGCGGGGTTGTGCCCGGCGCTGATGTAGTGGCCTCTGCCATCGGCGCCAAGCTGGAAGAGGAAGAGCGTAACGAAGCGGTGAGCCGGGGTCTTGCCGCAGAGCAGTTTATTGACGCCGCTGAGGACTTCGCCGGACGGGCGGCCGGAGCGAAACTCCATGTTGAGCGCGCCGAGCGTCAGCGAACTGAGTAACGCCGCCGGGATGCCCTTTCCCGACACGTCCGCCAGCAGGCCGGTGAGTTCGCCGCTCTGGACGCCGATGAAGTCGTAGAAATCGCCGCCGAGCTGCCGCGTGGCGCGCGAAAAGGCCCGGATCCGGAACGGTTCGGCCTGCGGCAGAGAAAGGGGCAGGAGACTGCGCTGGGTCTGTTCGGCGATGGCGAGCTCCTGTTCGATGCGCCGCTGCTCGGCCAGAGTCACCACCATTTCCAGCTTTTCGAGCACGTGCCCGGCCTCGCCGGCGAGCCGCGTGAGCAGTTTTTCGTCGAGGCCGGAAAGCGAGTGCATGTGCTTGCGGCTGTCGAGATACAGGATGCCGGTGACTACAGCCACGTCGCTTTCCTGCGAGAGCGCCTCGAGCGGCAGGCAGGCCACGGCCCGAAGGTTCATGGCAACGATGCTCTCGCTGCCCGCCAGTTCGCCGTGGATACCCTGCGTCATGAAGACCGGCTGGCCGCCGCCCGCCACACGATCCACAACGCTGCCGCTCGTCTGAAATTCGGATTCGCCCAGCAGATTGCCGGTGTGATCCAGCCCCAGCGCGTAGGCAAAGCCACCCTGCTGCTTGCGCAGAATGAAGGCGCGTTCGGCGCCGCTGATGCCGAGCGCCGATTTCAAAATGTGCTGGAAGGTCTTCTCGGCGGAAAATGCCTTGCCGAAGTAATAGTGAAAGTCGAGCAGGCAGGAGATCTTTTCCAGTTCCGAATGAATATCGTCGGACGCTTCGGGGAGCACGTCGGCGAGGCGGCGCGCCGCGCGTTCGATTTCCGCCTCCTGCAGGAGACCGGGACCGGTGCGCGCCCCGGTCTGGCTCTCCGTGCCGTCGGCGAAACGCAGTTCGATGCCGTTGCGGCCGAGAGAGATGCGGTCGCCCGGCCGCAGGACGTGACGATCCACGCGAGCGTCGTTGACCCAAGTGCCGTGGCTGCTCTCGAGGTCGATAATCACGAAGACAGGTCCACCGGCCTGCTCTTCCCGCACGATGCGCGCGTGGCGGCGGGAGACCAGAGGATGCGTGAGCAGCAAATCGACGCCGGTGCGGCGTCCAATGACAACTTCGCCGCCGGAAAGCGAGAAGGTTTCCGGGCGGCCGGGGTTGTCGGCGGTTTCGACTAGCAGTACGGCGGAATCAGGCATGACCGGAAAGCAGGGCCGGAGCGCATTCTGTTCAGAAGCTGCGCACGGCGTGAGCTTCGTCTTCATGGACATCGAAGACGGTATACAGCTTGGTGATCTGCAGCAAATCTTTCACGCGGTTGGTCAGCCCGACCAGTTTCAGCGTGCCGCCGGCGCCGGCCATGGTGGTGTAACCAGCAACCAGTTCGCCGATGCCGGAACTATCGATATAGGTGACGTCGCTGAGGTTCAGGAGAATCTTCTTCGTTCCGTTCGCCGCAAGCTCATGCACCTTGTCACGGATATCGCTTGAACCTTCGCCGAGGGTGATCCGGCCGGCTACCGTGATCACCATGACTCCGTCCACGTCGCGTGTATTCAGCTTCAGACTCATTCAGTTCCAGCTCCTCTGCGATTTGCTTTGTTCCAGCGTGATATTTGAGAGTAACACCGGTTTTGCACCATGGGTCGCGGAAATTTCAGCTGCCGAGGGCGGCGATTTCATCCACGGCGGATGCCTCGCACGCGAAGCGTTTCAGCGCATCGCTGTACTTCGGGTCATGCGTGTAGCCGGCGGCGTAGTAAAGCGACGGGCAAAGCGAATCTTCGCGGTCCGGTTCGATCTGTTCGTGCGGCCACGGGTGCTGTGGATCGTAGGGCAGGAGCGCGTCGAGGGCGGTGAGAATGCCGGGTGCGCCGGGCTTCCGCGGCTGGTAGAGATCGATGCCCAGGGGCCGGGCCACCGCCGCGAGGGTGGTGAGCGCGTGCAGATTCATGGCGCTGTAGGAAAACGACTTCGTGCGCGCCATCTCGTACTTCTGCAGGCCTTTCGCGTCGATCTGCGCGGGTATGCGGGTGTCGCGAACGGAAAGCAGGGTCTTGCGCGCCTCCTCTGTTTTGCCCAGATACAGCGCGATGGCCGCGATCTGGTTTTCGCACCAGGAGCCGTGGTTGTTTGGATGGCTGGCCTCCGCCTTGCCGGCTTCGGACGTGGTCAGCCAGGAGTAGTAGCGGGCAAACCAGTCCTTCATTCCCGCATCGTCAGCGGCGGTCCAGTTCTTTGAACCGGCGAGCAGGCCGACCGCGTCCACAGCCTCCGGCATGCGGCGGGCGGAGACGATACCGGCCGGGCGACCGTTGTTCCTGTTGGGCACGAACTGCGCGTAGTTGAGGTTGGGATTCATGGCCGTAGCCGGCGCAAGAAACCACGCGCGCAACAGCAGCGCCGCGCGGGCCGCGTATTGTTCGTTGCCGGTCAGGTAGAAGGCGAGCGCCAGCGTCCGCGCTGCACCCACGGTTTTGTGAAAGAAAGACTCGTCGGTGAAGTCGCCTTTTTCGGGATTTTTAACGCCGTCGTGGCGAATGTAGGGGCCGTTGGGATTGGCGGGATCCGGCCACCAGTAGCCGGCCTGCGTGTACCAGTCGTGCTTATCGCCGCTCGGCGGAGTTTGTTTCTTGTCGACGACCGAATGCGGCTCCGTCTTCAGTGCCTTCGCGGCATCGGCTATGGCGTGGCGGACGATGGACTGGTCGGCACTGGCTTTGACGCGGGCGAGAGTTGCGGCATCGATCTCAAAAACACGCGGAGCGGCGGGCGCGGCCACCTGCGCCACCATCGACGCCGCGCTCCCGATGGCGGCGGCGAAAGCGAGCAGCAGGTGGCGGCGCGCGCTCATGCGGTACGTACGGAAGCGCTCGTGATATCCCGGATGCTTTTGGTTCCGCACTGCCGCATCGTGCGCTGGAATTCGGCGTTCAGGATGTCGATTGCTTTTTCGACGCCGTCCTGTCCGAATGCGGCAAGGCCGTAGACGTAAGGGCGGCCGATCCCGACGGCTTTCGCGCCCAGTGCGAGGGCCTTGAAGATATCGGTGCCGCGGCGCACGCCGCCATCGACCATCACCGTCATGTCTTTGCCCGCAGCCTCGATCACTTCGGGGAGGCTTTGAATGGTGGGCCGCAGATCTTCGGCGGAGCGGCCGCCGTGGTTGGAAACGAGGATGCCGTCGACGCCCGTTTCGCGGCAGAGGCGGGCGTCTTCCGATGTCTCGATGCCTTTCAGGACGATCTTCATTTTGGTGATCTTCTTCAGGCGCTCGACGAAGCTCCAGTCGGCCATAACGGGCCCGCCTGTGACGACGCCGCCCTGCAGACCGGTGAACATGGGCTGGTGGCCTTCCTTTCGGCCGGTATTGCCGTTGGCGGCAACGGTGTGGCACGCGGAGCAATTGCGCGTGTCAATGCGCGCCAGCCGGGTGGCGGTTTCCGTGTTGCGGCCGGCGTAGATATCGACCGTCCAGACCAGCACGGGACAGCCGGCATCTTCCACACGCTTCACCATCTTCACGGCGTCTTCCCAGCGTCCCGGCATGTAGAGCTGGTACCAGGGCGCCATGCCGCGCGCGGCGGCAACCTCTTCCACCGAAATGGACGTCTGGGTGGAAAGCACCTGCAGCGTTTTGCGCGACTTGGCGGCGCGCGCCACGGCCACTTCGCCTTCGGGATGAAACATCTTCTGACCGCCGACGGGGCAGAGGAAGAGCGGCGAATCCCAGGTGGTGCCGAACAGTTCGACCTTCGTATCGAGCTTCGAAACATCCACCAGCCGGTGCGGGCGCAGCTGGACACGCTGGTAGGCGGCGATGTTGGCTTTCAGCGTGGCGTCGTCATCGACGCCGGTGGAGACATAGCCCCAGTGAGCCGGCGGCAGCGCGCGGTGGGCGAGGGGCTCGAACTCGGAAACGTTCAGAATGTCCTTCGCAGTCGGGGTGGGCGCAGCCGGGGTGGGCGCGGCCGCGTCCTGACCCAGAGCCTGGTTTGCCAGAGCCTGGGCAAACAGCGGACTGGCTGCCAAAAACCGGAGGAATTTGCGGCGATTTTGTTCGGACGTGGTCATGCGACTCCTGCGAGAACCTTTGAAAGAGATTGGCTGGCGCCGGTCTCGATTCTCGCACAATTCGGGAGTGCTTTTGCGTGGCGGCATGCCGCCGGCAGGATCAGGGCAGGCGGTCGTCGAGCCAGCGGAGGCGTTCCTGCTGGGCTTCGTACGCGCCGATGGCGCATTCCAGATTGATGTAGCGCACGCCGCGCCGGGCTGCGAGGCGCGAGAGCGAACCGTCGTCGGGATCGGGCTTCGACTGCAGCACCACGTTATAGGGGGACTGCTTCAGCACCTCGTAATCCTTCGCATCGGTGCACAGGAAGAAGTGCTGCGGAAGGCGGGGCTCTTTTATCGAGCTGGCATCGCTGTCGGCGATTTCATTGTTGACCGAATAATCGCGGTTGTTGTGCAGCGCCACGAGGCGGCTGCCCTTCTGCGGCAGCAGTTCTTTCAGGAATGCCTCGCGGTGGCGATCGAGAAAATCGAGCGTGCTCGTCAACTTGGCCGCATCGAGTCCGGGGGTCAGGCCGCGGATGCTCTTTTCGGCGCCCGGCCGCGAGAACATGCGGTTGGGATCGATCTTTACGCCATCGATCTTTACGCCAGAGATTTTTACGCCAGAGATCTTCGCGCCAGAGATTTTCGCGCCGCTGATTTCAACCTCGCGCGTTTTTGAGGTGACGACGAACGCGATGCCGTCGTGATCGTACATGTAAGACGAGAGAACGTCGCGCGCAGTGTCTTCATCGCCGTGCAGAATGACATAGCGGCGCGGGCTCTGCAGGAACGCCACCGGGCTGTAGCGATAAACGTGAAATTCGACGCCCGAAAGCGTCTGGACGGGCTTCTTCAGAAAGCCCGGAGCCAGCGCCGGCGTCATGCCCAGCAGGAAGTCGCGCCGCCCCAACCGGAAACCAGTTTTGTTTTCCATGTCGATGTATGCCCTCGTCACCAGATTAAACGCGGGGCGGCGGCGCGCTTCGTTGCCGCGGAATTACATACCGGACGGAGCACGCCGCTTGCGGGGCGCGGCAGCTTTGCGGGGGCGCTTGGGCGGCGGCACCACATTGCCGTTGACATCGGGACCGGCAGCCTTTTTGGTGCCCTTCTTGACGCGCGGCGAACCGGCGGTGGGCTGGCCGGGCACGATGGGCTGCGGCTCTTCTTCCTCTTCGCCTTCTTCAGGCAGCGGAGGCAGCGGTTCCGGTTCGGGCACGGCCGGCGGATGGAACTCGGCGCCAAGGTGCACCATCATCTGCGAATTGGCTTCGTCGGGAACGGCGCGGACCACGGTCTTGTCCTGGGCGAAATTGAGGAACTCGGTGAACTCCTGGAAGCCGTAAGTCTTCCAGTCAAAGGCCGGTGCTTCTTCGCGAACCCAGGCGGCCAGTTCGTCGGCCGTAACGCCGTCTTCCATTTCGAGCCGGTGATTTTCGAGAACGTCGCGGAGCGCCGGAAGCGCCTCTTCCGGACGAACCGTCTTTTCCGGCGCGCCGTTGCGCTTGCGCTGGATCATGTAGCGGCCTTCGCCGCCGGTCACGAGGATCAGATCCGCCTTGCGCAGCTTTTCAATGAAGTCGGTAAACGATCCGGCTCCGTAAGCCCGTTCGCTGAAGCTGGAATCGAGCTGCAGCATGGTGGATTTCAGCAGACCCAGCTGCGGACGAACCTCGCGCCGCTCCAGCACCTGAAGCGCGCGCTCCACCAGCGGCATGGCCTGATGCAGATCGAGCGCCGGGGGACGACGCTGTCCGCCGCCACCGCCGCCCTGCTGCGGACGCTGCTGTTGCTGCTGCGGCTGGCCGCCGCCGTTCGCCGGCGCTCCGTGCGAAGCCGGCGGTGCGCCGCCCTGTGCGTTCTGCGCTTCGGCGGGACGCGGCTCGCGATTTTCGCGATGCTCGCGGTGTTCGCGCCGCGAAGGCCGGCCGTCGTCCAGCATGGATTCGTAGCTGATGAACTCATGACAGTTCTTCTGCAGAATCGTGCTGGTAAACGCCTTGCCGCCGACCACGAAGACCGTCTTGTCGTACTGCTTCAGCTTGTTGACGAGAGCGATAAAGTCGCTGTCGCCGCTGATGATGGCGAATGCGTTGATGTGGTCGTGCGTGAAGGCCATCTCCAGCGCATCGAGCGCCAGGTTGATGTCGGCGCCGTTCTTGTCGCCGCGCGGCGAGGGGTCGCGCTGCACCATCTGGACCGCGTATTCCGACAGCTGGCGCGTGGAGTTTTCCATCTTGCCCCAGTTGGCGTAAGCGATCTTGGTGACGATTTCGCCCCGTTCTTTCAGTGCTTCGAGCACGATCGAGACGTCGAACTCGCGCTGCAGGGTCGACTTCACGCCGATTTCAATATTGTCGAAGTCGATAAAGACCGCGATCTTCAGATGCTTTTCCATTTTCACCGTCGCGCAGGTCGCAATTTGCGATGCGCTCCTTTTCGTGTTTCATGCCCCGCGCCCTCAGGCGCGATGGCTCAGATCTTCCGCTTGTTCCCCAACTACTGTTTCCACTCCGGACATGTTTCCATTCCGGACAGCGCCGCCCCGCGAACAGCCGCGACGATCTCCTCCATGGAAGCTCCCGGCTGGAACACCGCCGCCACTCCCTGGCGCTTCAGTTCCTGCGCATCGTCGTCGGGAATGATGCCGCCGGCGATGACTTTCACTCCGGCCATATCCTTTTCACGAAGCAACGCCAGCACCCGGGGCACGATGGCGTTGTGCGCGCCGGAAAGGATCGAAAGCCCGATCACCTGCACGTCTTCCTGCAGGGCGGCGTTGACAATCATTTCCGGAGTCTGTCGCAAACCAGTATAAATGACTTCCATGCCCGCGTCTCGCAGGGCGCGGGCGATCACCTTGGCCCCGCGGTCGTGTCCGTCGAGGCCCGGCTTGGCCACAAGTACCCGAATCGGGAAATTCATGAACAGGGTGCGGTGCGTCGTTACGAACTCCCCCGGCAGCCCGACGCTTGCCGCCAACTTTCATTATCGCCTGAAACGGGGCCCGCGCGCGGGGGACCCCTGGCGTCGCCGATTTTCCGCCAAAGAGCCGGATGGGCCGAACTCGTCGTTTTCAGCGGCACAGCAGTTCAGCGGCGCAGCGGCCGCGGATGGCATCCTAAATGAATAACCGCGTGAGTACCCAGGCACTGGCAGCACAGGCGACGCCCGAAATCTGGCGTCCCCCTTCAAACCGATGGCTGATTGCCGCCTCGGTTTCTCTTGCTGCGTTCATGGAAGTGCTGGATACTTCTATCGCCAACGTGGCGCTGCCGCATATTGCCGGAAATCTGGGCGCAAGCACGGACGAAAGCACCTGGGTCCTGACGTCGTACCTGGTTTCCAACGCCATCGTGCTGCCCATCAGCGGGTGGCTGGTTACGGTGTTCGGGCGCAAGCGCTTCTTCATGGCGTGCATTGTGATGTTCACCTTCGCATCGCTGCTGTGCGGAATCGCGCCCACGCTGGGGGTGCTGCTTTTCGCCCGCGTACTGCAGGGTGCCGGCGGCGGCGGACTGCAGCCGATGGCGCAGGCGATCCTCACCGATTCCTTCCCGCCGGAGGAGCGCGGCCTCGCCGTGGCGCTGTACGGGATCACCGCCGTTTTCGCGCCGTCCATCGGCCCGACGCTGGGCGGCTGGATCACCGACAGCTACTCGTGGCGCTGGATCTTCCTGATCAACCTGCCGGTTGGATTCGTGACGCTTTATCTGGTCCGGAAGCTGGTGCAGGATCCGCCGTATATGAAGCTGAAGCGCTCCGGCGGCATTCCGCGGCCGGATTTCATTGGCTTTTCGCTGCTCGTGCTCGGCATTTCCGCGCTGCAGATTTTTCTCGACAAGGGCCAGGAGGACGACTGGCTGAGTTCGCGTTTCATCGTGAGCCTGATGGCGATCGCCGCCATCTGCCTGACGGCGCTGGTGATTCGGGAATGGAATCACAAGAACCCGATTATCGATATCCGTCTGCTCAGCCACCGCAATTTCGCGGCGTCGAATCTGGTGATGTTCATGATCGGCGTGCTCTCATTTTCGAGCACGGTGCTGATGCCGCAGTTTCTGCAAAGTCTGATGGGCTACACGGCGCAGTCGGCCGGCATGGTGCTGTCGGCGGCGGGCTTTCTGCTGCTCGGCGCGCTGCCTTTCGTCGGCCGGCTGACCACGCGGGTGCAGGCGCGGTACCTGATGGGATTCGGCTGGCTGACGCTCGCGCTGGCTATGTACGCTTCCACGCGGCGCATCGATCTGGATATCAGCTTCGGCTCGGCGGTGGTCCTCAGGATGGTGCAATACGTGCCGTTTGGATTCCTCTTCATTCCCGCCAATACCGTGGCGTACAACGGGATTCCGCGCGAAAAGAGCAACTCGGTGGCGGCGCTGATCAACTTTATGCGCAACATCGGAGCCAGCGTGGGGACGTCGATTGTCACGAGCGTGCTGGCGCGGCGCGCGCAGTTCCATCAGGCGATACTGGTGAGTCGTTCAGCGCCGGGCGACCCGCGTTTTCAGGGCGCGGTGAATTCGCTGGCCGACCGGCTGCATCGCTCGGGATCGCTGAACGCCCTGCCGCAGGCGCAGGAACTGATCTACCGCAAGGTGGGGGCGCAGGCCGCCACGCTCGCCTACATCGATGTTTACTGGGTCCTGGCCGTTGTCGCCGGCGCGATGTTCCTGCTGTGCTTTGCGCTCGAACCGAACGATCCGCGGCGCGGAACGTCCGCCCCGGCGCATTAGCCGGCGTGTTCGGCGCGCAGTTCGAGCAGGATGAAGCAGATATCGCGCGGATCGTTTTCCGGTGAGAACGCGGGGGTGGCGGCGATCTCAAGCGTGAATGGCTGGTCCGGGGGAGCAGCCGGCGCGATCGGAATTTCAAACAGTCCCGCCACCGTGGCCGTTGCGGCGACTACGCCGTTGAGCCGGAGCGAAACTTCCACCGGGCCGCGTTCGGCCGGCCGCCAGCCACGCAGAGTCAGACCGGTGACCGGACGCTGCGGCGCCACCGTCAGGGCAGCTTCGGGCGCCAGCCAGAGATCGGGGAAAATACCGCGCGATGTTCCTTGCTGCAGAACGTAGCCGGTGAGCGGCGCGCGCACGAGCGAGAGCACGCCCGCTGTGTAGGCGGCGAGGCGCGCCAGTTCGCGGCCCTTTTCCAGTTCCATCGCCTGGTAGTGCTCGATCCACTTGTCGCGCCGGTCCACCTGAAACAGCAGATCCTTCATATCGGCGTCCGTCAGTGTGTGACCGGCGCGGAGGTGCGGCGGCAGCGGACGATGCACATAGAACGTGCCGTGCGCCGGCGCGATCTCCTCCCGCGGGCGCTCGCGCGTGTAGAGGTAGATGGAGATCGATTTCCGCGACCGGTGCCGTTCCGCTTCGGGCAGTTCGATGCGCGGGAAGCCGTGCCAGGAATATTCGTTGGTTTCGAAGAAGACGGCGCGGTTGAACAGCGGCTCGTACGACTGAATGCGGTTCTCCGCCGGCCTTCGCGGGTTGGAGTGGATCTCGATGGAACCGCCCCATTCCGCCTTCCAGCCCTTGTTCAGGTACACGATCAGATTCAGCCGCCGGTGCAGCTTCTTTTGCTCGTCGTAGTTGAAATCCACGTGCGGATCGAGATCCTGACCGTGCAGATTTTCGTGGGTCCCGCCGCCGAACAGCGCGGGGTCGAGCAGCAGATCGGGAATTCCGGACAGTTCGCCGATCAGATCGAGGAACGGCTGCGAAGCGATGGTCGCGTAGAGTTCCGCATACGCCGGATCGATGCTTCGGATGTTCGTGTTGACGGCCTTGCCCCACACGCCGCCGTAGATTTCGTTGCGCGCCCGCGAAGGGTCGAAGCGCGGGAAGTGCTCCAGCAGTTCTTCGGCAAATTGAGGTTCAAAGAAGCCTTCCACCACGGCATGGCGGAAAGGGGTGGCGCTTTGAAAGCGGTGGCGAATCGCCGCGGCATTGTCGGAAACGGATTTCGATACGCGCAAAGCGTATTTTACTGCGAGCGGAAGCACCATCCGCACCGCATCATTTCCGCGCAGTTCTGTTCCGTGCGCATAGTAGACTGGGCTCCAGGATGCCTTCGGGATCGCCGGCCGCGCCGTTCACCTTCATCGATCTCTTTGCCGGCATCGGCGGCTTTCGCAGCGCGCTGGAAAAGCTGGGCGGGACGTGCCGCTTTTCCTGCGAGTGGGACAAGTATTCGCAACGGACCTACGCCGCCTGGTATGGCGAAACTCCGCACGACGACATTCGCAGGATCAACATCGCCGATATTCCCGATCACGATCTGCTCGCCGCCGGTTTCCCCTGCCAGCCGTTCTCGCTTGCCGGAGTTTCGAAGCGGCAGAGTCTCGGCATGGCGCACGGCTTCGAGTGCGAAACGCAGGGCAACCTTTTTTTTCAGCTTGCCGCAATTGTGGAAGCCAGACGCCCCGCGGTGCTTTTCCTCGAAAACGTGAAGAACCTGAAGTCGCACGACAAGGGCCGCACGTGGCAGGTCATTCGCGCGCGCCTTGACGAGCTCAATTACTGGATTTTCGATCGGGTCATCGACGCCGCGGCGTGGGTGCCGCAGCATCGCGAGCGCGTGTACATCGTCTGTTTCAACAAAGACGTTTTTCCGACGCGGCCGGCATTCGAATATCCCGATCCGCCCGATGGCGCGCGGCCGCGTTTGCTCGACATTCTGGAGCCGCTGCCGGACCCCAAATACACGCTCTCGCCGCACCTCTGGAACTATCTGCAGCGCTACGCGGAGGGCCATCGCGCGCGCGGCAACGGTTTCGGCTTCGGGCTCGCCGATCCCGCCGGCATTTCGCGCACGCTCAGCGCCCGCTATCACAAAGACGGCTCGGAGATTCTCGTCCCGCAGGGTAAAAACAGGCCGCCGCGACGTCTCACGCCGCGGGAATGCGGACGGCTGATGGGCTTCGAAGAAAAGCCCATCGTCGTTTCCGACACGCAGGCTTACCGGCAGTTCGGCAACGCGGTGGTGCCGAAGGTTGTGGAAGCGGTGGGGCGCCGGATTTTACTGGCGATGCGCGAAGCTTCGGTTCCGGCAGGAAGGCCGCGGCGGCTTACTTCTGCGGCGCGGTCTTCTGCAGTTCCGCGTAAAACGGGTCCACGCTCGCGAGGCGCGGCGCCCAGCCCAGATCGTCCGTCCTGATGTGCGCCATCAGCTGGTCTTTGGGAACGCCGCTGCGCACAGCCTCGCGCGCGCGGCTGACCAGCGTATCCATCTTGACCTTGAAAGCGGCCACGTCGGCCTTCGTCAGAATGTCGCCGGCGCCCGGAATGCAGGTATCGAAATCGAGTTTCAGAACCTTTTCGAGCACGGCGGGCCACTCGACGAAGCTGCCGCCGCCTTCGTAATCGGCGCGCGGTCCGGTGGAGCCCACGGTGATCAGATCGCTGAGCGCGATCACTTTCAGGTCGGGAAAATAAACCACAGAATCGCCGTCCGTGTGGCCGCGGCCGAAATGATAAAGCTGAACCGTGACGCCGCCTTCCTTCACGGTATGGCTGCCTCCGGAATAGGTCTCATTCGGGAGTGCCGGCACGTGCTCAACCTTGTACGTGGCCAGATCCCGGAGCTGATTGCGGTGCGCCAGAACTTTGACGCCCGCCGCCAGAAAACGGTCGTTATTGCCGGCATGATCCTCGTGATGCTGGGTCACGATCAGCGTTTTCACCGGCAGCTTACCGATCGACCCGATCTGCTGCATCAGCGCGTTGTAGATCTGTTCGCCGGGCAGCTTGCCGTCCACCACGATCAGACTGTCGCGCGTCACCCGCACTTCCGTATTCGCTCCGGCGCCGGTGATTTCGAAGAGCCCGGGCTTGACCTGCTGCACGGTCAGCACCGGCGGCCCGGCGTCTTTCTTTTGCTGCGCGGACGCAAGCGCGGCCAGCGCAGTCAGCAGAATCAGAATCTTCGATGTCATGATTTCTCCTCGGAGTCAGGCGGCCGGGTAACAGGCCAAACGCGGACGATCCCAATAAAAAAAGGGCGCCCGAGAACATCGAGCGCCCTGCGGTGAAGCGGTATTACTTGCCGACCACGATGATCGAGAATGAACCCGGGATCATCGGGCCGCGGCCGTTATTCTTCTTGCCGTCGGCAGCCGGAGCCGCGGCTTCGGCGGGACCGTATTCAGCGGCGATCAGAATCACGTGATTCGTCTTGGTGTCGAGTGCGCTGGTCTTGGCGCCCGGCATGGTCTTCAGCGTCTGCTCCAGAACGAAGTCCGTGGCGCTGTTTTCCTTGACGATCGAAAGCGTGCCTTCCGAATTGGAGCTGAACGCTTCCATCGTGTTGGGATTGAACAGCGCGCCGTCCGACGCGGTGCCGATGGGCAGCGTCTTGAGGATCTTGCCGGTATCGGCATTGAGCATCACCATGTTGGCCGGCTTGCGGCAGGCGGCAAAGAGAACGCGGTTCTTTGCGTCCACCGCGAGGCCCGCGCAGGTGCCGCCGCTTCCGGTCACGTCATAGTGGCCCGTCACGGTCAGCGTTTTGGTATCCACGACGGCGATGTTTTCCTTGTCTTCCACGTCGATGTAGACGTGACCCATGCCGTCGGCCGCCGCCTGCTCGGGAGCTCCGCCGATGTCGAAGGTGCTGATAACCGAGCCGTCCTTCGGATCGACCACCGTCACGTGCGGCGACGGGTGGCTGAGAATATAAACGCGCTGGTTTGAGGGGTCGTACATCGCGCCGTCGGGATTCCCCTTCACTTCAAGCTTCTTGATCGGCTTCAGCGTTTCCGTATCGAACAGCGCGAGCGGATTGCTCGTCGCCACGCCGTGGTGCGACTTCGGATCGATCACCGCGCCGTGCGCGCTGGTGTCGGGCACCGCGCCGACAGGCTCCAGGGTGTCGAGGTTGTACACGAAGACCTGCGGCGGCGTGCTGCGGCGCGCCACGTAGAGCCGGCGGTTCTCGACGTCGACGTTCACATAATCGAAGCCACCCTCGTTGCCGACCTTCACGGTCTTCAGAATCTTATACGGACCGTCGGACGGCTGCTGCGACCATCCGGCGGAAGCGGAAACAGCAATCGCGACCGCGACCGCGAAACTGGTTTTCAAGAAATGATTGTTCACTACGGAAATCTCCTCGCCTGAGTATACATTCAAACTCCGGCCAAATACGGAGGAGGTTCAAATGCCGTCGCTGTCCAGATAGTCGCCCGGAATCGCCACGCGGACGGCGTTCAAAAGAGCCGCCACGTCGATGATTTCCTGCGTGATGGCGCCCGCCACCGGCGGCAGATGTCCCGTGGCGGCGGCCAGCATCCCGATCATGCTGAGCGCCATTCCGCCCACGGCGCTCTGCAGCGCGATCCGCTTCATCCGGCGGCCAATGTGGATCAGTTCATCCACCTTGCGAAGCGACGGCTCGAAAATCACGGCGTCGGCCGCCTCGGCGGTGATGTCGCTGTTGCGGCCGAGCGCCACGCCAACGGTGGCCGCGAGCATTGCAGGCGCGTCGTTGACGCCGTCGCCGAGAAACAGCGTCGGCCCGCGCTTCGACTCTTCCCGCACAATGTCTACCTTCTCTTCGGGACTCTTGCCGGAGCGGGCCTCGGCGATCCCCACGGCATCGGCCACATCGCGAACCTCCGATTCACGGTCGCCCGAGAGCATCATCACGCGCGTGACGCCGTGCTTCGGCCCCAGATGATTGACGAAGGGACGGCTCTCCCGTCGCGGCGTGTCGCGAAAACGAAGGGTAGCGGCGTAGCGGTCGTCAATCAGCAGGATCGATTCCATGCCGGCACTCACCGGCGGCAGCAGCGGCGCCACTTCCGGAGATTCCCGCAGCAACTTCCCCCGGCCGGTGATCCGGATCAACGCAGTTCCGATCTGCCCGCTCAGCCCCGCCCCGGGTTTCTCGCTGACTTCGGCGACCGGCGCCAGCCCCGCCCCGCGCTCGCGCGCCGCTTCCTGAATCGCCACCGCCAGAGGATGTTTGGAGTATTGCTCCAGGCTGGCGGCCAGCCGCAAGACGTCCCGCGGATCCCGGTCCCCCGCGCAGATCACTTCGGTGAGCACCGGCCTGCCGTGCGTCAGCGTTCCGGTCTTGTCGAAAATCATGGTCCGGCACGAATCGATGTTTTCCAGCATCGCCGGATTCCGGACGATAATGCCTCTCGACGCCGCCACCGAAATCGCGCCGATAATCGCCACCGGAATTGCCAGCAGCAGCGGGCACGGAGTCGCAATCACCAGCACGGCCAGAAAGCGCCGCGGATCCCCGCCGGCATACCAGCCCGCCGCGGCCACCGCCAGCGCCAGCACGGTGTACCAGGCGCCGAGCCGGTCTCCGATGCGCCGGAACTCCGGCCGGCTCAGCTCGGCCTGTTCCATCACGCGAACGATTTTTGCGTACCGCGAATCGATGGGAAGTTTCTCGACGCGAATGGTCAGCGCCGTCTCGCCGTTGATCGCGCCCGACAGGACGTCCGCGCCGGGAATCTTGGATATCTGATAGGGCTCGCCGGTGAGATACGACTCGTCCATCACGCCGTGGCCGTCCACTACAACGCCGTCCACCGGGCAGCTTTCGTGGGGGAAGACCACCAGCGAGTCACCGACGGCGATTTCGTCGAGCCCGATTTCGAGGATGCCCCCGGCTGTGCTGCGGTGTGCGCTGAGCGGCATGCGGTTCGCCAGAGCGCTCAGTACGGACGAGGCCCGACGCGAGGCGAAGCTTTCGAGCGTCGCCCCGCCCGACAGCATCAGCACAATGACGGCCCCGGCCAGATACTCGCCGAGCAGGACGGAGACCACGATGGAGATGCCCGCCAGGAAGTCGGCGCCGAACTCCAGCCGCGTCAGCTTTCGCAGCAGCATGGTCACGAGCGGCGCCCCGCCCGCTACCAGCGCAAAAATCAGCGGCCTGTCACTGACGGACGCCGAGGCGTGCCAGAGGTATTTCGCGCCGAGGTGCCATGCGATGGCGAGCAGGCACACGGCACTGATGTACGGCTCGACCGAAGCGAACGACGGTATGCGGCTCGCGGCTTTCTTTTGCCCGGCTGCGCGAATCGATGGCGCCACGAAATATGCCCCCTGTAACGCTTTGCAAGCCGGAGGCCGTTCCCGGCAGCCTTACTGAATCGCGTTCAGCAGCGGCACATCTTTATACGCCGGCGCCGCCGGGATCGCGTTCAGATACGCCCACATGTCCCGCAGGTCGGAATCGGAAATCACCCTGGCGGTGAAGGTCGGCATGGTGCTCTGCGGAGGATGCCGCACAATCGCCATGAACGCCACCATGGAAATCGGCTTCGGCGCCAGCTTCGGACCCACGCTGCCGCCGTGCCCTTCGTAGCCGTGGCAGGAGTAGCAGTTATTCTTCACCCACAGCTTCTTGCCGTTTTCCGCGTTACCCGCGGGCGCGGCATTCTGAGCCAGAGCCGCCGCAACGCTCACGGCCAGCGCGGCAAGGAAGAGAATAGTTTTCTTCACGATCGGTTCTCCTGATCTTTCTGCGCTTATCCGCGACCCTGCGTCACGGTGTCGATCAGCACCGGCTCGCCCGCCTTCACTACTTCGATGGCGCGCTTGATCGCCGGCCCCACGTCCTTCGGATCCGTAATGGGCCCGATGCCCGTCATCCCGTACGTCTTGGCCATCGTCGCGTAATCGATATAAGGTTTATCGAGCTTCGTCCCGATGCCCGCGCGGGTCACGTCGCGATTGGCGCGCGCCGCCATGGTGGTCACGAACATCACTTCCTGGTGGTAACCGCGGTTGTTGTTCATGATGGAAAGCAGCGGGATGTTGTGGTGTACCGCCGTCCACAGCACGCCCGGTGCATAATTCAGGTCGCCATCATTCTGAATATTGACGGTCAGCCGGCCATACTTGCGGTTCGCCAGCGCGGCGCCGACGGCCGCCGGAGCGCCGTAACCCACGCCTTCGCCGCCCGACCCGCCGATGAACTGGTAGTGCTTTTCGAAGTCCCACAGCCGCGACGGCCAGCGGCCGAAGAACATATCGTTGCCCACCAGCGACCAGTCTTCGTTGCGGATCTGGGCCCACAACTCGGCCGAAATGCGCGCCGGCGTCAGCGGGCTGGAATCCCAGCCGAGTGTCGCTTCCGTCAGCGCGGTTTCCTTGTTCTTCTTGTACTGGGCGGTGAGTTTGGCGCCGCGCGCCTGCATCGCCGCGCGACGGTCGCCGGTGATCAGCTTCTTACAGGCTTCAATCAGCAGCGGCAGCGTCGCCTGCGCGTCGCCCGGAATCGCCATGTCCACTTCGTTGTAGCGCGCAAAATCCTGGTAGTTCGAACGCTGGAACAGCTCGACGCTCGAAATGCTGACGACCTTGCACGTATCCTTGATGATCTTCTTCGGCGGTTCCATGCCGATCCGGTTCAGCTGCGACATCCGGTGCGTCAGCATGAAGATGTCTTCCACTTCGAGCGCCAGAATCACGTCGGCGTTCACCACGTTCCCGGTGTTGTAGAACGGGTGGCTGGATGCGATGTTCACGCGGTTGCGCTGGTCGTTGACCGGCGCCTGCAGCGTATCCGCCAGCTCCGCCAGCAGCGTCATACCGGCCTGATTGTGCGCCATGCGGCCGGCCACGATCACCGGATTTTCCGCATTCACCAGCATCCGCGCGGTTTCGAGAATGGCGCCGGAATCGCCCACCGGATGCAGCACCGGCGTCAGCTTCGGCACGCGCAGACCCTTTTCCTCGATCGGCTCTTCCTGCAGCTTGGCGTTGGCGATGATGGCCACCGGCCCCATCGGGGGAGTCATGGCAATCCGGTAGGCCCGCACCAGCGATTCGGCGAAATGCTGCAGCGACGTCGGGTTATCGTCCCACTTTGTGTAGTCGCGGATGATCGCCGCCGCATCCTGCGCCGCGTGCGTCCATTCCACGAAGCTGCGCCGGGCGGTCGCATCCGTTTCGTTGCCGAGGATCACGATCGCCGGCACGCGGTCGCACCACGCGTTGTAGATCGCCATGGCGGCATGCTGCGTGCCCACCGTGCCGTGGACCATCGCGATCAGCGGCTTGCCTTCGATCTTCGCGTAGCCGTGCGCCATCGCCACCGAGGATTCCTCGTGCAGCGCCGTGAGCAGTTCGGGGCTCTTGTTGCCGCCGTAATTGATCATCGATTCGTGCAGGCCGCGGCAACTGGAGGCCGGATTGGCCGCGGCATACTCGATGCCCAGCGACTTGATCACGTCCATCATGAAGTCCGCGCCGGGGCGCTCGTTGGTGAGCACTTCCACCGTGCGCGCCGGTGTTTCCGCGGGCGCCGCCGCCGCGGTCTGAGCCAGTACCGACTGCGGAGCCAGCGCGATCGGCGCAGCTCCCGCCAGCGCCGCCGCTCCCTTCAGAAATCCCCGCCGGTCCGTATTCTTCGATGTCGCCATGCTGTCCCTCTTTTGTCGCCTGATCGCCGTTATGACTGCCTTCAAAATGATAACTCCAATCTGCCCGCTCAAGGCGGCCCCGCGCGCCGCCCGCAAAGCGGATCAATTTGGCGCACGCCGTTGATGCGGTCCTCATGCGGCGGCAGGAGCCCGCGAGTGCGGCGTGAGCGCCGATCCGGGCCGCGGCGCCCCGATGCGCCCGCGCGCGGCCAGAACAGCCTGGAGGCGATTGGGTGAGCAGGACCGGCCTCGTGGAGCGCGGTCCTGCTCTGTTCATAGCGGATAAAACGCGGGCGGCGGCTACTTCTTCATTTCAACGACGACGACCTCCATCGGCTGGCTGCCGATGTTCTGCGGAAGGTGATCTCCGGCGGCGGCCCACGCGACGCCCTTGGCTTTGAACGGCGCATCCACCGATTTGCCGCCGGGGGTGCCCATGCGGACGGTGCCATCGGTGAGATAGACGGCGACATTGTTGGGGTGGAAGTGCATGACGGACTTTTCGCCGGGGCCGTAGTGGATACGCAGGACGCGGACGCTTTCGTTTTCGAACTCCACTTTGTAATGCTTCGGGTCGACCTTGACCGGGTCGATCTTCGCTGCTCCGCCGGATTGCGCGTGAGCCGCGATTCCCCAGGCGATGGCTCCAGTGAGAATCAGGGTCGTTCCAATTGCAGTGCGCTTCATAGGCACCTCTCTTTCGGGCTGGAGTCTATCACAGCCGATTCGCAAGAGCCAACGTTCGGATGATGCGGAATTCGCGGGTGGACGGCGGCGAGAAAATTGGCGATTTCGCGAATGGCGTCGGCAAGGACCGGTCGCGAGGATTTCGTTTTTTGCGTCCCGATTGGTCGTCGCCAACCCGGTTCCAGCTTCGCTCATCGCGATGGGCCGGTCCGGTGCCAAAGCCGCCTCAGCGGATTGCTCAATTACCGCGACAGGGCGGCGTAAAAAGGAGTTAGGCCGAGTTTACGCACAGTACGGGTGACGGATCCTGCGAAGAAGAGTCGAAGATACAGCCTGGCGGCACGGTTGGATGAATTGCTGTGAGCGGCAGTACCCGGATTGTCCGAAGACTGCGCCTTGCCGGGAAACAACCGGAAATCCGCGCCCGCGGCGTCACTGCCAACCCGGGATGTTGGCGTGCTGAAGACATGTCGAAGAAGTTCGATCGATTCCGCTTTCTGCTCATGGCAGTTGCGGGCTGAATGAATCAGGAGCGGCAACGCGCGATTGCGTCGTGGCGCGTCGCCCGGCCGCTACCATCTTGCGGAGCACGGTGCCCTCCGCCGAAGGCTTCAGGCGACCGGGCGCCGCGTGCACTGCCGTTGAACCAACGGCGCTTTACTTCCCGATCGGCACTTCGACGTAGCGGTTATATACCTGTGCGTGATAGAAGGGTTCCACTTCGGGATGCTTTCCGACAGCGGCCTTGTAGTCGGCCGAATCGTGTACCTTAACGTAAACGTCGCGCCCCGGCCAGCTCGAAATCCGAATGTAGTTGTAAACACCCGTTTGTGTTCCGGTCACCTTCCAGAGGTGATACACGCACGACGGACAGCCCGCTTTCGCGATGGCGGCGTTCACATCCGCCAAATCCGCCATAACGGCCTTCTCGCCGGAGGGCGGAATGCTGATCAGATGGACCGCCTGAAACGGCTCGTTCGGAACCGTATCCGGGGCCTTGGCGTTTTGCGCCACGGCACTGGCAAGAATCAGGCCGGAGCAACCCACGGCACGCAAAAAAAAGTGGAGGCGATTGGACATATGCCTCCGGACTTTATCACGAATGAGTTTCGAATGGATGACGCCGCGAAAATGAGGTAACCGACGGTCGCCAGCCCGTCCACGATGCCGCCCCGGCCCCGTCGCCCGATCCGCGCCCCGCAACCACTCCGGCAGCCCCGCCGCATCCCCCGTTCGGAGGCGAACAACGAGCCGCCTGACGCACGATTGGCCGGCCAGCCCGGCCGCACGTCTCACAGCCGCACCACCCGTGCGTCTGCTCACCGATGGCCGCTCCGTCCCCTCGCTCCCACGCGCTTTCAGTGCTATCTTCTCCTTAGCCGGACCCCGGCGAAAGGATCGAATAACCATGGCTACCGTCGTTGCATCCCCCAGTCAAACTCAGGTCACTCTGCCCTCTACCAAACTCCTGATCAACGGCCAGTGGGTCGAAGCCGTCTCCGGCAGGCGTTTCGACACCATCAACCCCGCCACAGGGGAAACCATCTGCAATGTCGCCGAGGCCGATGAAGCAGACGTCAACCTGGCCGTGAAGGCCGCCCGCGCCGCCTTCCACACTAAAGCTCCGTGGCGCCGCATGTCCGCCAGCGAGCGAGGCAAGCTCCTCAACAAGCTCGCCGACCTCATGGAGAAGGATGCCGACAACCTCGCCCGCCTCGAATCTCTCGACAACGGCAAGCCCTACACCATCGCCAAAGCCGCCGACGTTGCGCTCAGCATCGCCTGCTATCGCTACTACGCCGGCTGGGCCGACAAAGTCCAGGGCAAGACGATCCCCGTCAATGGCGATTACTTCTGCTACACGCGCCACGAGCCCGTCGGCGTCGTCGGCCAGATCATCCCGTGGAATTTTCCGCTGCTCATGCAGGCCTGGAAGCTGGGCCCCGCTCTCGCCACCGGCAATACGGTCGTGATGAAGCCTGCCGAACAGACCCCGCTCAGCGCCCTCCGCGTCAGCGAACTGATTCAGGAAGCAGGCTTCCCCGATGGTGTCGTCAACATGCTGCCCGGCTACGGACCGACCGCCGGCGCCGCCATTTCCCGTCACATGGATATCGATAAGGTGGCCTTCACCGGCTCCACCGAAGTCGGCCATCTCATCATGCAGGCCGCGGCGGAGACGAACCTCAAGCGCGTCACGCTCGAACTCGGCGGCAAGAGTCCCAACATCATCTTTGCGGATGCCGATATGGATGCCGCCATTGAAGGCGCCCACTTCGCCCTCTTCTTCAATCAGGGCCAGTGCTGCTGCGCCGGTTCGCGCGTCTTTGTGGAAGAGAAGGCCTACGACGAATTCGTGGAACGCAGCGCCGCCCGCGCGAAGAAGCGCAAAGTCGGCGATCCCTTCGACCGCCGCACCGAACAGGGCCCGCAGGTCGATGACGCCCAGTTCCACAAAGTGATGTCTTACATCGACTCCGGCGTGAAGGACGGCGCGCGTCTGGTGGCCGGCGGCGAACGCCACGGCGATCAGGGCTACTTCATCCAGCCCACCGTTTTCGCCGACGTCCAGGACAACATGAAGATCGCCGAGGAAGAAATCTTCGGGCCGGTCATGTCCATCATCAAGTTCAAGGATATGGATGAGGTCATCGACCGCGCCAACCGCACCATGTACGGCCTTGCCGCGGGCGTCTGGACACGTGACATCGGCAAGGCGCTGGCGATTTCCAACGGCGTCCGCGCCGGCACGGTCTGGGTCAACTGCTACGACGTCTTCGATGCCGCCGCGCCGTTCGGGGGCTTCAAGCAGTCGGGCATTGGCCGCGAACTCGGCGAGTACGGCCTCCAGCAGTACACGGAGGTCAAGACGGTCACGATGAAGCTTTAAGCAACGGCGCCCTAAGCAACGGCGCCCTAAGCAACGGCAATGACGATGGCGCCGGCCACGATCAGCAATCCGCCGGCGCCTTTCGCCCACGTCAGCGGCTCGCTCAGAAACAGCGCGCTGAACAGGATCACCAGCGCGACGCTCAGCTTATCGATCGGCGCCACTCGCGACGCCGGCCCGATTTTGAGCGCATGGAAGTAGCAGAGCCACGAGAGCGCGGTCGCCACTCCGGAGAGCGCGAGGAACGTCCACGTTCTCGCCGAAATCGCGCTGAGTTCGGACGGGGTCCGGCTGGAACAGGCAATGGCCCAGGTGAACACCACCACCACGGTGGTGCGGATGGCGGTGGCGAGGTTGGAGCCGATGTTCTCTACCCCGAGTTTCGCCAGAATGGCGGTCGCGGCGGCGAAGATGGCGGAAAGGAACGCCCAGGTGATCCAGGTCATGACCTATAGTCTCGCGAAAGCGGGTGCGCGATCCGGCGCAACTGTGCGCGCGGCGGCACCGCCCGGCCCGGAATCTCCGCCGCGGTTCGGCCGTCTGTTCTGGCCCGCCTCGTGCATATACTTGAGCAGGCGGTGACTCACAATGCGAACTCCGATTCTGATATCCGGTTTGGTTCTTTGCGCCGCGTTTATTGCCGGGCAGAATAAGCCCGAAGCCTCTACGCAGGTGGATCGCGGCCGGAAGCTGTTTGAAAAATCGGCCAAAAGCCTGCCCTGCGCCACGTGCCACGCGCTCGATGGCGTGGGCCACGAGATCGCACCCGATCTGCGGCGGCTCGGCGCCTACGTTACGCCGCGCGACCTGATGCGCACCATCGACATGCAGCGCACCGTCTTCGTGCAGGAAGTGCAGACCTCGCGCGGCGCCGCGTTCCCTGGCATCCAGCGCCAGATCCGGAACGACAACATCGAAATCTGGGATCTCAGCATGACGCCGCCGATGCTGCGCCAGTTCAAGCTCTCGGAGATCGTCTCCATGCGCGAGAACGTCAAGTGGGGCCACCCGCCGGCGAACGCCGACTACGCGCCGCAGGAACTGGCCGACATCATCGGCTTCATTAAGTGGGCTGCCACGGGCGCGGTACGTGAGATCACGCCGACCGACCTCAGAGCTTCGGCAGACTCCCGTTAGCGCAACCGCGCGCCAGCCTGAGCTGCGTGAACTCCCCCGCGGCGAGTGGCGCGAGCGGCATTCCGGCGCTGGCCTGGTGGCTCTGCGCGCGCGCCCGTACTTTGCCGGACGGCACGGCCTGGGGCTGGCGCTCGCGGGCGTGGTGCTGGCTCTGTTGCTGGCTCTCGGCTTCGCAGCCCGCCGCGGCTTCGGCGCGCCGGGGGCCACTGCAATCCTGTTCGCGCTCTTCGCCGCCACACTGGGCCGGGCCGACATACGGGGCTCGGCCTACGCCGTTGGCCACACCATGTCGCCGCTGCTTACGTTGCTGGTTTTGATTGCACTGCGCGACCGCAAGCCGCAACTCGCGATGCCCGTCCTGCTGATCCTGTCGCGCATCGGCCTGCAGTACGAAGCGCAGATTGCGGGCGTCTTTCGCGGCTAAGCCGGCGGGGTACTCGCCGAGACGTCGGCCAGCACGTACGGACCTTCCGGCATGACCGCGATGGTCGCATCCGGCGGCAGGCCGTCCAGCAATGCCGCCAGCGCCGATTCGGCGGATTCGAATGCACGGCCCCACAACAGAGGCCAGAAGTCGCGCGGCAGCCCCGGCACGTACCAGAGCACTTCCACGCTGCGCGAGACCAGCGCCAGCTTCTCCAGTTGCCACTGGTCGGGGATCACCGGCGCGTGCTCGATGCGGTCCAGAAATGCGGTGTCGGTGAGGCCGTCGCGAATCATGCCGGAGAACTCAGCCGAACCCGCGCCCTCCTCGCATGCGCTCACCACCATGATCTTCCCGCCGGGCTTCACGATCCTGGCCGCCGCCGTGACGCCCTTGATGGTCTGGTACAACGTGAGGTCCAGCGGATAGCCGGCAGACGAAGTGATGACCGCATCCGCGGGAGCGGCGAGTTCATGGCGCATCGCCGCCGAGACGAACCGCGTGGCCTCGGCATGCGTGGGTTCCGGCGTGCCGGCGAAGACTCCCGAGATGCGGCGGTCGCGCGTGATCGCCACATCGAGCATGAAGTCGTGCCGCGCCATGCGGGCGATCTCCAGCAGTTCGGCATGCGTCGGGTTGGCCGCGATGGAGCCTTCAATGGCGCGCGGATCGCGTATGAATGCCGGGCTGTGGATTCGCCGGATGGTGTCCTGGTACGCAACGCCGGGGACGATCAGCTTGCGCCCGCCCGAGAAGCCCAGCATCAGATGCGGTTCGACCAGCCCGCACGTGATGTGGAGGTCGGCCGCGAGGAAGCGCTCGTCGATGTAAACCGGCGTGCCGGATTTGGTGGTACCGAGCCAGCGGTGTTCGGCAA
The DNA here is from genome assembly GCA_903828455.1 of uncultured Acidobacteriia bacterium. GTDB lineage: Bacteria > Acidobacteriota > Terriglobia > Bryobacterales > Bryobacteraceae > BOG-234. Next base: position 50,014 of record CAIKMJ010000022.1, on the reverse strand, counting down.
GTTCGCGCGCGCGGTGGTTCACGACACGACAGGACGCCGCGATGTTGGCGCCGAGAATTTCGACGATCTCGGCGTCGGTGGCTGGCCGGTGCAGACCGGTGGCGATGAGAATGGTGATGGCTTCACGCGCGATGCCGCTCGCTTCGAGGCGGTGCAGCAGCGGCGGCAGCATCGTGCGGTACGGCACCGGCCTCGTGATGTCGCAGACGGAGATGGCTGCGGACTTTGCCGCGCGTGCGAGTTTGGCGAGCGGCGGGCCGGCGAAGGGAGCATCGAGCGCGGCGGCAATGGCGGCATCGGGATTGTGGAGCGGCGGCGCCGAGCGAGCCTCCAGCACCTGCCAGTTGCGGCCGTCGGGCAGGTCAAGCGTGAGTCCTTTCCGCCCGAAGGCCATGCCGATGCGCATAATCGAAGGATAGTCGGTATGAAACGGCACCGGACAGGCTGGCTCACGAGGATTCTGATCGCACTGGCGGGCGGGGTGGCAATTTTCTATGCCACGATCGCGCTGATGCTGGTGGCGCTGCGCTGGGTGAACCCGCCGACAACCGCCGTGCAGATCCAGCGTCGCGTCGAGGCGTGGCGCAAGCCCGCCCGGGGTGCGCCGTATCGCAAGAGCTACGAGTTCGTGCCGATGGAGAAGATCTCGCCGCAGCTGCAGCATGCGGCGGTGGCGGCGGAGGATGCTCGTTTCTATCAGCACCACGGGTTCGACTGGACTGAAGTGGAGAACGCGATCGAGGAAGACCGCGAGGGCATCCGCACGCGCGGCGCATCGACGATCACACAGCAGCTGGTGAAGAATCTGTTTCTGACGACGAGCCGGTCTTACATCCGAAAAGGCATTGAGTTCACGATTGTCCCGATGATGGAGGGGCTGCTTTCCAAACGCCGCATACTGGAGCTTTATCTGAACGTGATCGAATGGGGCCCGGGAGTGTTTGGCGCGGAGGCGGCGGCGAATTTCCACTACCATGTTCCGGCGCGGAGCCTTTCGAGGGAGCAGGCGATTCAGCTGGCGGCGATATTGCCGTCGCCGCTGCGCCGGAAGCCCGGGCGCATGACTGAATACGGCGAGATCATCGACGGGCGCATGCGGCAAATGGGCTGGTAAAGGCGCCCTTTTACACTGAAAGCAGCCATGTCGCAGACTAAGCCAATCCGCCCGGACAGCCAGATCATCACCGTACAGCAGCACATCGTGCAGCAGCAGGAGGCGCATTCGCCGGATTCGCGCGGCACTTTCTCCTGGCTGCTCAGCGGCATCACGCTGGCGACCAAGATGATCCAGTCGCGCATTCGCAGAGCCGGACTGGTGGACGGAGCGCTGGGCGCGGAGGGCGCGACCAATGTGCAGGGCGAGCAGCAGCAAAAGCTGGACGTGTTTGCCAACAACGCGCTGATTCACTGCCTCGGCGGACGCGATGCGGTGTCGGTGCTGGTGTCGGAAGAGAACGAAGAGCCGGTGACGTTCGACCGCGCGCCTGGGACGGGCAAGTACGTGGTGGTGTTCGATCCGCTGGATGGTTCGAGCAACATCGATGTGAATGTGAACGTCGGGACCATCTTTTCCATCTACCGGAGTCCGAAGCCGGCGGACGGGCACAAGCCGTCGCTGGATGAAGAGGTGCTGCAGTCGGGCCTGAAGCAGGTGGCGGCGGGCTATGTGGTTTACGGCTCCTCGACGATGTTCGTGTATACGGCGGGGTTCGGGGTTTACGGGTTTACGCTGGACCCGGCGGTGGGCGCGTATGTGCTGAGCCACGACAACATGAAGATGCCGCAGCAGGGCCAGTATTATTCGACCAACGAGGCCAATCAGCGGAGTTTCCCGCCGCACTACGGCACCTATCTGGACGAACTGCGCGACGGCAAGCTGGGAAAGGCGTACAGCTCCCGCTACATCGGCTCGCTGGTGGCGGATTTCCACCGGACACTGCTGAAGGGCGGCGTCTTCCTGTATCCGCCGACGAAGAGCCACGCGTCGGGCAAGCTGCGGCTGATGTACGAGGCGAACCCGATCGCCTTTATCACCGAGCAGGCGGGCGGCGTGGCGACGGACGGCAGGAACCGCATCCTCGAAATTCAGCCGACGGATATTCATCAGCGGACGCCGCTCGTGCTGGGGAGCAGGACGGAGATGGAAGCGTTCGAGCGCGCGCGGCTGGCGGCGGGGGCATAGGAGCAGGACGGCTCCACTAAAAGGAACACGAAGGCATTCCTGGGAACGTGCCGCTTAGGCCGCAGGTGGAAGTGTTTGCAACTGCGAGAGAGGGCTCGGGCCGCGCTGACCCGGCAGCCGCTTACAGGAAATATCCCTGGACGGCGCGTTCCAGATCCGCGCGCGTGATAGTCAGCTGGCTGCCTTCGTACATGTGGATGGCGCGAAGCAGGGAACAGATGTCGCGCGGGAAGCAGGCGCGGAGGTCGGGGCTGTGGGCCAGGCAAAGCTGGCGCAGCTGGGCGGGCACGTCGGAAGTGAACTGAAATTCCATCTTCTTCGCCACGCCGCGGAAGATGGTATCGAAATCTTCGGCCTCGACGGGCTTCACCAGAATCTTGTTCGGGATGCGGCGGAGGAAGGCTTCATCGGCGAGCTCGCCGGGCGCGAGGTTGGTGGAGAAGACCACGAGCAGTTCGAAGGGCACGTCGAACTTGCCGGAACTGCCGAAGGAGAGGAAATCCACGCGGCGGTCGAGCGGCACGATCCAGCGGTTGAGCATGTCGCGCGGCGACATGGCCTGGCGGCCGAAATCGTCAATCAGCAGGATGCCGTTGTTGGCCTTCATTTGCAGCGGCGCGTTGTAGATGCCGAGGTTGTCGTCGCGCTGCAGGTCCAGCATGGGAGCCACCAGTTCGCCGCCGACGGCAACGAAGGGACGGCAGCAGACGGACCAGCGCGGGTCGATATCGAGACCGGGAAATTCGACGGGTTCGTGGACGGCCGGGTCGGCCACGGTGATGATCTGGCCATCGACTTCGATGGCGTAGGGCACGACAATGGCATCGCTGAAGACGCGCATCAGGCGTTCGGAGACCGTGGTCTTGCCGGTGCCGCTGGGGCCGTAAAGGAAGATCGGGCTTTGCGAGATGAGCGCCGGGCCGAGAGCGTCGAGCAGTTCGTCGCCGACGACGATGTCGCTGAAAGCGCGGCGGAGGCTTTCGCGACTGACTTCAAGGGAAGTGACCTGGGCACGGACCGATTCGGCCCACGACTGGAGCGCGACCGGAACCGGCCCGATGTAACGGGAGGCGAGCGAACGCTCGAGTGCCAGCTTCCGGCCGTTGGCGCTGAGGGAGAAAACGTAGTCGTCGCCGAGCATGCGGCGGACTTCGATCAGCTGCTGCTCGTTGAGGCGGCGGAAGAGCGGTTCGGCAAGTTCGAGCGGAAGCTTCAGTACCTCGGCCAGGATCTGGATGGTGCAGATGCCGCGGTGGTTGATGTGGCGCAGGGCAAGATCATAGACCATGCCTTCGGGGACGTCCAGGTCTTCCGTGCGCCGGGGCGAGCGGGGTTGCCACGCGGGGGGTGCAAGGCGCCTCGGGTTGGCCGCCGCGGCCTGCAGCAGGGATTCCGGAATTGGAGCGAAGGCAGACACGGGGTCAGGCTAATTCGCGGTCGAGCGCACGGCGGGCAATGGCTGGATCCGCGCCCGGGGAGCGCGAACCGGCGGCTCCGGAGCCGACCAGATCGAGGCTTTCTCCGGCGCGGGCTGGGGAGCGGTAGAGCTTGAGTTTGCGGATCAGAGTGCGGCGTGAGATGCCGAGCAGGTCGGCGGCCTTCTGCTGGTGGCCGCCGGTCTGGGCGAGCACGCGGCAGATGGTCTGTTGCTCGAGTCCATCGAGCGAATAGTGGCTGTCTTCTTCGCCGGAGGGGCGGAGGAGGAGGTTGACGGGCAGATCGGAGGGGAGAATCTCGTCACCGGTTACGTTCATGGACGCTTTGAGAACGGCATTGCGCAGCTCGCGGATATTTCCCGGCCAGGCGTAGTCCTGCAGGATGGCGACGGCTTCCGGGCTGAGCGAAAGGCCCGTGTCGCGGAGAAACCAAAGTGCGAGGGGGTGGATGTCCTCCACGCGTTCGCGCAGCGGGGGGACGCGGAGCTGGAAGGCGTCGAGGCGGTGGAAGAGGTCGTGGCGGAAGGTTCCGGTGCGGACCGAGGATTCGAGATCGATGTTGGTGGCGGCGACGATGCGGACGTCGGCGACGACTTTGCGGGAACCGCCGAGGCGGAAGTAGGACTGGCCGTCGAGGACGCGAAGCAGCTTGGCCTGCATGCGGCTGTCGAGTTCGCCGATTTCATCGAGAAATATAGAGCCTTTGTGGGCGGCTTCGAACAGGCCGGCTTTCTGACCTTCGGCCCCGCTGAAGGCGCCCTTTTCGTAGCCGAAGAGCTCGCTTTCCATGAGATGTTCGGGGAGCGCGGCGCAATTGACGTCGATGAATGGCCGGCCGGATCGTTCGGAATAATGGTGGACGGCGCGGGCAACCAGTTCCTTGCCGGTGCCGCTTTCGCCGGTGATGAGCACGGGGCTGCCGGTTTGGGCGACGCGGGCGGCAAGAGCAAAAAGCCGGCGCATGGAGGGGGCGGCCACAATGGCTGTCATCCCCAGAAATTCTTCGTAGGTCGGGGCGGCGGGACGGGCCGCGGGACGGGCGGTGGCGTGACCGAGACGCTGGAGGTCGAACGCGAAGGGCGTCAAATCGTCACTTGCTTTGAGGGCTTTTTGCACAGTCGGATGAACCAATTTCATTTTGGTCCAACCTGCTGATAAGTCAATAATAACCTCGGTCAACGAGGCGAATCGGGGCGCGCGCGATGGCGCATTATCCAAAGAGAATGAGCCAAACTGGCACGAGTGTTAACGAATGGTATGACCCTGGTTGTGCCGCTCTGTCACAGGCATATAACGATTGTGGCCGGAATACAACGTCAACGATTTTGTTTTAAACTAGTTAGCAGGAAAGGAACTGCGCGTGCTTCCATTCCGGCAAGACCTGTCTCCAGATGCCGCTTCGTGCCAAGTTATATATCGCGCTGATCCTCGGCACAGGGATCTTCGCGTTCGGCGCGCAGTTGCTGCAGTTCCGGCCGGATGATCCGTTCCACTTCTGGGTCTATTTCCTCGTTACAATTCTGACGTCCGGGCTGAAAGTTCGGCTGCCGATGGTGTTTGCGACGCTGTCGGTGAACTTCCTGTTCATTCTGGTGGGGCTGGTGCAGTTCAGCCTGCCGGAATCGATGGTGCTGGCGGTGGCGGGCACAATCGTGCAGTGCGTGTGGCGGCCGCGCGTGCAGCCGAAGACGATCCAGACGGCGTTCAGCGCCTGTTCGGTGGGTTTATCCGCCATGGCGGCGCATACGCTGTTCCACGGGCCGCTGGGGCGGGCGCTGGGCGAGCTGCATCCGCTGCTGCTGGGCTCGGCGGCGCTGGCGTACTTCGTGGTCAACACGGCTCTGGTGGCGGGCGTTATTGCGCTGACGGAGGGACGTTCCATTTACCGCACCTGGTACGCCACCTACTTTTGGGTGCTGCCGTATCATCTGGCGGCGGCGTCGGTTGCGTGGCTGATCGTGGTGCTGAGCAAGCAGGAAACGTGGCACGCGGCGCTGGTGCTGTTCCCTCTGGTTTACTTTGTCTACCGCTCCTACAAGATGTATCTGGATCGGCTGGAAAAAGACAAGCTGCACGTGGAAGAGATCGCGGGGCTGCACCTGAGAACGATCGAAGCTCTGGCGCTTGCTATTGAGGCCAAAGACACCACGACGCACGATCATCTGCAGCGGGTACGGGTGTATGCGACGGAGATCGGCAAAGAGATCGGCCTCGGGCAGAACGAACTGGATGCCCTGCAGGCGGCGGCGTTGCTGCACGATATCGGCAAGCTGGCGGTGCCGGAGCATATTATTTCCAAGCCGGGGCGGCTGACGCCGGAAGAGTTCGAAAAGATGAAGATTCATCCGCTGGTGGGGGCGGAGATTCTGGAGGAAGTGAAATTCCCGTATCCGGTGGTGCCGATCGTGCGGGCGCATCACGAAAAGTGGGACGGCTCGGGGTATCCGTTCGGCCTCGCGGGCGAGGAGATTCCGATCGGGGCGCGCATTCTCTCGACGGTCGATTGCCTCGATGCGCTGGCTTCGGACCGTCAGTACCGCAAGGCGCTGCCGCTCGATCAGGCGATGGATATTGTGATCGGGGAATCGGGCAAGAGTTTCGATCCTCTGGTGGTGGATATTCTGCGGCGGCGTTACGTGGAACTGGAACGGCTGGCGCTGAGCGCGGGCGGAGATAAGGTCAAACTGCGGCTTTCCATGGATGTGAAGGTGGAGCGCGGGCTGGCGCCGGCAACGGGCTTCGAGGAATCCACGGATATGGATCTGGCGCCGCTGTCGGCGGAGACGGCTCTCGATCCGCTGTCGTCAATTGCGGCCGCCACGCAGGAAGCGCAGATGCTGTACGAGCTGACGCAGGATCTGGGCAACTCGCTGAGTCTGCAGGAGGCGCTGGCGTTTGTGGGCGTGCGGCTGAAGCGGCTGATCCCGTACGAGACGATTGCGATTTACATCCGGCGGGACGAAAAGCTGACGCCGGAATACGTAAGCGGCGAGAACCTGCGGCTCTTCACGTCGCTGGAGATTCCGGTGGGGCAGGGGCTGTCGGGCTGGGTGGCGGAAAACAACAAGCCGCTGCTGAACGGCAATCCGTCGGTGGAGGCAGGGTATCTGAACGATCCGACCAAGTACAGCACGCTGCGGTCGGCGCTGGCGGTGCCGCTGAACGGGGTGAACGGGCCCATCGGCGTGATGGCGCTGTACCGGGCGGAGCGTGACGCGTTCAGCAAGGAGAATCTGCGCATCCTGCTGGCCATCAGCCCGAAGGTTGCGCTGGCCATCGAAAACGCTCTGACGCACCGGCTGCTCGAGACCTCGATCACGACGGACTATCTGACGAATCTGCCGAACGCACGGTCGCTGTTCCTGTCACTCGACAACGAAGTGGCGCGGGCGCAGCGGGTGGGCTCGCCGCTGGCGGTGGTGGTGTGCGACCTCGACGGATTCAAACAGGTCAACGACCGTTTCGGCCATCTGGTCGGCAACAAGGTTCTGCGCAGCATCGCCCACAAGCTGCGCGAGCAGTGCGGCGCAAGCGATTATGTGGCGCGCATGGGCGGGGACGAATTCGTGGTGCTGATTTCCGGCGCCGGCGTGGACGACCTGGAAGAGACCATCGACCGCATGCGGGCCGTTGCGCGGGAGGCGGGCGATGCGACGCCGGAGCCGAGCGCGCTGTCGATGAGCGTCGGCGTGGCGGTTTATCCGCAGGACGGCAGCGATGCCGAGGCCCTGCTGGCGGAAGCCGATCGCCGGATGTACAAGGGCAAGCGCATGCGCAAGCGCGAGCGCGGTGCCGGCGTGCCCGAACCGGCCGTTACGCCGCCGCAGGTTGCCGCGGCGTCCTGACCGGCGGACCGCAGAGCGCGCTGCTCAGACGGCGGCCGGCTGCTTTTCGCCGCGAGCGCCGATACTTCGGAGAGAACGGTCGATCCAGAGTTTCGTCAGTTTTTCCTGCACGCTGTTTTGTGACAGCCGCGCGCGGAGGTTGCCGAAATCGACCAGATCCAGTGCCTGGTCCCGGTTGACGCAGGAGTAGACGACCGTCTCCTTGCCGGTGGCCGGATCCTTGTGGACCTGGAGGCACTGCGCACAGATTTCCTTCATCATGCACTGCATCGGAGAGTTGATGTTGCCGATGGCCTGATGATCCGGTTTCAGATACGGACGGAGCACGGTGTGGCGGGCCTGCTGGAGGGCGCCCATCATGGCATCCGGTCCCACAACGATCAGACGATCCACCGCGGCGAGCGGGATAGCGGCGGAACCCGGCACGCCGGCCCCGTAATTCTGAATCGCCTGAACGACATCGCCCACAAAAGCGCTGTCCTGCGGACGCGCGGGGGTGAAGCCGGGGGCGGCGCCGCTGACCCAGACCACGGCGTCGGCGGCACTTTCGATCTCCTCCGCTTTGCAGCGCTCGGCGGGAGTGGCGTAAGCGGCGAAAAAGAGAACCCTGGAGCCGGCGTCGCGCAGCTTTCTTCCGAGCGAGACCAGAACGGAGTTGCCAAAACCTTCGCCGGCGAGAAGAACGGTCTTTCGCTCGGCAGTATCGCAGGCAGTACCGGTGGGGCCCATCAGCACGACAGGCTCGCCCGGTTTCAGGAGACTGCAAAGGTCGGAAGCCCCGCCGTCTTCGAACACAAGGGCGGTGACCAGACCCGCTTCGCGATCCACGGAAACGGCGGTAAGCGGGAGGCCTTCCATGGCAAGGACGGTGGTCCGTCCCGACGCCGGAACGGAACCGGGAGCGTGCGGCGCCAGAGTTTCAAAATTCTGCAGACGATAGAACTGGCCGGGCTGGAAAGCGCGGGCGGCCATGGGGGCGCGCACCACGATTTCAACGATGCCGGGCGCGAGGCGGGTGACGCTCTGCACGTTGGCGCGAAGCTCATCGTTGAAACGCGCAGTGAGTTCCGCGTGCGCCGGGCCGGAAGATTCGCGGCGGGCGAGCATTTGCGATACGACGGGGTGGCCGCGCTTGGCGCTGCCCATGGCGCGGACGACGTTGCCGGCCCAGGACGGATGCAGGTCGCCGAAAAAGCTGACGGCGCCTCCATCGGGGCGGAGTGAAACGAGGACGCTGGCGGCGCCGGGCTTGGAGCAATGCTCCGGCTTCACCGGGTTACCGGACTCGTCGTACGCCTGGAAGTAGCGGCCATCAAGCTTAAGGTTGTGGCCGTCTTCACTGGCAAGAACCGTGTTCGGCTGCGTGCCGGCGGCCACCAGTACGGTGCGCGCGGGCAGCGTGACGGATTCACCGGTGGCGTTCATCTTGCCGGTCTCCGCATTGAACTCAAACTTCTGCAGAACAATGGCGGCGGCGGCGCCGGTAGCATCGAGCACCACTTCTTCGGGCGACAGGCATTCGGCGAAACGCACGCCTTCTTCAAACGCCTTGGCGACTTCTTCGTGATTGAGCGTGTAGCTGGGCGCGTCGATCAGGCGGCGGCGGTACGCCATAGTGACGCCGCCCCAGGCGTGCAGCAGATCGATAAAGCGCGGCGCGCGGCCCTCGCGGGCGGCGGCGGCGCGTTCGGCGCGAATGGCGCGGCCGTGATCCAGAAATTCATTGGCGATTTCGGCCTCTTCGCCGGTCCACGTGAAGACTTCGCCGAGCGCTTCAAAGCGGTTGAGGAAGCGTTCCACCTGCACCACGTAATACGCCATGGACTCGGTCGCGGTGTCGATTGCAGTGAGGCCGCCGCCGATGACGACGATCGGCATGCGCAACTGGAAGCTGGCGAGCGACTCCGCTTTGGCCGCGCCGGTGAGCTGCAGGGCCATCAGCAGATCCGACGCCTGGCGCACGCCGCGGGCGAGGCCGTTCTTCATGGGGACGATGGTGGGGCGGCCGGCGCCGGTGCAGAGCGCGACGTGATCGAAGCCCAGCTCAAAGGCGCTGTCGATGGTGAGGGCGCCGCCGAAACGCACGCCGCCGAACAATGCGAATTCGGCGCGGCGCTCCAGCAGCAGGCGGATCACCTTCAGGAAGTTTTTGTTCCAGCGGACGGTGATGCCGTACTCGGCGACGCCGCCGAAGCCCGCCATGATGCGCTCGTCGAGACGCTCGTAGATATCGGTGATGGTGTGGATGGGCCGGAACGCGACGCGGTTGCCGTGCAGGTCGACGCCGCTGAGTTCGCCGTCGAGCGGTTCGATCTTGAGGCCATCGACGGCGATGACGGTGTGGCCGTCGTTCATCAGATGATGCGAAAGCGTGTAGCCTGCGGGGCCGAGTCCGACGACGAGAACCTTTTTACCGGTGGCCGGGCGCGGGAACGGGCGGCCGAAGTTCAGCGGATTCCAGCGTGTGAGGAGGCTGTAGATTTCGAAGCCCCAGGGGAGTTCGAGGACGTCTTTCAGCGTGCGCGATTCGATCTGCGGGATATCGACCGGCTCCTGCTTCTGATAAATGCAGGCCTTCATGCAGTCGTTGCAGATGCGGTGGCCTGTGCCGGCCGTCATGGGGTTGTCGACGGTGACGATGGCAAGAGCGCCGACGGGGTTGCCGTTGCTCTTCACCAGATTCATCTCCGAGATTTTTTCTTCCAGCGGGCAGCCGGCGAGCGTGACGCCGAAGACGGAGGACTTGAAGCCGTTGTCCTTTTCCTGCAGGCCGTGCGAGCAGCTGTCCTTGCCCTGGTTGTGGCACTTGATGCAGTAGTTGGCGTTGTCGAGCGCCGAGCGAAGCGCGGGGCTGGAGTCGGTTGCGCCGAAGCCGTCGCGATCGCGCCAGAGATCGGCGGTGTATTGCAGCTGAACGAGGCCGTTGCTTTCGGTCGGCGTGGATGGCACCAGATGTTGCGGGTCGTGCTTGTGCGGCGTGCGGAACAGGACACCTTCGGCGCGCACTGCGTGACCGGCGGGAGCGAGCGCAGCCCAGGCGGCATAACGCTGGGCGATGGCGAGTTGTTCGGGGAATTCACCTTCCGCGTCGATCCAGATTGAGACGTGGGCGACGAAGCTGTCTTCCGTTACGGGGCCACCGAAAAGAGCTTCGAGCGCGGCGCGGGCGGCGGGACCGTCGATGGCCGCGGCCTTCTCGGCCGTCATGCCGGTGAGCGCTTTTTTCTGCACGAAGCGGCGCTTCACGGAGTAGAGCGAGGCGAGATCGTGATGCTGTGCGGTGAGGGCGCGCAGCTCGGGGCCGATCTGGAAAAGATCGCCGATGAAGTCTTCCACGTGCGGGGCGAGTTCAACGATGAGTTCGGAGCGTTGTTTGGCCGCGAGGGATGAGCCGGCGTCGGCGCGCGCGGAGGCAAGCCGATCGTCGAGCGACACATCGGCGGCGCGCAGCGCGGCGCGGAAGGCGGCATCGATTTTCTCGAGGCCTTCGCGGCAGTAGAGGTCCTCAAATGCGAGCCCGAACGAGAGAGCGAGGGTCGGGCGTTGCGGCGATTCAGTTGGCTTATTCACTGGACAATGTCACTGAACAAATGTAACTAAACAATGGTCTTCCGGCCCGCCGGAGCGGGGACGCTTTCACCAGTTTGACAGATGAGCATCGCTGCCGCGGCCGCGAGCAGCAGGAGGGCGGGTTCGAGCGGATGACGGTAGCGCGCGGGGGCAATCGTTATGTAGTAAGGTAGCGGAAAAACGACAACGGTGGCGATCAGCGGGAAGGCCATGGGGTGACGTCGCCGAAGCAGCAGTACGATGCCGGTAAGGGCGGCACACGTTGCAGCCAGCTCGCAGAAGATGACCCAGCGGCTCCATGGCGAGCCGCGCTGAAAATCGCCGAACGCATCGATGCTGCCGCCGGTCCAGACGGCAAGAAAGCGAGCGGCGGTGAGCTGCATTGTCCGGGCCGGATGCGATGCCATATAGGCGAGGGCTTCGTCGCGCTTTTCCGCCATGTAAGCGATTTCGCCCAGCTCGATGTAGCGGTTGCGCTCCGTCTGATTGGAGATGGGATGGAGGCCGGCGGTGTTGACGCCATCGGCATGGTCGTTGTTGCCAACGAACAGGGAAACGCCCATCACCGAACGCAGGGGAACGAGTTCGTGAAAGCGCGCGTAATTGCGGACAGTCCACGGGAGGCAGCAGAGAACGGCGATGCCGGCGGCGAGGCAGGGCTTTTCGAACTTTTCAAAGGAGCGAGGCGTGAGTGCGCCGGATCGCCAGGCCGCCCATCCGATCAGGAAAGGGAGCAAAGAGGCAAGACTGGCGCTCGTCATGATTGCAGCGCCCCACAGCAGGCCGTAGGTGTACCAGGCGAAGGTACGGCCGGAGTGCCTGGAATCGGCGATGGCCAGCGTGGACCAGAGGAGCATCGCCATCAGCAGAGCAGCGCTTGAGGTGTCCCACAAGGATTCGTATGGAACAACGATGGCGGTCGGGAAGATGGCCCAGAGCCAGGCGGCGGCGGCGCCGGCCCGGCGGCCTCCAATGCGCTCGCCCGCGAAGTACATGGGCAGGCACGTGAGGGCGGAGAATGCGACATTGACGCCGGCAGCGGCGAGAAAGGCCGGATACGTGTAGTTGCCGAAGATGCGGAAGATGGCCGCGAGCAGGGCGGGCCAGGCGGGCGTCATCCACGCAGTGGGACCGGTGTCGACGCGGAAGGGTGAGCTGAAGCCGTGGCCATTGGCCAGCGACCAGGCGATGTTGCCGGGTTCGAAGAGGAAGGGAATTGTGCCGAGCGCCTGGTGCAGGTGGTGCGACGTGTAGCCGAACAGCGACCACAGACGGACAGCGAGCGAAACCGCGACGATGACCGCAGGCGCCGAAGCGGCGCGTAAGAGAAATCTCCGCATGCCAGTCCTTTTCTCCGGCGCCCGGCGCGGGCGGTGCATCCCGGCGATATTCGGTATCGCGCAATCGGCCGGCCACGCCCAAAACAGTGACTGTAGCAAAGGCGATCGGCGGGGTTTCCCGGGCGGCTCGCGGGGCCCTGCAACCGGACGGAATCGGGCGTATAATTTATGGATTCAGGAGACTTGTATCTATGAAAAGACTGCTCATGGGTCTGACGCTCGCACTGTTGCTTTCGCACGTTGTGGTGGCGGCCGACGATGATCCCGACACTGTTTACACGAACCTGCAGAAGGCCATAGAAGAAAAGAAGCCCGCCGCGGATATCAAGCCGCTGGCCGTGCAGTTGCTGAAGCTCACCGCCAGGCCGGATGGCGACGCGGCCGCGGTCAAGCACGCCCAGGAGCTTTCCAGGTACGCTGAATACCAGCTCTACACGCTGGCGGCAGCCGGACCGGCGCCGGTCACAGTGGAACTGTTCAGCGCGCTGGAAGAAGCCAGCCCGAAGAGTGAATATCTGCTGAGCGGATACGGGACGTATTTGGCTGCGCTGGGTCCGGCAAAGGGCGGACCGGCGGCCGAGAAGGCGCTCAACAATTTCCCGGAAGACATTTACCTGCTGGCTTATGCCGCCTCCGACGCCTTTGGCAAACAGGCGAATGACAAAGCGCTTGGCTACGCTCGCCGCGCGATTGCTTCCAGGGCGAAGGTGCCGGAAGGCATGAACCTGAATGGCATGCACTACATTGCCGGCATGGTTTACGGAGCCAAGAACCAGTTCTTCGAATGCAACAAGGAACTTCGCACCGCGTTGCCGAGCCTTTCCGGAGACAACGAACGCCTCGCCCGGGCTTTGTACTACCTCGGAATGTCGAATTATCAACTGGGCCGCACGGCGTTGAACAAGGCGCAGGTGCTGGAAGGGCAGAAGTACGCCGACCAGGCCGCCGCGCTGGCGAGTTCGGTGAAGAGCCAGGCGTATCAGCTGGCGCAGACGATCAAAGTCGACGCCGCGCGCATGCGGTAAACGGACCCGGCGCCGGCAAGGCGGGTCAGACGACGTGTTCGTTCAGGAACCAGACCTGCGTTTCACCGGTGCGGACCACGTCGCTGATCAACAGATCGTTGGTGCCTTCGTCGCCATCCTCCGAAGCCTGTCTGGCGAATTCGCGGCATTCGGTCAGGATGATCTGGTGCGCTTCAAGCAGCCGTGAGATCTGGACAGCGGCCTCTTCGCGATCGCGCGGCGGGCGGGGGATGCGGGTGGTTTCCGCCACGTCATGCGCCATCGCGAGGCTGATTCCGCCCAGCGTCTGGATGCGTTCGGCAAGGGTATCCACCAGTTCGCTCTGTTCCTCGAAATGTTTGTCGAACAGCAGATGCAGCTGGTAGAACGCCGGACCGGAAACCTGCCAGTGATGCTTCTTGTAAAGATCGCGGAGCGTCATGGTGTCGGCCAGCACCTGGTTGAGGAGCTGCACGGTACGCTGCCGGGCATCGGCGTCAATTGCAATGGGAAGCGTGCGGCGAACGGTGCCGAATTCCTGCGTGGCGATCGCTTTGTGATGCAGCAACGCGCCGCCCCCGGCGACTGCGGCGGCGGCCGTTTTCTTTTTTGGCGCTTTCATTTTTGTCATGCCTGATTTGAGTGTAGCGCCGGATTCGGGGATGCAATCCGTTTTTCAGGCCGCCGAAAAGGTTAAACTGGAGCTTCCCCGTTCTTTTTATGACACCTACTGAAGTTCTGCAACTTGCGAAGGAAAACGGCGCACGCCAGGTGGATCTCCGCTTTTCCGATATCCCTGGCCTGCAGCACCACATCTCATACCCCATCGGCGAGCTCACTGAGACGTCGTTTCAGGATGGCTACGGGATCGATGGCTCCAGCATCCGCGGCTGGGCGGCCATCAATGAGAGCGACATGCTGCTCATTCCCGATCCGGAAACGGCGTTCATGGACCCGTTCATGGAAACACCGACGCTGGTGATGCTGGGCGACGTGCGCGATCCGCTCACCAGGCAGAACTACGAGCGCGACCCGCGCTGGATCGCCAAGAAGGCCGAGCTTTATCTGAAGAACTCCGGCACCGCCGACACGGCATTCTTCGGCGCCGAAGCCGAATTTTTCATCTTCGACAACATCCGCTTCGACCAGAACGCGCACTCCGGCTTCTATTTCATCGACGCCGACGAGGGGCGCTGGAATTCCAGCCGCGAGCAGAACAACCTCGGCTACCGGCCGCGCTACAAAGAAGGCTACTTCCCGGTGCCGCCGACCGATCATCATCAGGAACTGCGTTCGGAGATGGTGGCGACGATGGAACGCTGCGGGCTCGTGATCGAGTGCCATCACCACGAAGTGGCGACGGCGGGACAGAGCGAGATCGACCAGCGCTTCAACACGCTGGTGAAGTCGGCCGACAACATGATGCTGTACAAGTACATCGTACGCAACACGGCCAATCAGTTCGGCAAGACGGTGACGTTTATGCCGAAGCCGATCTTCGGCGACAACGGCAGCGGCATGCACACGCACCAGTCGCTGTGGAAGGCGGGCAAGCCGCTTTTCGCCGGCGACGGGTACGCCGGCCTGAGCACGATGGCGCTGCATTACATCGGCGGTCTGCTGAAGCATGCGCGCGCGCTTTCGGCGATCATTGCGCCGACAACCAACAGCTACAAGCGTCTGGTGCCGGGTTACGAAGCGCCGGTAAATCTGGCGTATTCGCGGCGCAACCGTTCGGCGGCATGCCGCATTCCCATGTATTCGTCGAGCCCGAAGGCCAAGCGCGTGGAGTTCCGGCCGCCGGATCCTTCGTGCAATCCGTACCTCGGTTTCGCGGCGATGCTGATGGCGGGTCTCGACGGCGTGCTGAATCGCATCGAGCCGGGCGAGCCGCTCGATAAGGACATCTACGATCTTTCGCCGGAAGAGATGAAGTCGGTGCCGTCCATGCCGGGTTCGCTCGAAGAGGCGCTGACGTGTCTCGAAGAAGATCACCAGTTCCTGCTCAAAGGCGATGTGTTCACCGAAGAGCTGCTGGAAACTTACATCGAATACAAGCGGCGCAATGAAGCAGAGGCGATCCGCCTGCGGCCGCATCCGTACGAATTTTCGATGTACTACGACATTTAAGCTGAAGCGTCGCGCCGGTCTGAAGCATCCTGTACAGATGGACAGACTGAGTCAGATCGGCATACTTTTCCTTGCTGCGCTGCTGGAGGCGGGAGGCGACGCCATTCTGCGCAAGGCACTGCACCTTCCCGGTGGCGTATCGCGCATACTGGCGTTTCTTGCAGGAGCAGTCGTGCTCTTTCTGTATGGTGTGACGGTGAATGCGCCGGCGTGGGACTTCGGACGTCTGCTCGGAATCTACGTGGTGTTCTTCTTCG
Source organism: uncultured Acidobacteriia bacterium (assembly GCA_903828455.1). Lineage (GTDB taxonomy): Bacteria > Acidobacteriota > Terriglobia > Bryobacterales > Bryobacteraceae > BOG-234. Next base: position 34,250 of record CAIKMJ010000022.1, on the reverse strand, counting down.
TGGTCGCGCAGGGCATTTCGTGGCTGGTCTTCAATCAGCCGCCGACGCCGGCGACATGGATCGGCGGCGCCCTGATCGTGGCGGGCGGCGCGGTGCTGGGCTTCGCTTCGGCGTAACTACGCCTTGCGCGCGACCCAGAGCAGCAGCGCGAAAATCACGACAGGGATCAGCGCCAGTCCCACGTACATCAGGATCTTCTGCGGAACCTGCGACTTCTTTTTCTTCCAGTCGTGCAGTTCGGCGCGGTCGGCCACACCGACCTGATCCTGGTTTTCGAGGTCCCACGCCATCTCCCTGGCGTGTGCGTAGCGATTCTTCGGATCGCGTTCCAGCGCCCGATAGATGATCTCCTGCAGTTGCGGCGTGACGGACGGCTCCACTTCGCGCGGCGGAATCGGGTTATTCAGCAGCCGCTCGTTCATCGTCACCAGCGGATTGTCACCGATGAACGGCATCTTGCCGGTGAGCATTTCGTACAGCATCACGCCGACCGCGTAGATGTCGCTGCGGCCGTCCCCGCGCTTGCCCTTCACCTGTTCGGGTGAGATGTAATCGGGCGTGCCCATCACGTTCGATAGCTTGGCAAAGGTGAGGCGCTTGGAGCCCTCATTGCCGGCGATGCCGAAATCGATCAGCTTGATCTGATTGTCCGGTCCCACCATGATGTTTTCCGGCTTCAGATCGCGGTGCGTGACGCCCTGGGAGTGGATATAGTCGAGCGCGTCGCAGATCTTCGAGATGACCATCGCAGAGCGTTCGGCCGAAAACTTCACTCCCTTGAGTTCCTCGCGCAGCAGGCGGCCCGGCACCCATTCCATCACCATGTAAACGACTTTGCTGCGGCCGTGGGGAAAAACCTTCATCACGCCGGGATGGTCGAGCTTTTCGCCGATCTCCTGCTCGCGGCGAAAGCGGTCGAACAGCACGGGGTCGGCTTCCATTTCCGGATGGGGCAGTTTGATCGCCACCTGCTTGCCGTCGGTGGTGTCGGTGGCGCGATAGATCGAGGCCATGCCGCTGCGTGCTACCAGGGCTTCGATCCGGTACTGGTCGAGCATTTCTCCGCTGTGAAAGGTCATGGATAGAGTCTTTGCTTTCCGTTGGGGCTTTCGGTTGGGCTTCCCGTTGGGGCTTCCGGTTGCTTGCCGCGCCGTCTCAGCGCAGCTTGTAGGGCCTTCCGCGATACATGCCCATGCGCTCCACGGCCCGGATGCGAATGAGTTGGACGCTCACATTATCTCCGCCGTCCTTTTCGTTCGCAAGGGCAATCAGCTTGCGGGCGGCGACGTTCAGGTCTTTGTTCCAGTTGATGATTTCGGCGATTTCGGAGCCCGTCACAGGTCCGTGGAGGCCGTCCGAGCACATGAGCAGGACATCGTCCGGCTGCACCTGTCGGTCGGTCACCTCCGCGCTGACGAACATATCGTTGCCGAGCGAACGGCTCAGAAGGTGGCGTGTGCTGGCTTCTTTTGCTTCCTGTTCCGACAGGATGCCGAGCCGCACCTGTTCGGCAACCACGGTGTGGTCGCGTGTGATTTGTGATGCGAGGCCGTGACGAATCAGATAACAGCGGGAATCGCCGACGTGCGAGACAACCACGCGGTCGTAGCGGAGCGCGCAGGAGACCAGCGTCGTTCCCATCCGCGAGCCGCCGGGGCTGGAGGCCCTTCCCAGTTCATAAATTGTGATGTTGGCACTCTGGACGAGGCGCGGCATGAGCACGGTGTGCGCTTCTCCGCGCGGGGCGGCGCGAAATCCTGCCAGCAGCGTGGTAATCGCGGTTTCGGAGGCAACCTCGCCCTTCTCTTCGCCGCCCATCCCGTCAGCCACGGCAAAAAGCCAGCCGTGCGTCCGGCTTTCGGCGTCACCCGAAGGCAGGAAGTGCCCCATGAAATCTTCGTTGTGGTCGCGTACGCGGCCAACGTCGGTATGTTCGGCGAATTCGAGTTCCAGCATGAGATCTGCGACGAGGAAGGGGGTGCTGGTTACAGCGTACCGGATGCCTCGCGTATGCGTTTCGCAATAAAGAGGCACCGCTCAAAAAGACGCTGGTCCGGACCCCAGAGAGTCCGGACCAGCGGATTTTCAGCGAACAGCTTGCGGCCGGTTACGCGCTGGCGCGGCCGGTAACGAGCGTCGTCCTCCCTGTCTTCTTACTCGAAGTCACGAAGTAGATGCCGCCGTAGATGCCCCACACCGCCGCGATGCCCAGCGCCAGCAGCGGTTCCATCTTGGTGCCGTATCCCATGAACGGTCCAATCAGATAGAAGGCCATGCAGGCGAGGTTGGCGAGCAGACCGAACAACGGAATGAACAGGTGCTTCACCGGGCTGAAGTTCGGGTGACCGTGGAAGCCCACCATGCAGATGATGCAGCTCAGCATGTAGAGCAGGAAGGTTCCGAAATTCGACGCAAGCGTCATGGTCAGGAGCGTATTGGGCAGCGCCGCCATGCCGTCGTGCGAGGTGTAGCCGAAGCTCGAAAGCAGACCCTGGGGCAGAGCCTTGATCGCCTCGTTGGTGGGTGCGCCGCCGTCACCGAACAGAACCGAGACGGAGATGCAGCCGACAACCGCCGAGATCACGGCCAGCGTCCAGATCGCCTTGTGAGGCGTCAGCGTTTCCGAGTGCAGCAGACCGAAGTGCTCCGGCACTTCCTGATCCTTGCCCATCGCGTAGGTCACGCGGGCCGCGGTGTTCATGCAGGAAAGCGTGGTGCCGATCAGCGCAAGAACCACCGTCGCCGCTTCCACCAGCATGAAGATGCGTCCGCCGCCCTGGCCAAAGAACGCGTTGCCGATGATCACCATCATGTCGCCGATTGGCGCCGATGAACTGCTGGCGTTCTGCATCGTGTAACCGCTGTTCAGGAAGTACCCCGCCGCGAAATACTCTATGAAGTAACAGAAGGCGCCCTGAATGACCAGCGAGCCGATGACGGCGATCGGAATATCGCGCTTCGGATTCTTGGCTTCGCCGCCCATCGAGGTGACGGATTCAAAACCGACCAGAATCAGAATCGCAACTGTTGCCTGAATAAACGCCCAGGCGAAGTTGTGGACGCCGACAACCGACGCGCCGTCCTTGTGGGTCAGGAAGTTGCCCTTGTCGTCCTTTTCCGGATATTCGACCATGAACGGGACCGGCTTGCCGGCCGAGTCGAGCACCGGCTTGGGAACACCGGCGGCGTCGCGGATGATGTTGTCCGTGGTCTGTCCGTTGGCCGTGACCTTTTCGGTCTGGAACACATAGGTGTAAGCGTCGCCGGAGGTCGAATCGAACTGCCAGCCCGGCGTTCCGGTCGGGTGGTTGGTCCGGTAGCTGTACGCCAGCACCGCGAACACCAGCAGGGCCGAAATCTGGATGACGTTGATGGCGATGTTAATCGACGTGGAGCCGTTCACGCCACGGTTGGCCAGCCAGGCCACGGCGAACGAGAAGACCACCGCGACGATCATCATGAACACCGGACCGGGGTTGGAGGCGCTCATGAAGCCCGGCCATAGCGTGCCCGTGAGATACCCGATCACCACGCCCGTGACACCCACCATCACGCCCGGATAAACCCAGTAGTAAAGGTGCGAGCCCCAGCCGACGATGAACTTCGAGAGGCGCGCATACTTCCATGCTTTTTCGTGGTTCAGAAACGATTGTTCAGCAAAGTAATAGGAACTTCCGGTGCCGGGATAGAGTTTGGCCAGCTCGGCGTAGCAGACTGCGGTCGCAAGGCACAGCAGGAGCGCGACGAGGATGCCCATCCACATGGCCGGGCCGGTCGCGCCAGTTGCGCACTGGATCTGGAAAGTTAACCACAGGAACGCGCCGGGGGCGATGAGCGCCATGGCGTTCATGGTCAGGCCTGTTAGGCCTAGTGTAGCTTTCATCTCGGGAGCTGTATTTGCCATAAGTTGTCCTTATCTTGTCAGTCTTCAGATTTCATGATTCACGCATGAGCGGATCGCAACGAAGCCGTGTTTCTATACTGCCTTTTTGCTATGCCTCAAGGGAAACTCATATTTCTTATTGCGGAGATAGACCTTTTGGATGCTGTGTGGATGATTTCCTACAAGTCTTGTGCTCTCCGCCAGATAGCGGAATCGCGCGAAGCCGGCCCGAGGCTCCTTATGCCGCAATTTATTCGTACGTAATTGTGATAACTTGGGCTAACGGCCGTCAGGCCCCCGAATTCATTCCATGAAAACAGCAGGGTTTCTTTTACTTGTCACCGGCTGGATGCTGGTCCTTTCCGCTCTGATATTGCTGTCCGGCAGTGGCGCGGGCGCCGGGAATTCGGCCTCCGGCGTGGCGCGGGCGGCCTTTCTTACAGCGGGTCTGGGCGTCGAAATACTGGGATTGGTACTGGTGGGGCGCTCTCATCTGATGCCGCGGAAGGAACGGTCGTAAATTATGCCGCCCGTGCAGCTTTCCGAGCTTCAGACCGCGCTTTGCATCGTATTTTTGCTGGTCGCTCCGCTGGCTTTGGCCGGCATTGCGCTCATGAGCACCGGCCTCGGACGCTCCCGCAACGCAGCCCATTCCATGCTGGCGGCGCTGTGCGTGATCGCCGTCGCTGCCTGCACGTACTTTTTCATTGGCACGGCTCTTCAGGGCAGCGGCGACCGTGCCGGGTTCGTGATCTGGCTCGGCGGAAAGCCGTGGAGCGTGGCTGGCAAAGGCCACTTTATGCTGATGGGTCTGCCGCTGAATGCCGCGCCGGCGGTTCTGGTGGCGTGGCTCGGAATCCTCAGCGCCGCGCTGGCCGGCCTGATTCCGCTGGGCAGCGGGGCGGACCGCTGGCGCCTGCCCGCCATCTGCGCGTCGACGGCGCTGCTATCCGGCATCACGTTTCCGTTGTTCGCGCACTGGAGCTGGGGCGGCGGCTGGCTCGCCCAGCTCGGTGCGAACTACGGCCTCGGCATCGGGTATCTGGATGCGGGCGGTGCCGGTGCCATCCACGTTCTCGGCGGCTTCACGGCGCTTTCACTCACCTGGCTGCTGGGCGCGCGGCGCGGCAAGTACACCTCCGATGGAATGCCGATGGCGATCCCGGGCCACAACGCCGTCTTCGTGCTGTTCGGCGCGCTGCTGGCACTGGTGGGCTGGCTGGGTTTGAACGGGGCCGGCGCCATGCTGTTTGCGGGCGTTGAACCGGCCCGCCTTCCGCTGGTCGCTCTCAACACGCTGCTTTGCGCCGCGGGCGCCGCGTGGGCGGGCGCCCTCACCACACGCATCCGCTACACCAAGCCGGACGCGTCGCTCACCGCGAACGGCTGGACCGGGGGCCTCGCCGCTTCCAGCGCCTGTTGTGCGTTCATTGCTCCGGCCGCCGCGCTGATCGTGGGCTTTGTCGCCGGAGCACTGGTGGCATTTTCGGTGGAACTACTCGATCTGCGGTTGGATGTGGACGACCCCGGCGGTTCGGTGTCGGTTCACGCGCTGGGCGGAGTGTGGGGCCTGCTGGCGGTCGGCCTCTTCGGCCGCATGGAGGCAGGCGGCCCGGGGCAGTTGCTGGCCCAGGCGGTCGGAATCGCCACATTGCTGGGATTCATTCTGCCCGTCACGTGGGGCCTGAACTGGCTGCTCAACCGGGCGGTGCCTGGCCGCGTTTCGGCCGAAGGCGAGCACCAGGGGATGGACCTGTACGAACTCGGCGCGGGTGCTTATCCGGAATTCGTCACCCACGCCGACGAATTCATGCGCTGAAGCTTCGCCCGGTCAGCCCACAAACCCCAGGTTCGTCACCGGGAAGTTGCCCAGGTACGGGAACACGGTGGTGAGATTTGCCTGGCTGATGCCGAACCACTGGCCCATCGTTGCCGCATACTGTTCCACCGCGGTGGTCGGTACCAGCGTGCCGCGCGTGTTGGCGTCGTCCGGCCCGCCCAGCGCGAGGGACGGGAACTGGCCGTAGAATTTGCCGCCGGCCACCGGTCCGCCCGCCGCCTGCGCGGTGCCAATCACAAAATGATGGCTTCCCCAGGCGTGATCCGTGCCCGCGTTGCCGTTCGGCTGCAGCGTGCGGCCGAATTCGGAAGTCGTAAACGTGACCGTGTTCTGGTCCGTGCCCACTTCCTGCAGCGCCTGGTAGAAAGCGCCGACAGCCTGGCTCAGCTGCTGCAGCAGCGGATCCTGCGTGCCGAGCTGTGCGCCGTGCGTGTCGAAGCCACCGAGCTGACAGAAGAAGATCTGCCGCCCGATCCCGAGCGCCCCGCGGACCTTCATGATCCTCGCCACCGTCTGCAGTTGCGATCCGATCAGCGTGGCGGGAAACACCGTATTCACCTTTGCCGTCGCCAGCGCGTTGTTCAGTGCCGTGGAAAAGCCCACCCCTCGATTGAAGGTGGCGTTGGCCGCCTGCACCAGCTTGAGTCCGTTGTCGAACGTCATCAGCTGTTGCACGGCAGCGAGGCGGGACGGCGTGTTGGCGCCCACCAGCAGCGAAGCTCCGCCCACCGGCACCGTCGCCGCGTACGTCTGGGCCCCCGTGCAGAAGATGCCGCAGCCGCCGGTCGAGGTGATGGGCGAAAATGACGCGCCGGAATTGAACTGGCTCTGCAGGCTGTCTTCCACGCGCCCGCCCCAGCCGGTCGAAGCGGTTCCGTTGGGAATTGCGGTCTGCCACTGGTTCGACTGGTCGGAATGGGAGAACAACTGCGACGGCAGCAGTGCCTGGTTGTTGCTCTGGTAGATCGCCTTCGTGGTGGGCTGCACCAGCATCCCCACGTTGGCCACAATGGCGGCGTTCCCGTTGTTGTACAGCGCCGCGATTTCCGGCATCAGCGGATGCAGTCCGTACACGTCGTTCCCGTTGTGAATCTGTCGCAGACCAGCCTGGGCCTGCGCCAGACCCTGCCGCGCCTGCTGGTAGAGGCTGTAGTTCTGCTGCGCGGTGGCAATCGGGATGACCATATTGTGGCCGTCGTTGCCGCCCGCGAGGTTAATACAGACCAGCGCCTGGTACGGCCCGCCGCTCCCCGCGAATGCATTCATCTCACCGAACTTGCCCAGCGCCCCGAGCGCGCCCGCCGCGCCCACCGACCGGAGCGCAACTTTCATGAAATCCCGTCTGGTTCGAATCAACATTTTCCGTATCCTCCCGTCTTCGTGTCTGCTGTGTTCCTAGTGCCAGACGTTGTAATAACTGGACGTCAAAATGAGATAGATGCCCGTTTGCACCCGGTGAAGATTGCCGTTGGTATCGGCAGTCACCGCGCTCACGATCGTCTGCTTCATCGCGGCCGGCATGGTGCCGTGCGTGAGCGTCAGATCGAGCGCATCCACCAGCGTTGCCGGCACGGCCGCGAGCGGCAGCCACGCCGTCAGATCCACCGTCGTTCCCGGCCCGTTGCTCTGGACCGGGTTGGAGTACTGGCTGAAGAAGTTTCCGATCAGGTTCTCGCGCAGAATTGCCGCGTTCGGATTGTCGATCTGGAACTCCGGCCCTTTCAGTCCGCCGGTGCCGGCTACCACGTAGCCCGGCGAATAGTAGTTGAATACGCTCGCCGGATTGTAGATGTCCTGCCCCAGACTGGCCAGGTCGTTTGCGAAGTAGTTGGCGGGCGTCATGGTTCCGCCGAAGGCGCGTACGAAGGCCGGGATGAAGAGCGCCGGCTCCTGCAGATGGCCGTCAGTCGCCTGATCGGCGCCGCCCGCATCGTTTGCGCGCGCCTCGGCGTCGAGCAGAATCGCGGTGATCACCGTCTTCATATCGCCGCTGCTCTGGGTAAACGCGGTCGCCACGCGCTGCACATACGCGGGACTCGGATTGCTCTTCACCAGATGCTGAATCAGCTGCTTCGAAATAAACGGCGCCACGTTGGGGTGGCTCGCCAGATTGTCGAGCGCGCCGTTCAGATCGGCCTGCGGCGAAAGATTGGCCGGCGCCACGTAGCCGTTCAGCAGTGTCTTGGAGCCGGTATCGTGCTGGGCCGGATATGGAACCATGGGGCCCGCCGAATTGATGTACGCGCCCCAGACCGGCTGGCCGCCGGCGACCTTCGGCGCATAAGTCCAGCCCGTAAAGACCCGCGCCAGCTCGGTCACATTGGACTGTCCGTAGGTCGGCACCGGACCGTTCGCGCCCTGCTGCACCGAACCATCCGGATTCAGCATGACGGTGCCGATGCTGAACAGCTGCATGATCTCGCGTGCGTAGTTCTCATTGGCCGCCGTCCCCGCCGCCGGATTGGCCTTGGCGTTGTTGGCCATGTCGAGGTATTCGCCCATGCCCGGGCTGAGCGTGACGTCGCCGAGGATCTGCCGGTAGCTGGTAAACGCGTCGTTGAGCAGCATCTGCTCATACGGAATCATGTCGCCGTTCCAGATAATTTTGGTAATCGAGATGACGAAGATCTGGCTGAGCGCGAACGCGACCTTCTGGCGCAACTGGTCGGCATTGTTCACCGCGTTGGTCAGAAACACATTCGGCATTCCACCCTGCGAGGAGCCCGCCAGCGAATTGAAGTTGGAGATGACGCCCATGCCGAACTGTTCGTTCAGCCACGCCTGAAAACCGATCGCCTGAACATGCGCCGCGTCCGCCGGAGTAGCGCCAAAAGCCGCCTGTTCAAGGAAGCGCCGCGCGGCCGCGGGCGAAACCTGCGGATTTGCTGCACCGACCTGCACCACCAGCGGCTGCGACGTCAGCGCACCGTTCGCTACCGTGACGTTGGCCGCGCCCGGCGTTCCCGCAAAGCCCGTTACGGTCAGCTGCGTCGGAGTCCGGGCGGTGATCGACATGGCGGAACTGCCGAGCTGCGCCGTTGTGGCGGTAGTGAAACCGGTGCCCGTGATCGTCGTCGAAAAGACACCCAGCGGCAGCGGCGATAAGCCGATCGATTGAATCGATGGCGGCACGTTGCTGAGCAGCGTCACCGTAGCGGTACCCTTGCCCCCGGGACCCGTGGCGGTCACGGTGTCGCTCCCGGAAGCGGGCATCGTCGAAGGCGCCGTGTAGACGCCGCCCGTCGTAATTGTGCCGGAAACCGCGCTCCAGCCGGTGGCGTTACTCGCTGTGAACGTCTGCGAAGCGCCCAGCAGCAAAGTTACGGTGGACGGCGCCACAACAGGGGCGCCGGGTGTTGGTGTTGGTGTTGGTGTTGGTGTCGGAGTTGGCGTCGGCGTGCCGCTGACCTTTCCCGTAACCGCTACCGTCAGCACGTTGCTGTGCGACGACCCCGGGTTGGTGACGTAAAACGTGGTACTCGTCGTAGTGGGCGCATGGTACGTCGTGGCCGTAATCGATGTCGGCGTGACCGATGTGGTCGAAAGCTGCACCGCGCCGTCCATAATCACAGCGCCCGTCTGGAATCCGGTGCCGGTGATCGTGAGCGCCACCGTTCCCGCCGGCAGGGGATTGGGCGATACCGAAGTGATCTGCGGTCCCGGCGCGAGCAGGTAAATCCAGGTCATGCCGCGCACGGCGGTGTTGGTTTGCGACGTGGCCGTAATCGTGATCTGGCCGGAGGACGGCATCTTCGCCGGAGCCGTGTACAGGCCGCCCGTGCTGATGGTTCCGTAAGTGGAGTTCCCGCCCGCAACGCTGTTCACCGCCCATGTGACCGCGGTGTTCGTGAGGCCGGTTACGGTGGCGGTGAATTGCTGCGTGCCGCCCAGAGAGGCTGTCACGTAACCCGTAGGCGCGACGGCGATGGATGTTGCCGGCGCCGGCGTCGTGGTGGTCTCCGCAAAGGCTGGCCCGACCACCAGCGCGGTGGCGGCGACGATCGCCGCACACGTGGGAAATAGTCTCATGAATCAGCGTCCTCCAGTGACGTACACAATGCGTAAAACCAACCGGTTCCCGGTATCAGATCGACAGCAGACCCTATATATATGCCCCGAACACACAGGCTATTGTAAGTTCCCACGCAGGAATTGCGTTATACAACAAACAGCTATTAGGTGACGAAGCACACGGAAGTATTGCAGGAGGGATGGGGATTTATTTTTCTGCCGGAAGACGCGCTCGGCTAAACTGGAACTGTCTCCCCGCGGCGGAATGGCGGAACTGGCAGACGCACCAGACTCAAAATCTGGCGTAGTTCACTCTACGTGTGGGTTCGACCCCCACTTCCGCCACCAATTACATAATCGATCTGCCAAACCTGGCCGAACGTGACGGAAGCCGCCGGTTACTTCGACACAATGAAGTTCGTGGCGCGCATCGCAGCACCGCTGCTCGCGGCCATCGGATTCAACGACGTGACAGTGCCGCCCGCCGGCGTGCATAAAATGCAATGCCGACCAGCCCGCCGCCAAAAAGCAGCAGCGTTCCCGGCTCCGGCGTTGCCGCCACAGTCACCACCAGATCCTGGAAGTCGTTATCCGCAGGATAAGGAGTATCGGACAACCCAACGTAAGCCACCGGACCGGACGCACCGTTTGCCGTCGTCCCCGTCCCGATCTGATCGATGTATGCGCCGACTGCGTCGTTGCTGCTGCCGTTCAGCAGCAGACTCCCGCTATTGGGATTAAAGGTGCCAAACGTGAGGCCGAAGGGAACGGCACCTGCACTCAGCGCGACGGTGAATTCGGCGCCCGCGATCGTGGCGGCCCCGCCACACGCCGCATCTGCCTGCGCGCAGAAGATGGTGCCGGCGGAGATGGCTGCGGACCGGTTGGACCCAACCCAGAATTCGTTGAAAAAGGTGGAATTCCCGTGACCGGTATCACCCGCGACCAGCCCGTTGCCGCCATAACTGAACGTGTACAACCCCGCAGTGGCGTTCAGCGTCCCGTCTACAAACCCCCCTGTGCCCGTCGGGATGCTCTGGCCGGCTTCCTGGGTCCAGGCCCCGGTCGTTGACCCGCTGATCGAGAGCGATCCCGCGCTCGCCACCCCGGCCGAACTCAATACCCCGAGCGTGCCGATGACCATGGCCGATGCAAGCCGGTGTCTCATCGTTGCTTTCAGGATCTTGGCTTTCAGGATCTTGGTTTTCAGGATCTTGGTTTCCACAGTTCTCCTTTGCTCACGTGGCCAGCCGAACTGGTTACTCTTTGTTGCCCGACGTTTTAAACCTACTCCTTTTTTGGGGTTCTGTTACCAGTAAAAGTCGCAGGTCGCCCGTAGTGTTACCGGTGAATCCGGCAGGTTGTTCGAAAAACCCAGGAATTATACGGATTTTGCTGCCCGCCGACCTTGAGTAGAACTACGGGGTTCGCAGTCCCGGCGATAGAAATCTGAACGTTCCTGCCGGATTTGATGCGCCGTTCATCGCCCCGTACGAAATGCCCAGTACTTGCGTCAGGGTGCGAAATTCGTATAAAACCGCCGGCTTCGCACCCGGATTTGATCCCCTTGCCCCAAACTGGCCGGGATGGAGGCTTTCGTCCGAACTGGCGCCGTACTCGTGCCGTGGTCATGCCAGATAAAGGAATTATCGGCGTAGCTTCACTTGCGCTTTGTGCCGTCCCGCGTATCAGCGGTCTCCGGATCTTCCGGCCGGATCGTCTGCTCCGACCCGCTTTCCGCCGCCAAATGGCCCGCGCTGGCGGCTCCGCCGGCGCCGCGGCGTACTGTCTATTTGGATAACCGCCCGGGCTTAACCATTTTGGGCGTATTATTTCGCCGGGCACTGCCGCATGATCGCGAGTATGATGTACACGCTTCGCACTTATTTATCGCAATTCCTGAAGGATGAGCAGGGGCAGGACCTGATCGAATATACCCTGCTCATGGCGTTCATTGCCCTCGCTTCCGCCTCTATCTTTATCAGCACGGGCGGCAGCATCGCCAACATCTGGGGCACCGCAAATACTTCACTCAGCAACGCGGCCGTTTCCGCCAGCTGAGCTGTTTACTCCGGCGGGTGCCCGGCCTGCATGGCGGGTGCCCGTATTACCGTTCGACCGCGCGGATTGCTTCAGCGCGCGAAATACGGATCCGCCCCCAGCGTACCCTCCAGCTCCTTCAAGTACCCAGTCCTGCTTACCCGCGCCAGTTGCCGCAACGCTTCTTCCAGCCGTCCCTCGACATTGACGCCGTGTTTTGCCGCGCCGCTTTCCCGGAACTGTTCCAGCGCGCTCACGTGCCGCCCCCACAGCGCTACATCCACCGTCTGCTTCGCCCGCAGCCGCGCGCGATACCATTCGCTCGCCATCAGGTATTCGCGGGTGAACATCCCGCGCACTTCCGGGTGGTCCACTCCTTTGCCCTGCCACGATCCTTCGGCCATGATGTAAAGCAGCGCTTTCAGCGGCGGGCACGCTGCCTCCACGCTGCCGTCTTCGAAGTATTGCTTCGCCACCCGCGTCTGCGTCTCCACAATGGCATCCACGCCGGCTGCGAACTGCACCGTGTCCTGTTGTTCCGGCCGCAGCATTTCTTCCGTGAACACGGCATCCGGCGTTTCAAACATGCGCCCGAGGAAGCGGTCCACGAACAGCGGCGTGATCCGGTAGCCCAGCCGGCTCGCCAGCACTAAGCGGTCGTCCAGCGTGAAGTCCTCGACCTTTTCCAGATAGCCGTGCGCCTTCAGAAATTCGGGCTCGCGCTCGTGTACCCGCATCCGGCACCAGATCTCCGGCACCAGCAGGCTGACATCGTGATCCACCCGGAAGTTCGGCCCGATGTAGCCGGCCGACGTGGTGAACCCCGCGTGTCCGGTGAGAATAAACGACACCAGCGCGTTGTTCAGATCCACCACCGGCGGCAGCGCGTTGAACGCCGCCTTCGTCAGCGCGCCTTCGCTGCCGAAGCCGGTTGTTGCCGGCGATTTTCCGGTCAGGCTGGAAATGAAATCCATGAACAGTTCGGGCAGCTCCTGATAATGGATCGGCCCGTGCACGGCCAGCGGAGGCAGCCCCGCCTTCTCATCCGCCGGTGAGTTCCGCCGGCCCGCCAGCACCGCGTTCACCGGAAAGTACACCGGTTCCCCGGCCGGAATGCCGCGCGCCAGCCGCGCCACCATCTCCGCCAGATGCAGCTCCTGCGGATTCTCCATATCCGGCCGCCGCTGCAGATAGCGCGGATTCGTGGAACGCTTCCCGTTCACCACGCGCGGGTGCGCCGACGACACCACGTAGTCCGTCCCCGGCCGCTCGGCAAAACTGCCCAGCAGTTCCTTCATCGGCTCGGTGAACTGATCGAACTCCACCACGTGCTCGACCATGGCTCGCGCGCCTTCCACACTGATCGGCTCATAGTTGGAGAGAAAGTTCCCCGGCCCCGCGATATCCGCTTCCGCCTGCCTGTCCGTGCCCCGGTAAATGGCATCGTCGGGGCGCTGGAACAAAAGCCGCTCGCAGTTCGCCACCAGCTTCACGCTCGGGTTGTCGTATTCCGGATCGAGCCCCGTCAGCGCCTCGCGCGGCAACACCACCGATGCGCTGATGTCGTCCTCCATCTGCACCTTCTCAGACGGACTGAAATCGGCGCGCAGCTTGTAGACTCGCCACGCGCCCTCCGGATCGTAGCCCACGCGCAGATAGTTGGCCACCAGCGGATGATCGTCGAACTTCAGCTCGTGCCCCGGGTACCCGTTGAGCCGGTCTACCGTGAAGTGCTCGCGCCAGTTGTCGCCCCACTCGGGCTGGTAGTAACGCTTCACGGTAAATACCAGCTGCCGGATGGTCTCGCCCAGGCCGCGCAGCCAGTCGTTGTGCTCGTCCGTGTATTCCGCCGCCGGAGTCAGCAGCTGGATCACCGACCCCAGCGAGCGCGACATACTCAGCACCGGCCGCCGCGAACGCTCGTTCGGCTCGCGGTCGCGATAGATGCCGGAGAAATCCATTTTGAAGATCTGCTCCACCTGATCCATGTCCGCGTTGTAATCGCGCACGAACACAGGCCCCTTGAGCAGCACATTGGACATGGACTTGGAGATTTCCGACTTCCCGCCGCCCGACACCGTGCACGGCTTATGGCAGAACGTGCCGCGCGGTCGCGCCCCGATCAGCCGCCACGCCGTCCCCGAAATCTGCTTCTGCAGCCGGATGCGGAAGCCGTTCGGCAGCACGTACACCGCGCCCGCCCGCAGCGGCAGCCGCTTTTCCCCGCCCGCGTTCTTCCACTTCACAACGCCTTCGCGCGCGTGGAACGAGGCCTCCTGCGGCACATAGAAGATGTTGGAAAATTTGCGGTCGATGGCATAACCGCCCTCCTGCGGCACCACCGAATCGCCCAGCAGCTTCGCCGCGTCGGCGAATGACGCCATCTTCAGACTCAGGATGCGGTCGCCGTAAAAATCCAGCCCGATCACGTAGGTGGCAAACGCCATCGCGCCGCCGGCGTGCTCTTCCTCGCACGCGCCGTAGAGGTTCGCCGCAAAGCTGATCTGCGTCTTCACCTCTTTCTTGCAGTAGCCGTAATAGTTGTCGGCAATGATCGTCACCATCACGCCGCGCGCGTCGCGGCACGTGGCTTTGAACGCGCGCCCGCCGTTGTACGGTTCGTTCTCCTCCGTCCAGCACATGCCGTCGCGCTTCTGCCGTTCGGTGGCCACGCTGATATGCGGCAGGCCGACCGCTTTCTTCGGAATCCCCACCAGATGCGGCGCCAGCACCACGCAGCCGGTGTGGCCGGTCCAGTGCGCCGCATCCAGCCCGGCGTCGTTTTCCGGCAGATACGGATCGCCGGCGTTGCCGAAAATGCCCTCCACGAAGTCGAGATTGCTGACCAGGCTTCCCGGCACGAAGAAGCGAATTTCCATTGTTTTCGCCGGATCGGTGCCGGTCGCCGGACAAACCAGCGGCCGCAGCAGCAGCGAGACAAAGCAGCGCGCCGGCTCCGCTGCCGGATCGGCAAGCTCTTCCTGATCCGTTGTGAACGGCAGCGTCATCACCTCCGCCGGCGGACGCAGCGCCGCGCTCCACAGCGCCGCGAACGTCTGCTTCGGAATCGCTTCCTTGTCCGCCGGCACCGGCAGCCCGCCCTCGGTCACATGGAAAATCCCCTGCGTGGTCCGCTTATCGCTGTGCGGATTGTGCAGCACTCCCTGCGGCAACCGGTACGACTTCAGATAGGGCGAGGAAAAATGATCCGCATGAACCGGCAGCGACAGCACGCGCGCCATCCCTTCGCGATCCAGCACGAAAGCATTGGCCGGCAGCCGCGCCGCGCCGTTCGGACACACGTCGCTCAGGTAGGCATCCAGAAAATCCTGTACACGCCGGTCGGCCGGACACAGCCAGCTCCCCAGTTGCTGATCCTTCTGGTGGTAATTGCGCAGCAGCGGCCCGGCGATGTCCAGAAAGTCGCCGCCCGCCGTGCTCCGGCTCACCGGCAGCCCCAGCGCCGCCAGCTTCAGATTGATGTATCGATCGAGTTCTTCATCCCGTTTGCGCAACGGACGAGTGGGTGCCAGTGCCGCCATACCTTCGCCTCCAGAGCTTCAGAGATCCAAAGCTTCGAAAAATCGGATTCGGTCAGATTCGAAAGGGAGGAAACACAGGGTCCCCGCCGGGCGCACAGTGCCCTGCCAGGCAGCGAGGCCGGGCATTGAATCCAGCTTAATACGAGGCCGCGGCTACTGCCCTTGCAGCTCCCCTTGCGGCTCCCCTTGCGGCTCCCCTTGCAGCTCCCCTTGCAGCTCCCCTTGCGGCTCCCCTTGCAGCTCCCCTTGCAGCTCCCCTTGCATCCTCCGCCCGAAATCTGCAAGAGTAGACTAAAAGGCGAACAAAAGGCGAAAACAGTACCCATGGCTTCCCCCGCATTCCTCTCTCTCCGCTCCCAACTCGCCGCCCGCTTCGACGCCCCTTTCGAAGTCCGCCCGCCTCACCGCATTCACCTCCCCACCGGCATCCCCGCCGTCGACCGGCTCCTCTCCGGCGGCGTCCCCAAAGCCACGCTCTCGGAAATCGCCGGCCCGCCCTCCACCGGCCGCACCGCCCTCGCCGTCTCCCTGCTCTCGCGCGCCACCCGCGCCGGCGAATCCTGCGTCTGGGTCGATGCGGCCAGTTCCTTCGACCCCGCCTGCGCCGCCGCAACCGGCACCCTTCTGGACAAAGTCCTCTGGGTCAACTGCGACGGCGATGCCCACCATGCCCTGCAGGCCACGGATCTGCTGATCCAGGCCGGCGGCTTCGGCCTCGTCGTGCTCGATCTCGGCGACACGCCCCCCGAAACCGCCCGCCGCATCCCGCTCGCCTCCTGGTTCCGCCTCCGCCATGCCGCCGAACGCACCGGCGCGGCGCTGCTTGCGCTCGGCCTGCAGGTCAACGCCCGGTCATGTTCGGCTGTTCAGATTGAAATGCGCCGCCGCGAAACACTCTGGCGCGGCCTGCTGTTCAAAGGCATTCAAGCCGCCGCCGAAAGCCGCCGCCATCAGCTCTCCCGCGCCGCTGAATTCACCGCCGCACGCTGACGCAAGCCCCGCGCGCGCGCCAAATCCGCTATGCTGACGGATTCCATGCCACCATACGGACTCACTGCCGCCGAAGCGCGCGTACTCAAGTCCCTGAAGACGCCCGAACGCATCCAGCATTTTCTCGACACCGAAGTCGCCTACAACAAGGAGCCGGACGGCGAAACCATCCGCTCGCCGCGGCGCGTTCTTCGTGACCGCCTCGCCCACTGCTTCGAAGGCGCTTTGCTGGGCGCGGCCGCTCTGCGCATCCACGGCCATCCGCCGCTGCTGTTCGATCTCGGCTCGGTTCGTGACGACGACCATGTCCTCGCCCTCTTCCGCCGCCAGAATCTCTGGGGCGCCATCGCCAAATCCAACTACTCCGGCCTCCGCTTTCGCGAACCTGTTTACCGCACGTTGCGCGAACTCGCCATGTCGTACTTCGAGCACTACTACAACGCCGCCCGCGAGAAGACCCTGCGCACCTACTCGCGCCCCGTCAGCCTCGCTCGTTTCGACCGCATCCACTGGATGACCGCCGAAGAAGACCTCTGGGCCATCAATGACCATCTCCTCGGCATCTCTCACACCCCGCTGCTGCCCAAAGGCGCGGAGCGGCGGCTTGCGCGCGTAGATGATCGCCTCTTCGCCGCCGGCCTCGTCGGCCGCGCGGGTTGAGCGCAGTTGTTCTGTGAGTGTTCCGGTGACAGCCACTGCTGCCGGCGGAAGGCGCTTAGATGCCTTCGCCGGCCTGCAGCTGATCTTCGTGTCCCATCAGCATGGCGCGGCGTTCGAGCAGCGCCACCGCTTCGTGGGTCGCCATCTTCCGCGCGTCGAGTGAGCCGGCGGGCGGTTCTCCGGTCACGATGAGAATCATGCCGGCCGCTTTTGCCAGCGCCAGCGTGGCCGCGGCGTCGGCCTTCAGATCGCTCACCGCCGTCAGTGCGCCGCGGTCGAACAGCTCGCGCTCCAGCAGCAGCGCCGCTTCCGAATCATCCACCGCAATCACCGCCGGCCGATGCCCGAAGCGCGCCTCGCGATCCGCCGCCGTCACCTGACCGCGCGTCTCTTCGGCGCCTTCCACATCGCGGATCATCCCGGCGCCGAGCGTTTCGTTCGACAGCGGATCGATCACAATAAACGCGCCCGTCACACGGTTGTCGTTATAAGGATCGAAGAACAGCGGCCGGTGCGTCTCCACCGAAATCTGCCCGATCTCGTTCAGCTCCAGCTTCGAGGCATGCACCTGCGCCAGCGTGTTCACGTCGGTGCGGTGATGAATCAGCCGCACCATCGCGCGCACCTGATGCGACGTGTGCTTGATGAAGTAACTGCGGCCCGGCTCGAGCGCCTTCGCATTCATCCACACAATGTCGGCCTTGAAGCGGCGCGCCACATGCGGCGCCGCCAGCGCCGGCACGATCATGTCGCCGCGGCTGATATCGATTTCATCGGCAAGGCAAAGCGTCACCGAGTGCGGCGCCGCGGCCTCTTCCAGATCGCCGTCATAAGTAACGATGCGTTCAATGCGCGAATGCCGCCGCGCCGGAAGCGCCAGCACCAGATCGCCCTTGCGGAACGTGCCCGCCGCAATCTGCCCGGCATACCCGCGGAAATCGAGGTTCGGACGCAGCACGTACTGCACCGGGAAGCGCCCCGGCTTCTTCTCGCTGCCCGCGTCTTCGCCCAGATCTTCCAGATACGGCAGCAGCGCCGGACCGCTGTACCACGGCGTGCGCTCGCTCTTCGTCACCACGTTGTCGCCGTCGCGCGCGCTGATCGGAATGAACAGCGGCGCCGGAGCGCCAATGCGCTCCATGAATCCCGTGAATTCCTCGCGGATTTTGTCGTACACCGCCTGGTCGAAACCGACCAGATCCATCTTATTGACAGCGACGACGAAGTGCGGAATCCCCAGCAGGTTCGCAATGAACGCGTGACGCCGCGACTGCTGCAGCACGCCGTTGCGCGCATCAATAAGAATGATCGTCAGATCGGCCGTCGACGCGCCCGTCGCCATGTTGCGCGTGTACTGCTCGTGACCCGGCGTATCGGCAATAATGAACTTGCGCTTCGGCGTGGAGAAATACCGGTACGCCACGTCGATCGTGATGCCCTGCTCGCGTTCGGCGCGCAGGCCGTCGGTCAGCAGCGCCAGATCGATCTTGCCGCCGCCCCCGCCGCCGCTCGTATTGGCGGACGCCTTGACCACGCTCGCCAGCTGGTCCTCGTAAACACCTTTGGAATCGTAAAGCAGCCGCCCGATGAGCGTGCTCTTGCCGTCGTCAACGCTGCCCGCCGTGGAAAAACGCAGAAGCCCCGGCATCAGAAGTAACCCTCGCGCTTCTTGAGCTCCATGGAACCTTCCTGGTCGTGATCGATCACGCGGTTTTCCCGCTCCGACCGCCGCACCAGCTTCATTTCATCGATGATCTTTTCCAGCGTGTCGGCTTCCGACCGGATCGCGCCCGTGCACGGGCTGCAACCGAGCGACCGCATCCGGCACATCACCATTTCCGTCTTCTCGCCCGGCAGCAGCATGAAATCCTGCTCGGCCGATACCAGCGAACCGCCACGCACCACCATCGGCCGCGGCTTGGCGAAGTACATCGGCACAATCGGAATGTTCTCCCGCTGGATGTACTGCCACACGTCCAGCTCCGTCCAGTTGGAAAGCGGAAACACGCGGATGTGCTGACCCTTATCGACCCGCGAGTTGTACACGTTCCACAGTTCCGGCCGCTGATTCTTCGGATCCCACTGGCCGAACTCATCGCGGAACGAATAAACCCGCTCCTTGGCCCGCGACTTTTCTTCGTCGCGCCGCGCCCCGCCAAACGCGGCATCGTAGCCGCCGGCTTCGAGCGCATCGAGCAGCGCCCGCGTCTTCAGCAGGCTGCAGCATTTCTGCGTGCCGAGTTTGATGGGATTGGCGCCTTCGTCAATCGCCTGCCGGTTCGTGTGGACGATCAGTTTCGCCCCGATCGACTTCGTGTAGGAGTCGCGGAACTCGATCATTTCACGAAACTTATACGTGGTATCCACGTGCAGCAGCGGAAACGGAATCTTCCCCGGAAAAAACGCCTTCTGCGCCAGCCGCACCATGCAGGAAGAGTCCTTACCGATCGAATACAGCATGACCGGGTTGGAGAACTCCGCGGCGACTTCGCGAATGATTTGTATGCTCTCAGCTTCGAGCAGGTCTAGATGGTCCACAGGCTTACGTATATAGGATACACGGGCAACCCTATCGGGATTCAGGAGAAGTCGCGGGGCTGGGCTTTCGCCCGCGGGAAGTTTAGACTCGAGAGTGATGCACAAACTTTCCTTTAGCTTCGCGCTGACGGCGGCTCTGTTGACTGCCGGTATCGTTAATGGCCAGACCGTTCCGCGACGGGCAAATTTGACAGGCGCCGCCAGTCCCGACCGCGGTGTCTGCACGGTCGAAGTGACCGTGGATAACGCGGCCGAAATTGAAATTCGCGGTATCAACGGAACGCTCCGCAACCTCGCCGGTCAGATGCCGGAATGGGTGCGCTTTGACTGCACGGGCGTTATGCCGGTCAACGCCGCGAACTTCCGCTTCACCGGAGTCAGCGGCCGAGGCAGCCAGGAACTGGTGCGCGCTCCGCAAAATGGCGGCAGTGCTGTAATTCGCATTCAGGATCCGAGCAGCGGCGCCGGCCGCTATGTTTTTGAACTGGCCTGGGGTGCCGGCGTGGATCGTCAGGTGCCGGGCGGATTCCCGGGTGCCGGCTATTCCACGGATGGACGCGGCCTCGGTGACCGCGATGCCCGCCCGTCCGTTCGTTACACCACCGAGCAGGCCGTGCGCGTCTGCCAGGACGCCGTCCGGCAACAGGCGTGGACTCGCTTTCACAGCGCCAACATCGCCTTCCGGACCACCACGCTCGATGACAACCCCGGACGCGCCGACTGGGTAACCGGCCTGCTCGACATCCGCCTGGGCTACGATCGCGACGAAACGTATCGCTTCTCGTGCTCGGTAAACTTCGAAACCGGCGAAGTTCGCTCAGCTCAGCTCGATCGCTTTGAGGGCGACCGCTCCGAGCGGGGCGCAGGCGAGGCCGCCGCCCGCGCGGCGATGGAGTCCTGCCAGCGGGCGATCAGCGACAACATCCGCGAGAGGGGCTACCCGCACGTCGATTTTCTGTCGATCGACCTGGACGCCGGCCGCAGTGGCTGGATCACGGGAATCGCCCGGGCCGATGGCAGGTTGCGCTCGGATTCCTTTGCCTTCTCCTGCAATGTCGATCTCCGGGACGGCGATGTGCGGACCATTGACGTCCGGCGGCGGTAATCGGAAACGGAGACGGGCGTGCGGTTGCCCTAGCCCCGCACGCCCGAATACACCAGCCCGATCGCGGTATTGAACACCGGATAATACACGGCCGGGAAGAACCGCCACGCCACCACGAGCCCGATAATCGCCAGCCCGCGCATGCTCATGCGCCACTCCTGCAGTTTCCTCGCCCCGCCCTCGGTAACGAACAGCCCCAGCACGCCGTAGCCATCGAGCGGCGGCACCGGGATCAGGTTAAACGTTCCCAGCAGCACGTTCAGCGAAAAGAACACGCTCAGCACCGTCGCCACGCTGTCGGCCACGCCGCCTTCCACCGCCGCGCCCACAATGCGGGTGAATGTGCCGCCGGTCGGCAGGAAAACGCCCAGCGCCATGCCGATCTTCATCGCGATCCCCGCCATCGCAGCCAGCGTGAAGTTCGCCGCCGGCCCCGCCAGCGACATCCACGCCGCGCGCTTCGGATGCCGGATCGACCATAGCGGATCGTACGGCGCACTCGCCCACCCGATCAGCCCCGAACCGCTCGCAATCCCCAGCAGCGGCATAATCACCATCCCGAACGGCTCGCGCCGGATGTGCGGCAGCGGATTCAGCGTCACCTGGCCGCCTTCGAGCGCCGTCCGGTCGCCGCCCAGCATCGCCACCAGCGCGTGCGACGCCTCATGGCATGTGGTGGAGAGCAGGAAGACGACGTATTCGAGGAAGCCAAGTGCGAGCAGGTCGGGATTCATGCGAGAACCAAGTATAGCCGGGAAAACGGTGCCCCGCCGCGATCGAAACCGGATTGATCTAAACCAGACAACACTTCTTGTACTTCTTCCCGCTGCCGCACGGGCATGCGTCGTTGCGACCCACTTTTTCCGCCCCCGCGCGCTTGTCGCGGAAGCACGCCCAGCCGTTCATCTCTTTCACCACGTCATTGACCATCGTGAAGTACGGGTTTTCCGCCATCGCCTCCAGCGGATCACCTGTCGCATGCGCCAGTTCCTCTTTCACATCCTTCAGTGCGAGGAATTCCGGATCGGCGAGCCCGTCGCTGTACGCCTGTTCAATATCCGCGGCGTGCTCGGCAGCGTGCAGATCGAGGCTGGCGGAAACCAGCGCATCCCACACAAACGAAGGTTTGCGCTCCAGTGCGCCTTTGTACAGCGAGCCGAAATACGCCGCCACTTCGTCGCGCGTCTTCTTCCCCACGGCCACAAGGATCAGCAGACTGTCGAGCGCCGCCGCACGCCCCGCCGGATCGGCATGTTCGGCATCCACAATCAGCTTTTCGATCTCCGCCGTCTCGCCGCCGCACACCGACGCAATCACGCGCGCCAGATCGTCGCCGACGAAATCGCCGCACAACCCTTCCAGCACATCTTCCGGCAGCGCCGCGAACTGCAGCACCAGCGGCAGCGCGCGCACTTCGCGAAACTGCGCCAGCAGCAGCAGCGCGTACAGGTGCGCCATGTAGTCGCCGTACTCTTCGCCGCCCGCAATCTCTTCGGCGTTGGCAATGGTTTTTTCGAGGATCGCCAGCAGCGCCGGCGTCAACTCCTCGCGCTTTGCAACCGCCGCTTCCACGGCCGTGCGCGGAAACCATCCGGCGGAGCGTTCCAGTTGTTCGAGAATCTGTGGGATTTCCATACGTTGTTGACCAGAGGATTGAACAGAGGCGACCCGCCCATTCTCTCATCCGGCGCAACCCTGAACCGCACCGAGCCCTTCCTGTTCGATTTACCCCCTCTTGTTCGATTTACCCCCTCTTGTTCGATTTACAATGAGGCTTGCCGAACTCCCTTCGCGCCCGCCTGGCCTGCCTCGCTGCACTCGTCGCGGTTATCGCTTCCGCCCCGGCACGCGCCACCGTCATCCCCATCGAGCCTGGCGTTGAAACCACCAGCCTCGCCGGCGTGTGGAAGTTTCATCCCGGCGACGATCTCGCCTGGGCCAAACCCGGCTTTGACGACGCTGCCTGGGACAACGTAAAAGTCCCGGGCATCCTCCAGACGCAGGGCTATCCGGGCTTCGACGGCATCGGCTGGTACCGCGTCACGCTCCGTCTGCCCGCCGCCCGCGGAGATCTTGCCCTCTCGCTCGGCCCCGTCCTGGTCGGCTACGAAATTTACGCCAACGGCCGCCGCATCGGCTCCGTGCCGGACGATTTCCGCCGCGGCGTCGCCCGCTCTCTCGCTCACACCTGGGTCATCCCGCCAGACCTGCTGAAGAGTTCCACTTTCGTCATCGCTCTGCGCATCCAGGGCGACCCCGCCGGTTCGGGCTTCCCCCCCAACGCGCCCGTCTACATCGGCGCTCACGTGGGTGCCGAAGCCATCAGCAACGAAGACAACCTTGTCTATCTGGTGCGCGGACTGCCCTGGTACCTCTATCCGCTGGCCTTCGTCTTCGTACCGCTGATGCTGGCTCTCTACTGGAACCAGCGCGACCGCGACGAATACCTCTGGGCCGCCGCGTTCGCTTTTCTGCAGGCTCTTTTCGGCGTCGCCGGCCTCGTTGCAGCGCATACGGAACTGCTCTCGTCGCTCGAATTCGGAAGGCTCAGCATCCTGCTCAATCTCGGCATCCTTTGGGCGCGCGTGGAACTTCTCGTTTTCCTCGTCGGTGAGACGCGGCGTCGCTTTCTGCTCGCGCCGCAGTGGATCACCAGTGCCATCGTCATTGCCACCGTCACCAACGCTCAGCTCGCGCAGGCCATTTACAACTATCAGGACCTGACATTCCTGCCCTTCCGCCTTGTGCTCGTGTGGGTCGCCGTCCGCTGCCTGCGGTCGAAGTCCTGGGAGACCTGGCTCCTCGCCGTGCTGGCCATCGCCGAATTCGTGGCCGGCGCGCCCACTGAGTTCCACCTCGCCATGTCGGCGCTTCACGGTGCCGCCATGCACGGCGTCAACGTGGTGTACGTCCCGCTGTTTGGCTACTTCCGCATCGCGCTCACCGGCCTCATCGACATCGTCTGGATCCTCGTCATCTGCGGCCTCGTCTTCCGCCGTTACGTGGTGACCAGCCGCGAGCACCGCCGCATGGCCGATGAACTGGAAGCCGCGCGCCTCGTGCAGGAGCTTCTGATTCCGCGCGCCGTGGAGCCCACGCCGGGACTCGACATTGAGAGCGTCTATCTTCCCGCGCAGGAGGTCGGCGGCGATTTCTACCAGATCCTCTCCGCGCCAAACGGCGAAACCTTTGTCGCGGTCGGCGATGTCAGCGGCAAGGGCCTGAAAGCGGCCATGGTGGTGTCATCCATCGTCGGCGCTCTGCAGGTGGAAAGTTCGCGCCGGCCGGCCGACGTGCTCGCCAGCCTGAACCACATGCTGATGAAAAAGATGGATGGCGGCTTCGTCACCTGTTGCTGCGCTCTCTTCCACCGCGACGGAACCGTCACCATCGCCAATGCCGGCCACGTGGCGCCTTATCTCGACGGCGAGGAGATGGCCGTCGCGCCCGGCCTGCCGCTCGGCATCAGTACGGAAGTCGGATATCACGCGCAAACCTTCGAACTCAGCGGAGCGGATTCCCTGGTGTTTTTGTCCGACGGCGTCATCGAGGCCCGCAACGTGAAGGGCGAGCTGTTTGGTTTCGAACGCACCAGCGCCCTCAGTCTGAAATCCGCCGGAGAAATCGCCGATGAAGCGCGCGCCTTCGGCCAGCACGACGACATCACCGTGGTGCGCATCCGCCGCATCGCAAACCCCGTATGACACTGCGGCAATCCGCGCGCGCCGGTCTCGCGGCCCTTGTCGCGCTCGGCTCCGCTGCCGTCAGCCGAACAGCGGATTCTCCGCCCACCTTCGCGCGTGACATCGCGCCCATCCTGTATTCACACTGCACGACCTGCCACCAGCCCGGTGCAGCCGGCCCGTTTTCCCTGCTCACCTATGACGACGCCCGCAAGCGCGCTCGGCTCATCGCCCAGGTCACGCGCAGCCGCTTCATGCCGCCCTGGCTTGCCGAACACGGCTACGGCGATTTCGCCGGCGAGCGCCGTCTCGCCGACACTCAGATCAAAATGATTTCCGACTGGGCGGCCGCCGGCGCGCCCGAAGGCGACCCGCGCACCGCGCCGCAACCGCCGCAGTACACCGAAGGCTGGCAACTCGGCCCGCCCGACCTCGTCCTCACCGCGCCCGCCGCGTTCACCACCCCGGCCACCGGCCCGGACGTCTACTGGAATTTCGTCTTCCACACCGGGATGAAATCGGTGCGTTACCTTCGCGCCGTCGATATCCGCCCCGGAGCGCCAGGAGCGGTCCACCACGCCAATCTGCTGATCGATCGCATGGCTTCCGCGCACGAGCACGAAGCCTCGCCGGGCGCCGGATTCCCCGGCATGGATCTCGATATTCAGCGCAGCCCCTTCGATCCCGAGGGCCAGTTTCTCTACTGGAAGCCCGGCAACCCGCGTCCGCACGAAGAGCCATCGGGCTTCGCCTCGCGGCTGAATCCGTCCGATGAGCTCGTCCTCAACGTCCACATGCATCCCACCGGCAAGCCGGAAACCGTGCGCCCCGTCATCGGTCTCTATTTCACCGATGAACCGCAGACCCGCTTCCCCCTGCTGGTCGAACTGGAGGCCGACAACGCTCTCCGCATCCCCGCCGGCGCGCGCGATTTCACCGTCGGCGACGATTTCAAACTGCCGCTCGATGCCGATCTCCTCGCCGTCTATCCGCACGCCCACTATCTCGGCCGGCGCATGGAAGCGTGGGCCGTTCTGCCCAACGGCACGCGCCAATGGCTCATCCGCGTTCCCGACTGGAACCCGGCCTGGCAGGGTGTTTTCTACTATCGCGAGCCCGTCTCGCTGCCCCGCGGCACGGTGATTTCCATGCGCTGGCACTACGATAATTCCGCCGCCAATCCGCGCAATCCGAATTCCCCGCCGAAGCTTGTGACCGGCGGCAACCAGATCACCGATGAAATGGCGCACTTCCGCCTGCAGCTTCTCCCGCACGGCGCGCGGGACCAGCGGCGAGAGCTGGATGAAGCGGTGCTTCATCACCGTCTCGAAAAAGATCCGGCGGACTTCTCTTCCAACTTCAACCTCGGCGCCGTGCAGCTCTCGCGGCTGAATCCGAATGCCGCCGTGGCCTCGCTCGAAACCGCCGTGCGCGCCGAACCGGCCCGCGCCGATGCCCGCAACATGCTCGGCCTCGCGCTGGCCGCTACCGGACGCAACGGCGACGCGATCGCGCAGTACGAAGCTTCCCTGCGATTGCACGAAGATGGCCGCGCGCGCTTCAATCTGGCAAATGCGCAGGTCAAGGCCGGGCGTCTGGATGATGCAGTGGAAAATTACCGCCGGGCGATGGAAGCTTTCCCCGACGATCCGCTTCCGAAACAGCGTCTCGAAGAGACTCTGGCACTGCGCGATCAACGACGCAACGAGCGGCGCTGAGCCGGCCGTCTAGTCGAACGACGCCACCGCCGCGCCTTCGTCGTCGAACAGCTCCGTGTACTTCGTAATCCCCACCATCGTGAACACCTTGCGGAAATGCGGCGTCAGCCCGAACAGCTGCACCCGCTGTTCGTTCCGCCCTGCTTCGAGCAGCAGCTGGATCACCAGCGCGATGCCGCTCGAATTCAGGTAGTCCACCTTCGTGAAGTCCAGCAGGATCCGTTTGTGCGCATCCTTCGCGAGCCCCTGATAAGTCCCCAGCACCGCGTCGCGCGACGTGCTCGAAATATCGCCGGCAAAGCGCAGTACGGTGACGGCGCCGCCCGCGCTGTTTGTCGTCTGATCTACCGCTACTCGGGTATCGGTCTGCATTCCTCGTTTAGTTTTCCTTTTTCAGGCGAATCACCAGCCTGACGTAGCTGCCGCCCTCAGGCCCGCCGACCACCCACTCCGCTTCATCCGTCAGCGCCTGGATCAGAAACATTCCCAGCCCGCGCGCCGGTTCCTCGCCGTGCATCTTTTTATCGATATCGGGCGGCGCAATCTGAGTCCGCGAATCCGGCGCATTCTTCATGCCCGGTCCCTTGTCCGCCACCAGCACTTCGAGCGCGTCATCGCGCAGCGTCAGCGTCACCGCAATGCGCAGATCGTCGTTGAAATGGTTGCCGTGCTCCATCGCATTAATGCACGCTTCCGCAATGGCTGTCTTCAGATCCTCCACGCGATCTTCCGGAAAGCCCATCAGCCGTGCTGCGCTCGCCGCCGTGCCCATCGCCACCTTTTCGAAGCCCAGCACCGAAGGCAGCTTCACTTCCACCGATTCCGCCTTCGTCATCAGCATGCGGCCTCCGGTTCGCGGCACAAAACGAGCGCGGTCATGTCGTCGCCCTGCTCGGCGCCCTCCGCAAATGCCAGCACGCGATCCCAGATATGGCTCAGAATCGCCTCGCCTCCCGTAACCGGCGAGTCCACAAATTCCGCCGCCAGCCGCTCGGCGCCGTAGTCTTCGTCCTTCACGTTCACCTGATCGGTAAGCCCGTCGGTGTAGAGCAGCAGCTTCGCGCCCGGTGCAAGTTGCAGCGTTTCGGACTTGTACCGCGTGCCGGACAGAATGCCCAGCGGCCAGCCCCCGGCATCGATTTGCCGCACTCCGTCCGCTTCCGCGAGCAGTCCGGGCGTGTGTCCCGCGTTGACAATTTCCAGTTGCCCCGTCGCCGCATCCAGCTTCAGGATGATCGCCGTCACGTACCGCAGCCGCGCTTCGGTCCCTTCGCCCCAGTGCTCCTGATTCAGCTTGACCGCGATCTCGGCCAGCGGCAGCCCGGACGTCGCCATGGTGCGAAATGCCGAGCGAAATGCCGTGCTCATGATCGCCGACGCCAGGCCCTTGCCCGCCACATCGGCCACCACCATCATCACTTCGCCGGAAGGCAGCGTCAGAATGTCGGCGTAATCGCCGCCCACTTCGTAGCAGGCGCTCGAACGAAGCGCCACCCGGTAGCCCGGCAAATCCGGCATGGTCTGCGGCAGCAGCGAGCGCTGGATTTTCCGCGCCGCCCCCAGGTCCTGTTCCAGCCGCGCCCACTCCACATTGCGCTCGTGATAACGCGCGTTTTCGATCGCCACCGAAGCCTGCAGCGCCAGCCCCTGCACGAAGTCTTCTTCGTACAAGCCGAGCGGCTGCGCCGGATCCGGCGCCACCACCAGTTCCGTCAGCCCGCGCCCGTCTTTGTCGTAAAGCTGAAGCCGGAAGCAATCGTCGAACGGCGCCGCCGGTACTTCGCCATAGGTGAGCGGCGGCGTGGTGAAGTGCGCTCCCCGCACCTCCAGTTCGCGTACGATAATCTGCAGCGCCACCTGCATCGCCTCTTCGAGGCGCACCGCGGCGTGGATGCGGCGGCTGGCTTCGAGCAGCGCCTGCAGCCGCGCCACCTGCTGCTGCAGTGCGATCAGCCCGACGCCGGAATCTTCCACCATGTACGCCATACGCGCTGCCTTCACTTTACCGGAAGCGGCGGAGTCTTCGCCGCCGCGGCGCTCGCCCGAGCCGTTCCTACTTCGGCTGCGGCACAATGCGCAGATACGGCTTCGGAGCCTTCCAGCCGTCCGGATACTTCTGCTTCGCTTCGTCGTCCGACACCGCGGGCAGAATGATCACATCTTCGCCGTGCTTCCAGTTCACCGGCGTCGCAACCTTGTGAACCGCCGTCAGCTGAATCGAATCCAGCACGCGCAGCACTTCATCGAAGTTCCGCCCCGTGCTCATCGGATACACCAGCATCAGCTTGATCTTCTTGTCCGGCCCGATCACGAACACCGTCCGCACCGTTGCATTGTTCGCCGCCGTGCGGCCTTCCGACGTCACGCCCGCATCGGCCGGCAGCATGTCGTACAGCTTGGCCACCTTCAGCTCCGGGTCGCCGATCATCGGATACGTCACCTTGCTGCCCTGCGTCTCTTCGATGTCCGCCGCCCACTTGCCGTGGCTCGTCACCGGGTCGACGCTCAGACCGATAATCCGGCAGTTGCGCTTCCGGAACTCCGGCTCCAGTCTCGCCATGTAGCCAAGTTCGGTGGTGCAGACCGGCGTGAAATCCTTCGGATGCGAAAAGAGAATGGCCCAGCCGTCGCCGATCCATTCATGGAAATCGATGGCGCCCTGCGTCGTTTCGGCGGTGAAGTTGGGTGCGGTGTCGTTAATCCGTAATGACATGATGTTCTCTCCGTTATGAATGTGTCGATTTTAGCGCAGCCCGCGGGAGCGCGATTACCCGAGCATGTCCAGCGCGCCCTGCATTTCAGCGGCTGCGTGATCGTCTCCCGCCGCCGATGCGACTTCGATGCCGCGCCGATACAACCCGCGCGCATCGTCGGTCCGGTTCAGCTTTTGCAGCGTCTGCCCGCCATGAAAATAGCCGGCCACGTAACTCGGATTATGCTCCAGAAGCTGAATGAAGTGCTTCTCCGCCTCTTCCAGCTGGCCCGCGTTCACGTACTCCATTGCCAGTCCGTACCGGCTGAAACTGTCGGCGGGATTTTGGTCCACCATCGACTGCAGAATTTCTATGCGATTGATTGCCATGCGCACTTGCTACTATACCGACATCCGAATGGCCTGCCCGCTGTTTGTCCCCGAAGCCCCGCTCGGCGCCGTCTCGCCGGAATCCGCTCCGCTCGGCGACCTCTTCGCGGGGCGCTGCTCGGCCGACCCGGCAGCCGCCATTTCCTCCGAAACACTCCGGCGCTGCTGCAATCGCGGCTACGCGCGCACCGCCTGTGAGCGCGCCTCCCTGGCCGAGGCCGACGCCCACCGGTTCCTCGTGAAGGCCGACGACGGCCACTCCGTAACCGTCGCCTGGTCTTCCGAGCGCGACCACCTGCCGCTTGCCACCGGCTATGCCGTTGTTCGCAACGAATCGACCGCCGCCACAGACCCGCTCGCCGCCCAGGCCCGCGCCTGCGCCGCCGCCTACCGCCGCTTTTCCGGCAAAACAGGAATCCGGCTCAGCGCCGGCGTAGTCTAATTCACACCAGTGACATCATCAGGAGAAGACATGGAAGGACGACGCGTCAGCGAATCCGCCGCCGAATACTCAGAACTGGCTCTGCCCAACGACGCCAATATGATCGGCAATCTGCTCGGCGGCAAGATCATGCATCTGGTCGATCTCGCCGCTGCCATCTCCGCCACCCGCCACGCCCGCAACGTGTGCGTCACCGCGTCGGTCGATCACATGGAATTCCTTCGCCCCGTGAAGATCGGCCAGTGGGTCCGTTTGCGCGCCAGCGTCAACCGCGTCTTCCGCACTTCCATGGAAGTGGGCGTCAAAGTGTGGGTGGAAGATCTGATTACCGGCGTGCAGCAGCACGTCTCATCGGCCTATCTCACGTTTGTTGCCATCGACGCCAACGGCCGCGGCGTCTCCGTGGCTCCCGTGATTCCCGAAACCGACGACGAGAATCGGCGCTACATCAAGGCCGGTGAACGCCGCGCCTACCGCTTGTCCCAGCGCAAAAAGGACACCCCCTAAGCGTCTTCGTCCTTGTACATGTATTTGATATTGCTCTTGTAGAGCAGCAGATTCGGTTCGTTCACCCGGTTCACCTTCAGGCACGAACGGTCGTACCATTCGATGTACCCGTGCAACACCTCGCCGTCGCGCAGCGTGATCACCATCGGTGTCTTCGCCTGCATCTGCTTGACGTAGTAAAAATTCTCCGCGTTCGTCTGATCCGGGGGGATCTGACGCTTCTGCTGGGGGGCGCCACCGGATTTACGGGGCGATTCCGCCTTTTCTTTAAATTCGTTGAACGATGGTCGGATTAACTTCCGGTTGCCGGACTCCACGGGAGTTCCTTTCTGTGGCAGGAAGCGGTATGCGGAGGAGATTGCCCGCAGGTATGCTTCGAGGCCGTTTACTCAGTGATATCACACCGTAGGCGGAGGAATAGTCCGGATTTGTAAATCCTCTGGTTTCGGACGGTTGCGGGTCGGGCGCGCCGTTCGGCGCCAGGTCCGGCGGATCGTATTGCGGAATTCTCGGTGGAACGGCACCCCGTGCCCGCTGCGGGGCGTCGGCCGTAGACACCATCGCCGCGCCGGGATGGCGGGCATCGGTGAAAATCGCATATAATTGTCCCGCCTGCGCGCAACCGCTGTCCTGTCGCCGGGCCACCCCGTTTTTGGGGAAGGAAAGGGATAAAACCATGCGTCGAAACCTGCGTACCGGTGCTTTCGTTCTGGCGGCGATCGCCATACTCGGCACCGCCTCCATCTTCCTGAGCCGTAAGGTGAACGCGGCAACCGTGGTTGCGCCTCGTTTTGAGGTCGATCCCATGTGGCCGAAGCCTCTCCCCAATCACTGGCTGCTCGGCATGACCGTCGGTGTTGCCGTCGACGCCCAGGATCACATCTGGATCGTCCACCGCCAGGGTTCGCTCGAAGATAACGAAAAACACGCCACCACCAACCCGAAGATCGCGGGTTGCTGCGCCCCCGCTCCCCCCATCCTCGAATTCGATGCCGCCGGCAATCTCATCAATTCCTGGGGCGGCCCCGGCACCGGCTACGACTGGCCGGATTCCACCCACGGCATCTTCGTCGACTACAAGAACAATGTCTGGATCGGCGGCAACGGCCGCGGCAAAGCGCCCGGTGCGGCAGCGGGCCGCGCGGGTGGTTTCGTGCTCGATGAAACCCCGGTCGTCGGCGTCACCGGCTATTACAACGATTCCATGCTGCTGAAGTTCACCGCCGACGGCAAGTTCGTCATGCAGATCGGCAAGCCCGGCCAAAGCAAAGGCTCTAACGACGTCGAAAACCTCCGTCTCCCGGCGAAAATTTATGTCGACCCGAAGACCGACGAAGCCTACATCGCCGATGGTTACGGCAACCACCGCGTCATCGTCTATGACGCCAATACCGGCAAGTACAAGCGGCACTGGGGCGCCTACGGCAACAAGCCCGACGACGTCGATCCCGGCGACTACAAGCCCGACGGACCTCCCGCCCAGCAGTTCCGCAACCCGGTGCACTGCGCCAATCTTTCCATCGACAACCTGCTTTACGTCTGCGATCGCCGCAACGACCGCCTCCAGGTCTTTACTCCCGAAGGCAAGTTCGTCAAGGAAGCGTTCTTCGAAAAGCAGACGCTCGGTCAGGGTTCGGTTTGGGATCTGGCGTTTTCGAAGGATCCGCAGCAGAAGTATATCTACGTTGCCGATGGCGAAAACAATCAGATCCACGTCATCGACCGCCAGTCGCTCCAGCAGTTGACTACATTCGGCGACGGTGGCCGCCAGCCCGGCGAATTCTACGGCGTCCACAGCATCGCCACCGATTCGAAGGGCAACATCTACACCACCGAAACCTTCCGCGGCCAGCGCGTCCAGAAGTTCACTTATAAAGGAATCGCGCCCGTCACGAAGCAGTACCAAGGCGTGGTCTGGCCATCGGGCAAGTAAACTGGATTCACCATGCGTCTCGTCTTATTGGCTGGCGGCCTCATCGCCACGGCCGCCGTCCAGCTTTCTTTCGCCCAGTGGATCAACTACCCAACGCCCGGCGCGCCGCGCACCCGCGACGGCAAAGTGAATATGACCGCGCGCGCTCCCCGCGCCTCCAACGGCAAGCCCGATCTTTCCGGTGTCTGGCGCGCCGAAGCAACGCCCATCGAAGAACAGAAGCGCCTCTTCGGCCAGGATATCGATAAACTTCAGGTCCCCGGCATGGAACGCGGCTCGGTCTCCAAGTACGCCTTCAACGTGCTGCTCGACTTCAAGCCGGAAGAATCGCCCATCCGCCCCGAAGCCCTCGCCATCACGAAACAGCGCCTCAGCCAGCCCGATATGCGCCCGTCAACGCGCTGCCTGCCGCTGGCCGTCCCCTTCGGCACGCTCTTCGCTGCCGTGCAGAAGATCGTGCAAACGCCCGGCCTCATCATTCAGATGCTGGAAATCGACAACGACGCCCGGCAGATCTACACGGACGGCCGCAAGCTGCCCGTCGACCCCACGCCGTCGTGGCTCGGTTACTCGGTCGGTAAATGGGAAGGCGACACGCTGGTTGTCGAAACCAACGGCCTCAACGATAAAGGCTGGCTCGACGCCATGGGCCATCCGCGCAGCGAATCCATGCACCTCACCGAACGCTATCGCCGCCGCGACTACGGTCATCTCGACGAAGAAATCACCTTCGACGATCCGAAGATGTACACGAAGCCGTTCACCATCAAACTGACCCACATCCTGCAGGCGGATTCGGACATTCTCGAATACATCTGCGGCGAAGGCGAACGCGACCGGGCTCACTTCACGAAGTAGGTGAGGCGTCGCTGTTTTCCCGGCGACGTCTAAACGTCGAGATTCTTCACATCGAGCGCGTTGTCTTCGATGAACTTCCGCCGGCTCTCCACGTCTTCGCCCATCAGCGTCGTAAAGATCTGGTCGGTCGCCACCAGGTCTTCCAGCTTCACCACCAGCAGCGTCCGCTTTTCCGGATTCATCGTCGTATCCGCAAGCTGCTCGGCATTCATTTCGCCGAGACCTTTGTAACGCTGCACCGAAGCGTCGCGCTTGCCTTCCATCTTCACGTGCTCCAGCAGGTCGCGCCAGTTCGTGATGGTGTCTTTGTTGTCGCCGCGCATCACAAGGAACGGCGGCTGGTTGAACTTCGCAATCTGTTTCGAAAGCAAGCGGAACCGCCGGTACTCCGGCTGATGCGCCAGTTCGATGTTCACCCTGCGCGGCGCATTGGTCGAATCGTGATACGTCAGCACGAATGCCGAGTGCTCTTCGTCGGCCGACACTTCAGAGGGGATGCCCGCCGTCTTCAGCGCCTCCGCCAGCGCCTCCAGATTCGCGCGGTCAAGGAAATCGGCATTGCTGT
This sequence comes from uncultured Acidobacteriia bacterium, assembly GCA_903828455.1. Lineage (GTDB taxonomy): Bacteria > Acidobacteriota > Terriglobia > Bryobacterales > Bryobacteraceae > BOG-234. The sequence goes on along the minus strand of CAIKMJ010000022.1, from coordinate 853 downwards.
CGAGCCGCAGCTCGTCGTTGCTCAGCACTTCCACCGCGCGCGAATCGCGCAGCCGCCGTTCCAGTTTGTGCGACATCTGCTGGAATTCATCGAGGCTCATCAGGAAGCTGCGCAGTTCGCCGCCCTCGGCGCGGCCTTTGGCTATCCCGCCAGCCATCCCGTAATCGACGGTCAGATTCTCCGTCGCCCGCCGCATGATTTCCCGCGTGAATTCCGCTTCGTTCTTGATGTACTTTTCGCTCTTGCCGCGCTTCAGACGGTAGAGCGGCGGCTGCGCAATGTAGACGTGCTCCTTCTCGATCAGCTCCTTCATGTGCCGGAAGAAGAACGTCAGCAGCAGCGTGCGGATATGCGAACCGTCCACGTCCGCGTCCGTCATGATGATGATCTTGTGGTACCGCAGCTTGCTCGCGTCGAAATCGTCTTTGCCGATGCCCGTCCCCATCGCCGTAATCAGCGCGCGGATTTCCTCATGCCCCAGCATGCGGTCGTAACGCGCTTTTTCGACGTTGAGAATTTTACCCTTGAGCGGCAGAATCGCCTGGAAGCGACGGTCGCGCCCCTGCTTCGCCGTCCCGCCTGCCGATTCGCCTTCGACGAGGAACAGTTCGCACCGCTGCGGGTCGCGCTCCTGGCAATCGGCCAGCTTGCCCGGCAGCCCGCCGGAATCGAGCACGCCCTTGCGACGCGTCAGATCCCGCGCCTTCCGTGCCGCTTCCCGCGCGCGCGCCGCGTCGATCGCCTTCGAGACGATCTTCTTCATCACGCTCGGCGTCTTATCGAAGAACTCGCCCAGCTTGTCGTTAACGAGCTGCTGCACCTGGCCCGCAATATCGCTGTTCAGCCGGCCCTT
>CAIKMJ010000021.1 GCA_903828455.1 uncultured Acidobacteriia bacterium | reverse complement strand
TTCGGCGTGCAACCTTTCGTCGCTGAACCTGATGAAGTTTGTGGGGCCGAACGGGCAGTTCGACGTGGAAGCGTTCCGGCACGCGGTGGACACGCTGATTGTGGCGCAGGAAATTCTGGTGGACAACGCGGCTTATCCGACCGAGAAGATTGCGCAGAACTCGCACGACTACCGGCCGCTCGGCCTCGGGTTCGCCAATCTGGGCGGGCTGCTGATGTCGATGGGCATGCCGTACGACAGCGATCGCGGGCGCGACTTCGCGGGCGGCATCACGGGCGTGATGTGCGGCCAGGCGTATCTGACGAGCGCGCGCATTGCCGGTTCGACCGGTCCGTTCCCCGGCTATGCGAAGAACGAAGAGCCGTTCCTCGAAGTGATCCGGATGCACCGCGACGCGGTACACGGGATCAACCATCGCAACGTTCCGAGCGATCTTTATCAGGGCGCGAAGAAGTGCTGGGAAGAGGCGTACGAGCTTGGCAAGAAGAACGGCTATCGCAACGCGCAGATGACGGTGATCGCGCCCACGGGCACGATCGGCTTCATGATGGACTGCGACACGACGGGCATTGAACCGGATCTGGCGCTGGTGAAGTACAAGAAGCTGGTGGGCGGCGGCGTGATCAAGATCGTGAACAACACGGTTCCGTCGGCGCTGATCAAGCTTGGCTATTCGCCCGAGCAGGTGGAAGCGATTGTGAGCCACATCGATTCGACGGGCACGATTGAAGGCGCGCCGGGGCTGAAGAACGAACATCTGGCGGTGTTCGACTGCAGCTTCCGGCCGATGAACGGGTCGCGGTCGATTCATTACATGGGCCACCTGAAGATGATGGGGGCGGTGCAGCCGTTCGTTTCGGGCGCGATATCGAAGACGGTGGACGTGCCGGAAGAGTGCACCGTGGAAGACATCATGGAGACGTACATCGAGAGCTGGCGAATGGGTCTGAAGGCGGTGGCGATTTATCGCGACAACTCGAAGAAGGTCCAGCCGATGAGTTCGGGCGCGGGTTCGGCGAAGGAGAAGGAAAAGAAGGCCGGCGTGGCCGTGGCGGCGAAGGAAGTGGCGACGGTGACGGAGAAGGTGGTGTACCGGCCGGTGCGGCGGAAGCTGCCGGATGAGCGGCAGTCGATCACGCATAAGTTTTCGATCGGCGGGCACGAAGGCTACATCACGGTGGGGATGTTCGAGGACGGCACGCCGGGGGAAATCTTCGTGACGATGGCGAAGGAGGGTTCGACGATTTCGGGCCTGATGGACAGCTTCGCGACGTCGGTGAGTTACTGCCTGCAGTACGGGGTGCCGATTAAGTTCCTGGTGGACAAGTTCGGGCACGTGCGGTTCGAGCCGAGCGGATGGACGGGGAATCCGAACATTCCGTATGCGAAGTCGATTCCGGATTACATTTTCCGGTGGCTGGCGCAGAAGTTCCTGGGGGCGGAGTATACGTCGAACGAGGCGGGCGCGGCACCGGCGCTGCGGCCGACTGAGACGAGTCCGCAGGAGTCGCTGCCGTTTACGAAGGCGGTGGCGAGCGATGCGCCGCTGTGCGCGGAGTGCGGCGGGATGATGACGCGGAACGGCAGTTGCTATAAGTGCGAGAACTGCGGCGGGACGAGCGGCTGCAGCTAGGAAGCGGCGCCAGTCGTGATTGAAGAGGCCGTCCCGAAAGGGGCGGCCTTTTTTTTGCGTCCGCGTGGCGAGCGGAATCCGGGCGGCGTTTGGGCGTTCAGAATGCTCTATATAATGACTCTATATGAAGTCTCTTCTGATCCAGCTGGACGACCAGACACTGCTGGCGCTGAACCGGGTTGCCGAGCCGGGCAAGCGGCGGAGAAGCGAGTTCATCCGGCAGGCGATTCGTAAGGCAGTGCGACAGGCGGAGTATCGGGCGATGAGGGAGGCCTATCGCAAGCAACCCGATTCCGGCACCGAAGCGGATGACTGGTCGACTGCCGGAGAGTATCGCGGGTGAAGCAGTTCGAGATCTGGTGGGCCAAACTGCCGGGACCGGCGGGGCGGCGGCCGGTCCTGCTGCTGAGCCGGAACGATGCGTACAAATATCTGAACAAATTCATTGTGGCCGAGATCACGACTACGATTCGGGCCATACCGGTTGAGGTTTCGCTCGGCAGGCGCGAGGGGATGGCGTCGCCGTGCGTGGCGAATCTGGATAACGTGCGGACGGTGGCGAAGGTCTGGCTGGAATCGAAGGCGGGAGTGCTGGCGCAGGCGCGGCATGCAGAGGTGAAACGCGCGATGGGGTATGCGCTGGGGTGGGAAGAGCTGATCGAACCCGGGTCCGATCAGTTGTGATTTCCAGCCTTGTGTAATTTCTATCCCTGGACTCGGCGTTCTTTGCCGTGCCAGAAGGGTTCGCGGAGTTCGCGCTTCTGCACTTTGCCGGTGCCGCCTTTGGGGAGCGGGTCGGGGCGGAAATCGTAGCGGCGGGGGAGTTTGAATTTGGCCACGCGCTGGGCGATGAAGCCGTGGAGTTCTGCTTCGGCGCACTGCGCTCCGGGTTTGAGGACGACGATGGCTACGGGGATTTCGCCCCAAACGGGATCGGGCGCGCCGACGACGGCGGCTTCGGCGACGGCTTCGTGGGCCATGAGCGCCTTTTCGACTTCGAGGGAGGAGATATTTTCGCCGCCGCTGATGATGATGTCCTTCAGGCGGTCGACGATGTGGATGAAGTTGTCGGCGTTCCAGACGGCCATGTCGCCGGTGTGCAGCCAGCCGTCGGTGATGGCGGCGGCGGTGGCTTCGGGATCCTTGTAGTAGCCGTCCATGACGAGGTCGCCGGCGATGAGGACTTCGCCGATGGTGGTCATGTCGCGGGGTACGTCGCGCAGTTCGGAGTCGGCAACGCGGACCTCGACGCCGGGCAGGGGCCAGCCGGCCATGGACTGGTGGAAGAAGCGGTCGGCGTCGTCAGAGTAAATCAGCGTGGATTTGCTGCGAGAGAGGGTGGCGACGGGGCTGGATTCGGTGAGGCCGTAGCCGCCGAGGACTTCGCAGCCGAAGGCGCGCTCCATGCGCTGGATGAGTTCGGGTGAAGCGGCGGCGCCGCCGAGCATGATGGCGGTCATCGAAGAGAGGTCGTACTTTTCGATATCGGGCGACAGGAGCAGGGCGTTGGCCATGGTGGGGACGAGCGTCATGCGGGTGGCGCGTTCGGACTGGATGAGGCCGAAGACGGTGGGGGCGTCGAAGCGGCGGACCATGACCTGCTTGAGGCCCATCATGGTGGCGGATTGCGGTTTGCCCCAGCCGTTGGCGTGGAAGAGCGGGATGGTGTGGAGGTCGACGGCGGTGTCGTCGGGCGGGAAGACGCCGACCGCGCCCTGGGCGTGCATATAGATGGTGCGGTGAGAGAGCATGACGCCTTTGGGGGCGCCGGTGCTGCCGGAGGTGTAGAAGAGTTCGCAGAGGGAGGTTTCGTCGTAGTCGGCGATGTTGGCGCGGGCGGCGACGCCGGTGGAGAGGAAGTCTTCGTATTCGTGGTCGAGGTTGACGGTGCGGAGGGCGGGGTGTGCGGCGCGGAACTGGTCGAGGATGGGGGAGAAGTCGTTTTCGTAAAAAAGAATGCGCGGTTCGGCGTGGCGGATGATGCCGGCGAGTTCAGCGGGAGTGAGGCGGACGTTGAGGGGCATGACGGCGGCGTGGGCCTGCAGCGGACCGTAATAGCCTTCGAGGAGCCGGTGGGTGTTGAAGCTGAGGAACGCGATGCGGTCGCCGGGTTGGGTGCCGGCGCGGAGCAGGGCGGAGGCGAGGCGCTGGCAGCGTTCGCCGAATTCGGCATAGGTGAAGCGTTTGGCGCCGCAGACGACGCCGACCTTTTTGGGGTAAAGGTCGATGGCGCGGTGCAGGAAGCGGAGCGGAGTGAGGGGGACTCTCATTGAGCTGCTTGCGGGCGCTGGCTGCCCGCGGCGACGACATTAGCATTTTACATGCTGGGTCGGGATGCAAGGGGCGATTCCGGCGGGGGTGGGAATTTTGCGAATCTGCGCGCGAGTGGCGGCGCGGTAGGATGGCGGGGTGGTACCCGCGGAGAGCAACAATCGGGAGGAAACGCACGAAGTGGTCGCCGGCGCGGCGGACGGCGCGGGGGCGGATGTCGCTGCGACTGCTGTGACTGCTGCGACCGGCGAGCCGAACTGCGCGAAGCCGTGGCAGTTGCTGAGCGGGCTGGCGATTTCGGGATTTCTGCTGGCGCTGCCGGGGGGGCTGCTGCCGCTGTGGGGCTATCACATTCATCCGGATTACGGGCTGGCGGGGAATAATTTTCTGGCGCTGGCGCTGGGGGTGATCGGGGGCGGGGAACTGGCGCGGCGGCTGGGGCGCGGGGCGTCGCTGATGCAGTTGCTTTCGGCCGGGTGCTTTGGGGCGGGGCTGGCGCTGCTGATGCTGTCGGTGGCGGCGCCGCCGGCGCAGATCTGGTACGAATGGGTGGCGCTGCTGGTGACGGGTGTGGCGGCGGGCGTGGTGAATACAGCGGTTTTCGAGGCGATTACACCGTGCTACGAGGGGAATCCGGCGCAGGTTACGCTGCTGGCGGGGATTTTCTTTGGCGCGGGAAGCATGGCGGCGGCGTGGATGATGTCGGAGTCGTTCGGGGAGAGCTCCTCGTTTGGAGGGCTGAGCTGGACCGGAGAGTGGAATGCGACGCGGCTGCTGGCGATTACGGCGCTGCTGCCGGCGGCGGCGGCGGTGGCGTACCGGCGGCTGAGGGTGGCGCCGGTGGCGGCGCCGGAGTTTCCGGTGGAGGAAGGGCTGCGGGATCTGCGGAGTCCGCTGGCGATCTTTTTTGCGCTGCTGTTGTTTTTTCAGTTCGCCAACGAGTGGTCGATTGCGGGCTGGCTGCCGGTGTTTCTGATCGACCGGCTGGGAATCAGTCCGGAGACGTCGGTGGGGCTGCTGGGCGGGTACTGGGGTGCGCTGGTGCTGGGCAGGGTGGTGGCGTCGCGGCTGCTGCGCGTGGTGGGGCACGGCAGGATGCTGGCGGTGAGCGCATTCTGCGCGCTGTTTGGCTGCGCGGCGGTGCTGGCGGCGGGGAGCCGGTTTGGCGTCGTGACGGGGCTGTTGCTGACGGGGGCGGGGTTTTCGGCGATCTATCCGCTGGCGGCGGAGCGGATTGCGAGCCGGTTCAGCTACTACCATCCGGGCTACTTCAACGGCATCTTCACGTTTGCGCTGGTGGGCGGGATGCTGGCTCCGTTTGTCCTGGGGCATCTGGCGGAGGCGTGGGGGCTGCGGGTGGTGCCGCTGGCGGTGATGGTGGGCAGTTGCGCGGTGTTCGGACTGGTGCCGGTGATCTGGCTGGGCAGGAAGGTGACGGGGCGTTGAGGCGGAACCGCGGGGGGCCCGGCGGCATTGCAGTATACTGAGATTCGAAAGGTGGCCGTGTCATGTTAGCGCAAAACTTTCAGACCGCTGGTCTGGGTGGCCTTTCCGGAACCGAACTCCTGGTGATTTTAGGAGTTGCCGTACTGCTGTTTGGCGGCAAGAAGATTCCGGAAGTGGCAAAAGGACTGGGCGAAGGAATCAAAAACTTCAAGCAGGCGATGAAGGAAGACGAACCGCCGGCCGAGACCAAGAAGCAGGCGTAAGGCTTCGGACGCCGCCGGCAAGTGGGCGGCCGATGGTTTTGGCAGGGTTTGGCGAATTCCTCTGTGCGGACTCAGATGCGAGTCGGGCCGGCAGCAGGAGTGGAGAGTTCAAAAGAAAAACGCCCCGCGGCGACCGAGTGTCGAGCGGGGCGTTTTTCTATTGAAGATTGACGCTGTGAAGCGCGAGCGAGTCGCGCTTACTTTTTGGCGCTTACTTTTTGGCGCTTACTTTTTCACCTTGGGCGGAACGATCGCGTCCTTGGCCGCCTTGGCGACGCGGAACTTCACGCCCTTCTTGGCCGGGATTTTGATCGCCGCGCCGGTGGCGGGGTTGCGGCCCATGCGGGCCTTGCGGTCCACGCGCACCAGTCTGCCGATACCGGGCAGAACGAATACGC
>CAIKMJ010000020.1 GCA_903828455.1 uncultured Acidobacteriia bacterium | reverse complement strand
GGCGAGCGCCCGGAGCACCCGGCGCCGGCGTGCGACGCGACCGAAGCGCAAAGGCTGCCACTCGGGCAGCCGTTTTGCGCGTTGCAAAAAATGCGGTGGCTTCGTTTTTTCAAAACACCCCTGGCTGGCGAGCGCCCGGAGCACCCGGCGCCGGCGTGCGATGCGACCGGAGCGCACAGGCCGCCACTCGGGCGGCCGTTGTGCGCGATAAAACAAAGAAAGCAAAGGCTGCCACTCGGGCAGCCGTCTTGCGCGATAAAACAAAGACGGCAAAGGCTGCCACTCGGGCAGCCGTCTTGCGCGTTTCCAATACGAAGGCCTTCCTGAATGACTGAACTCCGCCGCGCCCTCGGCATCTGGGCCGCCCTCGCCATCGTCATCGGCACCGTCATCGGCAGCGGCATCTTCCGCGTCCCCCAGGCCATGATCCAGAACGTCGGCACCGTGCCTCTCGTCTTCGCCGTCTGGGTCGTCGGCGGAGCCCTCTCCCTCGCCGGAGCCCTCACCTACGCCGAACTCGCCGCCATGCTCCCCGGCGCTGGCGGCGAATACGTCTACCTCACCGAAGCCTACGGTCCCATGTGGGGCTTCCTCTATAGCTGGACCCAGATGTCCGTCGCCAAAAGCGGCTCCATCGCCACCCTCGCCACGGCATTTTTCGAATACACCGCCCACTTTATCCCGGTTTTCGAAGAGGTCTGGCTCCACGCCGGGCCGATTTCCATCAAATACGGTCAGGTCTTCGCCCTTGTCCTGATCCTCGCGCTCGGAATTATCAACTATTTCGGCGTCCGCTTCGGCGGCGGCGTCCAGATTGCCTTTACCGCGCTCAAAGTAGGCCTCATCGCCCTCATCATCCTCGCCGGCCTCTTCTTCCCCCACTCGGATGCCGTTACCGCAGCCCCGCCGCTGGTTCCCCACGTGTCGCTCTTCGCCGGCTTTATTGCCGCCCTTGTAGCCGCCCTCTGGGCCTATGACGGCTGGAATAACGTCGGCATGGTGGCGTCGGAAATCCGCAACCCGCAGCGCAATCTCCCGCTCGCCCTCATCGCCGGAACTGGCTCGGTAATCGCTATTTATATGCTGGCCAACTGGGCCTATTTCCGCATCCTTTCTCCCGCCGACGTCGCCGCCCACAAACTCGTCGCCGCCGAAATGATGCAGCGGCTCTACGGTCCCGCCGGCGCCGCCGCCGTCTCCATCGCGGCCATGATTTCCATCTTCGCCGCCCTCAACGGGTCGATTCTCACCGGCGCGCGCATCCCGTACGCAGCCGCCCGCGACGGCCTCTTCTTCCGCTCCGCCGCCCGCATTCACCCCGATTTTCAAACGCCCGGCGTCTCCATCCTCATGCTTTCCGGCTGGTCATCCATCCTGGTCCTCTCGGGAAAGTATGAGGAGCTATTCGATTTCGTCATCTTCGGCAGCTGGATCCTCTACGCCATGGCAACCGCCTCCGTCTTCGTCCTCCGCAAAAAGCGTCCCGATTTGGCACGTCCCTACCGCACCCTCGGCTACCCCGTTGTTCCGTTTTTGTTCCTGACAGGAGCTACAGTACTCGAAATCAGCACGCTCTGGACGAAACCACGGGAATCGTTTGCCGGAATTGCATTGATTTTATTGGGATTACCGTTTTATTTTTACTGGCGCAGAGATTCCGCAAAATTCCGAGGTCAGTGTTAAGGAATTCCTCCTTCTGGAACGCCTGGGACTATTTTGTAAAAAATCTGTTCTGAAATTGGAACAGACCCCTTGCTTTAGTGGTCCCTTTGAGTAAGAATCTTATTCGAAGGGGTTGGCGATATTGGGTTCTTCGTTCCGATTGTGGAACGGTCATCAGCTGAGCCACTCCAATTTTGGAACATTCCGTCTGGAGAAGCACAATGGACGTTACGAAAATCCTCGCCGAGTTACGCCAGGAACGCGAGCAGCTTGAGGAAGCAATTTTGAGTTTGGAGCGTTTGGCCAGTGGTCGTGGCCGTCGGCGCGGCCGTCCCCCGGCCTGGATGTCGGAGGTCAAGAAGCGCGGTCGTCCGGCGGGCAGCAAGAATAAAACGGCGGGGCGTTCGGCAAGTTCAGCCAAAGCGACCGCTGCGGCTGCCTGATCGCCGCAACGCTCCTCGCTGGCAGCTATTTGTAAGCCTGCTATTTGTAAATCAGATATTTCGAACGGACATCGAGAAACTTGCCGAGGCCCTCTTCCGCGGCGGCGACCGGGTCGCCGCCCGCGGAAACCTCCCGAATAACCCGCCCGCTCCCGATCAGTTTCTCGCTTCGTTCCACCGCAATTTTCCCCGGATAGAGCGACCGATACCCCACCATCAGCTCGATCCCAAGTCTTGACGGTGAAAAAATATCCCGGTCCGTGACTTCAAATCGGACTCCCTCGATCGGCTTTCCGGCGAAATTCGACGACGCCGGCTCGAAATTCACCGCGGAAAACCGCACTCCCGGGATCGCCCGCCCGCTGAGCCATTCCACGACTTCCGCTCCCCGCATCCAGTCCGCCCCCACCTGCTCGAATGGCGCGTCCGTTCCTCGCCCCACCGAGTAGTTGGTGGAATACTCGATCAGCGCCAGCCCCGGATAGAGCAGTGCCTCGGTGAGGCTGCGTATATTGGGTGACGGATTCACCCACGGCAGGCCCGTCTGGTCGAACCACAGCGCCCGCTTCCAGTCACTCATTTCGATGACATGCAGCTCAGCTCCGAGCCGCCGCTCGCCGTTCACCAGCTTCGCCAGTTCGCCCATCGTGAGCCCGTGCCGCAGCGGCAGCGGATAAGCGGTAACGTTGGAAACCCTGGCCGCATCCAGCATCGGCCCTTCCACGTGCAGTCCGGTCAGCGGGTTCGGGCGGTCCAGCACATAGAACGGCTTCTTCGCCTTCGCGGCCTCTTCGAGCGCGTAGATCATGGTGAGTTCGTACGTGTAAAACCGCACGCCAAGATCCTGGATGTCGAAGACCAGCGCATCCACATCGCGCAGCATCTCCGGCGTTGGCCGCAGCGTCTTGCCGAAAAGACTGCGGATCCGGATCCCCGTCGCCGGGTCGATCGAGTCGCCTATATTGTCCTTGTCCTCGACTCCGGCAAAGCCATGCTCGGGCGAAAAGATCGCCGCGATTTTGACGCCCGCCGCCCGCATCACGTCGATATTTCGGCGCCCCTCGCGGTCGACGCCGGTTTGGTTCGTGATCAGCCCGATCCGCTTGCCCTGCAGCGCGGCGAACTTCGTCTGCGCCAGTACATCGAGCCCGGTGCGTGTCCCGCCGGCGCGCTCGGCTCCCGCATATCCGGCGGCCGTGTAACCAACCGCGGCGGCAACGATCGTCGCCACCTGCGCCCGCAGCGGCGTAAGCGCAGGCCGCAGCTTCGGATGCACGGAGTTTGCCAGCAGCACCACATAGGTCTTCGAAGCGGGGTCGATCCAGATCGACGTTCCGGTAAAGCCCGTATGGCCGAACGAGCCCGCCGGGAACAATTCGCCGCGCGGCTTCGAGTACGGCGACTGAATATCCCACCCGAGCCCGCGTTGCACGGCCTGCCCGGCCGGTGTCGCCGTCGCGGTGAACTTGCCGATGGTCGCCGGGCTGAACAGGCCGTCGCCGCCGTCGAGTATCATCTGGCAGAACTTGCCCAGATCGTCCGCCGTGGAGAAGACGCCGGCGTGTCCGGCCACTCCGCCCATGTAGCGGGCCGTGGGGTCATGCACCACGCCGCGAAGCATGGTGCCGTCCTTCTGCATCTCGGTTGGCGCGATGCGGGGGCGCAGCGCCGCACGCGGCAAATAGCCGGTCTCCTTCATTCCCAGCGGATCGAAAAGAATCTTCTTCAGATACTCGTTCTCCGGCATGCCGCTCGCGCGCCGGATGATCTCGCCGAGCAACTCGAAATTGATATCGCTGTAGACGAACTTCGCGCCGGGAGCGTCGGCGGGCTTGTCGCGCAGCGCCTTCGCGATGCCGGTCTCGTAGCCGCTCCACGCCGGTTCCAGATCGAGGTCGGGCCGCAGTCCGGAAAAGTGCGTCATCAGGTCCCGCACCGTGATGGTGCTGCTTCCCCCCTGGAATTCGGGCAGGTAACGGGTGACGGGGTCGTCCATCGCCACCTTGCCCTGCTCGAACAGCTTCATCATGCCGCTGGTCGTGGCTACGACTTTGGTGAGCGACGCGATATCGAACACCGTGTCGACGGTCATCGGCTCCTTCGCCGGAACCAGCGCCCGATTCCCATACGCCTTGCGGTAGATCACCTTGCCGTCGTGTCCCACCAGCACCACGGCGCCAGGCAATTTGTCCGCGCGGATGGCCTCGCCGATGGCGGCATCGAGCTCGCCCGCGCCGCGGAACTCCGCTCGGGCGGGCGTTGCGCGGTTCTGTGCGTTTAAGGCTGATATGCAAATGAGGACGGACAGCAGCGGCGGGAACAGGCGGCCGGCAAAACGGCGGGAAGCTTTTCTCGGCATCAAACTACCCTGAGCGTACCAATTTCCCCGCGCCTTCCCGGGTACGCGTGGTGACACCGGCGCCACGCTTGCCGGAAGCCTTCGGGCAACAGCAACGCTCCGGGTTGACATCTGTGGCTTCTGGTAATAGCCTCTTTCCGTAGTATCGGAATCGAGGAAAGCCGGACATCAATCACGTTGGGGGGGCGCCGCCGCGGGGCCGGGTTGCGGAAGCCGCTTCGCTTTTGATATAACCTCCCAATGCTGGTGGCCGGATCTGAGCCCCGCCTATGACGACGAAAAAGAAAGCTCCCGCGCTCCCTTCAAAGTCCGCAGCGCCCGCCGCGGCGCCAAAAGCCGGGTCTGTGGCAGCAGCCGCGGCTTCGGCGAAGGCGTCCGCAAAACCCGCGGGCGGCAAACCGACCGCGCAAAAGCCGGTTGTGCCGAGCGGTCCCTCCGCCGCCGAACTGCAACTCAAAGCCTACGAAAACGCGATCCGTCTGTTCTCGGCGGCGAAACTAGCCGAAGCACGCGCGGCTTTTCAGCAGGCCACGAGCGGTCCGGCGTCGCAAATTGCAGACAAGGCCCGTACGTATGCGGAAGTCTGCCGGAGAAGAATGGGCGGCGGCGACGTCAAGCTGGTCAGCGCGGAAGACCACTTTAATTACGGAGTGGCGCGGCTCAACGCGCGCGACGTGGATGAAGCGCGCCGCCATCTTGCCAACGCTCTTTCGCTGCAGCCCGATGCGGATCACATCCTCTTTACGATGGCTCTTTGCTGTGCCATGGATGGCGACAACGACGGCGCGTGTGCGAACCTGAAGCGTGCGATTGATATCGACCCCCGCAACCGCATCCTGGCCCGCCAGGACCCGGAATTTGTGGCTCTCGCGGCACATATCCCCGGTCTCCGTTCACTGCTCAGTCCGGAATACCTTTACTGAGATTGCCGTTCAGGCGTTAAGCTCACGATGACGGACGCACTTCGCGTCGTCTCCATCGGAGGCGGCAACGGACTTTCCACGTTACTGCAGGGGCTGAAGACTTATTCCCAGTCACCCCCCGCCGGTGCTCCGGCTATCGATATTACGGCCATCGTTACGGTGACCGACGACGGCGGCAGTTCCGGCCGGCTGCGGCGCGAGTTCGACGTGCTTCCTCCCGGCGATATCCGCAACTGCATGGTGGCGCTCTCGGAAGATGAAGCCCTGCTGGCCAGGCTCTTTCAATACCGCTTCGAAGCCGGCCGCGGACTCAAGGGTCACTCCTTCGGCAACCTTTTCCTGACCGCGCTCACCAGCATCACGGGAGACTTTTCGGAGGCGGTGCGGAAGTCCGCCGAGGTGCTGAATATTGCGGGACGTATCTTCCCCAGCACTGCCGCCAACGTGACGCTGGAAGCCGAACTGGATAACGGCCGCGTGGTGGCTGGTGAAAGCCGCATCGGGCGCAGCCGCCGCCCGATCCGCCGGGTGCGAATGATTCCCTCGGGCGCGCGTCCGGTGCGGGACGCGGTGAAGGCCATTGAGGCTGCAGATCTGATCACGCTTGGCCCGGGGTCACTGTTTACGAGCGTCATTCCGAATCTGCTCGTGAAAGGGATCGCCCGCGCCATCCGGCAGGCCGCCGCGCCGAAAGCGTACTTCGTCAACCTGATGTCGCAGCCCGGTGAGACGACGAGCTTCGCCGCGTCGGACCACGTGCGGGCGCTGCTCGACCACTCCGGCGGCGCGCTGATCGATTACGCGGTCGTCAGCACCACGCGCATTCCGCCTGCCCTGCGCGCGCGTTACGCCGCGCAAAATGCCGCGCCGATCGTGAACGATGCGGACGCGATCCGCGCGCTCGGCGTTGGCGTCATTGAAGCGAACCTGCTGCGGAAAGGCGTCAAAGTGCGGCACAATTCGGCGGCGGTGGCGCAGGTTGTTGCCGATCTGGCGCTGGAAGGCCGGAAACGGCGCATGGCGCGGAACAGCAGCCAGCGCTAAGGTTTGACGCTCTCTACGTAGACACTGTCGGCCACATAACGGAGCTGCGGCAGCCAGCGGCTGGTCTTGCGCAGCGCCTCGGAGGCGCCGATGATCACTTTCAGCGGGAGAGGCATCATGTGCAAATCGCTCGCCTGCAGGCCGATGCCGAAAAAACAATCCACCGAGAATGACGTCGGGCCCACGCATTTGCCGAATAAGTCCCGCAATGCCGGAATAGTCCAGTACCGGACGTCGAAGCCGTTGCCGTCGGTGAAGCCTCGGCGGGCCTGATGATACAGGCAGCGCAGCCCAAACACGGTAGGCATCTGGATTAAACTGCGGCCGCCTTGCCGCAGGACCCTGCCGACTTCCCTGATCGCGGAGGAGGCGTCCTCGCGGCTGAAATGCTGAATAACACTGTAGGAGAAGACGACATCGACCGACTGCGGGCGCAGCGGCAGAAACCGCGCATCGCCCACCACGAACCGGCACGGAAGGCCCATTTTAGCCGCCAGACGTTTGGCGGCGAGCACCGCGCCCAGGCTCGGATCGATGCCAATCGTGCGGTAACCCTTGCGTGCGGCGGCAATGGACCATCGTCCCCAATTGCAGCCAATATCCAGCAGAATCGCCCCGTTGCCTGCCGGCAGCCGGATATCGGGAATCGGGTAATCCTGCAGCGTCCCGATCAGATGCTTATACGCGATCCCGTTGGTCGCGCCAACCAGCAGCGAGATGACGGGATCCACGCCGCTCTCCGGCGCCGATTTGAGTTGCCTGCTGAGTTCCGCCCGCTCGTGGTCCGCGATGCCGATGGTGCCGAGGAAATACGGGTCGTCGTGAGCCCCGGCCTTTGCCGCCCGCAGAGAATGTTCGGCGATCCCGATGGTCTGAGGCCGTTCGTCGAGAAAGACGGGCACGCCGTCGATCACCGGATACTCGTGCCCGCGGGGACAGACAAGACCCTTGTCCGTCTCGCGCAGGGATTCGCCGTGAACGGGACACGCTAAAAGATCGAGCAACTCGGGTTCAACAGGCACTAGTCAAGACTATCATTTTGGCGGCAAAGTAAGCCGGTTCGATGAGAAGGCGATATCCGGAGGCAGAGGCGGGCGCTCCGGTGCTGCAAGGCCGGAAACGGCGCATGGCCCCGGGCTACTCACCGCGCTAACCGGAGGCACTATCGCGACGGCCCCGCGACTTGCGAAACTGGAGTCAGATGCTTCACGACACCGCCGTCGTCATACTCGCCGCGGGGCAGGGAACCCGCATGAAATCCCGCAAGGCCAAGGTGCTTCACCGCGCCGGTGGCAAGACGCTGGTGCGTCACGCCATCGATGCCGCGCTTGAAATCGCGCCGCCCGGGCGCATCTTCGTCGTGGTTGGCCACCAGGCCGAAGCCGTGCGCGCCGAGGTCGAGGCCGCCGGCGTCGGGGTGATCCACCAGACCGAGCAACTCGGCACCGGTCACGCGCTGATGTGCGGCGAAGCGGAACTTTCCGGACTCGGCGGCAGCCTCGTGGTCTGCATGGGCGATTGCCCGCTGATCCGCTCCGAAGCCCTGGCCGGTCTCGCCGAATCGCAGCAGAGCTCCGGGGCCGGCGCCACGCTGCTCACGACGGATCTTGACGACCCCACCGGCTACGGCCGCATCATCCGCAACGCCGATGGCACGGTGCGCGAAATCGTGGAGCATCGCGACGCCACGCCGGAGCAGCGCGCGGTTCGCGAGATCAACTCCGGCGTCTACTCGTTCGACGCGAAGGCCTTCTGGCGCCACGTGCACGAAATCCGCAATGAAAATCCCGCGCGCGAATACTACCTGACGGACATGGTGGCGATTCTGATCCGTGCCGGCCGCCGCGTGGAAGCCCACAAGATTGCCGACTCGAGCGGGTTGCTCGGCATCAACAACAAAGTGGAACTGGCCGCCGCCGACCGCATCTTCCGCGAGCGCAAGGTGCGGGAGCTGATGCTGGCCGGCGTGACGATCGAAAAGCCCGAAACGGTGACCATCGATTCCGGCGTGCAGGTTGGCGCCGATACCGTGATCGGCCCGTTCGCGCAGATTACCGGCGACAGCGTGATCGGCGAGAACTGCCACATCGGCGCGTGCTCCATCATTCATTCTTCCGTGCTGGGCGATGAGGCGGAAGTCTTCCCGTTCACGCTGATTTCGTCGTCGCGCCTCGATGCCGGCGCGCATGCCGGCCCGTTCGCGAGGCTCCGCATGGATGCGCATCTGGGGGCGGGCGCGCACGTGGGCAACTTCGTTGAACTGAAGAAGACGAAGCTCGGCGCGGGTTCGAAGTCGATGCATCTGGCGTATCTCGGCGATTCGGTGATCGGCGCGAAATCGAATATCGGCGCCGGTACCATCACGTGCAATTACGACGGCAGGAACAAGCACGCGACGGTGATCGGCGACGGCGCGTTCATCGGCAGCAACTCGACGCTGGTGGCGCCCCTTGAGATTGCCGACGGCGCGTACATCGGGGCGGGGAGCACGATCACCCACAATGTGCCGGCGCGGTCGCTGGCGGTGGGCCGTGCGCGGCAGGTGCTGAAAGAGGGCTGGAAGAAGAAGGGGCTGTAGCCGGCTTCGGTCGCGCGGCTTTTTACAGCCGGTTGATCAGGCTCGCCACGTAGCCGGCGCCGAAGCCGTTGTCGATGTTCACCACGGTCACGTTGCTGGCGCAGCTGTTCAGCATGCCGAGCAGCGCGGCGAGGCCGTTGAAGCTCGCCCCGTAGCCAACGCTCGTCGGCACCGCGATGACCGGCACCGAAACCATGCCGCCCACCGCGCTCGGCAGCGCCCCTTCCATCCCGGCGCACACCACCACCACGCGCGCCGACGTGATCCGTTCGCTGTGGCTCAGCAGCCGGTGGATGCCCGCCACGCCGATGTCGTGGATGGCGTCCACTTCATTGCCCATCACCTCCGCGGTGACGCGCGCTTCTTCGGCAACCGGAATATCGCTGGTTCCGGCGCACACCACCGCGATGGTTCCCTTGCCGCGCATGGTGCGGTCCCGCCAGTAGCGGATCGCGCCGGACATCGGAAAATATTCGCCGCCCGGCAGTTCGCGCTCGACGCGCGCCGCCATTTCGGGCGTGGTTCGCGTGATCAGCACGTTGCCGCCGCGGTCCAGCAGTTTGCCGGCGATGGCCACCACGTGTTCCGCCGTCTTGCCGAGGCCGAAGATCACCTCCGGCATGCCGTGCCGCAGCGCGCGGTGGTGATCGACCTTGGCGAAGCCGAGATCTTCAAACGGCATGTGGCGCATGCGGTCGATGGCGGCATCGACGCCGGCCGCTCCGCTGCGCACATCTTCGAGCAGGCGCCTCAACTGGTCTTCATTCATCCCCTAAAATGGTATCTTCCTCGCCCATGTTTTTAAAGCGCCTCCGCCCATGTTCTTAAAGCGACTGCGGCTCACGCTCGACATGATCAAGTTCGAGCACTCGGTTTTCGCTCTGCCCTTCGCGCTCACCGGCGCGCTGCTGGCGCTGCGCGAAAGCGCGTTCCACGTCGACCGGCCGGGCTGGAAACTGCTCTGGATCGTGGTCGCCATGGTCAGCGCGCGTTCGGCGGCGATGGCGTTCAACCGGCTGGTGGATGCCGACATCGACGCGCGCAACCCGCGGACGAAGATCCGCCACATCCCGGCGGGCCTGCTTTCGCGCAGCTTCGGCTGGGGTTTCACCATCGCCTCCAGCCTCCTGTTCTTCTTCGCCTCGTGGGAGCTGAACCAGCTTTGTCTGCGCCTCGCGCCGCTCGCACTGGGCGTGGTTTTCGTCTATTCGTTCACCAAGCGCTTCACGCGATTCGCCCATCTGGTGCTCGGTTTTGCGCTGGGCATCGCGCCGGCGGCCGCGTGGATTGCGGTGCGGGGTTCGCTCGATGCGCGCATCCTGCTGCTGACGGCGGCCGTCACGTTCTGGACCGCCGGCTTCGACATCATCTACTCCTGCCAGGATTACGAGTTCGACAGCGACGCCGGGCTGCACAGTATTCCGCGCTTCCTCGGCCTTGCCGGAGCGCTGCGCGTCGCCCGCGTGCTGCATGTGCTGATGATCGCGAGTCTGCTGCTGCTGGTCTGGCTGCTGCACCTCGGAGCGATTGCGATAGCCGGCATTGTGGCGGTGGCCGCGCTCCTGATTTACGAGCACGGCCTGGTGAAGCCGACCGACTTTTCGCGCGTCAACGCCGCTTTCTTCACCATGAACGGCTGGGTCAGCGTGCTATTCTTCGTGTTTTGGGCAGCCGATATTTACTTCCATGCCAGTTCAGTTTGAAGACCGCCGTCTGCTCCCGCTCCGCGACAAAGTGGAAGCCGGCGAGCGCCTGTCTTACGAAGACGGCCTGACGCTTTATCGTTCGGGCGACCTGCTCGGCCTCGGCTACCTCGCCAATATCGTGCGCGAGCGGCTGCACGGCGACACCACGTACTTCAACGTCAACCGCCACATCAATCCCACCGATGTCTGCGTTTCCGCCTGCCGCCTTTGTGCGTTCGGCAAGCAGAAGCGCGATCCGAACTCGTACACCATGTCGCTCGAACAGGTGTGGGAAGTGGCCGGCAAGGGCTGGAGCGAGGCGATCACGGAATTTCACATCGTCGGCGGCCTGCATCCGGAACTCACGCTGGACTGGTTCTGTCAGATGCTGCGCGGCCTGAAGGAACGCTATCCGGACTGCCATCTGAAGGCGTTTACGATGGTCGAAATCGGTTACTTCGCCCGCCGCGAAAAGCTGAGCGTGCGCGAGGTTCTGGAACGGCTGCGCGACGCGGGCATGGATTCGATGCCGGGCGGCGGCGCGGAGGTGTTCGCCGACCGGGTCCGCCGCATCATCTGCGACCATAAGCTCACTGGCGACGAATGGCTGGAAACGGCCCGTATCGCCCACTCGCTCGGTCTGCATTCCAACTGCACGATGCTTTACGGCCACCTCGAAAACGAGGAGGACCGGGTCGACCATCTGGTCCGGCTGCGCGCCCTGCAGGATGAGACGAAAGGCTTCGTCACCTTCATTCCGCTGGCCTTCCATCCGGAAAACACGGCGCTTTCGCACATTCCGAAGACCACCGGCTTCGACGATCTGAAGAACATCGCGATTTCACGGCTGATGCTCGACAATATTCCGCACATCAAGGCCTACTGGGTGATGATGACGCCGGCCGTGGCGCAGGTCGCCCAGCGTTTCGGCGCCAATGACATCGACGGCACGATTGTGGAAGAGAAGATTTACCACGATGCCGGGTCGACGGTATCGCAATCGATGCGTCGCGGCGACCTGCTGCGCCTGATCCGCCTCGCCGGCCGCACGCCAGTAGAGCGCGATACGCTCTACCGCCCGGTGCAGCGCACCGAATCGGCCTTCACCGTGCTCGTGTAAAGCAGCGCTGCTTTAAAGCAGTGTTCGTGTAAAGCAGCGCCCGTGTAAAGCAGCGCCCGTGTAAAGCAGCGCCCGTCCGGTTTTACTTCGAATCCAGCCAGACCTGCGGTTCCACGCTCATGCCGGGGCGCAGCAGATGGTTCGGATCCTGGCCGTCTTTGATGCGAATCCGCACAGGCACGCGCTGCACCACTTTCACGTAGTTGCCGGTGGCGTTTTCCGGCGGCAGGAGGCTGAAACGCGCGCCGCTGGCTCCGGCCACGCTTTCCACTTCGCCGTCGAAATCCTTGTCGTAGGCATCCACGTGAACGGTGGCCCGCTGACCGGGGTGCATGGCTTTGAGCTGCGTCTCTTTGAAGTTCGCCGTGACCCAGAGGTTCGAGATCGAAACAACGGCCATGAGCTGCTGCCCGGCCGACACCTGCTGGCCCGGTTCCACGTTCTTCTTACCGACGATGCCATCCACCGGTGCCAGAATCTTCGCGTACGAGAGATTCTGCAGGGCCGATTCGAGCAGCGTCTGCTGATGTGCCGCCGTCGCCTCGCGTCCCGTCACAATGGCGTTCTGCACCGCGATCTCCTGCGGCCGGTTGCGCTGCGCCTCCGCCTGGCGGTTCTGGGCCTGGGTGAGACGCGCCTGGGCTTCTTCAATCACGCGCGCGGCGGATTCCGCTGCCGCCTTTCGGGATTCGGCCAGTGCCTTTTTCGACTCGACGCCGGCGATGGCGGCGCGCGCGCTGGCCTCGGCCTGATCGTACTGCTGGCGGCTGATCTCGTCTTTATCGACGAGCTGCTTGTAGCGGACCAGGTCGGCCTGCGCTTTGGCGGCATCGGCCTCGGCCCGGCGGATATCGGCCTGGGCGGCGTCGACTTCGCGCTGCGCCGCGTCATAAGAGCGTTGCGCGGCGGCGATGGCGGCGCGGGCGCCGGCGATATCGGAGGCCGAATTGGAGATGGTCGATTCGGTGGTGACGGACGTGATCGGCACGGCGGGCCGCGCAATGGCGATCTGGCTGCGCGATTCCGTCACGGCGGCGCGGGCCTGGTCCACGGCCAGCTGGTAATCGGTGGGGTCGAGCTCGACCAGAAGCTGGCCGGATTTCGCCAGCTGGTTGTCCTGAACGCCGACCGACTTCACGGTGCCGGAGATGCGGCTGGTGATGGCGTAAATGTCGCCATCGATCTGCGCATCGTCTGTGGATTCGTAGGAGCCGAGGTAGAGCCAGAAGCGGTAGCCGCCGATGGCCGCGGCGGCGAGCACAATCAGGAAAACAATGAATTTGATGGGATGCTGCGCCACGAAAGAACGTTTTTCCACAGCCGCGGCATTGGCGGAATGGGCGCTGCTTCCGGCGGATTGAGCGGGGGCTTCGGCGGTTTCCGGCATGGTATGAAGTGTTGGCGGCGCTTAGGTTAACGGATGCTTTGCTGCCTCGCGGGGTCGCGGCGAAAAGCGGTAAATGTCAGTGCCCGATTGCGGCGGATGTTCCAATTATACGTTGCAGGCGGGCGCGGGCCATCCGCGGTAAAAGTAAGTACATCGCCAGGGCCGGAATCAGGCGCGAGGCGTGGCACCCGGCCGCCTGGGCGGTCACGCACCGTTTCCTCCTTCTGCACGTTCCGCCCCGCCGTGGCGTCAAGCAATTGTGACAGGACTGGCGGCCTTTGTGGCGGCGGTGAGCATAATGGCGGCGCAGGCGGGATCGCCGCCCGCGGATATTTCCGCGCTGCTGCACCGCATTGAGGCGCGCTACAACCACGCGCGGTCGCTGAAGCTCACGTTTTCAGAGGTTTACAGTACTTCGCGCCGCCCGCCGCAGAGCGAATCCGGCACGCTTTATCTGCGCAAGCCGGGCCGGATGCGCTGGGAGTACGCCGCTCCGGCCGGCAAAGTCTTCCTTTCCGACGGCAAGCAGACCTGGCTCTACACTCCCGAAGACGGCCGCGTGGAGAAGGCAAAGCTGCGGGAAACCGACGACATGCGCGCGCCGCTCGCCTTCCTGCTGGGCAAGCTGGATTTCGCCCGCGATTTCCGGTCGTTCGAAAGCCGGCCGGAAGGGGATGCCATCTGGGTGACGGCGAATCCGAAGTCGCAGAATCTGGCGTACACGCGCGTTGAGTTTCTGGCCGCCGCGGATGGCGCGATCCGCCGCGTTCGTGTCACCGGCCAGGATCAGTCGAAGCTCGATTTCACCTTCACCGGCGAGCAGATGAACGCGCCGGTAGCCGCCGCCCTGTTTGTCTTCCACGCTCCTCCGGGCGCGGAGATCGTGGAGGCGGAGCAGTAGGGTGGCCGATTTCATCGCCAAATACGCCGACGCATCGGGCGTCGTCCACAGCCAGACGGCGCAGGGGGCGACGGCGCAGGAAGTCCGCGAACGCTACACGCGCCAGGGCTTTCTGGTGTATTCGGTGAAAGCGAACCGCGCCGGAATCAGTCTGTCGGGCGACATCGCGCTGCCGGGGCGCCAGCGGAAGATCAATCTCGAAAAGTTCCTGATCTTCAACCAGCAGTTTGTGACGCTGATTCGCGCCGGGTTGCCGATCCTGAAGTCGCTGGAACTGCTGACCGACCGGCTGACCGATACGAAGCTGCGCCCCTATATCAATGCCGTGCGCGAGGATGTGCGGAAGGGCGAGCTGCTGTCGGAGGCCTTCCGCAAGCAGGGCATTTTCCCCAAGATTTACGTCACCACGGTCATGGCGGGCGAAAAATCCGGCAGCCTGGTGGAGGTGATCGAGCGCTTCATCCTGTACCAGAAGCTGGCGCTGGCGGTGCGGAAAAAGGTGCTGGTTTCGCTGATGTATCCGTGCGTGCTGATCGTGCTGGTGATTTTGCTGATGGTCTTCCTGATCACCTACGTGGTGCCCAGCTTCGCGACGCTGTATTCCAGCATGTCGGCGCAGTTGCCCACCATTACGCTGTACCTGATCGCCATCGGCACGCAGGCGCGGCAGTACGTGGCGATTTACGCGGCCGTGCTGGCGGGGCTGGGCGCGCTCTTCTACTTCTGGTCCCGCAGCGAGGCGGCGCAGGAGCAGATCGACCGCATCAAGGTCAAAGTGCCGCTGTTTGGCGACATCTGGATCAAATACCAGGTGGCGCAGTTTTCCCGCGTGCTGAGCACGCTGCTGACGGGCGGCATCCCGCTGATCCAGGGCCTCGAAACGGCGGCCGATTCGCTGGGCACGCCGCTGCTGCGCAAGACGCTGGATAAGGCCGGCCAGAATGTGCGGGAAGGGCAGACGCTGTCCGGCTCTTTGGCTAAAACCGGCATCTTTCCCCGGCTTTCGGTGGACATGATCGAAGTCGGCGAATCGACCGGCGCGCTGCCGGCCATGCTGACCAGCGTCGCCGAGTTTTACGAGGACGACGTGAATACGAAGATGACGGCGGTGCTGAGCCTGATTGAGCCGGCGATCATGATCTTCATGGGGATGTTTGTCGCCTTCGTGTTGATTGCTCTGTACTTGCCGATCTTTTCGCTTGCTGATACGATCCGCTGAGAGGTGTTGGGTGCTAACCCATAAGAGCGTATGCCGCTGACCTCGAGGCCGATTCCCTCGCCGGACTGCACTAATATGGGATGGTCAACTAAATGATACGGCGAATCCGAGTTCAGGGGTACAAGTCACTCCGCGATGTTGAGCTTAAACTGAAGCCGCTATCCGTCCTTTTCGGCCCGAACGCCGCAGGTAAGAGCAACTTCATCGACGTCCTGCAGTTGCTCTCGCGCATTGCAGGGAGCAGGAGCCTGAAAGAGGCCTTCGAGCCTCCGTATAGGGGTAAACCGATGGAATCGTTCTCTTTCGATGAGGCAGGTTTAGAGGGTCTCATGAAGAGAGAGAGCGTATCTTTCCTAATCGAAGTCGATATCGAGCTTTCTCCCCCTGTTATCGAGGCCGTTGATAAAGAGATCCGGGAAACCAAGCCAGGCGCCTCGGCCGGGGGCAAAGAGTCGCGAAAAACGGCATCTTTCATTCACCACACGGATCTTCGGTATCGCATCGAGATCGGTATTGAGCCACGTTCAGGGATATTGCATGTGCATGACGAATACCTCGTGGCGCTCGGTCGAGACGGTCAGCCAAAGACGCGACCGCATGCTTTCCTGGAAAAATTGGGCGAGCGAATATACCTTCGAATGGAAGGGCAGGCGCATCCGACATACTTTGACCGCTATTTAAATCATGCAATCGTGTCGCGCCCCCACTATGCGCCACATTACCCCCACCTCACCGCATTCAAAAAAGAGCTTCAGAGTTGGTTTTTCTACTACTTTGAGCCTCGTCAACGCATGCGTGAAGCGACGGGTGTAAAGGAGGTTCGACACATCGGGCTGATGGGAGAGGAACTGGCCGCCTTCCTGAATACTTTAAACAATCTGGACCCTGCACAGTTCAGAGGCGTCGAAAAAGCACTGCATAGTTTGATTCCGTCAATTACGGGCATCCAGACCGAAGTAAACAGGGTCGGCGAAGTTGAACTGAGCCTGCTCGAAGGGGAGACGGCGATGCCCGCGCGAGTCCTCTCGGAAGGCACACTTCGCGTGCTGGGATTGCTTGCGCTAAGCGGAGTCAAAGAACCCCCTGCTCTCATCGGCTTTGAGGAGCCGGAAAACGGCGTACACCCCCGCCGCATTCGGGACATCGCTGAGATTCTAAAGAACAGAGCCGAGTCGGGGAACACTCAGCTTATCGTGACTACCCACTCCCCAATTCTCCCGGACCACATCGCCGATGAATCTCTTTTCGTCTGCCAGAAAAAGAATGGTTCGACCACTATTGAACCGTTTTCCCATTGGGGTCCTCTCAGTCGCCGTTCTGACATCGACGATGCTCTCGACGAAAGCATCGACGAAAGCATCGACAAACTCCCGGTCTCGCAAAGAGTTCTGAGGGGGGACTTTGATGCGTGAGATCATCCTGTTCTGCGAGGATTCTTTTCATGAAAAATTCGTAGGCGAACTCGTCCGCAGATTCGGCGCTGACTATGAGGTCGATATCAATATCCGAATCCTGAGCGCACAAGGCGGCCTGCCCAAAATGCAGAATGAGTTCAAGAGATTTCTGGCCGATTTCAACAAACAAAGTGAGCGAACGCCGGACGCCGTAATCGTCGTTGTTGACGCTAATTGCAAAGGGCATACCAGTCGCAAGAAGGAGATGGACAGCCAGCTGCGAGATTATCCGGAATTACAAAACTGTGTTTCGTACGCAATTCCCGATCCTCATATTGAGCGCTGGATGCTTGTGGACTCACAAGCTTTTAAAACCGTTTTCGGGACGGGCTGCACACTGCCGAGGATAAAGTGCGCCAAGGACGAATATAAAGGACTGCTTCGAAAGGCGATTCGGGATGCCGGCATCGAACCGCCCTTGGGCGGGCTGGAGTATGCGGAAGACATTGTCAATCAAATGGATCTCGTTCGGGTCGAAACCGAAGAGCCGTCGTTGAGACTCTTTCTAAAGGAATTAAAGGCGAAGTTCAACTCGTGGAAGGCAGAAGCAGCCCGTCGGTAGCCCCCACGACGCTTGGAATTGCTCTCCACGAATCCACCCTCCCGGACGTCAATCAGTTGTGACCGTGTTTTCGCCCCCGTGCGTCTTATGACACCCGACGCGCCCAAATCCGCCCTGCCCGAGCTGCCCGCCAGCGGCGCGGCCCATGCCGCGGAGATTGAAAAGGCGAAGACCGCCGCCACCCGCTACCGCTGCGACTTCGTCGACCTGCGCGACGGCTCCATCGACCACGATCTGTTCCGCTCCATCCCGGTCGACCTCATGTTCCGCTACAACTTCGTGCCCCTCAAGGCGCAGAACGGAACCCTCGAGATCGCCCTCGCCGACCCGCGCAACCTCAACACCATCGACGAACTCAGCCTGCTGCTGCACAAGAAGCTGCGCGTCAAGGT
>CAIKMJ010000019.1 GCA_903828455.1 uncultured Acidobacteriia bacterium | reverse complement strand
GGGAGTGCGGGGCTGGTGCTCTTCCATGAAGCCGTCGTAGAGATCCTGGAACATTTGGGGATTTTCGCCGGGGAGGACGAGGCCGCTGGCGAGGGCACCGTGGCGGAAGGCGTTGAGGGAAGAGTTGTACTTGCCGCGGGCGGTGACAGGTCCGCGGGATTTGGAGCCGTTGGCACGCGAGGCTGCGGCACGGGCTTCGGAGGTGGTTCTTTTCATACCGACCACAGTGTGGACCCGCGCGGGCGAGGATGCGGCAGGGCGCAGCGGGAAGTGGTTGATATGAGGGGGAATAGAGTTGGGCGAGTGGTGTGACCGAAGTTTCCAGTGGCGGAAATTATCTGGCCGAAACCCGCGCCATTCCGAAAGTGCCTTTTTTCCTTCAGGAAATTTTGACCTGACCCTCGTTTTTCGTCCGTTGGAAAATACTCATGCGGAACAGCAGCCTCGCCTGCTTTACACCGCAGCGGTTTGCGGACCAGTTCATCACCGGGGAAACAGCCGTGTTAAAAATTCAGGCGGTCCTGGACGAAAAAAGGGTGCAGGTCGGATGGAGCCGGGATGGCGCGCTAATCGTCATTCACTTCCTGAAGTTTCCGGGTATCGAGCGCAGCGGGGCATGGCTCAAGCAGAGTCGAGGAAGGGCGCTGGACCGGGAGTTACCGGCGGCCGGTGGTTTCCCTTCCTCGCTCATCAAACCGGACGTGGGGATTTCGCGCATCCTCGGCACGCCGAACGTCCCGAATACAACTGCATCCGGACAGAGCGCGGTTAGCGAAGATAGTTGTGCACTTCGAAGAACTGGACAGATGGCGCCGAAAGGCCGACCTGCCGGGTTACGGGGCCGATCTGCTCCTGAGCAAACTTATCGAAAGCTTCCTTCGAGGCCCAGACATCCGTGACTCGGACGCCGTCAGCCGTTTTCATCACCCAATGGAACAGGCATCCGGGACCGCCGGTTCCGCCTGGCAGGAAGCCCATCTTTTGAATCACCAGATCGTACTGGGCGAGGGTGCTGCCGTTGAAATCCAGTTGTACCGCGATAGCCATCCATGTTCTCCTTGTTCGGTGTTGGCGGGCAGAAAACCTGACTTGACCGGTATTGGGTACCAATCCGATTGAGAGTATAACTCGGTTTAGGATTGGCCGTGCGGAGCTTCAGATTCTGCCTCCTTCTGCCGGTGAGGGTGGGGCTGACCGGCGCGGGCGGAATCCTCAAACAGGGTTTGGGCCGGGATTTCGCGCGCCGCGGGGTCCCGTGGACGAGGACTCGGCTCCGGGCGGCTCACGGAAGGGCTCTACCGCGATGCTCGCGTAAAACACTTCCAGCACGTCCAGATATTCCGTGCCGCCCGGCGCGTGCAGGACAACGCTGTCGCCGGGCGCAGACTTCAGCAGGGCGCGGCCGAGGGGCGAGACCCAACTGACGTGGTTCCGGGCGAGATCGACTTCATCGGTACCCACGATGCTCACCACTCGCTCGACGCCGGCGGCGTTGGCGTAACGAACGGTCGCGCCGAAGAAGGCTCTGGTGGCGGCTTGCCCCGTTCTCGGCGCTGCCGGGTCGATCACCCTGGCGGCTTCGATTCGCTTTCCGAGAAAGCGAAGCCGGCCGTCGATTTGCCGCAACCGCCGCTTGCCGTATTGATAGTCGGCATTTTCACTCCGGTCGCCGTTGCTGGCGGCCCACGCCACCACGGCCGTCACGGCCGGGCGTTCCCTGGTGAGCAGAAAGCGGTGCTCATCGTGAAGGCGCTGCAGGCCGCCCGGAGTGATGTAGTTGCTGCCGGGCGCCGCGGGCTCATCCGGCTTCGGTCTTCTGGTAAACCCTTTTCGCATGTTCATGTCCTTCCGGCGCAGATCCCGCGGGTGCGATCAAGCTCACAGGAAAAGGCTACAACGTTCACGCCTCAGCTTTATTTTCGCCGTGCACGCGCCGCCGCAGCGGGTTGCTGGAGCGGCCTGATGCCATGGGCAGCCAGGGGGCGAGGCTGCGATTTGTTCCTGGGTGAAGGGCGTGGGTTTTGGGTCAGGTCAGGCGGCGTGCGACGTATAGCGTGGAACCGGAGCGGCGCAGAAGCCGGGAGAGAAGGGCCAGCGGCGAGAGGAGTGCGCGAAGCACGAGCGATTCGTGCAGCCGGAGCGAGTGGCCGCGCGCGCTCATCAATAAATTGAGATTGAAACTCCAGTCCACGCCTGTGGCGTCGGGAACGATGGCCTGCAGGCGAAAGCCCGCTTCCGTGAGCAGGGTTTCGAGCGCGCGCCGGGAGTAAGTGGCGATGTGCCGGGGCGGGTCCCAGCCGGCCCAGTATTTGCCGAAAACGCGGCGTTCGATGCTGTGCGGATTGGGGATGGAAATGAACAGGTATCCACCCGGCCGAAGCAAGGCGGCAGCGTTGCTCAGGGCCTGGCGCGGATGGTAGAAGTGCTCGAAGACGTGCCACATGGTTATGGCGTCGACCGGTTCCATCCGGGTGGGTTCGCGGTCGAAGTGGCCTGTGTGGAACTGGCCGGCGCAGAGTCCGGAGTCCGGCAGCGTTACGTCCATGCCGAACTTCTGCCATGCCTGATCGTTGAGCGCGGCAAGAAAGGCGCCGGAGCCGCAACCGGCGTCGAAGATACGGCCGCCGGAAAGGAATCTGGCGATGCGGCGGCGTCGGATTTGCGGTATCGACAGGGCTCCGGCGATGCGGTAGAGCAGGGAAGCGTAGCGAACGGGACGCCAGGGCTGGTAAGTCGCGGGGTAATAGCGGTGAATGTCGTGCTCGGGAACGCGCGGCGAGAGGAAGAACAAATCGCAGGCGGGACAGTAGTTCTGTCCAAACTCCCCGTCGAGCCGGCAATTTAAGTCGCGCTGCGTGTAGAGTCGCACGCCGCCGGACCGGCAGAGCAGGCAGCCGGCCGTCTCGTGGGCGGAAGTCATTACTTGATCCAAATCATCACTTGATCCAAATCATCACTTGATCCAAGTCATTGCCTGATCCAAATCATTGCCTGATCCAAATCATAGCCTGACTTAAATCATGCCCGATCGGAATCAATGCTTCATCCAGAATGCGCCGGACCAGTCGATGCGCTGAATGGGTTCGCTGATTCCGTGACTCGCCCGGTAGTCATCGACGGCACGGCGGCAGACCGGAACCGAGTAATAGTCGTCAACGATCGCGTATCCACCGGAAGAGAGCTTCGGATAAAGGTGCTGCAGACTGTCCATGGTGGAAGAATACATATCGCCATCGAGGCGAATCAGAGCAAAGCGAGTGAAGGGCGCGGCAGGCAGCGTGTCCCGGAACCAGCCGGGCAGGAAGCGGACCTGTTCGTCGAGCAGGTTGTAGGCGCGGAAGTGGTCCTGAACCTTTTCGAGCGGCACGGCGAGAACGTCGCTGTAGGTCCAGAACCGGTCGCCATCATCCTGCGGGTAGCGGGCGTCGGGGCGGGGAAGCCCTTCAAAGGAATCGGCCACCCAGACGATTCTCTCCCGATCTCCGTATGCCTGCAGAACGGCGCGCATGAAGATAGAGGCGCCGCCGCGCCACACGCCGGTTTCGATCACGTCTCCCGGGACGCCCTTTTTCAGAACGTCCGTGAGGCAATCCTGCAGGTTCTGCAGGCGGAGGAGCCCCACCATGGTTTCGGCGTTCACGGGCCAGTCCCGGCCTTCGGCGCGGTGCTCCGGCCGATACGGGCGGGCCAGGGCATATCCGCAAGCCGCGGCGAGGGGCCGCAGCAGGGCGTGCAGGGCACGATGCAGCGGGTTGGCGCGAACGGCGGGGTCCATCAGGGCGGGGCGCAGGGTTTCGGGAGCCAGGGTCCGGGTAAGAACCTGCTTCAACAGGTCGAGATAGAGCGATGCGGAGGAGGGCTGTTCCGAAGCTGGAATTCCGGCGGGCGACAAAGGTAAAAAAAACAGAATAGCGTGGGTGGCGAATTTTTCCAAAACGCGGCTGGTTTTTCTGAAACACGGCTGGAATGTCCGGCGGGGTGGATGTGAAAGCGACCGATGCGTCCGGGATGGCCCGCGCGAATGGCCCCCGGCGCAGTGCTGCCGTGGCGCTCCGGCAGGGAAGCCCGGGCGTCGGTGAATTGATTCGCGAGGCATTCCAGAGGCGGTAAGGAACCAGAAAGCGGTCAGCAGCGACGCGCAGGGCGCTCAGGATGCGGGCCGAACAGGGCCGGGCGGAGCCAGGACTGGATTTCGCGAAGTATTCCGAACCAAGACATCGGGAATATCGCACCGTTCTTTTTCGCGCCGCCCGGGGATGAACGCCGGCGCGCTATCTCTATATTTTTCAACGGCCGCGCGATGGCCGGTGCGTTGCCCCATGGCATGGCATGAATTCCATGGCAAAACCTTTCCGCGCCGGCCTTCTGGCTCTTGGCGTCTGTTCGCTGGCGCACGCCGGGACCACTCTCACGATTTCCAATCTCAATAACGTGCTTTACAGCGCGGGCGAAGCGATCAGCCCATACTCCGGGTCGCTCAACGGACAGGCGGTGACGCTCTTCTGCGACGACTTTAACGACACGGTTCACATTCCCGCCTCCTACCAGGTGAACGTCACGGCGGTGGACGCCGGCAATCTGCAGGCGACGCGCTTTGGCACGTCCAACTACAATTCGGCTTATCCGGCGGGTACGGTGCTTTACGAAGAGATCGCGTGGCTGTTCTCGCAGATGGTGCAGGCAGGTCAATCGACGGCCAACCAGATCGCGATTCAGGAAGCGGTGTGGCACATGACGGCGTCGACGCCCGGCGCTGTCTCGACGACGTCTCTTTCGAACACCGGAGGCAATCTGACTTATCTGCAGTGGATTGCGGATGCCGGCAACGATTACAACAGCACCGCGAGCGGCTTCGCCACGCCCAATTATTCGAACTGGATGATCCTGACCGACGTTGCCAACGCGAGCGTGAAATCGCAGGGCGCCGGGAATCAGGAATTGCTGGCGTACTTTAGTTCTTCCAATCCTGCATCGGTGCCTTCTTCCGCGACGCCGGAACCGGGAACGATGGTGATGCTGGCCACGGGACTGATTCTGATTGCGACGGCATTGCAGCGCCGGAGCGCCGCCGAACGCGCGTAGATGCAGGGCGAACGAACACGAGGAAGGCGGCAGTGGCGACGCCGTCGTTCGCGCGCTGCGCGCTGGCTGCAGAAGAGCATTTTCAGCATTGCGCTGTTCCTTGTGGGGATGAGTTTTGGGCTGTGGTTTGTGATCTGGGCGTGTTCCTCCTGAGGCTTCAGGACGGCGGCGGCGTACTTCCCGTGTAGCCGGTGCAGGCGTAACGGAAAGCGGACCTGGTTGTGCGCCGGAACCGCGGAAGAGGCTTGCCGGACGGGCGGCGCGGCCTTTTCAGCAGTGCCTGCTACCCTGACATTCAGGGTTAAGCATATGAAAGTTGCCATCGCCGGAGGCGGCATTTCGGGACTCGCCTGCGCTTACTATCTGCAGCGCGCCGGCATCGACGCCACCGTCTTCGACCCCGCGCCTGGCGGCCTCATCGGCACCACCACCGTGGAGGGCTGCGTCCTCGAAACCGGCCCGGAAAGCTGGCTGGCGGCCAAGCCGGAAGCGGAAGCACTTATCCGCGAAATCGGCCTCGGCGAGCAGATCATGGAATCCAACGAAGCCCGCCGGCGCACGTACGTGCTGCGCCACGGCAGCTTCGAAACGCTCCCCGAGGGGTTGCAACTCGTGGTACCCACGAAGATCCGGCCGGTCCTCGAAACGCGGCTGTTCAGCTGGAGCACGAAGTTCCGCATGGGACTCGAAGTGCTCCGCAGCCCGAAGCTGATGGCGGACCGCTCGGTCACCGCGTTCATCAACGACCACTTCGGCACTGAAGCGGTCGACTATCTCGCCGAACCGCTGCTGGCGGGCGTCTATGGCGGCTCGCCCGATGAGCTGAGCGCGGCGAGCGTGTTGCCAAAATTCGTGGAATACGAACAGCGCTTCGGCAGCGTCGTTGTCGGCGCGCTGCGGGATCGCAAGCCCGCGCCGCGTTCCGGCGGGGCGAGACCCGGCATCTTCAAGACCATGCGCCACGGCATGGGCACCGTGATCGACAACCTGCGGGCCCGCGTCAATATTGTCACCGCGCCGGTTGAGGCGCTGGCTCCCGGCGACACGGCTCAGGAACTGTGGCGTATTTATGTCGCCGGCGAATGGCAGGGCTTCGACAGCATTGTGCTCGCCTGCGGCGCCAACCACGCCGCGCCCCTCGTCGCGCCCGTTGAAGAGCGCACGGGCCAGTTGCTGGGTTCGATTCCCCACACCGGTTCGGCGGTGTGGACCATGGCCTACCGGCGCGAAGATGTGCCGCACGCGCTCGATGCCTTCGGCTTCCTCGTGCCTCGCGGGGAGCGCGGCGCGATCATGGCCTGCACGTGGGTCAACACCAAATGGGAGGGCCGCATTCCGGACGACAAGGCCGTGCTGCGCTGCTTCTCCACTAATGTGGAGGTCACGCGAGAGGAGGTTGAGCGGGATCTGGCGCGGCTCATGAACGTCACGGCCGAACCGCTGTTTGCGCTGCCTTACCGGTGGCCAGGCTCGA
Organism: uncultured Acidobacteriia bacterium; assembly: GCA_903828455.1. Lineage (GTDB taxonomy): Bacteria > Acidobacteriota > Terriglobia > Bryobacterales > Bryobacteraceae > BOG-234. The sequence goes on along the minus strand of CAIKMJ010000019.1, from coordinate 58,550 downwards.
TGCCGCAATACACGGTAGGCCACACGGCCCGCATCGCCGAACTCGACGCGCGCGTCGCCCGCATCCCCGGACTTCATCTGGCCGGCAACGCGTATCACGGGGTCGGCATCCCGGACTGCATCCGCTCCGCCAGGGCCGCCGCCACGGCGATTGCCCGCGCCGCGGTCAGCGCGCAGGCCGGTGCGAACGTATGAAGTGTCTCGCCGCGCTGCTTCTGTTTGCCGGCGTTGCCTCGCTGCTTACTGCCCAGCAGCTTACTGCACAGCAGCTTACTGCACAGCAGCCTGCGGCCCAGCAGTCAGCGGCCCAGCAGCTTACTGCCCAGCAGCTTACTGCACAGCAGCCGGCGGCCCAGCAGCCGGGCTCGCTCGATGACCTGCGCCGCGTGGCGAAGATGATTCCCGGCGGCCGGCCGCTGCGCATCAATGTGCTGAAGTTCGCCGAAAGTCCGCGCACGAAGAACTTCGCGGTGAAAGGTGCGCCGGCCGATCCCGGGGGGCAGTCCCGCACGGTTTTTCAGGTCGTTTATCCGGATGGCTACATCATGATCGATTCCGGCATGGACGAGCCGGTGCACAAGACGTTCGGCCACGGGGCTGCCGAGCCTTTCGATGCGGCGGCGGAAGAGCGCATCCAGCAGGCGCTGCGCGGTGCGCGCTCCATCGTGATGACGCACGAGCATGGCGATCATGTTGCGGGCGTGATCCGGAGCCGGTATTTCGATGAGCTGGCTCCGAAGACCGTTCTCACCCGGACGCAGGCGCAGACGCTCATGACTGCTCCGCAGATGCCGGAGATCCGCCTGACGGCGGAAATGGCCAGACGCTTCGTCGTGATCGATTACGACAACTACTTTCCGTTTGCGCCGGGCATCGCGCTCATGAAGGCCGCGGGCCACACGCCCGGTTCGCAGATGATTTACGTGGCTCTCGCTTCGGGCGCCGAATATCTCTTTGTTGGCGACAGCGCCTGGCACATGGACAACATCCTGCTGATGAAGGGCAAAGATGCGTCGTGGGTCAAAGAGGATGAGGCCGCGGTTGACGCGCAGCTGAAGTGGCTTAACGCTATCGGCAGGACGGAAAAGAATGTGACGATCGTCGTTAGTCACGATGGCGATCAGCACAAGCGTTACATCGAACAGCACCTGCTGGGCGGTGCGCTGGAATGAGCGAGACGGTCACCGCCGCCGGTCGCCGTGGCCCCGCAGTTTCGTGGAAGACCGTCCTCGCCGCGCTGGGTATTGTGACCCTGTACGTCGCCATGCGGCTCCCGGGAATCGCGGTCCCGCTGGATCGCGATGAAGGCACGTTCGGGCTGATGGGACAGGTGATCAACCGCGGCGGGCTGCCGTATCATGACGCCATCGATCACAAGCCGCCGGCGGCTTTCTACCTGAACGCGCTGGCGCTGCATTTCGTGCCGCCGACGGCGGAGGGAATCCACATCTTTGTTTTGCTCTACAACCTGCTGACGCTGGTTTGTGTTTTCCTGCTCGCCAAAGCGCTTTTCCGCAGCGTTGCGGCGGCGCTGTGGTGCGCGTTCGGGTACGCGGTGTTCAGCGCCAGCCCCGCCATCCAGGGCTTCACGGCTTCGACGGAAATGTATTCCCTGCTGCCGGGCGTCGTGAGTCTGCTGCTGGCTGTCCTGTGGGCCGAACGAAGGCGGACGAGCCTCGCGCTGCTCAGCGGGATTGCCGGCGCCATCGCGTGCTGGACCAAGCAGACCGCATTTACCAGCGTGCTGTTCGCCTTTCTCTTTCTTTGTGTGGCCGGGTACAGCCGGCGCGACGAAGCCTCCGCTTCGCGACGATGGCCCGACGTCCTCGCCGGCCCGGCGTGGTGGCTTGGCGGTGCGACGTTTTTCTCCGCCGCGGTGGCGCTCTGGTTTTACGCGCACGGCATTTACCAGGAATTTGTCTACTGGTGCTTCACTTACGAACTGAGTTACGCGCGGGTTCCTTTGTCCGAGACGCTGCAAACCATTCCGCACCGTTTGACTGCTATCGGCCGCGGCGACGGCATTTTAGCGGTGGCAGGCCTCGCGGTCACGTTCTGGAGTCTCGACCAGGGGAAGCGCCATGGATACTTTTTGCTCGGCTTCCTGGGGCTATCCTTTCTCGGAACGATTCCTGGTTACTCCTTTCGCCACTACTTCGTTCAACTTGCGCCCGCTGTCGCGCTGGCGGGGGGCTACGCGATCTTCGTGCTGCTGGCGCGGGTGCGGACGCCGGCCGCCCGAACAGCACTGGCCGCTCTGTTTATTGTGCTGATTCCCGGCGTATCGGTGGCGGCGAATCGTTCCTATTTTCTGAACGACGACCCGGACGACATCAGCCGCAATTTTTTCGGCGACAATCCGTTTCCCGAATCGCCGCTTCTGGCGACTTACCTTGCGGGCGCGACGCGGGAGTCGGATCGCGTGCTGATTGTGGGGTCGGAACCGCAGATACTTTTCTACGCGCAGCGGCAGAGTCCGTCGCCGTTCATCATGTTCTATCCGCTCACGGACGCCAATCCGCATTACAGGGATTTTCAGGCGAAGCTGTGGGCGGATGTGCAGCGCACGCCGCCAAAATACATTCTGTCCGTTGAGAACATCGCGACGTCTTTCATCTGGGACGACCAGGCCGATTCCGGGATCCTCGATACTCTGAACGATTACATCCGGGCGAACTACACGCGCGAACGCAGGATGCCGGTGGGAGAAGCGAAGCACTGGATGGGCGCAAACGAGCGACTGGCTGACAACGAGGATCCCGTGGTGGATGTGTACCGGCGCAACGACCAGGCCGCGGGGCCGCCCAAGTAACGCGCGGCGGAGTCGCCCGATCCGGTATGTCTAAAGAATCCGGATTCCGAGCAGCGGCGCGAGCGACAGGGCCTGTGCGGCATCGACAATGGCGCCCGCAGCATCGGAGGCGCCAAGGCGCAGGCCGTCGATGTTCGAGCCGCGAAGGTCGGCGCCATCGAGCTTTGCCTTGCTCATTTCGGCGTTGCGCAGATTACAGGCGCGGAAGATGCAGCCGCGGAGATCGGCGCCGTAAAAATCGGCGTCCTGAAGATCGCAGTCTTCGAATTCGGTGTGCTGCAGGACCGAGAAGCGGAACTGCGCGTAACGCTGGTCGCCGCCCGAGACGAGGACGTTCTGCCATGCGGCTTCGTTGAGGCGCAGACCGGTCATGCGGCAGCCGGCGAATTCCACGCGGATCGCCGTCAGCGCGCGGACTTCGGCGTTGGCCAGATCGCACCCGGAGAAGCGAACGTCTTTCCATTTCGCGGAACGGATTTCGGCGCCGGGCATGGCAACGGTCCGGAGCAGGCAGGAATCGAGGCGAAGCGAATCCAGCGAGGCGGCTTCCGGCAGGCGAATGCCGTGAAGTGCGAGTTCGGCGATCCGGATGTCGGTACCGGCAAAGGCGGTCGTCGCGTCGGCCTCGGGCAGGTCGTGCGGGAGGTCGGCGGGATCGCGTTTGAAGGCGGCGGATGGCTTTGCGGTACGTCGGGTCACGCGTTCCTTTAAGTTACCCTGATGAGGAGCATGAAGGTTCCCGGCCTTGTCGCCATTCCGATCTTCGCCGCACTGACTTTCGCCGCGTCCTGCCAGGCAGCCGACACGCTGGCGGTGCTGCCTTTGTTCAACGTGAACGAAGCCAGGTCGCCGAATCTCGACTGGATTGGCGAAAGCGCGGCGGAAACCATTCGTGAAGCGCTGAGCGGCAGCGGGCTGCTGGTGCTGTCGCGCGAAGAGCGGGAGGAGGTTTATAAACGCCTGTCGCTGCGTACGGGCGTGGTGCTCACGAAGGCCTCGGTGATGAAGATCGGCGTGACGCTCGATGCCACGCGCGTGGTCTTCGGCGAGTTTCGCGTGAACGGGGCCGAAACCGGCGCGACCAATACGAAGTCGAGTCTGCGGCTGAGTCTGCATGTGATTGAGCTGCGCAAGCCGCACGAAGGTCCGGAGCTTACCGAGGACGGGCCGCTGGAGGATCTCAGCGCCATGGAGACGCGGCTCGCCTGGATGCTGCTCAAACAGCTGACTCCGGCGACGACTCCGGCCGAGGAAGACTTCACGCACGACCGGCCTCCGGTGCGCGTGGAGGCCATGGAAAGCTACATCCGCGGGCTGATGGCGACGGGCGCGGAGCAGAAGATGAAGCTGTTCACGCAGGCCGCGACACTGGATGCGCATTTTTCGCAGCCCAATTTCCAGCTGGGCCGCATGCTCTTCGCAAAGAAGGATTATCGCGGCGCCCAGGCGGCGCTCGCCAGGGTGACGAAGGCGGATTCGCATTCCCTCGAAGCGCTGTTCGTGATGGGCATCTGCCGTTTTCACACCGGCGACTTCGAAGGCGCCGCGGCCGATTTTCGCGCGGTGCTGGCCGAGGTGCCGCTCAACGAGGTCTATAACAACCTGGGGGCAGCACTTTCCCGGCGCGGCGATGCGGCCGCGGCCGAAAATTTCAGCAAGGCGCTGGAAGGCGACGCGGGCGATCCCGATTACTGGTTCAACCTCGGCTATGCGCTGTGGCGGCAGGGGCAGTTCAAGCCGGCGGCGGAAAAGTTCCGCGCCGCGCTGGACCGGGTGCCGGGCGACGGCGAGGCGACAACGATGCTGGGGCGCTGTCTCAAATCCGAAGGGCCGCGAGCGGGCGAAGCCGGCAAAGAACGCATCAAGACTACGTTCGAAGATTCGGCGTGGCGGCAGTTACAGGCCGAGCTCAGGAACTAAGTCCGCCGGTGTTTCGCCGGACGGTGGGCGGCGCGCGGGCTACACTGATGTCGATGCGACATTTCTCTGTTTTCCTTTTCTGCACGCTGGCAGCAACGGCATGTTTCGCGCAGGCAACGGGCACTGCGCCGGCCGCGGCGGCGCCCGCGGCGGCAACTTCGGCAGCGACGGTACTGGACGAGCCGGGACTTTATGCGACCTTCGACACGTCGATGGGCGCGATCACGGTGAAGCTGTTCGAAGACAAAGCTCCGAACACGGTGAAGAACTTCGTTCAGCTGGCCGAGGGCACCAAGGCCGCGATGAACAAGGCCGGCGAAGTGGTCAAACATCCTTACTACAACGGGCTGACGTTTCATCGCGTGATCAAAGGGTTCATGATTCAGACCGGCGACATTCGCGGCACGGGTTCGAGCCCGTGCGGGTTTCCGGACATCAAGGACGAGATCGATCCCTCGCTCCACTTCGACGTAGTGGGCCGGCTGGCGATGGCCAACACGGGACGCCCGAACTCGGGCGGCTGCCAGATCTTCATCACGGTGGCCAATCCGACTTACCTCGACGGCAAGTACACCATCTTCGGCCAGGTTGTGGCGGGACAGGATGTGGCGACGCGGATTTCCGCCGTGCCCACGCTGCCGGGCGATAAGCCCGTGATTCCGGTGGTGGTCAAGAGCGTGAAGATCACGCGGAAGAGTTAGCGCGATGACCGTTACCGTTGTTGCGGAGATGCTGGCGAAGGCGGGACGCGAGGCGGAACTGCGCCGCGAACTGCTCGACATGGTGGAGAAGACGCGCGTGGAGGAAGGCTGCATCCAGTACGATCTTCACGAGGCCATCGGTGAGCCGGGCCGGTTTGTGTTTTACGAAAACTGGACGTCTGAGCAGACGCTGAAGGCGCACAGCGAATCGGCGCATCTGAAAGCCTTCGGGGCGAAGGCTTCGGAACTGGTGGACGAGCGCCGCGTGCTGCGATATACGCGGATCGCCTGAGACAAGCGATGCGGAGAGTGCTGATCGTTCTGCTTGCCGGCGTGGCCTTGCTGCTTGCCGGCGTTGCCTCGGCGTTCGCGGCCGACAACGGACTGGCGCGGCTGGAGCAGCAGGTCGCGTATCTGGCACGGACGACAGATGCGGCCGTTGGCGTGAGTGCGACGCATATCGAATCGGGCCGCACGGTATCGGTGCGCGGAGCCGAAGCGTTTCCGATGGCGAGCGCATTCAAGCTGCCGGTAGCGGTGCAGACGCTCTCGCTGGTGGATGAAGGGAAGCTCTCGCTGGACAGGATGATCACGGTTGCGCCGGCGGACATGCATCCGGGCAGCGGCGACCTGAGCGATCTGATGTTCCATCCGGGACTGGCGATGTCGCTGGAGAACCTGATGGAACTCATGCTGACCATCAGCGACAACAGCGCGGCGGACCTCGTTCTGCGCGAGGCGGGCGGCCCCGCGGCGGTGACGGCCAGGATGAAGGAGCTGGGATTCCATGCGATCCGCGTGGACCGGCCGACGGTGCTGCTTCTCGCCGCATGGCAGGGCGTGAAGGCGGTGCCGCCGGAGAGCGAATGGAACCGCGACATCTGGGACAAACTGTTCGACGCCGTGCCCGAGGCCGAGCACCTGCGCGCGCGCCGCGCGGAGACGGCGAGCCTGCGCGATACCGCCACGGCGGACGAGATGACGCGACTGCTGGTCCGTTTGTGGAAGCGGGAACTGCTGAGTGCGCGAAGCACGGAGGAACTGATCGGGATGCTGGACCGTGTGCGGTCGGGCAAGGGCCGTCTGAAGGGCATGCTGCCGCAGGGCACGCAGGTGGGCCATAAGACCGGGTCGCTCGGCGGCGTGGTGAACGATGCGGGAATCGTCACGCTGGCGAATGGCGCGGGCCACGTGGCGATAACCGTGTTTACGAAGGGCTCGGGCCGGCCGGAAGAGGTTTCCGAGAAAGCCATCGCGGAGATTGCGCGGACGGTGTACGACTACTTCACGCTGAACGTGGCCGAGACAGGTGGGGCGCGCTGATGGCGGGAAATCCGAAAGGCGATCGCTGGGACAGCGCGCTCTACGACGACCGGCACGCGTTCGTCTGGCAGCGGAGCGCGGATCTGATCGACGTGCTGAATCCGCAGCCTGGCGAACGGGTGCTCGATCTCGGGTGCGGCACGGGGCATCTGACGGCGCAGATTGCGGCGCGCGGCGCGGACGTCACGGGGCTCGACGCCTCGGCATCGATGATTGCGCTGGCGCGGCAGAATTATCCGAAGCTGAAGTTTGTGCTGGGGGATGCGCGGCGGCTGGAGTTCGACACGCCGTTCGACGCCGTCTTTTCGAACGCGGCGCTGCACTGGATTCCCGAGGCGGACGAGGTGGCTGCGTCGATCGCAAAGTCGCTGCGCGAGGGCGGGCGGCTGGTGCTGGAAATGGGTGCGCGGGGCAATGTGGGGCGCATCCGGAAAGCTTTGGAATCGACGCTGGACGCGCGCCGCGTGCCGTACGTGAATCCCTGGTATTTTCCGGATGCGGCGGAGTACGGGGCGGTGCTGGAGCGGAATGGCCTGATGGTGCGGGCGGCCGAGGAGTTCGACCGCAAGGTGATGCTGGAGCATCCGGAAAAGGGGATGCGCGAGTGGCTGGAGATGTTTGCCGGCACGTGGCTGGAGCCGGTACCGGCGGCCGAGAAGCGGGCCGTGATGGAAGAGCTGGAGCAGCGTCTGCGGCCCGATTTGTGGGACGGCGCGGCGTGGTGGGCGGATTACCGGCGGCTGCGCGTGGTGGCCGTGAAGCGGTAGGGAACGCTCCGTCGCGGCGTGCCGGGCTGCGCAGAGGCCGGCGATGAATATATGATTATTGACGCGCGGGGGCTGCGGCTGAACCGCGCGTGAGTCAGGAGACAACGAGAAATGAAACATCGAATCATGATTTGGAGCATGGCCGCGGCCGGCGTGCTGGCGATCGGCAGCCAGGCATTCGCGCAGGCCGTACCGGAGAAGTTCGTTCTGAGCGGCAAGGCGGCGGAGAAGACGGGCGAATACGACACCATCAATCTTGCTACCGCGCAGAAGCTCGCGGAAACCTGTGAGAGCCTCGTGGCCAACCGGAACGGAGGACACACGATCGTGATCCTCGATCCCGCCGGCAACGACGTCTACATGGATCGCATGGACGGACTCGGCTACACCAACATCGTGACGGCGGAGATGAAGGCGCACACGGCACTGCTGGGCAAGCGGCCGAGCAAGTTCTATATGAATCAGCTGGTGCATGATCCCACGGCGGAAGCCAGCCAGGTGGCGCTGGGCCTGTATGCGGTGGCCGGCGGACTGCCGATTATCGTGAACAAGCACATGATCGGCGCGATTGGCATTGGTGGTTTCGGCCCCAATCCGCCGGTGTGGAGCGATGAGATCTGCGCGCGCAATTCGATGCTCGAGGTGTTCGGGCCGCCGGTGGCCGATCTGCTGGAAGACCTTCCGGCGCAGCATGGCGGAGGCGGTCGCCTGAACGCTACCGCAACACCCAAGCCGAACGTGCCGTCTGAGTTCGTGATCAGCAGCAAGAACAGCCGCGTGTTCGACGCCAATCAGATCTCGCTGGCGACGGCGAAGAAGATCGGCCTCAGCTGCAGGAACTGGGCCGCATCGAAGGGACAGGGCATGTCGCTTTATGTGCTCGACACGGCGGGCGAGATGGTCCACATGGAACGGATGGACGGGCAGGGGCCGCTCGACGTGAAGAGCGCGTTGCTGAAGGCGCAGACGTCGCTGCGGCTGCGCGAAGCGACATCGAGCCGCGGAGATCTGGTGAAGAGCCGGCCGCATGATCCGTCGCGCGATACCGCGCTGTATGGATTCTTCCTCGATCCGGGCGGGCTGCCGATCATTATCGACGGGCAGATGATCGGTTCGGTGGGCGTCAGCGGCCTTGAGGGCGGCGCCGATGAGGCCTGCGCGGTGGAAGGACTGAAGGCCACGTTCGGCGAGCATGTGGCGCTGCCCGTGGCTGCTGCCCCCGCAGCAGGCGGAGCGGGCGCTGCGCATGCACCGGCACCCGGCGCGGCGCGGTAACGCGAGACGACGCGCTTCGGCAGAAGCATTGCGGATACGGAACATCGTCGCGGCCGTGCCGGCGCCAGTTGCGTGCCAGGCGGCCGCGACGATGTGCTTTTCGGGGCATTTCTGCTGTAAGCTACAGCAATGCGAAATGCCCCGATGCGCGCCCCGATGCGCGCCCTGCCTGCGTTGTTCTGCCTCGGTCTGGCGATTCCCGCACCGGCCCAGTGGCTGAATTATTTCCCGCCGGGCACGCCGATGACGGCGGACGGGAAGCCCGACCTTTCGGCCCCGGCACCTCACGCGCCGGACGGCAAGCCGGACCTCACCGGTGTGTGGCACATTTCGCGCGCCACCGCGGCGGACCGCGCGCGCATGGCCACGGCGGCGACGACGCTCGATCCCTACGACGCCTACTCCAACAACATTTTTAAGGACATGAAGCCGGAGGATTATCCGGAGCGGCCGGCGGCGGTGAAGCTGCGCACCGAGCGCATGTCCACCGGCATCCGGCCCAGCCCGACGCTGTACTGTCTGCCCATGGGGCTGCCCGTCAACAATCTGGTGAATGAGGTCGTGAAGTTCGTGCAGGCCCCGACGATCACGATGGTGCTTTACGAAGTAGACGGCACCTATCGCCAGATCCATACCGACGGCCGCAAACTGCCGGAAGATCCGACGCCCTCCTGGCTCGGTTACTCCACCGGTCATTGGGATGGCGACACGCTCGTGGTTGAGTCCAACGGCTTCAACGACAGGACGTGGCTCGACTCTTCCGGGCACCCGCACAGCGAGGCGCTGCATCTGACGGAACGATACCGGCGGCGCGACTTCGGCCATCTGGACGTGGAGATGACGTTCGACGACCCGGTGATGTACACGCGGCCGTTCACCATCCGGTTCACGCATCAGCTGCTGCCGGGCACCGACATACTCGAAAGCTACTGCAACGAGAACGAGAAGGACCGGGCTCATCTCAAACCCTGAGCCGAAAGCAGCTGAAACCAAACCGCCCGCACACGGACCCCCGGTTCCTGATATAGAATACGGCCATGCGAAATATCGTGTTGTGCGCTCTCCTGGGGCTCGCAGGGATTCCCGCGCAGGCGCAATGGCTGAACTATCTGCCGCCCGGAACTCCGCTCAAAGCGGACGGGACGGCGAATCTTTCCGCGCCCGCGCCGAAGGCGCCGGACGGCAAGCCGGATCTCACGGGCGTGTGGCACATGTCGCGGGGCCTCGACGGCGGGATTGCGGGCGGCAGTGAAAACGCCACCACTCTGGCGCCGCACGATTCGTACTCCAACAACATCTTCAAAGACATGAAGCCGGAAGATTATCCGGAGCGGCCGGAAGCGGCGAAGATCCGCATTGCGCGCATGTCCACGGGAATCCGCCCGAGCCCGACGCTTTATTGCCTGCCCTCGGGAATGCCTGTCAACGCCATGGTGAACGAGGTCATGAAGTTCGTTCAGACCCCGAAGATCACCATGATCCTGTATGAGCTTGACGGCACCTACCGGCAGATTTACACCGACGGCCGCAAGCTGCCTGTGGACCCGACGCCTTCGTGGCTCGGATATTCGATCGGACACTGGGACGGCGACACCTTCGTGGTGGAAACGATCGGCTTCAACGACAGGACGTGGCTCGACATCACCGGGCACTCGCACAGCGAAGCGATGCGGCTGACCGAACGTTACCGCCGCCTCGACTACGGGCATCTGGAAATCGAGATGACTTTCGACGATCCCAAAATGTACACGCGCCCGTTCAGCATTAAGTTCTACCATCAGCTGCAGGCGGGTTCCGACATTATGGAAAGCTACTGCAACGAAAACGAGAGAGACCGCGATCATCTGAGAAAGTGATGCGGCCACAGCAACGCAGGAGTGAAACGTGACGGGAAGTACGACTCGATGAAGGCGCTTTCGCTCGCTACATTGCTGCTGTGCGCGGCGCCGGGGTTTGCGCAGTGGGTGAATTATCCGACGCCCGGTATGCCGCGGACCAAAGACGGCAAGCCCGATCTGAAGGCCGCGACGCCGAAGACGGCCTGGGGCACGCCGGACCTTTCCGGCATCTGGCAACTGGAGCCGAATCCGTGTGTCGGCAGCATCAGCGTGCTCGAAGCGTGCGGATCGGATTACCGGGGCGGGCCGGAATTCGGAAACATCGGCGCGCGCCTGAAGGGCGGGTTGCCGTATCAGCCGTGGGCCGCGGAAGCGGTGAAGCAGCATAATTCGGAACTGGGGAAGAACGATCCCGTTGCGTACTGCAGGCCGGCGGGCGTGGTGCGGCTGCTGACTTATCCGCCGTTCCGCAAATTTATTCAGGTGCCGGGAGTGCTGGTGATGCTTTCCGAGCGCGATGTGACGTACCGGCAGATTTTTCTGGACGGGCGGCCGCTGCCAGCCGATCCGAGTCCGACGCCGAACGGTTATTCCTCGGGCAAGTGGGAGGGCGACACGCTGGTGGTGCAAAGCGTGGGCTTCATGGACGGCACGTGGCTGGACCGCAAAGGAAGTCCGCTGATGGAAGGCGCCAGGCTGACGGAGAAGTACCGGCGGACCGACTTCGGAGACATGGAGATCGAACTGACGGTGGACGATCCGAAGAGTTACACGAAACCGTGGACGGTGACGCTGCACGAAGTGCTGGTGCCGGACACCGAACTGATGGATTACTTCTGCCAGGAAAACGAAAAAGAAGCGCCGCACATGGTCGGCAAGTAGCGCCGCGGGAAGTCGCGCGGGCAGCGCCGCGGAATAACAGGGAGACGATTCACGATGAAGCTCAATAAGACGGCGATTCTGACACTGGCGGGCGCGGCGCTTGCGGCGCTGGCGGTTCCGCTGTGGGCGCAGACAGCGCCGAAGCTGAAGTTCGATGCCGAGTGGCCCCGGCCGATGCCGAATAAGTGGAAGCTGGGCGGCATCACCGGCCTCGCCGTCGATAAGGACGACAACGTCTGGGTGCTGAACCGGCCGAGCGATCTGCGCGACTTCGAACTGCACGCGGAGCTGACGCCGCCGACGGGCGACTGCTGCGTTTCGCCGCCGACGATGATCCACATCGATAAGGCCGGCAATGTGATCGGGTCGTTCAATACGCCGGAAGGGCACGGGATGGCGGTGGACAGCAAGGGGTTCATCTACATCGGGCAGGACACGGTGCGGAAGTACGATCCGAAAACCGGCAAGGTGGTGGGCGAGGTGCCGCGCGCGCCGGAGACGGAAAACGGAACGCCGGTGACGGCTCCCGCCATTACTCCGCACACGCCGGGCAAGGGCGGACTGGGGCCGGTGGGAACTTACACGGTGGCGGGCCGCGGCGCAACTGGCGGCGGTGGCGGCGGACGCGGGAATGCGGCGGCGATTGCGGCGTTCCGGGCCAGGTATCCGCCGACGACGCCGATGATCGTGGGCGGCATTGAAGAAGTGCGGCTCGATGAAGCGGCGCACGAACTCTATGCGGCGGACAGCTATCTGGGCGGCCGGGTGATGGTGTTCGATCTGGATACGTTCGCATTCAAGCGCGGCTGGGGCGCATACGGGAAGCCGCTGGCCGAGGTCAGCACGAATGCGGCCGACCGGACGTACACGCCGGGCGGGCCGATGCCGAAGGAGTTCCGCGGACATCTGACGCTGAATTTTTCGAAGGACGGGCTGGTGTATGCGGCCGACCGGATGGCGAACCGCATCCACGTGACGACGAAGGCGGGCAAGTTCATTCGCGAGATTGTGCTGGCGCCGCAGACGGGCGAGGGCGGGTCGACCGGCGGCGTGGCGTTTTCGCCGGACGCGCAGCAGCGGTACCTGTATATTTCGGACATCACGAATAACCACCTGTGGTTCCTGAACCGGGCCGATGGTCAGGTGGTGGGCCAGATGGGCATGATGAGCCAGAACGGCGGCCAGTTCATGGGGCTGCACATGATTGCGGTGGATTCCAGGGGGACGGTCTACACCGGAGAGGTGTGGAACGGTGAGCGCGTGCAGCGCTTTGTGCCGGTGAAGTAGAGCGGCGGCGGACGGCGGTCAACAGATCCGCGCCGGAACCGTTGTCCCCCTGCGCGGATGTGTGCACCGGTTGGCGCTGCCGGGGTTCGGTGAAATCACAAGCAGCTAAGTCACGGGCCGATTCCGCTCTGCTTCCGCCGACAACACCTGCATCAGCCTCGCCTTGCGTTCCCGGGAAAGTTCCGGGCGTTGCCTGCTGAGCGAGGCCAGCATCGAGGACACGTCTGCGCCGAAGCGCGCGCAATTGACGCAGCGCTCCAGATGTACATTTACCTGCGCCACGGCTGGAGCATCCAGCTCGCCATCGATGTACTGACTCAAGGCGGCGAGAATATCAGAGCACCACAAGCCGCCGACCAGCTGATTGCCTTCGAACTGAATCATTCGTCCCGCCCTCCCGTGTCGCAGCGCAATAATGCGGCCAGATGAATTCGCGCGCGGTGCAGCCGGCTCTTCATCGCGGCCAGTGAGAGGCCTAACAAAGAGGCCGTTTCCTCTCCCGAGAGATTTTCCCATTCCCGCAGCAGCAGAATTTCCCGTTCGTCGCGAGGAAGTGCTGCCAGTGCCTGCCCGAGCCGTCGCCGGTCGTCCGCCAGAATAGCCAGCGATTCGGGGTTCGCAACGCCCCACCCCGCGCGCACGGCCAGTGCCTCCAGCGTCAGATCGGTCTCCGGCAGGGGCTGCGGCTTTTCCATGCGGCGCAGGGCAGCGTTGCGGGCAATGCGGAACAGCCACGTCCTGCCCGACGCATCTCCACGGTACCCGGCGGCGGCTTTCAGGGCCGCCAGAAATGTTTCCTGCAGCAGGTCTTCGGCGTCCTCGCGGCGGCCGAGGAGACAGACGGCATGGCGAAAAACAGCGGTCTGATGACGGTCGACAAATTCGGCGAAAGCGAGGCCGTCGCCGGACGCGGTCCGCTGCAGCAGTTCGAAGTCTGTTGCCGCGGCTACCGGCTCTTCTGCAGCGGGCATGTGGAGAGTCCGAGCAGACGGTAGGCGGGACAGCTACCGATTAATCCGGTGGCGAGCGGTATCAGACCCACATAACCCCACGCGGTGTGCGGCCCGACAAAGACCAGACTCAGCAGGCCGGCGCCAAGCGCTACCCGGGCAATTCGATCCATTGTTCCTTCGTTCTTTCTCAGCATCGCAAACTCCTTCACAGCCATAGAGCGGGAATTGCGAAAAAGGATTCCCGCCCCGGCTCGGGAGAAGAGCCGCCGGACCAGCCGTTGCGGCTCGGTTCCATCTCGCGAGGGGCGCGTCCGGCCCGAAGCCGGACCACCCGCGGACGGCAGTCCGGTGTCGCGGCAGAATTCGGACTTCCGACGCTCGCCGCGCATTGCGGGCAGCCGGGGGCAACTTTGCGGCTGTGAGTGTTGTGAGTCCGGGGAGCAAGAGCGCGGGCTGCGGTTTGCACGAGCCCGGGCGGCGCGCGACTAAGCGACTAAGGGACCGGGTCACTTAGTCGATTAGTCACTCAGTCACCTGGTCACTTAGTCACTTAGTTAGTGCGGTCAGTTATCGCGCATATATCTTTTGATATTGCTCCGCGGCTCCACGCAGGGTCCGGCTATTAACGAAGCATGCGAAGTCGTTAGTGGTGAAAAGTATAACTTTCGTCGGTGCGCCGCGGAGAATATTGTACCGATAAGTCAGGCGCTAACCTTAGAAAACCATGCCATCTGTTGTTATTCAAATAACTTACCTGCAGTACTAACTATGGAAGTACAAACGGGGTAGTTTATTTCACCGACATCACGAATACTGAAGTCTGTGAATGCGCCGAAATCATAAGAACGGCGTGCATTTATATCTTTCTTTGCAGGAGCAACGTAATGAATCGTAATCAGTCCGAACAGCCGGCAGGAAGCACTGGTACAGCACGCCGGTTCGCCCCCTTGCGGAGGGCATTGCTTGTCTTCGGTGTGCTGGCCGGGAGCCTCAGCGCAAACAGTATCTATGTGATTCCGTCCGGGTTCACGGACAGCGATGGCCCCGTTTCCGGATCGGCTGTATTCTCGGTTTCCGACTGCGTCGCCGGAGTCAATCCCTCCTGCACGCTGAATATTGCGATTACCGATACGCAGGCAAATCCGACGGGCGCCGGCCAGTTAATCAGCGGCCTGTCGTTCCAGTTGCTCAACGCAGGCACGCCGCTTTCGGGCACCGGCACGCTGTCGGGCTCGATCAATAACGACAGCAACGGTGACGGGACGGGCGGCGCGGTTACCGTTGTGAATCCCGATCTGAGCACCTCCACCACCACGACAACGCCCGCCAGATGGAAATTCGGAACGGTCGCGCAGCAAGGCCAGGGTTCCGCGGGGTTTGACCTGACAACCCTCACCGGCGGCAGCCCACAGTATATGATCATGGGCCCCGGCCCTTACAGCAGCGCGAATTCCAGCATTACGGGACACAGCCCGTCATTAGCGGGGACGGTCGACTTCTCCATTACGGGCTTTTCCGGCCTGACCGCTTCAACGAGCCTGAGCGCCGTGGAATTCTTTTTCGGCACCGGCCCGGATGCAAGCAAAGGCCTGACGTGCACCAGCAACTGCGGCAGCATCGGCGGTACGGCGACGCCCGAGCCGTTCTCACTGGCGCTTGCCGGGGGTGGTCTGTGCGCGCTCGGCTTCCTGCGGCGGCGGCGTGCGGCGGTCAACGGGTAATCGTTGTTATTCACAGAGGAATGATTGGTGACCCTGGCAGGGGCGAAGCGTGCGGGCGGGTAAAAGGTCGGTTCGCCGATTTCACACGTTCTTAACGAACCATAATTGAATGCTTACCCGGGCTCTATACAATGGTCTGGCTGAAAGCTCACGTTTTCGTCCCGAAAGGCAGATACATGCGCCCATTGTTTTGCTCCGCTTCTTTTCGCATTGGTTCCGTGGCGGTTGTCGCGGCGGTGCTGTTCTCGGTCATCCCGCAGGCGAGCGCTCATCATTCCGGCGCGCCACACTACGATCTGGAAAAGAAGATCACGGTGAAGGGTACGGTTACGAAGTTTGAGTTCGTGAACCCCCATGCGTATGTTTTCTTCGACGTGACCGGGGCCGACGGCAAGAAGACCCCGTGGCGTTGTGAAATGGCGGCACGCGTCTCGCTGGCGCGCAACGGCTGGACGCAGGAAACGTTCACCCCCGGCATGGCCATCACCATCACCGGATCGCCCGCGCGCCGCGAAGACAACGTCTGCGTCATGTCTTCCTACATTCGCGCCGACGGCAAGGAATTCTCCACGCGCGACGTCCTGACGCCGGAAGGCGCGCGCGCTCCGCAGTTCATCACGGATGCGGGTAACCGGCCCGCGCGGCTGGCGAACGGCCAGCCGAATATCGCGGGCGACTGGCTGGCGGCAACCGGACCCGGCGGCGCCGGTCGCGGCGCTCCTCCGGCAGGCGCGGCACCCGGTGGCACACCCGGCGGACCGCCGGCAGCAGGGAAAACAGGGCGAGGCCCCGGCGGCGGACTGCAGTTGACGGCGGAAGGCGAAGCGCTGCTGAAGAAGTACGATGGCCGCTACGACGATCCGTCTCTCAAATGCAGCATCTCCAGCATCTTCTGGGGCTGGACGCACGATCAGCACGTGAATAAGATCACGCAGTCCGACAAAGAGGTTGTGCTCACTTACGGCTACATGGACTACGTGCGCACGATTCGCCTGAACTCGCAGCATCCGAAGACCATCAAGCCCAGCGTCGGCGGCGATTCGATCGGCCACTGGGAGGGAGACACGCTGGTGGTGGATACGATCGGCTTCGAAGGTGGAACGCTGACGCCGGCCAGCGGCAATCCTTACAGCGATCAGATGCATGCCGAAGAGCGGTTCACGTTCGATCCCAAAGCGCTGACGCTGACCCGTTCTTATAAGGCGCAGGATCCGAAACTCTGGAAGACGGAATATAGCGGCAGCGATGTCATGCGGCTGTCGGCCGAACCGCATGTTCCCTATGCGTGCAAGGAGCTTTCAGGCAAGAACAACATCCGCCCGAATTAGAGCACTCGCAGCCGCAGCACAAGTCAGCCCTCGCTCAGGCCAGCCCGGACGAGGGCTTTTTGCTGGTTGAAAGGCGGACGCGTTGCGTATTTCTACGCCGCGGGCTCATCGCGGACGCCGAGTTTGCGGAGAATCGTCGACATGAAGCACCAGTTCGTCAGGCCGGACTGAAACAGATTCAGACCGACAAAGGCCGTGAACAGATACCAATACGGGCTGACCCAGTGGCCCAGCGCGAGACTGGTCAGTACAAACGCGCCGGCAATGACGTGGATGTAGCGGTCAACGGTCATACCATTTGTCTCCTTTTGCGGTTGAAGATGTAGAAAAGCACGGGCACCGTCATGCGCGAAAGCAGCAGAGAGGCGATCTCGCCCGCCATCAGCGCAATGGCCAGGCCCTGGAAGATCGGATCGAACAGGATGACAGACGAGCCGACCACCACGGCCGCCGCGGTGAGCATCATGGGGCGGAAGCGCACGGCGCCGGCGTCGATGACGGCTGCATCGAGCGGCATGCCTTCGGCCAGACGGAGTTCGATGAAGTCGACGAGGATGATGGAATTGCGCACCACGATGCCCGCGCCCGCGATGAAGCCGATCATCGACGTGGCGGTGAAAAATGCATTCATCAGACCGTGGGCCGGGAGAATTCCGACGAGCGAGAACGGGATCGCCGCCATGATGATGAGCGGCGTGAGGAAGGACTGGAACCAGCCGACGACGAGACCGTAGATGAGGATGAGGACTGCGGCGAAGGCGATGCCGAGGTCGCGAAAGACTTCGTAGGTGATGTGCCATTCGCCGTCCCACTTCATGGAGTAACGATCGGCATCGGATGGCAGCGCAGCCATGTGCTGCTCGATCGCGTAGCCTTCCGGAATTCTGATCTTGTCGATGGCCGGGCCGAGCTTCAGGACGGCGTAGACGGGACTTTCGATCTCACCTGCAATGTCGGCCGTGACGTAGGTTACGGGCAGCAGGTTCTTGTGATAAATGCTCTTGTCCTCCAGGCTCTTTTCTTCCCGCACCAGTTCGGAAAGTGCGACCAGGCGGCCGTTGCGGCCCGCGAGTTTGAGACCGCGGATGCGGTCGAGGTCGGAGCGCGTGGAACGATCGAGCTGCACGGTGAGCGGGACATCTTCCTTCTCAGCATCCCGATGGAGCAGGCCGGCTTCGTAGCCGCCCTCGGCCATTTGCACGACGCGTACGATGTCGTCTTTCGTGATGCCGTTGAGCGCAGCTTTTTGTTCGTCAACGATGAGACGGTATTTAGTCTGGTCGTCTTCCACGTACCAGTCGACGTCGACGACGCCTTTGGTCTGGCGGAAAAGGTCGCGCATCCGGCGCGCGAGGTCGATGCGGCCCTGCAGGGAGGGGCCGTAGACCTCCGCCACCAGGGTTTCCAGCACGGGCGGACCGGGCGGCACTTCGGCTACTTTGATGCGCGCGCCGCAGCGTTCGGCGATGGGGAGAAGGCGCTGGCGGACCTGTTTCGCAATGTCGTGGCTCTGCAGCGAGCGGGCGTCTTTGGGTTGCAGGTTCACCTGAATGTCGGCCACATTGGGGCCGCGCCGCAGATAGTAATGACGCACGAGGCCGTTGAAATTGTAGGGCGATGCAGTACCGGAGTAAGTCTGGACGTTGACGACCTCGGGCTGCTTCTGCGTTTCTTCGGCAAGCAGGCGGGCAACGCGCTCGGTCTGCTCCAGAGTCGTGCCGTTCGGCATGTCGATGATGACCTGAAATTCGCTCTTGTTGTCGAACGGCAACATCTTTACTTTGACGAAGCCCGTATAGACGAGCGCGCAGGAGCCCAGCAGCAGCACGACGACGCCGCCGAGAAAGACCGTACGATAAAGCGCGTGGTGCAGCAGGTTGCCCATGAAGCTGCGATAGAGGCGCGTGACGAAATCTTCCTTTTCGCCGGCATGGCGGGCGCCGCCGGATTTCAGGATCCGCACCGCGGCCCACGGAGTCACGACGAAGGCGACGATCAGCGAGAAGAGCATGGCGGCGCTGGCGCCGATGGGGATGGGCCGCATGTAGGGACCCATCAGGCCGCCGACAAAGGCCATCGGAAGGATGGCTGCGACGACGGCGAGCGTGGCGAGGATGGTCGGGTTGCCGACTTCGTTCACGGCCTCGATGGCAACATCGTACGGAGGCCGGGACTGGTTGTGCGGCATGCGCCAGTGGCGGACGATGTTTTCGACTACGACGATGGCATCGTCCACGAGAATGCCGATGGAGAAGATCAGGGCGAACAGAGTGATGCGGTTGAGCGTGTAGCCGTAGAGATAAAAGACCGTCAGCGTGAGGGCCAGCGTGACCGGGATCGCGATGAAGACGATGAGCGATTCGCGGAAGCCGAGAACAATGGCGATCAGGATGGTGACCGAGACCACGGCAATCAGCATGTGAAAGAGGAGTTCGTTGGATTTCTCCTTCGCCGTGTCGCCGTAGTTGCGGGTAACGGTCATTTCAACGTCGTGCGGGATGACGGTGCCGCGCAGTCGCGCGACGCGCGCGAGGACGTCGTCCGCAACCGTGACCGCATTGGTGCCCTTGCGTTTGGAAATCGCAATCGTGACAGCGGGGAAGGCTCCCGGCGTGCCGCTCTGCGAGAAGCGCACGTATTGCGAGGGTTCTTCGCCGCCGTCGGTTACGCTCGCCACGTCGCGGACAAAAACCGGCTTGTCGCCGGGCGCGCCGACGACCACATTGCGAACGTCTTCGGGCGTGGTGAGGAACTGGCCGGTTTCGAGAATGAACTCCTGGTTGCCGCTGGCGAACTGGCCCGAAGGCAGGCGCCGGTTCGAGATGCCGAGTGCGCCCGCGATCTGCAACGGCGAAAGATTGTAGGCCGCGAGACGGGCCGGATCGGGCGTGATGCGGATCTGGCGGCGCTGCCCGCCGAGCAGAGCAACGGCGGACACATCGGGCGTTTGCTTTACGATGTCGTCCAGTTGGGCGGCGATGCGGCGCAGTTCGAAATCGCCATAGCGACGGCTCCAGAGGGTGAGCGCGAGGACCGGGACGTCATCGATGGAACGCGGCTTCACGAGCGGCGGAAGCGCGCCGGGCGGGATGCGATCCATATTGGCGGCGAGTTTCTGGTTGAGCCGCACGATGGCCTTTTCTTCGTCCTGCCCGACGAGGAAGCGCACGATGGCGGTGGACATGCCGGGGCTCGAAGTCGAGTAGATATATTCAACGCCGGGGATTTCCCAAAGGAGTTTTTCCAGCGGCTTTGTGACCCGCTCTTCAACTTCGCGGGCCGAAGCGCCGGGCATCTGCACGAAGACGTCGACCATGGGGACGACGATCTGCGGCTCTTCCTCGCGAGGGAGTTTGATGACGGCGAAGACGCCGAGGAGGAGCGAGCCGGCGATGAAGAGCGGCGTGAGTTTGGAGCGAATCCACGCATGCGCGAGGCGTCCGGCGGGTCCCGTCACGGGTGCACCTCGATCGCAGCGCCGTCCGTGAGATTCGGCGGAACCGGGAAGACAAGCTTTTCGCCGGAAGCGAGGCCGGAGAGGACCTCCACGCTGTCGCCGGATTTTTCGCCGACGGTGATGAGACGCCTGCGGGCCACGCCCTGTTCGGCCACGAACACCGATTGCAGTTGACCGTTTTCGCGCACAGCGGCGGCGGGCACGGTGAGCGGGGAACGCTGGCCGAGCGTGAAGGCGGCGCGGCCGAAGAGACCGGAGCGAACGGCAGGCAGCGCGGGGATATCGATTTTGACGATGCAGGAACGCGACGCGGCGTCGACGACGGGAACAATTTCGGAGACGCGCGAATCGATAGTCCGGTCGACGCCATCGAGAGTCACGTTGACCGCCTGGCCGACGCGGATGCTGGCGAGGCGCGATTCCTCCACAGCGGCTTCGAGCCGGTACGAGCCTTCACGTTCGAGCGTAAGCAGCGGCGTGCCCGGCGCCGCCATAGCGCCAGGTTCCGCTGATTTGGCGGTGACAATGCCGCTGAAGGGAGCCATAATTTCGGCGTAGCTGCGTGTGACTTCGGAGGCCCTGACATCCTGCCGGACGCGGGCTGCCTGCGAATCGAGCTGCGCGCGGCGGGCGCGCGCCATGGCCAACTGGGCCTGTGCGGCCTTGAGCCTCGCCGTGGCTTCGTCGAACTCCTGGCTCGAAATCGAGCGCTTCGCGAGCAGATCTTCCATGCGCCGGAAGGTGCTTTGTGCGAGATCCAGCTGGGCCTGCGCGGCCGCCACGCCGCTCTCGGCTTCGGGGATGGCGCTGTGAATTTCATCGAGTGCCGCAGTGGCGCGGCCGACGCTGACGTCCAGATCCCGGGAGTCGAGCGTGACCAGCACGTCGCCTTCGCGCACGCGATCGCCCTCGCGGACCCTGACTTCACGGACGAGCCCCATCATGCGGGCCGCGATCACGGCGGAGTTGCGGGCGCGCACGGTCCCGGTAGCTTCGTAAACGGCGGGCCATGCCTGTTCGGCCGCGGTCGTGAGCGTTACGCCAATGGCGGCCGCGGGGGCGGCGGGCTTCGCCGCATCATGTTTGGATTCGCCGCAGCCGGCAGAAAGAAGCGTGAGGATGCAGAGCAGATAGCGGGAGTTCATCGGGATGGATTCCTCTCGTTCAGGACCGCCGAATCCGGCGTAAGCGTGCCGGAAACAAGTTCCAGCATGGCGGCGGCAATGCGCTGATCATGCACCGCGGCGAGTTGGCGCGTGCGCGCTTCGAGCAGCGCGGTTTCGGTGCGCAGCAGATCGGTGACGTTGGCGATGCCCGCCTCGTAGCGGTTTTGCGTGATGCGAAGACTCTCTTCGGCTTCGGCAACGGAGGCGCGGGCCACTTCGATGCGCTGCGTCGCCGAATGCAGGTCGGCGGAAGCGCGGCGGACCTGCAGACGTACCGCGGAATCGGTCCGCGCTGCATCCGCGGAGGCGCGGGCGACGGCGAAACGGTTCTCATCGATGCGCGCTTTGTCGGCAAAGCCGTTGAAGAGGTTCCACTGCATGCCGATGGACACCAGCCAGTTGTCTCCGGCGCGGGTGATGAAGCGCTGGCGGTCGGCTTCGAAGGCGGTATGCAGAACGACCTGAGGACGCAGCTTGCCGCGGGCCTCGGCGGCCTGGCTTTCCGCCAGCGACGTCATGAACTTCGCTTCACGCGCTTCGGGGCGCTGCGCGACGGCGCTCGTTTCCAGACTGGCGGCCGGAGCCTCGGCCGGCTCAAACGCGGCGAGCGGCGTAGTCAGCCGGTGCGGCGTGTCGAGCGGGAGGCCCAGAGCGTCATTGAGAGCGGCGCGCGCGACTTCGACATCGGCCTCGCGCCGGATTTGCAGTTCGCGCACGCCGGCCAGATGGACGCGGATGGAGAGCACGTCAACATCGGTGGCCATGCCCGCGTCGCGAATGGACTCGGCGCGTTCGAGGTCGGCCTGCGCCGAACGGAGAGACTGGCCGGTGGCGGCGCTCTGTTCGGCGGTGAGGACCGAATCGCAGTAGGCGCGGATCACGCCGGCCATCACTTCCATCTGTGTGCGACGGCCTTCTTCGGTGGCCATTTCGTGGTTCAGCTCAGCGGAGCGAACCGCCTGGCGCGTCTGGCCGGCGCTGTAGAGCACCTGATCGGCCGTGATCTGCGACTGAAAATTGTTCAGAAAATCGGGGCGGTTCAGCGGGCCGAGCTGGAAGTTGCCGGCAGCGAACTGCCGCTGCTCAAGCAGGGAACCGAAGACGAAGACGGGATTGTCGCTTCTCGTCCACGATTCCGCGTAGGAGATTTTGGGCAGAAATCCGCCGCGGGCCTCCGTGATGCGGGATTGGGCGGCGCTGGCGGCGGCGCCGGCTGCCTCCACGGACTTGTTGCCGCGGAGGGCGAGGCGCACGGCATCGGCGAGCGACAGGGGCTCCTGCGCCAGTGCCTGTAGGGCGGCGCAGAGCAGCGTGACGGCGGCTTTCTTCATAGCTTCCATTGGCGGAGATGCAGTCGCCCGGAATTCGTGACAAAAGTTTTTGCGACAAATAGTTTTGTCTTCGGCTGTCACATCCGGCGCGAAGTCGCATCCACGGAAACGAAGGATGACCGATAGAATCAGAGGCGATGGAAATCCGCAGCCGCGAGCAGGAAGCGGAACTCGCGAAGCAACTGATGGCCGGCAGGCCGGATGCCTTCGACCGCTTTGTCGATTATTTCGGCTCGAAGATCTTTCACTACAGCCGGATGATGTGCGGCCACCGCGAGGACGCCGAGGAAGTGGCGCAGGAAACTTTGCTGAAAGTCTTTGAGAGCGCGGAGCGACTGCGCGAGCCCGGTAACGTGAAATCGTGGATCTTCAGCATCGCGAGGAATGAATGCCTGATGAAGAGGCGCAAAAGCGTCTTCGCGCCCGCCCGTGAACTTTCACTGGATGAATTTCTGCCGGTGCGGAGCGGAGACGGCGAGCAGGTGCGGCTGGAGATTGCCGACTGGTCGGCGCTGCCCGATGCGCTGGCGCTGCAGTCGGAAATGCGAGCGCAGCTGGAGCGTTCGATTCAGCAGCTGCCGGAGACGTACAAGTCCGTGCTGCTGCTGCGGGATGTGGAAGGGCTGTCGACAGAAGAGACGGCGGCCATTCTGGATGTAACCGGCGAAACCGTACGAACGAGGCTGCACCGCGCGCGCCTCGCCGTGCGGAAAGATCTCGACGAGTATCTGCGCGCCGCCGGGGGAAAGCGAGAGGACCATGGAACCGCATCGGCACAATGAGAAATGCAGGGAAGTGTTTGCGCTGCTCTCCCAATATCTCGACGTGGAACTGCCGGCCGAAGTGTGTCAGCAAATTGAGACGCACATTGCAGGGTGCGGCCCCTGCGTTGAGTTCACCGAAAGCCTGCGAAAGACCGTTGAATTGTGCCGGCAATATTCGCCCGCCGGACCCCCCGCCCCCATTGGCGAGGCCGCCAGGATGCGGCTGCTCGACGCGTACAAAACAATGCTGGAGGCGCGGCAGGCCTAGCGACGCAGGGCCTCGAACGTTCCCCGCGCGGCATCGCTCCGCCGCGGGATACTGCTACTTCACCTGAAGCGAGCGCTGAATCAGCGGCTTCAGCCTCTGATCGCGCATGCCCTTCCACAACTGCGGATCTTCATTGCAGACATTAATCGGCAGATGATTCTCCGTGAGCTGCGGGTCGGCCTTCTTGAAATACAGCACGAAATTATAGGCCGACGTGAACGCCTGCCGGTCTGAGAACGTGATATCGAAGGCGAGCACCTTGCCATCCTTCACGAGCCGGATGCGCTCCACCATGCGCAGTTCTTCCGAATGCTGCTCCAGCTTGTACAACCACGATTTGTCGTTGAAGCCGATGGTGTCGACAACGAGCGTATCGCCCTCCCAGCGGCCCACCGAATCGCCATCCCAGCCTGGCCGCAGATTGTGCGGATGGGAACGGTTCAGGTAAATTCGGCGCACACCCGCGGTGTTGATCTCCCAGAACGGCATCACGATCTTGTCCGCAGCCGGCAGAAAGCTGAATGCGCCATTTGAAAACCAATACTTAAAAGGTCCGGTGAAGCGGCACTCCTGGCCGTTGTCCTCGGCGATCGTGTCGGTGGCTTCCATTTTGGCGCGCACCCACGGCTGCAGGTGATCGAGGATCATCTGTCGCAGTGCCGTGCCACCCGGCGGCGGCTTCAGGCCTTCAATGTCTTTGCCGCGCGCGGGCATGTAGTAGCCGGCCCATGCGGAAAGATCGGGCGGCTTTGTTGCCGGTTCGGCGCCCTTTGCGCGGGAAGCCACGCCGGCGAAGGCCGAGATGAAAAAGACCGTCAACGCGATCCGGCGTCGCATCTTCAAAATGGCCTCCTCACGATCCACGCGTCGTACCATAATCACCGGTCGTGATTTTATCGCACTGTGGCTCGATTCGGGCGGTTCGCCGCCGCTCTCGCCGGATGGAACGCAATCAGGCGGCTCCCCTCAACTTCACGAGACGGGCGAATCGCAGCCCCTTCGCGCTATCGTAAGAAAAACCAACACGGAACGGCTGAGATCTCAACCCGTCGCGCTTTAACAGGCCGCACAAAGACTCGGATCCGTCGAAACAGGAGATCATCATGAGTGACGATTTGAAACTGAGCGGGTTTGCGCGCCGCGATCTGCTGAAGGCCGGTGCCGCCGCCGCGGGACTCGCGTACGCCGCCGGCCCGCTCTCCGCGCAGGGCCCGGCAAAGAAGGGCAACCGCATCGACATCCACGCGCATGTCTGGACCGACGAATATCTCGACATGATGGAGCGTTTCGGCGTGAAGGATACCAGCGTCCAGCGTAAGAAGGGCGCGGGTCCGGAAGAGGCCGACATGGCAAAGCGCTTCGCGCAGATGGATGCGGCGAAGGTCACCAAACAGATTCTTTCCATCTGCCCGCAGGCTCCGCACTTCGAAGATAAGAACAATGCCGTGGCCGCCGCGCGCGCCGCCAATGATCTGTACGCCGATGTCGTGCGCCGCTGGCCCGCGCGCTTTGCCGCGTTTGCCGCCCTCCCGCTGCCGCACGTCGATGAATCGTTGAAGGAACTCGACCGCGCCATGGCGCAGCCTGGCTTTGTCGGCGCCACCATTGGAACCTTCCCTGCCGGACGCTCGCCGGCCGATCCGTCATTCTTTCCCGTTTACGAAGAACTGAACCGTCGCGGCACGATTCTCTTTATCCATCCCACGGGGTGCAATATTTACTCGCCGCTCATCGCTGAACATCACATGACGTGGATGGTCGGCGCACCTATGGAAGACACCATGTCGGTTCTGCACCTGATGGAAGCGGGCATCGCGCTCAAATTTCCAAAGATGAAGATCGTGAACTGCCACCTCGGCGGCGCGCTGCCGATGCTGTATCAGCGTTTCGACAACCAGTACGGCTGGGAAGACCCGAGATTCCCCGAAAAGCCCAGCATTGCGGCGAAACGCATGTGGTACGACTCGGTTGGCCACGGCCATCCGCCAGCGCTGCGCGCGGCCGTGGATACGCTCGGCGCGGATCGCATCGTGCTGGGCAGCGATTTTCCGTACGAGGCGGGAGAGCTGTACAAGCGCGCGATCGGCTACATCGAGCAGGCCGGCCTGAAGAAGGAAGATGCGACGCAGATCCTCGATTTCAATGCGGCCCGACTGCTGGGCATGCTTTAGTCCAGCGCGCCGATCAGGCGGGAATCCGTCGCAACCAGGTTTTCGAAAGGTCGATGGATTCCCGCTAATGCTCAACTTACCGGCGTCGACTTAAACTGCGGGCCGAATGAGCAGTCACCCGCGATGCCCTCCCATTGAAGTTCGTCTAAGTGCCGGGCGTTTCGCCGGGTATAAATCACCCCTGCAATAAATCACCCTTACCCTTGCCACGCGGAGATTTCGGCGATATACTGCCACCCAGTCGCCAATCCAGCCACTCCCACGCGAGGTAAAAGATCGATGCGCACTATCGGACGCTTGCTGTTATTCCTGGCCGCCGCAGCCGCGGTGTTCGCTCAAACCGACAGGGGAACAATTACGGGTCAGGTGACCGATACTTCCGGCGCGATTATTCCCAACGTTCCGCTGGAACTGAAGAGTGTCGAAACCGGTGTGACTTATCCTGGTGTAAGTTCCGCCACCGGCAATTACACGTTTTCTCAGTTACCCGTTGGCACTTACGATCTGACCGCCACGGCTCCCGGATTTAAGAAATTCGTCCGCACCAATTTGCCCGTGCAGGCCTCCCAGGTGCTGGGCATCGACATTCCCCTTGAAATCGGCGCGGCGAGCGAATCGGTCACGATCAACGCCGAAGTCAGCCTCCTCAAGTCCGAAAGCAGCGACATCTCCACCAACGTGGAGAGCAACACGCTTGTCGATCTCGGCTTGCTCCAGATCGGCTCGGGCGCCAGCAACCTTGGTGTGCGCAATCCGTGGGCGGCGATCCAGCTGAGTCCGGCTACCCTGCAGGACGCCGGCAGAACTCTGGTCCGCGTGAACGGCGCGCCGCAGAACACCGAAGCCATCCGCGTCGAAGGGCAGGATGCGGTCACCAACGTCACCGGCACGCGCGATCAGGCGCAGGTGCAGCCGAGTGTCGACGCTCTGCAGGAGATCTCCGTCCAGAACAGCAACTTCTCCGCCGAGTATGGCAAGGCCGGCGGCGGACTCTTCAATTACAGCGTCAAGTCGGGCACCAACCAGTTCCACGGCGTCGCTTACGATTACATGGCCAACGAGTTCTTCAACGCCTCGCAGCCCTATACCGGACTGACTCCCCAGTTGCGCCAGAACGACTACGGCTTCAACATCGGCGGCCCCGTCCGCATCCCCAAAATTTACAACGGAAAGAACCGGACATTCTTTTTCTTTAACTTCGAAAAATTCCAGACCGACTCTTCCACAACGTCATTCCAGACCGTCCCCACCGACGCCTATCGCAACGGCGACTTTTCCGCCGCCATGGGCGCCACGCTCAAGGGAACCGGCGGCGTGACGAAAGACTCGCAGGGGCAACTCGCGGTGGGCGGCATGATTTACGACCCCAATTCCACCGCCATCGGAAAAGATGGTCTGCCCTATCGCACGCCCTATCCCGGCAACAAAATTCCGCAGCAGTTCTGGGACACCTCCGCGCTGAAGATCCTCAGTGTCATTCCGACCGCCAACGTTCCGGGCGGATCGCTGGTGAACAACCTCAGTACCGTTGTGCAGAGTGGAAACCGCGCCGTGCTCCCGGCGCTCAAGATCGATCATTCCTTCTCTGAAAAGGCCAAGCTCTCCGTTTACTGGGGCAGGACCCACACGTATTCACTCGGGACCAACGCCGGTCTGCCGTTGCTGATCGATCCGGCCAAGCCGACCGACACCGTGGGCAGCACCTACCGGGTGAACTTCGACTACACTCTTTCGCCCACCACGCTGCTGCACCTCGGAGCGGGATACCTTTCCAACAACCGCAACGTAACGGCGCTGGTCAATAATGTGGACGTCGCCGCGCTCACGGGCATCACCGGCGCACCGCGCAGTGCCGCGCAGGGTGGCACGTTCCCCGTTTTCAACGCCGCTCTCGGCGCCAATTCGACCGGCGGTTTCGTGGCTCTCAACGCAGCGAACCCGCAGAGCAGTATTCAGCAGAAGCCCACCTTTAACGCCAGCCTGACCAGAGTGCGCGGAAACCACACTTACAAGTTCGGCGGCGAACTGATGACCGAAGGCTTTATCGAACGCAACTATCAGTACACCGACGGTACGTTTGCCTTCGCCGCCGATCAGACCGGCAACCCGTGGTTTGCCAATGCGGGTATCACGCTGAGTGGCGGCACCACCGGATTCCCGTTCGCCAGTTTCCTTCTCGGCCGTCCCAGCCAGGTGACCGTGGCGGCTCTCTCTGAAACCCGCGGCGGCCGCAAATATCTGGCCGGTTTCGCCCAGGATACCTGGAAAGTCAATCGCAAGATAACTCTCGATTACGGTCTGCGCTGGGATTACTTCACCTACCCGAAGGAAGAATACGGGCGCACTCCTGATTTCTCGGCAAGCGTGCCCAACGCCATCGCCGGCGGCCATCCTGGCGGGACGATCTTTGAAGGCAGCGGACCGGGCCGCTGTAACTGCTCGTTCGCGCACAACTATCCGTATGCCTTCGGCCCGCGCCTCGGCCTCGCCTACCAGGTCGCGCCGAAGACGGTTCTCCGCGCCGGTATCGGCGTCACCTATTCGCTGCCCGAAGGCGGCATTCAGTCCTCCGCGGGCGCAACGCAGGTGCTTGCGGCGCCGGGCGTCGGAAACCCCGCCATGATCCTGAGCCAGGGCTTCCCGGTTTCGCCCACGTGGCCCGTCTTTTCGTCCAGTCTCTTCCCGAATCCCGCAACGTTTTCCGGCACTCCGCCGCTGCTCGATCCCGGCGCCGGCCGCCCCGCCCGCCAGGTGCAGTGGAGCCTCGGCCTGCAGCGCGAAATCGGCTCGGGCCTGATGGTCGAAGTCGCCTATGTCGGCAACCGCGGCGTCTGGTGGCAGACATCGTCGCTCACCGATTTCAACGCGCTGCAGCCGTCCATCCTGAAGAGCCAGTACGGACTCGATGTCTCGAACCCGGCCGATGTCGCGATTCTGGCCGCTCCCATCGGCTCGGCAGCCGCCGGCCGCTTCCGCAACCAGTTGCCGTTCGCCGGTTTCCCCACCAGTTTCACGGTCGCCCAGTCGCTGCGCCCCTTCCCGCAGTTTGTTGGGCCGATCACCGGCGCCGGCCCGATGGGCAAGACCTGGTTTGACTCGATGCAGATGAAAGTCCAGAAGCGCTTCTCGCACGGCCTGCAGGCCAACTACGCCTTCACATGGTCGAAGGAGCTCCAGCTCGGCGCCGAGAGCGAAATCGGCGGCGGTTATATCAACGATTTGTTCAACCGGAACACCAACAAGCAGTTCGCCGGTTTCAACCGCCCTCTGGTCAGCGTCATTTCCTTCACCTACACCTCGCCCAAATTTGAGATCCAGAAGTATGCCCGCGCGGCGCTTGCAGACTGGACCGTCGGCTCCGTTCTCCAGTACGCCAGCGGCTTCCTGATTCCGGTACCCGCCACGGCCACGTCGAGCCTCGCCCAGGCGCTCGGCCGCGGGACCTACGCGGTGCGCGTGCCCGGGCAACCGCTCTACCTGCAGGATCTGAACTGCCACTGCTTCGATCCCGCCAACACCCAGGTCCTCAACCCCGCGGCCTGGACGGACCCGGCTCCCGGCACCTTCTCGCCCGGCGCCGCCTACTACAACGACTACCGCTACGCGCGCCATCCCAAGGAGTCCCTGAGCTTCGGTCGCGTAATTCACATCCGCGAAAAGGTGACCATGCAGATCCGTGCGGAATTCCAGAATCCCTTCAACCGCACGCAGGTTCCCGATCCGGTTTCCGGCGGGCCCACCTCCAAGAACCAGCCCGCCGACACGCCGTCGACGACGAACTACACGACCGGCATCTCCACGCAGACGCTGTCCAGCGGCCTGAAGGTCTATAGTTCCGGCTTCGGCGTCATCGCAACGCGGCCCAGCGGGAATCCCGTCGCCGGCTCGCGCAGCGGCACAATGACGCTCCGGTTCACGTTCTGAACGCGTCCCTGCCGGGGTCAATCGCCAGCGGGCTTCAGCGGACCTCACCGCTGAAATCCGCTGACGATGCCCGGTCAGATCTGTGTACGAACCGGGTCAGCGTGGGCCAGTGCCATCTGACACTCGCCCGCAATCGCCCGGTTCGGGATCCGACCTGGCAGTTTGCCCGAAGCGAGTCCCTGCCGTGAGCCACAGGCTTCACATGCCGGACTGCCGGCCTGGCCTCTCTACTGCACCGTCAGTAAATTTCCCGCCGGGGTGAAAGCAACGAATCCGCCCAGGCCGTTGTAGCTGCAGTAGACGACGTTGTCGCCATGTGCTGCGTTGACCGGCACCACCAGATTGAACTGATACAAGCCAGGGCTGATCAGAGTCGCTCCGGCGATGTTCGCCTGTATCGCACCGATGAAGCATTGCGGACTCGGAGGACTCGAAGACCTCGGGAGAGGGCCGAACTGCGTCGATGAACCCTGCACCAGCGGCGTCGTCGGAAGACCGAAGCCCACCGCGAACGCCAGAATCGTTTCTCCGGCCTTTGCCGGAGTTGACGATCCCGGGTAAAGCGATAACGGACCGATGAGGCTGCCATCGGCATGCACGGCCGCAATGTAACCCTGCGTGTTGAATATCAGGAAGGACGGTTCGGCCGCGTTCATCGGAACCACGAACGGAGCGCTGTCAACGCCGTTGTTGGTAACAACCACGCGCGCCAGGCCGGTCTTGCTGTCGAGCGGCGTCAGTACATTGAGCTGATCGCTGGTACAGGCGGAATCGGTTGCGGCGCTGCAGAAGAAGTATACGTACGCCGGCAGATCGTTGACCTTGACACCGATACCCTGAAGCACCGTCGGCATCTTTCCTGAAGCGAATTCCGGAGCGTTGCTCCAGAGCACCCCGCTTGCCGGGGTACTGCCCGGAACCAGATTCGTGCCCTTGATCACGATGAAGGTGTTCTGGGCCGTCTCGTTAAGCCCGTACGCTGTGCTCACCTGCGTGATCGCGGGCGCCGGCGCCCCTGCCGCGTGCTGTGTAATCGACCCGCTGCCGCTGAAGGCCTGCCCGAAATTGATCGCAAGCGAACCCGTAACGCCCGCATATGCGCCCGTGCCACCCAGTGCGGTCATCGGCGAGTTCGGCGCCGGTGCGCCGCCCCCTGGAAAGCTGCCGTAAAAACTGATGCTGTCGGCGGAGTTGAAGGTCAAAGTCAGAACCCCGTCGTTTCCTGTCGGGGTTCCCACAAGATTAAACGTCACAGTCGCCTTGCCGATGGGCGTCACGGTGCCGCTGCCGAGGAAGTTATTGTTGTCCCCGGTGGAACCTGCGAAGAGGATCAGCGGCTGTGACCATGCGAACGATGTAGACTTCCCCGATACTGAAACGCTTCCGCTTCCGCTCAGACTGTTGTTCCCGAAGCTGTCCTGGTTCAGCGTGAAGCTCATGGTTCCGCCAGCGCCGCTGTATGCCCCGCTGCCACCGCTGATGTTGCCGGTAAAGTTTTTCGGATAGGCCCCGGTTCCGGGCCCGTCGGGCACAGTCACGCTCACATCGAAGCTGTCGAGGCGGTTGACTACAATGCTGATGGTCCCCTGATCGTTGCCCAGCCTGCCGTTGCCACCCTGACCCGCCAGGTACGTGAGATCGGCCCGGACCGTCACAACGCCGAATGGGTTTACCGAAATGTTCGCCATTGTGACCGTGCGCTGAGGGTTCGTCTGCGTGGTCAGAGTCAGATTCAGGTCGATGTTCGTCGTCTGCCCGACAGCGCTGTAGCTGGGCAAGAGGGACGCCAGGGCAAAAACAAAACGAATTTGTTTGAGCATTATGTTCGTTTTCCTCACCTTCCGGATATCGTTCCCGAAACTGGCTGCAGAAACGGGTGCAATAACTATACAGGTTTCAAGGCAGGAAGGTGCCGCGGTACGGCCCGTTCAGAAAATGAACGGGGGAAGCCGCCAGCGCTGGATGATGCAGTGGATGATCTGACTGCGACGAAAAACATCGTCGCAGCCCGCGGTTGGCTCTGTTCCCGCGCGCTACTTGCCGCCGTAAAGGGTCGTTGGATTGCCCCAGCCCATCTTCTCGTTGTACTGCATGAACTCCGATACCGAGCACATCATCTCGGGAACATCGGTGCTGTCAGGCAGCAGCCGCATCGGAATGTTGAGCGCAACCCACGGCTTCGAGTACATCTTCGGATCGTTCACCGTCACCGTAAACTGCATGCGATCCGCGCTCAGCCGATGAAAGCGCTCTTCCACCACCATCGCGTCGCTCAGCGGCCGGCCGCCCTTATCCAGCCACGTGCGGTCGTCCACACCAACCGTGGTCGCGACGAACGTATACTCGTCCTCCCACTTCCCCACCGACGTGCCAAACCATTTCGGATCGGGATCCTGGGGAATGTCCCTGCCGTCCTGCCAGATAGAACGCCACACCCGTCCCCACTGGTACATGACGAGAACTTTCGCCGGCGTCTGCAGAATCTGCGTCGCGCGAAGTTCGTACAGATCCTGCCGCGGCATACCCTGCGGATCGCAGTAAATCACCGCGGGATCGTTGATCTTCGTCGCCGGGGCTTCGCGCGTTCCGTTCCCCGGGCGCATCGTCTTCATCTTTTCGAGAGCCGCCGGAGTGTAGGGCAACTGATGCGCCGGCTTGCCGTCTTCCGGCATGTTGGACGCTCCCGTCGCCCCGGTCGCCGCGCCCATGGGGTACCAGAGCCCGGAGATGTTGTGGCGGGGCGCCGGTGCCGACGGCGCCTCGCTCGACGTTTTAGCGGCCTGGCCGTTGCCCTGCGCGCTCATTGGCGACGGACAGAGCGTGAGCGCCGCAAGAACCGGCACCGCCCACGCCGCAGATTGTTTCGACATATGGACTCCTTCGCTTCCCGCCGCTGTCCGGCTCCGTCCGTGCTGTCTGCTGCTGAAACCGCGTTCGCTAGTACGCGGCCGGATTCGATTTCCGCGCCTTGATCGTATAGCTGTCGGCGATCATGCCGTCCTTATGCGTCGCGTCTTCCTCGCTCGGCAAATAGGTCTGCACGTAGTCCACCTTCACATCGGCCGGCGACACGCGCACGCGAATGTATCCGCTGCCGCCAACCACTGTGCCGTGGTTGTAGTTGTAGTCTTTGGCGGCCTTGGTCGCGTCGTACTTGCCTGTCCGGCTCGGCATCGGGCCTTCCTGGTACACAATGCCGTCCAGATCCTGCTTCACGTACAGGTGATCGTGGCCGTGGAAGTAGATCGTCGCGTTATGCCGCACCAGCAACTGGTGGATCGGCATCTCCCAGCCGGGTCGCGCTTTGTCGAAGCCCCACGTCCCGTCCAGGTTATAGCCGCCCATTTCCAGATACTTCACCGTCTCGATCCCGCCCCGCATCGCGCCTTTCATATTGAGGCCGCCAATCAGGTTATGCGAAAACACGAACTTGTACTTCGCATTGCTCGTCTCCAGCGTCTTCTTCAGCCACTCGTACTGTTCGCGGCCGAGCGTCAGCGACCAGTCTCCCTTCATCTCCGGCTCCATCGGCGAATACCAGTACGGATCGAAAACGATGAACAACGCATCGCCCCACTGCCACGCGTAATTCGCCTGCCGGATGCCCACCAGCGGCTCGTTCCGCGTGCTGCCCGTGTAAAAGCCGTTCGGCTCCGGATTGGGAATGTAACGTTTGCGCGTATTGGTTCCGAGAACCGCCAGGCTCTCCGCCTTCGCATTGGCGCCCCGTTCGCCTTCGTGGTTGCCAATCGTCAGAAACAGCGGAACCGAGTGATTGATGATGTCGTAATACGACCGCAGCAGCTTCACGCGGCCTTCCACTCCGCCCTGCGTCGGCGGCTTCTCGCGGTCCGGGAAAAAGTTGTCGCCCAGATCGAGCATGAAGTCCGGCTTATCCGCCAGCATCTTCCGCAGGCTCGACCGGTAAGCGTTGTCGTCATTGTTCTCCAGCATGTGCGGGTCGAACTGCACCACATACGTGAACGTGCTGCCCGGCGCGCGCTGCGTGTAGAACGAATGCTCGGCGCGGGCCGTGAAGTTCGCCGCGCCCGGCTCGCGGTACCGCATCCGGTAGTAGTAGCGGGTGTTCGGCTTGAGCTTGTCGATCAGCACATGAAACGGCTCGTTCGCCGGATGCGTCGCCGCCTCGGTCTTGCCCGTGTAGCTGCCCGGTTTCGTCCCGTATTCGTAGTAAACTTCCAGATTTTTGATCGCCGCGGCATTGACCGTAATGGCCGTATCGGTTGGCCGCCCCAGCATCTCCTGCGCGAAAAAGAGCGGATCCGTGACGCCCAGCTCGTGAGGCCCGTACGTGTACGGCGACGCCTCCGGGTTGATCACCGCGCTGGGATTGACTGCTTCTTTAAACGGAAAGTTCTTCGGGTCGCGAAACTGCGGCGACTGCGCCCCCACATACGCTGCAATCAGCAAAACGGCGGCGATAGCGCCGTATGGTGCTCGGATCTTCACTGGACTTCACTCCTCTTGCCCGGCTCGGCCGGAACAAACTGTCGATCTTAACTGTCTGCCGCCCGCCCGCCGGTGACAATCAGCGGGCGATGAACAGACGCAGATCAGCATATTCCGATTCGATGCCGAAAAGCAACCGAAGCGCGAGCGAAAGCGCGGCCGCGCGCTGTATCCGCACACGGCCCGCCCCTCCGTCGCATCACTGCCGGATCAGAAATATCCTTCTCTCTTCCGGTCTTCCATCGCCGCCGCCGACACCCTGTCGTCGGCCCGCCCCCCCCGCTCACTCACCCTGCTCGTCTCCAGCTCCGCAACGATCTCCGCGATGCTCGACGCCTCCGAAACCACCGCCCCGGTGCACGTCATATCGCCGATCGTGCGGAATCGAATGCGTCGCATCCCGTAGCTTTCGCCCGCCTTCAGGCCGATGTAGTCCGATCTCGCCAGCAACGTCCCGTCACGCTCCACGCACTCCCGTTCATGCGTGAAGTAGAGGTCCGGCAGCTCCACTCCCTCCTGCTGTATGTACTGCCAGACGTCCAGCTCCGTCCAGTTGCTGATGGGGAACACGCGGAAATGTTCCCCGGGGTTTCTGCGCCCGTTGTAGAGCGACCACAACTCGGGGCGCTGGTTTCGCGGGTCCCATTGACCGAACTCATCGCGCAGCGAAAAGAACCGTTCCTTGGCGCGGGCCTTTTCTTCATCGCGGCGCGCGCCTCCAATCGCGCAGTCGAAGCGAAACTCACGGACCGCATCCAGCAGCGTCACACTCTGGAGCGCGTTGCGGCTGGCGTCGGGCCCCTTCTGTTCCGTCACCCGGCCCTGGCGGATCGAATCCTCCACGCTGCGCACCACCAGCCGTGCGCCGATCTTCGCCACCCAACGGTCACGGTACTCCAGCGTCTCGGGAAAATTGTGCCCTGTGTCGATATGCAGCAGAGGGAAGGGAATCGGCCCTGGCCAGAATGCCTTCCTCGCCAGCTGGCTGATTACGATCGAATCCTTTCCGCCCGAAAACAACAGCACCGGCCGCTCGAACTCCGCCGCCACTTCCCGCAGAACAAAAATGCCCTCCGCTTCAAGCGTCTGCAGATGTTTCGTCACGCCGCCATCCTCCGCCATTGCCCCTCGGGTCTGCGCTGGTGAAACGCCTCGCCCTCCATCGCGATCAGATCGATCCAGTTGTTCTCAACCAGCTGCCGGACGTGTGGATGAGCGGCCAGCACCGCATCGATCCGAACCCGCGGCGCTTCCACAAAGACCTGGAGCCGCAGTGGTTCATGCACCCAGTTGGTGCCATCGTGCAGCGATTGCATCGGCAGCCCCGTCCTCAGATCGCCGGCATTCCCCTCCCAGATTCCGAACGTCCCCACCACGTTGTGCAGCACCTTATTGCCGCTGCCGAACAGTTGGTTATTCACTGTCGACCCGTAGTACTGCAGGTTGATCCAGCTGGCCACCACCACCGGCGCGCTCAGAATCAGGCTCAGTACCGAGCCATCCGCGTCCGCCGCGGCGTCATAGTCATGCAGGAATGCGCGCCCGCCCAGATCGAGCGAGCGTGTCCGCGAACGCGGCGCCGCGATAAACGCGGCATTCCCCGCCAGCCCCCATTCCGGCCGCACTTCGGACCAGTCCCGGCTGCGCCTCACGCCCTCGCTCCCCTTCTGTGCCGACGCTCCGCGCAGCCAGCCCTGCAGCTCTTCGCGCTGCTGAGCCGACAGCCGCCCCGCGTCGTAGAGCACCACTTCGTTCGTCGTCGTGACATGCAGCCCGGCGACAAAGACCGTGTCGGCGGGAATCGCGATGCCTCTGCGCGTCAGTTCTTCCCGCACCTCGGGATCGTTCATCAGTGCCGCCGCCACACGCGCGTTCACATCTCCCTTGTGGCCGCCGCACGCGCCGCAATCGAGGCTCGACCCGTAAGGATTATTCACCGTACTGCTCCCGTGCCCGCAGATCAGCACGATGGGCGCCAGTGCGCTCGGTTCGACACTCATGTTGCGCAGCGCATCGGCCACCAGCTGAACCCGCGCCTCCAGCGCAATCTCCCACTTCAGCGCCGGACTCCCGGCCGCCTTCTCCGGCCCGCCCAGCATGCGTTTTGCGATCGCCAGCCCATACCAGAGCCCGCCGGCCTCCACTGCGGGAAAGCAGGCGGACGCCGAACCGCGCAGCCTGCTCCACGCCTCCGACAGCCAGCTCTGCCCCGGCCGCGCCTCCTCGCTTTGGACCGACTGTTGCGGTGAGATCAGCACCGGGCAGCGCGCCGAATCCCCGAACTCGAGCGCCATGCCGAAGAAGCCCGCGAAGCCAATGGTTTCGATCCCGTCGGCCTGTGCTTCGAGCGCCCTGCGATAACCCTCCGACCGCACGTCGATGCAGAACACCGCCTGCAGCCGCTTTCTCGCCGCGCCCGCCTCGCCCGCGGTTGCAGCCGCAAGCCGGGCCGCCAGCGCCGAACGGAAAGTGCTTTCGGCTGCCACCTGCGCCACATATTTTGCTGTCGTGAAGGAAGAGGGCGCGGAGATCTTCCGCCCCGCATCGAACCCGTCGCCGATCGCCAGCAGCGCCGCGTCATACGCCAGCCGAATCGCCAGCAACTGACGAGGCACATTCTCTCCCGGTGCCTCGCGCTCCTGGTAGACCGACCACGCGCTCCAGCCGAAGATGCTCATCAGCTGACGATGCAGGAAGTCCTCCGCCTCTTCGCCGCGCACGCCCAGCAGAAACAGTAACTGTGCGATCGCCGCCTCCTCGCTCTCCGGCAGCGCGCGCACCAGCGTCCGGAAGCCGCGCAGACCGTACACTTCCGGGTTCAGGTCGATCGAAGCCGCGTGCTTCCACGCCGCGTAGAGCGATCCCTCCCGCCGCGGCATCGCCCACCGGCTCTGCGCGCGATCGAAGTAAGACGAGCACCACTTCGAAATTTCGTCCGTCACGAAACCCGCCCAGTTCGTTCCGCGAACATGGTCGATCCAGTCCGCCACCGTCGGCACGCGGGCCGACACCTCATCGCGAACCAGTTGCTCCTCCAGCCAGGCCGTGGCCTGCCGCGGCGCTGCCAGGCCGGTGCAGTCGGTGTATGCCGCCGCTATCTGCTCTTCGCCAATCGCTCCTGCCCTGCACTTGCTTCTGTAGTACGCGGCGTCCATGAGCATGGGGCCATGCCCCACTTGATCGATCAATCGCGCGGCCTCCGGGAATGTCCGGTCCGTCAGTCCCAGAAACGGATTCACCGCAACAAAGCTCTGCAGCGGCCACAATGGCGGAATCCGTTTGCAGGCCGCATCCACCGCAGTGTTGATCATTTCATTCGCCAGTTCCGGCAAAGATTCGATTGTCATAAGAAACTCCTCTCGGTGTGCCGCACCGGCCACAGCGCCATCGTCACGCGGTTCGCCAGCGTATTGAAATAAAATCCGTTTCGGGCGTGGATGTAGAAAGTGCCCGCCGCTTCTTTCTGCCGGATGCGCGGCAACTGGCTCTGCACCACCGCGGTCACTAAAAACGCCGCCAGTATCGCGCCCTCGAGCAATTGGTTCTGCGGAACGTGAACCGGCGCCACCACCGCGGCGGCCGCGGCTTCCAGCCCGAAGTAGAGCACCGCGATACAGGCCCCGGTCAGCACGCCGGTGAGCGCCCGCCATCCGCGGCCCGCTCCCCACAGCAGTTGCGCGAGGCCGAGAAAGAAGATCCCGCTGAGCACCGGCTCATGGAACCGTTCCATGTTCGCCAGCCAGACCAGCGCTGCCGGCGATAAACCGGCTATCAGAGCCGCCGCGCCGGGCGCCCGTTCCGCTCGCGCCGGTTCGGTTGCAACCACGCTGCCGGACGACAGGAATGAGTAGGCCTTATACAGCGAGTGCGCAACCAGGTGGAGCAGCGCCAGATGAAACGCGCCCAGCCCGCACTCCAGCATCATGAATCCCATCTGCGCCACCGTCGAAAAGGCCAGACATCGTTTCACGCTCGCCTGCGTGAGCGCCACCACCGACCCGAACAGAGCCGTGAACGCGCCAACCGCCGCCAGTGCCGCCAGCGCCAGCGGCGAAAGCGACACGATGGGGCTCAACCGGATCACCAGAATCCCCCCGGCATTGATAATGCCCGCGTGCATCAGCGCCGACACCGGCGTGGGCGTCTCCATCGTGTCCGGCAGCCAGCTGTGGAAGGGGAACTGCGCCGATTTCAGCATCGCGGCAAACGCCAGCAGACACGCCGCCAGACTAACGCCCGCCGGAATCTCTCCCCCGGCGCGGAGCTTCCCGGCCGCCGCGAACAGCGTCGCGAAGTCCCACGTGCCGAACACGCGATACGTCAGGATCAGCGCACCCGCCAGCGCGCAGTCTCCCAGTCTGCTGATCAGAAACTTCTTCCGCGCCGCCAGCAGTGCTCCGGGCCGGTCCGGATAAAACTGCAGAAGTTGATGCAGGCTGAGACTGGTGGCCAGCCACGCGAGCGCAAACAACAGCAGGTTTTGCGCCAGAATCAGCGCGAACACGCAGCTGCCCGTGGCGCACAGCCAGCCGTAAAAGCGTCCCTGCCCGGGGTCCCCGTCCAGATAGCGCCGCGAGTACCGGCAGATCACCGCGAACAGCACGGTGCTGAGCAGCAGCAGCACATCGGTCAGCCGGTCGCGAAAAGGCGTTGCGGCCACCGCGCCCGCCACGCATAGGAGCGGGAAAATCTCCGCCGCCGCTCTCCGTTGTTGTCTCGTCGCTGTGTTTTGCATCCTGCCGTCAGATTAACGGTGGCTGCATGCATTCTTCAAATAGAAGATATATATGCTAACGTTCTATTAAAGCGATGATTCCGGCAGGCACAGCGCTCAACTATCACCACCTGCGTTATTTCCGCGCCATCGCTCACGAAGGCGGCCTGACAAAAGCCGCCGCCCGCCTGCATGTCGCCCAGTCCGCTCTCAGCATCCAGCTTCGCCATCTGGAAGAAAGTCTCGGCCATCCCCTGTTTGTCCGGAAAAACCGGAAACTTCAGCTGACCGAAGCCGGACAGCTGACCCTGCAGTACGCCGACTCCATCTTTCGCACCGGCGACGAACTGCTCGACACCCTCCGGCACCAGTCCCCGCGCGCGCGTCAGGTCCTGCGCGTCGGCACCGTCGCCACCCTCTCCCGCAACTTTCAGTGGGAATTCCTTAAGCCGCTTCGCAGCAGTCGCGACGTTCAGCTCGTCCTGCGCTCCGGCACAGTCCGCGATCTCATCGCACAACTCCGCAACCACGAAGTGGACGTTGTCCTCTCCAATCAGGCCATGCGGCGCGATTCCGACACCGGCCATCACAGCCATCTCCTCGCCGAGCAGGAGATCAGTCTCGTCGCCCGCCCCGTCGCCGGCCAGTCCCGCTTCCGCTTCCCCGAAGACCTGCGCCGGACTCCCGTGCTTCTCCCCAGCCTCGAAAGCGAAGTGCGCGCTTCCTTCGACCTGATCCTTGACCAGGCCGGCATCCGGCCGGTCATCGCCGCCGAGGTCGATGACATGGCCATGCTCCGCGTCCTTGCCCTGCGCCTTCGCGCCGTCGCTCTGGTGCCGAAAGTCGTGGTGCAGGATGAACTGCGTTCCGGCGTGCTGGTGGAGCGATTCCGCGTTTCTTCGCTGAAGGAGCGCTTTTACGCCATTACGCCGAGCCGCACGTTCCCCAATCTGCTGGTCAAAACGCTCATCGCCCACGCCACCCGGCCGCGGTGAGGTCAGGGCCTGACCCGGGGGAGGAACGCGAACCGCTCCCGCATCTCGCCCGATCGTCAGCCCGTTCGAGCCGGTCAGCGCGCCGGCCCCCCGTGCGGCCTTCGCACGGAGTGTGCTGCTCGCCCCGCCAATAAAAAAAGCCGGCGACCCCTCGCCGGCTTCCCCTCTAAACGGACTAACTCCCGCCAGTCTTTACTTCACAACGGACTAACTCCCGCCAGTCCTCGCCGCGCAACTTACTAAGTTGCGCTTAGTAACGGTAATGCTCCGGCTTGTACGGACCTTCCACCGGCACCCCGATGTAATCGGCCTGCTTCTTGCTCAGCGTCGTCAGCTTCACGCCGATCTTCTCAAGGTGCAGCCGCGCCACTTCCTCGTCCAGCTTCTTCGGCAGCACATACACGCCCGGCTTGTAGGTGTCCTTGTTCGCCCACAGGTCCAGCTGCGCCAGCGTCTGATTGGAAAAGCTGTTCGACATCACGAAGCTCGGGTGGCCCGTCGCGCAGCCCAGATTCACCAGCCGGCCTTCGGCCAGCACGAAAATGCTGTTGCCCGTCGGGAACGTGTACTGATCCACCTGCGGCTTGATTTCGATCTTCTTCGCATCGCTCTTGTTCAGCGCTTCAATCTGAATCTCGCTGTCGAAGTGTCCGATGTTGCAGACAATCGCCTGGTCTTTCATCTTCCGCATGCTGTCCAGCGTGATCACATCCACGTTGCCCGTCGTCGTCACATAGATGTCGCCGCGTCCCAGCGTGTCTTCCACCGTTGTGACTTCGAAGCCTTCCATCGCCGCCTGCAGCGCATTGATCGGGTCGATCTCCGTCACGATCACGCGCGCCCCGAGCCCGCGCAGCGAATGCGCCGAACCCTTGCCCACGTCGCCATAGCCGCACACCACGCACACCTTGCCCGCCACCATCACGTCCGTCGCGCGCTTGATGCCGTCCGCCAGCGATTCGCGGCAGCCATACAGATTGTCGAACTTCGACTTCGTCACCGAATCGTTCACGTTGATCGCCGGCACCAGCAGCTGGCCCGCTTCGAACATCTTGTACAGCCGGTGTACGCCCGTCGTCGTCTCTTCGGAAACCCCGCGCCAGTCCTTCACCACTTCATGGAACCAGCCCTTGTTTTCCGCGTGAACCTTCTTCAGCAGATTCTTGATCACCTGCTCTTCCAGACTGTCCGATGCCGAATCGATCCAGTCCGAACCGTTCTCCAGCTCATAGCCCTTGTGGATGAACAGCGTCGCGTCGCCCCCGTCGTCCACAATCAGCTCCGGCCCCTTGCCGCCCGGATGCGTCAGCGCCTGCAGCGTGCACCACCAGTACTCTTCCAGCGTCTCGCCCTTCCAGGCAAACACCGGCACGCCCGCCGCCGCAATCGCCGCCGCCGCATGATCCTGCGTTGAGAAAATGTTGCAGCTCGCCCAGCGCACGCTCGCGCCCAGATCCACCAGCGTCTCGATCAGCACCGCCGTCTGAATCGTCATGTGCAGCGATCCGGTCACACGCACGCCCTGCAGCGGCCTGGTCGCCGCATGCTTCCGCCGGATCGACATCAGACCCGGCATCTCCTGCTCGGCAATCGTGATCTCTTTGCGGCCCCACTCGGCCAGCTTCATGTCTGCGACTTTATAGTCGGTTCCCACCGACGGCAACGTGGCTGTGCTCAAAACGTTTTCTCCTTGTATCAATGAATCAAGATATGTTGATATATTAGCAGGCCGATCCCTACATGGCAATCCTGCAATCCCTCCGCCTCCTCGCCGATCCCAGCCGCCTTCGCCTCCTGCTCCTGCTCGAACGCGAAGAGCTGTCGGTCGCCGAACTCCAGGAGATCCTCGCCACCGGCCAAAGCCGCATCTCCACCCACCTCGCCCAACTCCGCCAGGCCGGCCTCGTCGAAGACCGCAAACAAGGCAAGAATAGCCTCTATCGATTAAAGGATCGGCAGATTATCGATATCCTCCATGCCGCCGCCCGCGAAATCCCCGAGGCCGAAGCCGACTCCCAGGCCCTCCAGCTGACTCTCGACAAGCGCCGCGACCGCGTCCGCACCTACTTCGACGCCCTCGCCGGCAAGTTCGGCCGCCAGTACGTCCCCGGCCGCTCCTGGAAAGGCCTCGCCGAAACCCTGCTCCAGCTCATGCCGCCCCTCGTCATCGGCGACCTCGGCGCCGGCGAAGGGACCTTCTCCCAGCTCCTCGCCCAGCGCGCCAAACACGTCATCGCCGTCGACAATTCCCAAAATATGGTCGATTTCGGCTCCCGCCTCGCCCGCGAAAACGGTCTCACCAACCTCGAATACCGCCTCGGCGATCTCGAAGCCCCGCCCATCGACCCCGCCTCTCTCGACATCGCCTTCTTCAGCCAAAGCCTCCACCACGCCCTCCACCCCGACCGCGCCGTC
Source organism: uncultured Acidobacteriia bacterium (assembly GCA_903828455.1). Lineage (GTDB taxonomy): Bacteria > Acidobacteriota > Terriglobia > Bryobacterales > Bryobacteraceae > BOG-234. The sequence continues at coordinate 16,069 of CAIKMJ010000019.1, read as the reverse complement.
GCCGCCGCCTTCCGCCTCCTCAAGCCCGGCGGCCGCATCGTCATCCTCGATCTCAAACGCCACTCCTTCGAGCAGGCCCGCGAACTCTACGCCGACACCTGGCTCGGCTTCTCCGAAGTCGAACTCCGCAACTTCCTCGCCGCCGCCGGTTTTACCGGAGTGGAGAGCTGGATTGTGGACCGCGAAAAACAGACCCCGGCGTTTGAAACCATCCTCGCCATCGGTTCGCGCCCGTAATCGCGGCCGGACCGTAACCGGACTGCCTTCCAGCGCATATAAACTTGTGATGATGAACAAACTCGCGCGCGCTGCTTTGTTGCTCGCCGCGGCCCTGCCTCTGGCCGCCCAGATCCCGTTCGACAATTCCGGCAACAATCTGCTCAACGGAACTTATTATTTCCGCGAGGTTGTTCAGGTTGTCGGCGACAGCGCCGGCGATCTCAGCGAATCGTTCGCCTTTTACGGCAACATCACCTTCGACGGCAACGGCAATTACGCCATCCCCGGCGGCCAGGCCATCGACTGCACCACCTCCTGCCAGACCGGCGGCCTCTCCGCCAGCGGCAAATATGTTCTTTCAGCCAGCGGCTTCGGCTACATGACCTCGCCCGCCGTCAGCAGCGACACCACCTACATTCTGTTTTCGCAGGGCGTCCTCATCGGCAGCGCCACCGAGCCCGCCGGCCCCAACTCCGGCGGCTTTAACGAGATGATCATCGGCGCGCCCGTCGCCTCGCCCCTTCCCGGCAACTCCTCGTTCAATGGCAGCTACACCGGCGTCGGCTTTCTTCCCGGCACCTCCGGCCTCTCCGGCGGCTCGGCTTACAACACCAGCTTCAGCTTCGCGCTCAATCCCAACGGCGCCGGCTCGCTCGGCAGCGTCGGCGTCACCGGATACTTCGCCGGCGCCACCGCCGTGCAGAACCAGGCTTATAACAACGTCAAATACAACTTCAACAATGGCGCGGCCATCGTAACCTTCCCCGTTTCCAGTAACTCGCTCTTCTTTTCCGGCCAGGAATATCTGTACTTCTCGCCCGATGGCAATTTCTTCTTCGGCGGCTCCCCCAACGGCTTCGATATGCTCGTCGGCATCCGCAACCCGGCCAGCGGCGCCTCGCCCCAGTTGTCCGGCCTTTACTACGCCGCCGGCCTCGATTTCGACGCCGCCAGCCTCGCTTCCGGCTACGGCTATCTGGATACCTATTACGGATCCTTCAGCGCCAGCGCCGGCACCGCCGTGGAGGCCGACCGGCTTCTCGATACCCTCAACACCACACCCAGCAGCACCAGCACCTACACCGCCTCCTACCCCGCCGCCATCTCCTCAGGCAGCTACACCGACTCCATCGGCACCAAATACTGGCTCAACTCCACCGGCTCCATCCGCATCGGCTCCGGCGTTTTCCCCTATCTCAACCTGAGCGTGGCGCTCAAAGCTCCGTCTTTTGTCACCACCGCCATCAACGGCCCCTATATCTATCCCAACGGAGTCACCAACTCCGCCAGCGCCGCGCCCTTCACCGCCGGCATCGCCAACGGTGAACTCATCACCATCTATGGTTCCGGACTCGCCTCCTCCACCGTCGTCGCCACCAGCGCGCCCTTCCCCACCACGCTCGGCAACGTCCAGGTTCTGATGAACAGCGTCCCCGCTCCCATCTACTACGTGAGCCCCACCCAGATCTCCGTCATCGCCCCCTCCGCCAACCCCTTCAGCGTGGAAAAAATTCAGGTCATCAATAACGGCGCGCTCTCCAACGCCGTCACCCAGTTCGTCCGCACCACCGACCCCGGCGTCTTCACCCTCACCGCCAACGGACTCGGCTACGCCGCCGCCGTCCACAACTCCACCGGCAAAGTCGTCACCCCCACCAACCCCGCCCAGCCCGGCGAATACGTGCAGCTCTACCTCACCGGCCTCGGTCCGGTTTACCCGACCTCGCCCGATGGCGCGCCCGGCCCCGTCAGCCCCCTCAGCCTTGCCGTCAACACGCCGTCCGTTTATCTGACCAACTCGCAGGGAAGCACCCAGGCCACCGGTCAGTACTTCTTCGCCGGCCTCGCCCCCACGCTCGCCGGCCTCTACCAGATCAATTTCCAGATCCCCGCGGGTCTCACCGCCGGCGACTACTCGCTCACCGTCTACGGCCCCGATTCCTCCACCGCCCAGGCCCTGCTCTCCATCGGCAGCGGCACCCCCGTCAGCCAGTCCGAAGCGCCGCCCACCGTTGCCGCCGCCCTTGCCCGTCGTGCCCCTGCCGCGTCGCATTCCCCTGCTTTCGTCCCGCGGCCCGCGCCCAACTTCTTCGCCAGTCGCTCCGCCGCGGCCAGCGAATAATTCCTGCCGCGAACCGCCCTCCCGGTCGCGTGCTAAACTCAGCCTGACTTCCGCAACGGCGCCGCTTCCCCGACGAAGCGGCACTCCCCGCGCCCCGACGCCCCGATGCAGATGGCCGCAGCCATTGGCCAATGCAAAACAACCATAGCGATTCGCGGTCCTCGCCCTGCGGCCCTTCGGCCGGCCGCCACGCTCTTGCCGCGCGCTTTCTCGCCTGGGACGCCACCGGCTCGCTGCCCCGCCTCTTCCTCCTGCTGGGCTGCCCGCTGGGACTGCTGTTCGCCTTCCTCGTCGCCCCTTTGCAGGTGCCCGATGAGATGGCCCACCTCTACCGCGCCTACGCCCTCTCCGGCGGTTCCTGCCTCGCGCCGCTGCACCTCACCGTCCCCGCCGCGCTCAGTCAGTTGCAGGATGCATTCCCGCCGAACGTCGAAGCCGTCCGCTCCATTCACTTCCGCGATTACCTCGCGCTTCTCCACCCGCCGCGCCAGGGCGGGGAAGTGCAGATCGCCAACGTCTCCGCCAACATTTACAACTGCGCCCCGTACCTGCTCTCCGGCGCCGGCGTCGCCATCGCCCGGCTCTTCGCCCAGCCCCCCATTGTTCTCTTCTTCGCCGCCCGTCTCCTCAACCTGGCTTTCTATCTCGCGCTTGTTTACGTCGCTCTCCGCATCATTCCCGCCGGCCGCCTCACCCTCTTCTGTCTCGCCCTCATGCCGATGACGCTCCATCAGGCAGCCTCCGTCTCGGCCGACTCTCCCGCCTTCGCCACCGCCTTCCTCTTCTTCGCTTACGTCCTTTACCTCGCGCTCGACCCCCGCCTCTCCGCCGTTTCCACGCGCCGCTTCGCCACCGCCGGAGCCCTTCTGCTCTTCGCCTCGCTCTGCAAATTCAATCTGTGGTTTTGTCTGCTGCTCCTGCTGATTCCCGCCGCCCGCCTCGGTTCACTCCAAAGGAAACTGCTCGCCATCGCCCTCGTCTGCGGAGCCATCCTGCTCGCCGCCGCTCTCTGCCAGTTCCTGAACCGCCCCAACCTTGCCGCCTTCGCCGCCGCCCGCGCCCGCGACAACATCTTCCCGCCTCAGAACGCCGCCTTCATCCTTCACCAGCCGCTCGCCTTCGCCGGAATCCTGCTCCGCACCTGGCAGGTGAAATCCTCCATGTACGCCATCGAATTCGTCGGCACCCTCGGCTGGCTCGCCATCGATGTGCCCGACTGGCTGGTCTTCTCCTGGTTCGCCCTGCTCGCCGCCACCGCCCTCTTCGCCGCCCAAATGCGCCTCACCCTCGCGCAGCGCGCCCTCTGCGCCCTCACCGCGATCGCCGCCTTCGTATCGGTGTTCGTGCTGCTTTGGACTATCGAACTGCGGCAGGAACACCTCCTCGCCGATATGCTCGGCTCGCCGGCCGCGCTGGTGCCCGCCGTCCAGGGCCGCTACTTCATCACCCTCGCCCCGCCCCTGCTGCTCGCGCTCTCCGGTCGCCGCATGCGCGTCCGACCCGCCATCCCCGTCGCGATCTGCGCCGCCTTCGTACTCGTCTCCGCCGCCGTCGCGCTCACGCGCGTTTTCGAGGCGTACTATTGACCCGGCCCGCCCTTCCGCCGCTCTACTTCCGCGCCCCGGCCGCCTTCTTCCCGAACAGGCCAATCAGCGCCGCCGCCACCACCACGCCCGCCGCCGCCATCCACATCCCGTGGATCACCGTGTAGTACAGCGCGGCCGCAATCGCCGCCAGCAGAAAACATCCGCACGCGCACATAAGCTCAATCCTCCGTCATCTCCCGCGCAAAAGCCCCGGCCCAGCCGAACCCCGCTCCCGCGACGCCCAATCCCGCGACGCCCAACCCCACGCCCCTCCCGCCAACCAACACCGCGCCAGCAAACCCCGCTCCAACAAACCCCGCTCCAACCAACCCCGCGCCAACGAAAAAAGGCCGGCACGAAGCCGGCCTTCTCCCCTACTCACCCGCGGCGAGTCTTACTTTACGCCCGCGGCCGCAAGCTTCTCCGCGCCGGCCTTCAGTTCCGCCGCCTTGTCCGTCAGTTCCCAGGTGAAACCGTCGCCGGTCCGCCCAAAGTGTCCGAACGCCGCCGTCTTCTGGTACACCGGCCGCCGCAGCTTCAGGTGTTCGATGATGCCCTTCGGCGTCATCGGGAACGTGGCCCGCACCAGCTCGGTCAGCTGGTTTTCCGAAATCACGCCCGTGCCGAACGTATGCACCATCACCGAAACCGGTTCCGCCACGCCGATCGCGTACGCCAGCTGCACTTCCGCCTTCGTCGCGAGGCCCGCCGCCACAATGTTCTTCGCAATGTAGCGAGCCATGTAGCACGCCGAGCGGTCCACCTTCGTCGGATCCTTGCCCGAAAACGCGCCGCCGCCATGCCGCCCCATCCCGCCGTACGAGTCCACAATGATCTTGCGGCCCGTCAGTCCGGTATCGCCGTTCGGTCCGCCGATCACGAACCGCCCCGTCGGATTGATGTGATACTTGGTGTCCTTGTCCACCATGTTCTGCGGCACCACCGGGTCGATGATGTACTTCCGCACGTCCGCCCGCAGCTGCTCGGTCGTCACTTCCGGACCATGCTGCGTCGAAATCACGATCGCATCGATCCGCACCGGCCTGCCGTTCTCGTACTCCACCGAAACCTGGCTCTTGCCGTCCGGCCGCAGATACGTCAGCTCGCCGCTCTTGCGCGACTTCGAAAGCCGTTCCGTCAGCCGGTGCGCCAGCTGAATCGGCAGCGGCATCAGCTCCGGCGTTTCGTCGCACGCAAAGCCGAACATCAGACCCTGGTCGCCCGCGCCGCCCGTGTCAACGCCCATGGCGATGTCCGGGCTCTGCGTCTGAATCATGTTCAGAATGCCGCACGTATTGCCGTCGAAACCAAACGCCGCATCGGTGTAGCCGATCTCGCGGATCGTATCGCGCGCAATCGTCGGCACGTCGATGTTGCACGTCGTCGTGATTTCACCGGAGACGACGCAGATGCCCGTCGTGACGAGAACCTCGCACGCCACGCGCCCGGTCGGGTCCTGCGCCAGCACCGCGTCCAGCACGGCGTCGGAAATGTGATCGGCAACCTTATCGGGATGCCCTTCGGTTACGGATTCAGACGTGAATAAGTGTTTTTGTACTTCGGCCATGAATTCTCCGGAGATGAACTTTCAGGATGGGTTCCTGTTTCGGCTGACGAAACGTGCGTCGGCAAACCGCCACCCGCAGCCAAACCAATCTTTCATTTTAGCGGACCCCTCGGCGCGGCGCAATGAACGCCCTCCCCCCCGCCGTGTTACCAGCCCGGCTTCAGCCCGAAGTTCTGCTTGTTCCACTCCCACAGAACCAGCCCCAGCCCGATCGCCAGCGCCGTAATCGAAACCACCAGCGTCACCCGCGGCTCCCGGTCCGGCGCCCAGCTCAGATGGATCTCGCACGCCCCGTCGCACTTCGGCTCCAGCACCATCAGCCCCAGCCCGTCCGCATACATCCTGACCGGCCGCCCGTCCACCGTCGCGCTCCACCCCGGATCCCACGACTCGGCCACCGACATCGCCTGCTTCGGCTCCATCACCGCAAACGCCGTCGCCGAATTGATGCCCGTCCAGTGAAAATTCGCCATCGGCAGAGCGTCGTTGTCGAGCGCCGCCACAAACGGCCGCAACTCCTTCACGTCGACCCCGCTCTCCGGCGCGTGCTTCACCAGATCGCTCGTCCTCACCACCCGCGCAATGCTCGGCGCCCTCTGCGGCACCAGATACATCGCATCGTCTCCCGATTCAAAGATCCCCGTCAGCTTCCCTTTGAATTCGTACGGAAACGCAAAGTCCCTCGAATAGCCGCGCGATTTCGGCCCGCCCATCGCCACCGCCTTCACCGCGAACGCCTTCAGCCAAAGCAGCCCGTAATCGGCCGATTCCGCCTCCGTCCGGTAGCCTTTCGTCAGCACCGATCGCGCGCTGAAATACGCCGCGTTCGCCTGCGACTGGTCGCAGCACCCCGTCATCTGCGGCGTCCCCGTAAACAAATTCATCCAGTTCGACTGCGACCCCGACGCCATCACCCGCGCCCGCGCCAGCGTCAGCTCCTCGAACCTCGCCGACTGGTACTCCAGCGTCCGGTTCATCTTCGCCGGCCGCGTCAGTCCGTCCGCATACAGCCGCGCATGCACCGTCTGCGCGCAGCACACCACCGCCACCGCAATCATCGCCTGGCGCGCCAGCTCCGGCCGCTTCTTCCAGATCTCCAGCCCGGGCACGAAAAGCGCCGCCGTCAGCCACACCGCAATCTCCAGCGCAACGTGATACTGCTCCACCTGCGGCAGCAGCCGCACGCCCGCCCACTGCGCGGGCAACACAATCCACGCCGTCGCAAACAGGAAGAGCGACACGAAACGCCTCTCGAAGCTCCAGTTCCGCCGCCCCGTCCACACCCGCGCTCCAATCAGCCCCGCCGCCAGCAGCACCAGGCCGGGAACCTTCATCGCTCCCGCCGTCCCCTGCTGCCCCGCAAGCTCATTGGCCGCCTCGAACGCAATCCGTACCGTGGACGGCATGGCGAACGGAGAAGCCACCGCCGCCGCCCCGATCACGATCGCCAGCAGCCGCCACACGCTCTTCCGCAACTGTTTCCAGCCCATCGCCAGAACATACGTTCCGCACGCCATCCCCAGCAGCACCGTCGAAGCCCAGTTCACCGTCGGCACCGTCGCCATCGCCAGCATCGCCATCATGCCCGATACCGCCGTCCGCTTCCGGATCGCCAGGTGCAGCAGCCCCGTCGCCAGCATCGCCAGCATCAGCCCCGTTATTTGCGGCCCCTCGCCGTACTGCGCCAGCACCTGAAAACGCCGCAGCGCGAGCCAGCTGCCCGAGTCCGTGTGAACGGCCCACGAAAGGTAAGTGGAGGGAGAGAACAGCGTGAACGCCAGCCCCGCCAGGATCGCCGTCTTCCGGCTCCCCGTCAGCGCGATCACCAGGAAATAGAACGCCGCCGCGCCCAGCGCATACGCCACTGCCACCGTCGCGTGATAAAGCTGCGGCACCGCAACCCCGCTGAGCGTGGAAATCAGCGCCACCGTCCCCGGCAGCCCCAGTTGATACGTGCGCTGCAGCGGCATCCCCGACCACCACAGCGGAAACCAGTTGTAGCCGGCGCCGTTCGCCTTAATGTACTGCGAAAGCGTCATGAAGACGCCTTCGATCGACCCCATCTGGTCGATGAACTGGCTCGTAAACAGCTGCCACACAATCCCCAGATTCAGCAGAAAAAGCAGCGATGGCACCCAAAGCGCCCGCCCCGCGGCCCGCGCCCCGTCCAGGATCCGCTTTTGCAGCGCAAGAAGTTTTTCCCGCATAGTCTCCCAGCCTACTCCATGACGTGCCGCTCCTGCAGGACGGCTTCGCACGGCTCACCCTTCGAGCGGCTGCCCCCGGCGCGGCCGTCCTGAATTCCCGGTCTTCCTGTTCTGAACTGCCGCTTCTGTATTACCGGTGCTGTGCGCCCGGCGCGGACTTAGCTCTCGGCCGGTGTCGGCTGCGCCGGCTCTGCCGCCACCGGGCTCGCCTCGCCCGATGCCTGCGTCTGCTGCGGCTTCGGCTGCGCGGTCCCCTGCGGCTTCGGCGCCTTCGGCGGCGGTACGGCCTTCACCGGACTGATCAGAATATGCGCATTCCGGCCTTCCATCCGCGCCATCCCGTCCGCTGCTCCGTACTGCGCCAGATCCGCCGCAAACCGCATCAGCAGCTTCCGTCCCAGGTCCGTGTGCGCAATCTCGCGTCCGCGGAACTGCACCACTGCTTTGACCCGGTTGCCTTCCTGCAGAAACCGGATCGCATGGTTCTTCTTGAAGTCGTAGTCGTGATCGTCGGTGTTGGGCCGGAACTTCAGCTCCTTCACCAGCACCACATGCTGCTTCTTCTTCGCCTCATGCGACTTCTTCTTCATCTCGTACTGATAGTGGCCGTAGTCCACGGCTTTGGCCACCGGCGGTACTGCCGTCGGCGACACCAGAACGAGGTCCAGTCCCAGCTCCTGCGCCCGGCGCAGGGCAGCGGAAGTCGGCATCACCTCGGCGGTGCCATCCGGAAATACAGCCCGGACTTCTCTGACTCGTATCGTTTCGTTAACGTTTTCGCGGCGGCTGGGTCGGCGAGGCGGGAAGTTGCGGCCTGGAATCATGCGTGAAGTGAACCACTAAGGCAGAGACGAATTTCCAACATATCGCACAGTTTAGCCCTTTCAGCGACAAATGTCCATCGCCACTCCCGCGGCCCCGCCCCGCAGCCCCGCCCCCCTCCTCTTTCAATAACTCCAATGTCACAGCTACAAGCCTTCTAACGAACTGCTAACTAGCGGTTATCGGGGTCTTCCCCCTAAGCTCGGAAGTGGTACCGGCGCCATTGCAGGATTTCCCTGAATGCCCGAATTTATAGTTATGACAGTCGTACGGAGCCACCGGAACAAGCGCCGCTCGGGCAACAGCATTGTCGAGTTCGCCTTCCTCGCTCCCTGGTACATCTTCCTCTTCCTCGGCGCCGTCGACATGGGCATGTATTGCTACTCTCTGATCTCCATCCAGAGCGCCGCCCGTGTCGCCAGCCTCTACACTTCTTCCAGTTCCACCACCGCGGCCGATTCCACCACCGCCTGCCGCTACGTTCTCAGCCAGGTCCGCAATCTTCCCAACGTGCCCTCCACGCTGACAACCTGCGCCGCCAGCCCCGTCGTGGTCACCGCCGCCGCCGTCACCGGCCCCGATGGCGCCTCCGCTTCCACTGTCACCGTCACTTATAGTCTTCCCGTCCTCGCGGGTATCCCCGGAATCCTGCCCGCGCAGTTTTCCGCCACCCGCAGCGTTGAAATGAGGTTGCAGAATTGAAACCGTCCAGCCCCGCCACCGCCGAAACTTCGTTCCCGCGGAACGCCTCCCGCCGTTCTTCCCTGTGCGCCTCGCGCCGTTCTTCCCTGTGCGACTCGCGCCGCGGCAGCCTGCTGCTTGAGTTCATCCTCATGGGCGTGCCCGTTCTCTTCCTGACCATCTCGGTCTTCGAAGCCTCCCTCATGATGTGGCAGTACCACACCATGGCCGAAGCCGTCCAGATCGTCGCCCAATACGTCACCGCTCACGGCTACAACTGCTCCAACGGCAACTCCTGCGCCATCACCATCGGCAACATCGCCAGCTATATCGAACAGACAGGCGTCGGCCTCGACCCCTCCAAACTCAACGTCACCATCGCCAGCGCCAACTCCTCCACCGCCTGCCGGCCCGTCAACACCTGCACCAGCAGCAGCACCCAGTTCCCGCCCGCCACCAACGGCGATTACAACGTCGGCAACGACATCACCGTCTCCGCCACCTACACCATGAACAACCCCATCACCATGTTCTGGCCATCCAAAGTCTCGACTTCCACCGGTGTCCTCACCCTCGGCGCAACCTCCACGCAAAGGATCGTGTTCTGATGAATCCCTTTCCCGCCACCCCCCGCGCTCTCCGCAACCGCCGCCGCGGCTACGCCGCCCTCATGATGACGCTCTCCCTCACGCTGCTCTGCGGCGTCCTCGGCTTCGTCACCGATATCGGCTGGGCCTACTACCGTAAGCAGCTCGCCCAGTCCGCCACCGAAGCCGCCGCCCTCGCCGGTTCCTCCTACGCCAAAGTCAACGGAGCCGTCTGCGGCCAGAACGGCGTCATCTGCCAGTCCACCCCCACCAACTGCTCTTCGCTCACCGGCACCACCTCGCTCACCACCGCCTGCCAATACGCCACCGCCAACGGCTTCACCGACGGCTCTCATAATCAGGTCGTCAAAGTCAGCTCCGGCGCCGGCAGCACCTCCAACGGCGTCACCACCGACTACTGGGTTCAGGTCGATATCTCCGAAAGCCTCCCCCAGCTCTTCTCCGCCGTCCTCGGCCACTCCACCATGGCCGTCAACTCCGAAGCCATCTCCGCCACCACCTCCGCCGCCGCCGCCGGCTCGGTTTACGTTCTCGGCTCCGGTCCCGGCACCGTCACGACGGACGGCACCGCCAACGTCGGCACCAACACCGACGTCTACGTGAACTCCAGCGACCCCGCCGCCGTCCAGCTCCAGGGCGGCGACAACATTTCCCACACCGGCGGCCACTGCACCCACATCGTCGGCGGCTGCCAGCAGAACGGCCATTCCACCATCTCCCCCCAGCCCCAGTGCGGCGGCTCAGCCAAAACCGATCCCTACTGCAACATGCCCACCCCGTCGGGCGACAGCGGCTGCGGCTGGTGGTGGTGGTTTAACCAGAGCAGCACCAATTTCTCCTCCGGCGACGCGAGCCAGAACGTTCTCAACCCCGGCACCTACTGCGGCGATATCAACATCACCGGCAGCGCCTCCGTCACGCTCAACCCCGGCACCTACCACTGTCACGGCAACATCAACATCAACACAACCGGCACCGTCACCGGATCGGGCGTCACTCTTCACGTCTGCAATCAGAATGGCCAGGGTCAATGCAACATCACCCACGGCAACGTCACCCTGACTCCTCCCACCAGCGGCACCTGCAAGGGCGTCACCCTTTATCAGGACAGCGGCAACACCAATCGATGCACCCTCACCGCGGGTTCCACGCAAAAAATTACCGGCGTCATCTATGTCCCCGGCGCTACCGTCAGCCACTGCGGCGGCGCCTCCGCCAGCGCCCCCAGCCAGACCCTCGTCTGCAACAAGCTCTATCTGACCGGCGGCACCCAGACCTCCGGCACCGCCGTCTCCCCCTACACCGGGACGGTCAGCCTCTGTAAGTAACTTCTTCCTCCGGCTCGTACCGGGGCTCCTTCCGAAGTGGATGCCCCCGGTACCCCTTCCGCCGGCGCCCCCCGACTGGCTCACGGTTCCGGGGCGCCGGCGCCGACCTGGCAACACTACCCGCCCCTCTTCCCGTCGCCCCCCCGCCGCTAACGCCCCGCCGCCGTCCGCCCGGCCGCATGAAACGCCACCGCCAGCGTCGTGAAGCCCTCCGGATTCGACTCGCACCGCGCATTCGCCGTCGTCCCGTCCGCCACCCAGTCGTTCACCATCATGAACGGACGCGCAATCTCCATCAGCCGCGTCTTCCAGTTCGTCCCCGGCACCGCCCGCGTCGGCGCCCCCCAGCAGAATCCAATCGCCACATCCCCCACCGCCACCGGATACGGCCCCGATTCGTTCGGCCCCGGCGGATTCCTGTATCCCGTCCACCCATACGCCTTTCTCCCCGGTCCCGACATCGCCCCCAGCCCGCTGTACACCACCGTTCCCATCACCATGAATCTCGACGACCCGAAGTGGTTCGGATGCGTCCCCATGTGCTGCCCCCCGTCTTTATGCGTAATCGTGATCGTGTCCGCCTCGCTCCTCGTCGCCGGAACCACCGCCCACCACAACGCGTTCTGCACCAGATCGTCATCGGTCTCCAGCGTCGACTGCGTGCCCCAGAAGTTCCACTTGTATCCCGCCGTATTGCCAATCTCCGGCCCCCGGAACGGCACGTGCCGGTTCATCGATCCGACCATCGCCACAATCACGTCTCCCGCCCGATACCCGTCGCCGAACGTGTTGCCGATCGTGTCCGCGTCACTCTTCGTCTCCGTCGTTCCCTTTTCGCAGTACACGCCCTCTTTCACCAGCGTGTGGCTGCACTCCGCCCTGGTATGAAAAACGCGGAACCTCACCGGCCCGGCCGCGCCCTGATTCTTCTTCGAGTCCGTCGCCCGTACCTCGAACGTGTGCTCCCCCTCGCTCATGTCCTTCGCATAGATCGCATAAATCCACGCCGTGCTCGCCGCCACCCACGCGCCCCCGTCCAGCCGCCCCTCCACCAAGACAATCGTTCCCGTCGTCGTCGAAGCCGTGCCCGACGCCTCCGCAATCATTCCCATTTCCTGCCCCTGCTTCGGGTAATCGATCCGCACCGTCACCGCCGCCGGCAACAACCCGGCAGCGCAACAAAACGCCACAACCAGCTTCCGCATCGCTCCACCTCGCTTCGTCTACCTCGCTTCGTCTACCTCGCTTCGTCCACCCCGCTTCGTCCACCCCGCTTCGTCCACCCCGCTTCGTCCACCCCAAGTCTGGAGCAACGGCCGGCCGGGCAATCCCCCATACGAGCCATCCGCCGCATCCCGGCCCCGGAATCTGCGATATGCTCTGGAATAGTTCCCCGGAGGAACTCCCGATGAAGAAGCTCTTTCTCCCCGCCTGTCTCGCCCTCCTGCTGGCCTTCGCCGCCGCGCCCCTCTCCGCGCACCACTCCTGGCCCGTCAGCTACGACCGCCTCGTCACCGTGAAAGGCACCGTCACCGAAGTCCAGTGGGCCAACCCCCACCCCATGTTCATCCTGAACGTGCAGAGCGCCGATGGTTCCACCGAAAAATGGCACGTCGGCGGTCCCGCCATCATTCGCATGGAAGCCAACGGCTGGAGCAAAACCACCGTCAAGCCCGGCGACGTCATCACCGGCATCGGTTATCAGTATGCCGACGGCCAGAAGATCGTCCGCCTCGAACGCGTCCTTCTCGCCGACGGCAAAGAACTCCGCATCTACGCCCGCTAATCGCGCCCGCTAACCCGCGCCCGCTAATCGCGTCCGCTAATCGCGCCCGCTAACCCGCGCCCGCTAATCGCGCCCGCTGATCGCGTCCGTTGATCCCGCCCGTTGATCCCGCCCGCTAACCCGCGCCCGCCCGTTCCCGAAGCTCCCGCACCAGCCCGCGCCACCCGCCGTTCGTCCGGAACGGAAACGGCATCCGGCCCGCCTCCGCCCGCAGATGCATCCGGCAGGCCACCTGCGGCGGCGTGAACGGCACGTGCGCCTCCACGCCGTGGAACCGGCCGCGCAGCCGGATCTGCCCCGGCCCGCTCTTCCAGATGTCGAACGTCGCCGCCCCGTTGAAGTGCCGGCTCAGCCGAATCGGGATCCGCACCCCCTCTGCATCGTGCAGCTCCTGCGCCGGATAAATGTGCAGCCGCACCCGCGTGATGAACCACCACACCGGCGCCAGCACCTGCTCGCTTCCGCCGCGTTCCAGTTCCCGGTACTGCGTAACCCGCCCGAAGTCCCACCAGGTCCACGGCCCGTTCACCAGCGCCAGCGCGTCTTCCACGCGTCCCGGCACCGTCGCCACGGTCTCCGACGTGACCAGTTCGCCGGTTTCCAGATACCGCTGATGGAAATGTTCGTCGAGGTAAAACGGCGGCCGCGCCGAACCATCGAAATCCCGGTCCATATACCGCATCCCGCTCGCGCCGGCGCCCGATTCCTCTCTGCGCGCCATCCCCGTCACGCCATCCCTTCGGCGGCCCGAACCGTCGCGCTTCCCGCCCTGCGCGCGCCCGCGCCCGCTTCGCCGTTTCGGCTCCCGCGCGGCCTCCGCCGGAGCGCCGGCCTTCCGGATTCACCGTTCCTGTTCCCGCCGAGGCCGTTTGGATTCTGCACTGTCTCTCAGTTCTGCACTGTCTCTCAGTATGGAGCGCGCCCGCGAACTCTCATCTCCGCGCTCTCATCTCCGCGCTCTCATCTCCGCGGGAGCAATCGATTTTCGGCCACTGTATCACGGCCCGGGCCCCCCCAACGCAGCGTGGTTGGTCTCGCTACCCCGCCCGGCACCCGCGAACCCGGTCACAACCCCCGCAAATATTTCTCCGCTCCCGCCATCCCGCTGATCCCCCGCCACTTCCCGCCCGCCCGCTCCCTCCTCGCCCTCCCGTCCCTCCCGGCTTTCCCGCCGCCCCGTGCTAATTCTGGACCGGGCATCTTGCCCCATCTCAATTCAGCAAAGGATCTTTCCCATGGCATCGCCACAGCAAATCGCAGCCAACCGCGCCAACTCCCGGCTCTCCACCGGACCCGTCACCGAATCCGGCAAACGCATCGCCAGCCGCAACTCTTACCGTCACGGCCTCACCGGCCAGGTCGTCATCCGCACCCCCGAGGAGCACGCCGCTTACGTGCGCTTCTCCGACACTCTCATGCCCGACCTCGCCCCCGCCACCGCCCTCGAATGCGTCATCGCCGACCGCATCGTCTCCGACTCCTGGCGCCTCCAGCGCGCCGCCGCCATCGAACGCGCCATGTTCGACCTCGTCGAAACCGGCCACGAGCCCGGCGACGCCTCGTCCGACGCCGAAACCGACGACATTCTCCACTTCGCCGCCGCCTTCGCCGCCAAAGACAAGTCCTTCAACCTGATGAGCCTCTACATGTCCCGCATCCAGCGCTCCGTGCATAAGGACATCGAGATGCTCCGCAGCCTGCAGTTCCAGCGCCTCGCCACCCAGGAAATCGCCCGCCGCGCCGCCCAGGACGACGCCCGCCGCGCCGCTCAGGACAGAACCCGCCGCGCAGCTCAAAACCCGGCTCCCTCTCCCCGCCGCTCCCCCGGCCCGTCCCCCGCCGTTGGCTCCGTTTATTCAGCCCCTCCCCGCCACCACGCCCCGCCGCCCGCGGCACCCTTCGCGACGCCCGAAAATATGGCCGCCTGACCCGCTTTCAACAGGCTTCCGGCCCTCGCCGCGAGCACCATCGCCACCAGGCACACTCCACGTGTCTCTTTCGTGCGGGCAAATCTCTGCTATCGTCTTCGTCAGGATTCACATTCGGCGCCGAATGAACCAATTGGTCAGCTGCCGCTACGAACCGCGCAACGGCTTTCGCGGTCGGTCGGGTCTTCTCCCGGCCCGGCTGCAATACTTTGGCCTCGCGTTCTTCTGTCTGATCGCCCCCGCGCGCTGCCTCGGCCAGGCGGACCTCTCTGTCTCGACCGCGTCCGCCCTCACCGCGCCGGCTCCGACCGCGCCCGTGCCCGCCCATCCCCCTGCCCCCAGAGACTTTCCGCTTCTCAACGTAGGTCACACTTGCCTCCAAATTATGATGTTGCGTCCTCTGCAGTGCATCTGTCATGAAAGCATACTTCCAACTGCAAGACGAACCGACAAGGGGCCGAGATTTTCCTCCGGACTTTCAGGCCCAGGCGCAGACCCTAGGCTGGGAGACACGCGTTGGGATCTGGATACCTACAGCAGGCCGCAGCTGTGGATGCAGCGACAGTTGCGGGCTGCTGTAGGTATCCAGATCCCAATGCGTGATGTCAACATTTTTTCCGGACGTACATCTAGGCAATCCAGTCATAGAGTGCACACAGCCTGTGACAAGAAGAAATGCATGACCTCAGCCCCGGACCCCAGGCTGGGCGACACGCACACCCTGGGAAGTCAACCAGGTCTTCACAGCCTCGACAGTCTGCCCCCGTTGTTCAGGCGATCCAGGGCGCCATCTGCCAGCTCCCACAACGCATCCTCGCCGAAAGTCTGATCCGGGCTCCGAACGTAGCAGATCTGCGCCTTGTTCAGGAAGCGCTCCTTGATGCCGACAGAGTTGCTGGGCTTGTACCACATCTTCGCGTACTTCAACACAAGTTCTGCTGCAGGCTCAGCAGCAGGGGCTGGTGCCCCAGGGGGCTTGCCGTCCTCCGAGTATTCTTGCGTGGGCGGCGCCTCCAAATCTTCCTCTGTGTTCTCCTCTTCCTCCCCCTCGTCTTGTACTTCGTGCACAGGGACCTTGGCCTCCGCCTTCGCCTTGTCTTTTGCTTTAGTCTTTGCTGCTGCACGCATAGCGCCTCTGGCAGGCCTTCTCAAAACCTGTGGAAGCTTCGCCTTTGCCTCAGGCACGGTCAGCAGCAAGTTGGGCATCTCACTGGG
>CAIKMJ010000018.1 GCA_903828455.1 uncultured Acidobacteriia bacterium | reverse complement strand
GGCGCGCTCGGTGGGGGTGCGGGGCTGGTGCTCTTCCATGAAGCCGTCGTAGAGATCCTGGAACATTTGGGGATTTTCGCCGGGGAGGACGAGGCCGCTGGCGAGGGCTCCGTGGCGGAAGGCGTTGAGGGAAGAGTTGTACTTGCCGCGGGCGGTGACAGGTCCGCGGGATTTGGAGCCATTGGCGCGCGAGGCTGCGGCACGGGCTTCGGAGGTGATTCTTTTCATACCGACCACATTGTGGACCCGCGCGGGCGGGGATGCGGCAGGGCGCAGCGGGAAGTGGTTGATATGCGGGGGAATAAAGTTGCGTGAGTGGTGTGACCGGGGAATGGGCTGCCGCCGGGGTCGTTTCATCGGGAAGCGAACGGAAGCGGTCGAAACTGTAACAAAGTCCGAGCAGAATACTTTACATTCCCCGGCGCTGCGGGACCACTGCGAATGGTTTCTGTGCAGGGGCGTTCCGCAATCGAAAGCGGGCAATTTTTCTCGCGTAAAGAAACTCTTCGCAACCCTTCGCCCCGGAGTCGGCGGAACTCCGTCATCGCCGGCGGCCTGTTCCTGACATGCAGACAGACATGGCACCGCGAATCATTCAATGGTCAAAGCTTATATCCAGGCGACGCCGGTGCGATTCTGACTCCCGCGAAATTCCTGTAAAGATTCGAACGTCTCCGCAGTCCTGGCGTTTCGCCTCGTCATTTAATCGTGCTATGCTCAGGTCCCATGATGAAGGGATTCTTCAAGCTCGTCGCATTTTCGTGCTTGTGTTCCGCCGCAAGCATCAACTTCTCCTACGACTCCGCCGGGCGACTGGTCAGCGCCGATTACGGTAACGGCTCTGTCATCACTTATGTTTATGACAATGCGGGGAACCTGACTTCCCGGTCCGTGAAGAGTTCGGCTGCAGGGCCGCTCATCACTTCCGTGACAACCGCATCGGGCGGGCCGATCATTTCCCAGAACGACTGGATCGTGATCAAGGGAGCGGGGCTGGTACCGTCGTCCACACCAGCGAGCGGCGTGATCTGGAGTACAGCACCTTCCTTCGCCAACGGCCAACTGCCGACACAGTTGAACGGCGTCAGTGTAACGGTGAACGGCAAGCCTGCTTTTGTCTATTTTTTCTGCAGCGCGGCAACGAGCACGATTTGTGCCAGCGATCAGATCAATGTGCTGACGCCGCTCGACAATATGACCGGGCCCGTGGCGATCGTGGTGACGAGCGGAAGCACGGCAAGTCCGGCGTTTACGGCGACACTGGGAGCCACGTCCCCTGCTTTCCTGACCTTCAATGCAAAGGGCTACACGGCCGCGACCCACGCTGATTTCACGCTGATTGGACCGTCCACACTCTACCCGGGCTTATCGACTCCGGCGAAACCGGGCGAAACGATTATTACCTACGCAGTGGGATTCGGACTGCCGAGCGGGACGCTGACAAACGGTTCGTCGAGCCAATCCGGCTCCCTGCCGAGTTTGCCGGTTTGTAGGATCGGGGCGAACACAGCAACAGTCAGCTTTGCAGGCTTGATCAGCCCAGGGCTCTATCAGCTCAATATCGCGGTTCCGGCCGCGGCCAGCAGCGGAGATAATCCTGTTGGCTGCATTTATAACGGCATTTCAACGACCACAGGCGCTTTGATTACGGTGCAACCATGACGAATCGGAAGATCACTTTTATATTGGGGATGTTGATTGGAGCAGTCAGTCTGGTTGCTCAGGCACCGACTACGTTCACGCTGCCCCCGGGCGTTTGGGACTCAGTTAACGGGTCGTATAACTATATTCAGCCCTTCATCCTGAATGTGGGGCCCTCTTCGCAGGGCAACTACTTTACATTTTCGCTGATCGGCTCGAGCAATTTTCAGATTTCGCCGTCGGCTGTTAATCCTGCCGGAGCTACGATTGCCGGTACGGTCCAGCTGAACGTGGGAAGCGGCGGGTGGACGGGCACGCTGTCGGCGCTGGACAACGATATCCGGAAGTCATTCCTGCAACAGATCTCAGTGGCGGGACCAGGAACATATGTCGCCACGAATGCCCAGGCGGCAGGAGAACCGGTCTCTACCGCAACAGGCGAATTGTATGAGCCGGGGATTCCAGCCGATTTGCGGCTGGGCGGGCCGCTGCCGCTGGAGTTCCGCCGGTATTACGGGTCGCTGCTGGCTGCGAACGGGGCGTCAGGCGCGCTTGGCAACAACTGGATGCATAACTTCCAGATAACTCTCGTCCTGACTCCGCCGTTCGCGGAGGTGGTGCTGCCGGGGGCAAAGACCCTGCTGTTCCAGCAATCGGGAACCTCGTGGCAGCCGCTTACTCAGGAATCCGTGAGTTACCAACTGGTAAGCGGAGCGAACAACAGTTATCAGTTTCTGGATTCCCGGACGAATTTGATTTACACGTTTTCGGGAACGAGCGGGACGATCGGGGTTTCGTCAATTCAGGACCGACACGGCAACACTCTGACGGTGACTTCCGGGACAACGACGGGGCAGGTAAGCGACGGACTCGGACGGCTGCTGACCCTCACCTATGGTGCTAACAACACACTAACGAAGGTTGCGGATCAGACGGGGCGGTCGGTTACGTTCAACTATACCGGGACGGATCTGACATCGGTCACGGACGCAAACGGAAACACGGAGTCCTTTACTTATACAACGACAAGTACGATGAACGGCCTGATGCTGAGCCACGCGCTTCCACTGGGAAACAAGCCGTTCAGCCAGACGTGGGACACGACGGGGCGCGTTGTGACGCAGTCGGACAGCGTCGGCAGCACGACAACGTTCACTTACAACACGGATGGTTCCACAACAGTGAAAGACCCACTGGGCGTTGTGACCACCGACACAAGCCGCATTGTGTCGGATTTCACGAGCCATGCAGATTCGTACGGGAACGCGCTCTCTGTAACCTACGATTTGAAGCAGCACATCACCGGCCTGACTGACCGGCTGGGGGGCAAGACGACGCGGACGTTTCAGGGCTCCTCCGGCTATCTGGCAACAGAGACAGACGCACTGGGAAACACCACAACTTATACGTGGACTGCGCAAACAGTCGCACCTTTCACGTTTTACAACCTGACCGGCATCCAGTTTGCGGACGGGGCCGCCTGGTCGATGACGTACGACGCAACAGGCAATCTGTTATCGGTAACCGACGAAGACGGGAAAGCATGGGCTTACACGTATAATTCGCGCGGACAAATTCTGACGAGTCAGGACCCGCTGGGGCGAACGACGACCTACGCGTACAACGCCGCCGACGCCACGCTGGCTTCTGTCACGGATACGGCCGGGAACGTGACCAGCTACAGCTATGACTTACAGAAACGGATTCGGCAGAACAAGTTCGCCAACGGCGACACGAGGAGCTATGCGTACGACAATCGCGATAACATTCTGAAGCGAACCGATGAACGCGGCAACAATTCTCTGGTGAGCTTTAACGCCAACAACAAAGTGGCAACACTCACCGACGCGACCGGCAAAATAACCGGCGAGACCTACGACGCGAACGAACGAATTACCAAGGCGACGGATGCCAACGGGCATAACGCATCGTTTACGTACGACGCAGCCGGACTGCTGAAAACTGCCGTAGCGGCAGCAGGCGAGACCCTGACGTACACTTTCGACACGAACCGGCGACTCACGAAAATTGCGGATACAAACGGAAACGGGTCCACGGTCAAATACAACAATGAAGATCTGCCCGTGTCGATAACGGATGCGCTCTCGCGCACGACGACGTTCACGCTGGACGCGGACGGACACCCGGTCACGATCACGACTCCGGTGGGGGAAAGGTACACAATCGTTCGCGATAAGCGGGGGCGAGCGGTCTCGACAGCCGATCCGACCGGGGTGACGACGGCGGTAAAGTATGATCCGGCGGGACGGGTAGTGGGCTACACGGTGGGCGGGAAGACACCGATCGGCGTGACGCTGACGAGGGATGCATCGGGATACCCGACAGGACTCACAGACCCGAACGGATCGACGTGGGGATTTTCATACGACAGCGGAGGCCGGCTGTCGCAACGTACCGATCCACTGGGGCGATCAATAAATTACACATACGACACGCGCGGCAGAATCAGCGCGGTGCAATCGCCGCTGGGAACGCAAAATTTCACGCTGGATCCGGCGGGGAACATCGTTAGCCGGGCTTACTCGGACGGGACGAATCTGACTTACGCCTATGACGCGGACGACCGACTGCTGACAGGTCCGGGAATTGTGCTCTCCTATGATGCGGACGGCGCACTGACCGGTTCGAACGGGTTGACGATCGGGCGAGATGCGGACGAGCGGATCGCCTCCATCACCTACGCACCGAACAAGACCGTAACTTATCGTTACAGTGCGGCAGGACTGCCGGCGAGTGTCACGGACTGGACGGGAGCATCCGTGAGTTTTGCTTACGATGTGGCTCACCAGCTTACGGCACTCGCGCGTTCGAACGGACACAAGACGCAGTACACGTATGATCCGGACGGGCGTTTGTCTTCCGTTGTGGATGATGCCGGCGCATCAATTGCGATGCAGCGCGATGCGGCAGGGCGGATTATTTCGGAAACGCGAACGCCGGCGCCGCCGGCGAGTCTGGCTCCGGGAGTGCTGCCGCTGTCCTATGACGCGGCCGAACAGGTGGCAGGGTTCACCTACGACGGGAACGGCGAAGTAAACGCCGACACGCTGCGCACCTACGCGTGGGACGCGGCCGCCCGACTGACAGGGTACACGGGCGCGGATGGTTCAGCCACGCTCGGCTACGACGGATTCGGGTTGCGGACGTCGCGGACATCACAAGGAGTGACATCCACTTATGTCTGGAATTACGCAACCAGTCTGCCGTCGCTGGCGACGGTGAAGGGTGCTTCCGGGGACCAGACCTATTACGTTTATGCACCGAACGGGACGCTGCTGTTCGCAATCGATGCGGCCACGGGCGCTCATCACTTCTATCATTTCGACGAGAGCGGGTCGACTCTGCTGCTTACAGGCGACTCCGGCGCCGTGACCGACAGCTACAGCGTGACGCCATACGGAGAAACGACGACCCGGACGGGAACGACGGACAATCCGTTTGTATGGAAGGGCGCTTTTGGCGTGATGCAGGAGGGAGCGACAAGTCTTTATTACGTTCGGGCACGCTATTACGACAGCACGACGGCGCGGTTTATTTCGCCTGATCCGGTGAGAATCGCGAATCCGCTCGAGGCAAATCCCTATCAGTACGCCAAAAACGATCCGCTGAACAGAGGGGACTGGACGGGGTTCGCTCCGGAGGATGTCCTGACGGCGCCAAGCACATATGCGAGCGGTGCGGCACAGGTGCTGGATACGGCCGCGAAGGGCCTCGAAGAGACCGCCAAGGATTCACTCGGAGAGGCTGCGAAGCTGGTGCCCGACACGGCGACGGCGCTCAACGGAACGGAAGGAGTGGGCGAGCTGGTCCAGAAATCGGAGGCAGCGAGCAATTTGGCCGGCAAGCTCAAGACCGGCGGCCAGATATTGGACGGGGCTGGTAAGTTGCTGGATGTCGCCAAGGAAGGGGTCAAGCTATACACCGCGATCCAAGGGGCAGAACAGGAGCAGGCCACGCTCAGCAATGCGACGAATATTGGCGAGGCAGCAGCGCTGAAGGCTCTGTACAAGCTGAAGGTTCAGGGAAAATTCGACAACAATCCAAAGGAATACTACCGACTCGTCAACCAATTGCTGGCCGGCACCGGGGCACAACAAGACGGGGCGTTATCGGGAATGGTGATCGATGAACTGACGGCCTCGGCGGTCTTCGTTGAGAACTCATTGGCCGGGGTGGCGGGCAAGGCCGGGAAGGCGGCGAAACTCGGCTTCGAGTGGCTGGGGAGTTTTTGGTCCGGCACACCGCCTCCGAAGTAGCCGGCCAGACTGTTTGGCAAATCGCCTGAAGGGTAGATGCGTTCGGGCATGCAGTCCCGAATTTCCGGTGAGAGTGTAAAATCTTGCGACGACTCCCGCCGGGCCGCTGTTGCGTCAGGCCCGGGCCAAGGCGCTTGCCTCACCGTGGCCGGGTGGCGCGGGCGATTCGCGTTTTGACCAGCAGATTGGGGAATGTGCGGCTCGGCGCAATGGCGTAAAAGCGTTCCTTCAACGAAGAAACGCGGAATCGCTCCACCGGCAGGACGGAATGCAGTTCATCCCGCAGTGTCGAAAGCCAGACCGCCCCTTTTTGCAGCAGCCCTCTCGTAATGATTGAGCATGCCGCTTTGGCGGCGAAACGCACGATCCGGCAGGACGGGGCGCATTGCGGAAGTTATGGAGGGCGTCGAACAGTTCGCAAGGTCAAAGGTCCGCGGGATTTGGAGCCGTTGGCACGCGAGGCTGCGGCACGGGCTTCGGAGGTGGTTCTTTTCATACCGACCACATTGTGGACCCGCGCGGGCGGGGATGCGGCAGGGCGCAGCGGGAAGTGGTTGATAGGCGGGGGAATAAAGTTGCGTGAGTGGTGTGACCGGGCGGGAGGCCGCGTCGTGTCTGAAGACTTCGGCGAATCCCTGTCTAAGACGCTCTGTCATAGGAATTGACCAATCCGACGAGGGGGCTTCGACGTGGGATGGGCCCATCGCGATTTGCCAGACCGGGATCGGGAATAATCGGCGCCTTGCCGATGCGATGAGCCAACCATTTGGGATGTCTCGCTCGAGGCCGTTCATCGAAACAGAGAAGATATGGGGTTTGAGCTTTCGTCACAGAACGGAACGGTGACAATTCCGGGCAAATCGCCGACTCGGCAATCCGTTCCGAATGACGGTTTTCATACCTGATACGCTGGTGGCAAGTGTGACAAAGACCGACGCCATTTTGCGGCAGTTCAAGGACTTAAACGTCTGGCGTCGTGGCGAAGAAAGAGCCCCTCACAAGCCGCTTCTGGTCCTTCTCGCTCTCGGTCGTCTTCAAGCGGCCAGCGAACGTCTGTTGCCGTTTGACGAAATCGAGGCGCCCCTCACTGCGCTGCTCGAGGAGTTCGGCCCTCCCCGCAGGTCCTACCATCCGGAGTTGCCGTTCTATCATCTGCAGACGGATGGTGTCTGGGAGATTCAGACGGATTTCCCTCTTACTGCCAGAAAAGGCAGCAAGAATCCGCTCCGCAGCGAACTTCGCGAATTCAAGGTCGGCGGCGGTTTTCCGGAAGCGATCTACAGTGAGCTTCGAAAGCGGCCGGAAGCCGTCCGCGAACTCGCCAGACAACTGCTGGCAGCCCATTTCCCGGAATCCCTGCATGAGGGCATCGCCGGCGCCGCAGGTCTGGACCTCAGCGGCACCGTGAGGAACGTCCGGCGCGACGGAGCGTTCCGAAGCGCGGTGATCGAGGCGTGGGATCATCGTTGCGCATTTTGTGGTTTTGGAGCCATGCTGGACCGGGCAGATCTGGCGCTTGACGCCGCGCACATCCACTGGTGCCAGTTCGGAGGGGCAGACTCGATCAATAACGGGCTCGCCTGCTGCAGCATCCACCATCAGGCGCTCGACCGCGGGGCCATCTCATTATCGGATGACCGGCGTATCCTCGTCTCGTCAAGGTTCCACGGTAACGAACAGGTTGAACCCTTGTTCCACGCCCTGAGTGGCCGGCCCCTCCGCACACCGAACCGGAAGGAGGCGCTACCCGGGGAACATGTGATTGACTGGCATCGGCGGCAGGTCTTTCGCGGTGAGGCACGCGATTTTCGGTAGGCACTAGCGCAGGTTGCCGCCCGGGTCGATCTGAACCGGTTGCACGGGACGCAAACCAATCGCCAGATGGTAACGGGCGTGGCGCCGTTCACCGGTCCGAAGGAGAGCCGCCTTTTCCGCAAGATCGGCGAGATCGCGCGTTGCAGTCGCCGGTGAGGCTCCGGTGATCGTCATATAGTTTCCCGCGCTCAGCCCGCCTCTGAATCCTTCCGGACCTTCCCGCAGCATCCGCAGAATGGCCTTCTCCTGCCGGGCATTGAGACTCGCGCGCAACCGATCGAGAAGACGCGTCTTGTCGAGCAGGAATTCCACCTGGGCCGCTGTTCGCCGCTGGGCCTCGATCGCAATCCCTGCGAACCAGCAAAGCCAGGGCGTGAGATCCATGTTCTTGTTCGCAGCTTCGAGCGCCGCGTAATAGGCCTTTCGCCTGATGAGCATGGTGGCGGCAAGGGCTGTGAGGGTTGGCCGCCCGGCCGACTGCGCCAGCGCCTTGTCGGAAATCGCGCGCCCGATGCGCCCGTTGCCGTCCTCAAACGGATGGATCGATTCGAACCAGATATGCGCGATGCCGGCTCTTGTCAGCGCCGGCAGGGCATCACGTCCGTCCGGTCCGGTGCGATTGAACCATTTCACGAAGCGCGTCATTTCGCGGGGCACTTTGGCAGAGGGCGGCGCTTCGAAATGCACCGTCGGTGAGCCGAGATTCCCCGAAACAACCTGCATCGGTTCGGCGCCGGTCCGGTAGCTGCCGATGTTGGTCAGGTCGCGGCGTCCGTTGGTGAGCATCCGGTTCCAGCCAAACAGCATCTCGTCGGAAAGCGGTTCCGCGAAGGTCCGGTAGAGGGTGACCATCATCTCCGAGATGCCCTGTTCGGCTGGTTTCACGCGGCGGTGGTCCGTCGCAAGACCGAACTGCCGGCGGATTGAGGACTGGACACTCGCGCGGTCGAGAAACTCGCCTTCGATCTCGGCCGTGGTGATCGCCTCCGAGCTGATCGCTTCAACGGTCAACTGCTCCTGATCTTCCGTGCCCAGGTGCCGGAGAGTGCCGGCGAACACGCCGCTTCCGATGAGAAACTGCGCCTCGGCCTTGCGCAACCGGTTTGCGTCCCAGGAGAAGTTGGGCCAATCCGATCTTTGCCAGTTCCACTTCATGAGCGATAGCACATCTTTCTATAGCTCACGATACGGCATTCCATTGAGCGATAGCAACTACTCCTATTCCACAGTGCCGAAAGCCAGACCGCCCCTTTTTGCAGCAGCCCTCTCGTAATGATTGAGCATTCCGCTTTGGCGCCGAAACGCGCGATCCGGCAGGACGGGGCGCATTGCGGAAGTTATGGAGGGCGTCGAACAGTTCGCCAGGCGAAGAAGCTTTACCACACGGCCGACCAGACAGCGCCGCCCAGATTTGGGGAGAGGCGGTACCACCGCGAAATCCAGCCAAGGTCAAAGGGCCAGCCACGCGCGTGAGCGTAGGACAGGTTATGCATCAGGCCGAGAGAGAGAAGTACATAGGCAAAGATCACGGAGGCGAGGACGGGCAGCAGCAGGCGCGGATAGCGACGCCAGAAGGCGTCCTCAAGATAATCGTGGGCGGCGGTGGCGGGAGGCCGGTGAGTCCGCAGGAAGAACTGCAGGGACAGGACAAACGCCGACATAATCCAAAATAACCAGACGGCAAAATTGCCGCAGAACAGCCCGTCGAAAGCCGCCACGAACAGACGGGCCAGATTATAGGGCAGGAAGGTCAGATGCTGGCTGGTGTCCGAGACGGTTATTTCAAAGAAGGTCAGCCGAAGATGAAAAATGACGACGACAAAGGCTGCGATTCCCCGGAGTCCCTCAAAGAAGGGTAATCTTGGCGAACCGAAATTGAGCAACTCACGAGGGTCGCGGCCCGCTCCGGAACGCACTGGGAAATTCTAACATGCGGCGGTGAAGGGCCTTAGCTCCGAGCAAGCCATTTCCATGCAAAGAGGGGGTTCGCACTGCCGTGGTAACCGCCGTGGTAAGTGCCGGCGGAAGAACGCACGCTCAGGTAACGGGCAGCGCGCAGCGCGGAAGGCATTCCGGGCGGCAGGCGCAGAACTCTGCGTGCAGAAGTAATTCACGCCGTACCGGCAGCCACGAGCCGGAGACAGGGGTTCGGTGAAAGTGTGAGGAGCTTAGCAGGGGATGCCTTCGGGAGTTGCCGCGCCATCGGCGCGCGGGTCGGAGGCGGCGAAGTTGATTCCGGTTTCTGAGTTGTGGAGCACGGCCTGGCCGCGGCCCATTTCCTGCGAATATTCAGGGCGCAGAGTGATGTGGTGGCCCATCTGCGCGAGGGCGTTGAGGACGGCGGCGGGGACACGGGCCTCGATCGAGACATCGCAGCCGGCCGGGTTGCCGAGGAAGAAACGCGGGGCTTCGAGAGCCTTCTGCAGGTTCATGTTGTAATCGGCCACGTTGGAAATGAACTGCGCATGGGCAAGGGGCTGGTTGACGCCGCCCATGATGCCGAAGCCGACGTGCGCGCGGTCGCGTTCCATGAAGCCGGGAATGATGGTGTGATAGGGCCGCTTGCCGCCGGCGAGGACGTTGGGGTGCGCGGGGTCGAGCGAGAAGGCCGCGCCGCGGTTCTGGAGCGCGAAGCCCATGCCGTCGGGCACGATGGCGGAGCCGAAGCTGGCGTAGATGCTCTGGATCCAGCTGGCGATGTTGCCTTCGCGGTCGACGACGGCGAGGTAGACGGTGTCGCTGGTGTTGGGGAAGGCGGGCGGGGTGCCGGGTTCGGCGGCGGGGTTGGCGCGGGCGGGGTCGATGAGGGCGGCGCGGGTGCGTGCGTATTCCTTCGAGAGCAGTCCGTCGAGCGGAATGGAAGCGGTGCGCGGATCGGCGTTGTAGCGCCAGGCGTCGGCGTAGGCGAGCTTCATGGCTTCGATGCGCTTGTGGAGTTCGGCGGCGGCGGATTCGACGGAAGGCGCGGTGACGGGAAACTGCTCCATGATGTTGAGCATTTCGAGCACGGCGAGGCCCTGGGAGTTGGGCGGGAGTTCGTAGACGCGCCAGCCGCGGTAATCGATGGAAATGGGATCAACCCATTCGGCGGAGTAGGTGGAGAGATCTTCGGCGGTGAGTGCGCCGAACAGGGATTCCGAGGTGCGGAGAATGGCGTCGGCAATGGGGCCGGCGTAGAAGGCGGCGGGGCCTTCGGCGGCGAGCAGGCTGTAGGAGAGGGCGAGGCCGGGATTGCGGAAGAGGTCGCCTTCGCGCGGCGGATAGCCTTCGCGCGGGAGGAAGACGCGGGCGGCGGCGGGATTGAAATCGAGCTTCATGAGCGTCTCCTGGACGGACCAGAGAGCGGCAACGATTTCAGAGACGGGGAAGCCCTCTTCGGCGTAGGCAATGGCGGGTTCGAGCAGGCGGCGCCAGGGCAGGCGGCCGAAGCGGGAGTGCATTTTCGACCAGCCGTCGACGGCGCCGGGGACGGTGACGGAGTGGATACCGGCGGCGGGCATACGCGTCATGCCGATGCGGGTGAGGGCCTGGGGCGAGAGGGCGCGCGGGGCGGGGCCGGAGGCGTTGAGGCCGGTGAGGCGGCCGGTTTTGGCTTCCCGGTAGAGGACGAAGAGGTCGCCGCCGATGCCGTTCATCATGGGCTCGACGACGCCGAGGACGGCGTTGGCGGCGATGGCGGCATCGGCCGCGGAACCGCCTTCGCGGAGGATGCGTGCACCGGCTTCGGAGGCCAGCGGGTGGCTGGTGGCGCAGATTCCGTGTTGCGAGACGACCATGGAGCGGCCGTAGTTTCGTCCTAAAGGTGGTTGTGCGCCGAGCATCAGGGCCAGCGTAGCAAAGCAGAATGCGGGGCCGGGCAAAGTAGAATACAAACTGATGAGCATCGATACTTTGGCCCTCGCGACCGAACTGGCCGGGGCATTTCAAGACGGCAGCCTGCGGGTGGCGGCGCCTTCCACGCGAGGGGAAGGATTCGATATGGACGCGGCCTACGCGACGGAGGCGGCGGTGGCGAAGATTCGCTGCGCGGGCGGAGCGAAGAAGGTCGGCATCAAAGTGGGCTACGCCAATAAGGCGATGTGGCGCGTGCTGAAACTGGAGACGCTGGTGTGGGCGCACATGTACGACGACACGGTGCATTACGCGCACGGGCGGGCGGCGGATCTGGCGCTGCCGTACTATCGCGGGGCGAAGATCGAGCCGGAGATCGTATTCAAGATGAAGGACGCGGTGGCGGATGCGGCGAATCCGCTGGCGGCGGTGGAGTGGATCGCGCTGGGCTTTGAAATTGTGGACGTGCCTTTTACGGAACCGCAGTTTCAGCCGGTGGACTTTGTGGCTGCGTGGGGGCTGCATCAGGCGCTGGTGGTGGGCGAGCCGACGCGCGTGGAGCCGGAGGCGATTCCCGCGTTGATGGACGCACTGGCGAAGTTCAAAGTGCGGCTGTGGAAGGGGCCGGAGATGGTGGAAGAGGGCGGCGGGCGGAATTCGCTGAAGAGTCCGGCGCTTTGCCTGGCGGAAGTGGCCGGGGCGATGACGAAGCGGACGGGAGCGTCACTGGGCGCGGGCGATCTGCTGAGCAGCGGAACGCTGACGTCGGGCAGTCCGGTGGCGAAGGGCGAGGTCTGGAGCGTGGAAGCCGAGGGGCTGCCGGTGGAAGGGCTGAGTCTGCGGTTCCTGTAGACGGGGACCGGCGCCTGGCCGCGGCGGTTGCGCGAACGCAGGGACAGTGCTCTCCTCCGGCACTACGGACAGTGCTCTGCAGTGCCCTGCGGTCACGCGCTCTGTTGTGCCCGGTGTCAGGGAGCCAAGACGGCTTTAACGACCAGGAACAAAGTGCCGATAACGGTGAACGGGACGAAAATCACCCCGCAGACCATTCCCAGCATCGACGGGGAATACGGTGCGTGTAACGAGACCATGACGGAGTCTCCTTCCGCCTTATACTAATCGAGCCGGACGACAATTGTTTCGCTCTTTACAAAGCCAACTGTACTGATTCGACCAATGCAGCGCCGGTGTGGAAGCGCGGCAGGAGGAAGGCAGACGCAAAAACGCCGGATGCAGCGGGCCCGCGACCGGGCTGCTGTATCCGGCGTTTTTACTTTGGATGGCGCTTAGTCGAACAGATCTTTGTTATTGAAAACGACTTTCCAGGGGCGAATGAGCCAGGAAGCGAAAATGCCGTTTTTGCAGAAAGGATCGGCCTTGAGCATTTCCTCGGCCTGTTCCTTCGTTTCGGCTTCATACACGATGAACGAACCGGAGTTATCGGTAAACGGGCCGGCGATGGCGAGTTTACCGGCGTTCATCAGATCGGTCAGATAGGCGCGGTGCACGGGACGAAACTCGTCCATCTTCGCCGTGTCGGGGTTGTAAGTGATGCTGGCTCCAAACTTCAAACGGAATCTCCTGTGGTTAAGTATTTAACTCTAAGTATTTAACTCTAAGTGCGTAACTCTAAGTGCGCTACTTACTGCTGTCGCAATGGCCGCCCTGGCAGCGGTTGTTTTCTTCGCAGACGTATTCGAGCAGGCCCTGTTTCTCCCAGTCGGGCCGCAGCACCATCTGGAAGTCCTGCGACCAGGGTTTGGTGAAGATTTTGGGATCGTCGACCGTGAACTGGTAGAGGATTGTATTGTCGTCCTTCCAGCTTAGCCGTTCGATGGTGTGGAACGCGTCGCTGTGCATGCGGAACTCTTTCGGGTTCGAGTAGAAGTAATCGTCGAGCGACCAGCGCTTAAAGCCGGTGGTATCGATCACGAGCGTATCGCCTTCCCAGCGCCCCACGGGATCGCCATAAAATGTCGGCTCGAGGTCTTTGCGATGCGGGCGGTTATCGAGCGGCACCACGCGGGTGATGCGCTGAAATTCGTTGAGCAGCACCAGGTAATCTTTGGTCTGGAACAACTGCACGGGATAAGCCTGGAAGAATCCGCCCGGGAAACCGGCCGGCATGCAGAAGTCGCGCGGTTCATCGTGGCGCGGATCGCCCGTACGCGGCTCAAAGAAAGCTTCCCCGTCCGGCTTGAGCGGCGCGAACAGTTTGGGATCGAATACGGTGGCCGATCCGCCCTTTCCTTTGAAGCCGTTCACCGCTTCGGGCCAGTGGAAGAATCCGGAGAAATCCGGTTTGCCGTCCGGCATGCGGTGGGCCGGCTTCGTCTGGCCGAGCACGAGGCCGGGCAACGCCGCGCCGGCCATGACCAGCGACAATACGAAGCGGCGATAGGTGGAACGGGAAATCGTCATTGCGGCTCCCTTACTTCTTATCCGCCGGGGCTTCGGCACCGGCAGTAAACACGCGGCGGCCATCGGGGAAGGTCACGCTGGAGCCGTTGGCGTTGTGCGAACCGTCCTTGGCACGGAAGCCGGCGACATTCACCTGCATGCCGACCTGAATGGAAGACTTGGTGATGCCGCGGCGGAACAACTGGCCGGGCGCGCCGCCGGAAAAGGCCCAGTTGGTGACGGTGCCGTCTTCGTTCTTCACATCGACGTAGAACCAGATGTGGGGATTCTGCCACTCGACCTTGGTGACGACGCCGGAGACTTTGATGGGCTGCTGGTCGTCGTACTCGGCGGTGAAGGAGTGGTGCGCGGCGAGCGGCAGGGCGGCCGCAATGAGGCCGGCGATGAGAATTCCGGCAAAACGGGCTTTCAGGGGGATGAACTTCATGGCGTTACCTCGCAGAAAACTTTCGGGTTAAAAACCAGCTTATCGAGCGTGCCTGCCAGGGTCAAGCCGCGCCGGGAGAGGGGAACGAACTGCCCGGCGCGCCGAATTCGGACAGTCTGCAATAAACAAGGGCGACGGGCAGGCCGACGACGTTACTGTACGAACCTTCGATGCGGTCGATGAATTTTGACGCGAGGCCCTGGATGCCGTAGGCGCCGGCCTTATCCATGGGCTCGCCGGAGGCAACGTAATCGGCGATTTCACGTTCGGCAAGCGGGGCGAACCAGACGGCGGTAGCGGCGACGTCCTGAATAACGCGGGAGCCGCGCCGCAGGCAGATGGCGGTGAGAACGTCGTGGCGGTGGCCGGAGAGGGCGCGGAGCATGCGGCGGGCGTCGTCAGAATCGGCGGGCTTGCCCATGATTTGCCCGTTGAGAACGACAGTGGTGTCGGCGGCGAGGACGATTTCGTCCACGGTGGCGGGGACGGCAGCGGCCTTTTCGACGGCGAGGCGCAGGGTGTAGTCGCGCGCGGATTCGCCGGGGCGCGGGGTTTCGTCGATGTCAGCCGTGCGGACGGTGAACGGGATGCCGGCGGCGGCTAGCAGTTCGGCGCGGCGGGGGGAACGCGAGGCAAGGATCAGCATGCGGGCGACGTGAATGGGTCGGGCGGTCTTATTGCAGCTTCGAAAAAGGGAGCGGCGTTATGAAGGTGCTCTCGGTTTTCGTGG
Source organism: uncultured Acidobacteriia bacterium (assembly GCA_903828455.1). Taxonomy (GTDB): domain Bacteria; phylum Acidobacteriota; class Terriglobia; order Bryobacterales; family Bryobacteraceae; genus BOG-234. The sequence goes on along the minus strand of CAIKMJ010000018.1, from coordinate 29,084 downwards.
TGAGGGCGCCGTCTTTTTCCGATTCGGCTTTGACTTTGGTCCATTCGGGATCCTGGCGGAAGGCGGCCCAGTTCGCGTCGGCTTCGGCGCGGCTGGGGTGTTCGAGGATGTAGACGAACATGTTGTCGGGATTTTCCTGCGGGACCCAGTAGCCGAGAGAGCGCATATTGTGGCGGGCAAAGAGAGCGTCGGTGTGATCGCCGAAGCGGGCTTTGAGGGCGTCGAGTTTACCCGGCGCGGCGTGGTAGACGCGGAGTTCGTAAACGTGGGCGGGGCCGGCGGCTTTGGACTGCGAGAGGGTGGTGAGGCCGAAGACAAGGGCCGCGCCGCAGAGGAAGGAGGCGAGGTGGGTTTTCAGGCCGGACGTTTTCAGGCCGAAGGTTTTCAGGCCGAAGGTTTTCAGGCGGGAGGTTTTCAGGCGGGAGGTTGCGAGACGGCGGAGTTTCATGCTGACTACGATATCGCGAGAGCAGGCCCGCGCGATGGCTGGGCGAGGTGGCGCGGCACGCGGCAGGAGTTGGAGCGGGCGCCGATGGGTCGGCGATAATCCAAAGACGCCTTCTCCTAAGCCCTTGACGCAGCCCTTGACGCAGCCCTTGACGCCCGCGCACGACAACATGAACGAACGCGCGCCCTCCCATGGGGCGGCTTTGGCGATCCTTTCGACGGCCTTCTTCATGTGGGGGCTGGCCACGGTGTTCAACGACATTCTGGTCCCGCACCTGAAGGGAATCTTCGGGCTGGGATACCGGCAGGCGGCGCTGGTGCAGCTCTCGTTTTTTTCCGCGTACCTGTTCGCGTCGGGGCCTTCGGCGAAGGTGGTGGCGCGGGTGGGATATCAGCGGTCCATGGTGGCGGGGCTGCTGGTGATGGCGACCGGGGCACTGCTGTTCATTCCGGCGGCGAGCGTGCTGAGTTATCCGGCGTTCCTCGGGGGGCTGCTGGTGCTGGCTTCGGGGATCACGCTGGTGCAGGTGGCGGCGAATCCGTATGTGGCGGCGATGGGCGAACCGGCGGGCGCATCGAGCCGGCTGAATCTGGCGCAGGCGCTGAATTCGCTGGGGACGACGGTGGGGCCGTCGCTCGGCGGCTGGCTGATTTTGCGCGGGGCGGCGCACACGCAGAGCGAACTGCGCGCGATGACGGCGGAACAACTGCAGGCGTGGCGACTGGCCACGGCGGCGTCGGTGAAGTGGCCGTACTTCGGGATTGCGCTGCTGCTGTGCGGGGTGGCGCTGGCGATTGCGCGGTTCCGGTTCCCGGTGCTGCGTATCGAAAAGAAAGACGAAGCGGCGAGCAGCGGGGGCAGCGTTTGGCGGCACCGGCAACTGGCGTTCGGCGCGGGCGCGATCTTCCTGTACGTGGGGGCGGAGGTTTCAATCGGAAGCTTTCTGGTGAGTTACTTCATGCTGCCGGACATTGCGGGGCTGACGGCGGCGGTGGCAGCGCGGTATGTGACGTTCTATTGGGGCGGGGCGATGGTGGGGCGGTTTGCCGGATCGGTGCTGCTGCGGCGATTCCGGGCGGGTCCGGCGGCGGGGACGATGGCGATCGCGGCGGCGGTGCTGGTGCTGACGTCGGTGAACAGCACGGGCTGGATGGCGGCGTACGCGATTCTCGCGGTGGGGCTGTGCAATTCAATTCTGTTCCCCAGCATATTCAGCCTCGGTATTGCGGGGCTGGGGAAGCGGACGAGCGAGGCTTCGGGAGTGCTGATTGCCTCGATTGTGGGCGGCGCGGTGATTCCCTTCTGCGAAGGCGCGCTGGCGGATCGCTTCGGACTGCAGCACGCATTTCTGCTGCCGGCGGCGTGCTACCTCTACCTTGTGTTTTACGGATTCGCGGGATGGAAGCCGCGCGCGGCCGGGAACTGAATCAGCGGGCGGCGGCGGCCGCGGGCGCAACGGCCGGGCGTTCACGAATAATGGAGCGCAGGCTGAGTTTCCAGGTGAGCGGTACCGACACCGGGTTGTAGCAGAGCTTTTCGTCGCAGGCCTGATACTGCAGGGTTCCGGTGAGCGTCAGCTCTTCTTTGCCGCGCAAGGCCTCCTGGCTGGCGGCGGTGCCATCGAGAAGCAGTTCCTGCACCAGCTGGAATGGCTTCTGATAAACCGGGATGCGCTCGTTGAGCGGCTTGAAATGGAAGATTTCCGACGCGGGGAACTGCGGCGCAAAAACGCGGATCTGCGGATGGGGATCGAGCCGGAGCGCGACAACACGGTAGCCGGATTTCTCCGCGCCGGGCGCGTAAACGTGCAGGCCCGCGTGGGGCGCCATGGCGACGACCAGCGAGAAGCGATTGCCGGGCGCCACGGCGGCATCGCTCGCATACGCCGTTACATCCATGTGTTGAGTGGAAACTTTGGTGGCGGCGACGGAGGAATCCGACTTGCCGCCGAGGCGGATGAGAATGCTGGAAACGGTGTTGCGGTCGACGTAGAAATCCTCAAAGAAACGGGAGGTGACGCGGCCCTGGCGATCGACAATCAGGGTGCCGGGGAATGCCATGCCATTCTGGTCGGCGCGCGCGCCGACGGCCGAGACGTATTTCGCCGCGGCGGCCTTGATTTCCGGGTCATTCGCGTTCGGCCCCAGCGCCTGCTCAACGAGCGTATTGAGGAGCCCGTAACGTTTGATGGTGGCCGAACCCGCGTCAGAAAGCATAGGGAATGCGATGCCGCGCTGCTTGCTGAAGGCGGTGACGATCTCCGGCGAATCGTAGCTGATGGAAGCCACGCCCAGCCCGCGAGACTGAATTTCACGAAGTTGACCCTGCAGCTCGACCAGCTGCGTTTTACAGTACGGTCACCAGTCGGCGGAGCGGATGAAGACGAGCATGGCGCCACTGGGGCCCATGACGGAGTTCAGATTGCGCGTGACGCCGAACTGATCGCGAAGGCTGAAATCGGGCACCTTCTGGCCGACCTGCGGACCGAGCTTCGAGAGATCGATCTTTTCGCGCGCGGGCTGCTGGGCCTGCAGCGGCGCGGTGAGCAGAATTCCGCTCAAAACCACTCCGCTCAAAACCACTGCGCCGGCAACGATCCGGGATCGCGTCATGGGTGCGAGTATACCGCGTTTGGGATTGGCGTCGCGCGCGCGCAATTCCCGGCGTTTCCGGCGAATTGCTGCGCGGGTACACTAAACGGTTGATGCCACCCGACGCCGCGTCTCCTTCTCTGCAACCTTCTCTGCAACCTTCTCTGCAGCCCGGCGGCCAGCAGATTTCGGCCGGCGACCCGGCGTTTGAAGCGCGCGTGCAGAGCCTCGCCGACCAGGTGCAGTCGCGGTTCCGTTATCACTCGATTGAACTGCCGGACGGGTCGGTGCTGCCGGGTCTGCAGTCGGTGGAGCATCTGCGGCGGCGGTTTGCGCTGTTCGGGCTGCCGGAGGATCTGCGCGGGAAGCGCGTGCTGGACATCGGGGCGTGGGACGGCTGGTTCAGCTTCGAATGCGAGCGGCGCGGGGCGAGCGTGACGGCGGTGGACTGCGTGGAACTGGCGACGTTCCTCGAAGCGCGGGAGCTGCGGAATTCGGAGGTCGAATACCTGACGCTGGATGTGGCGGAGCTGACGCCGCGGCGGCTGGGGCGTTTCGACATCGTGCTGTTTTTCGGCGTGCTGTATCACTTGCGGCATCCGCTGCTGGGCCTTGAGAAGTGCGTGGAGCTTTCGACGGATGTGGCGCTGGTGGAATCGTTCGTGATCGGGTCGGAGGAGCGCGCGATACCGGCGGTGATGGAGTATTACGAGCGAGCGGAGCTGGGCGGACAGATCGACAACTGGTGCGGCCCGTCGCCGGAGTGCCTGCTGAGCTTCTGCCGTTCGGCGGGGTTCGCGCAGGCGGAGTTGCTGGATGTGACGAATGCGCGGGCGTCGGTGCTGTGCCGCCGCCGCTGGCCGGAGCCGGAGGCGCATCCCGCCGCGGAGGCGCCGCTGCTGGTCTCGGCGGTGGAGAACCGGACGTATCAGGCGAAGTTTCATCCTCTGAAGGATGAGTACCTGTGCTGCTTCTTCAAGAGCGAAGAGACGGATTTGACGCCCGATTCGGTCTTTGTGGAAGTGGATGGCTACGGGACGCAGACGATTATCGTGGTGGCCGATGGCGCGGGTGGATGGCAGGCGAATTGTCTGCGCCCGCCGGGTCTTGAGCCGGGAGTGCACGAAGTGTGGTTGCGGACGGCACGCAGCGCGCGCAGCAATGCCGCGACTTTCGTGATGCTGGACGAGTTCGGCCGCGATGTGAGCGCTCCGGCGGCGGCGCTGCCGCGGGAAGCGCCGGAACTTTGCTCGGCGGAGATTCGCGTGTCGGGCGACGTGCGATATACGGCGGGGCGGGAAGGTCATCTGACATGCTGGCTGCGTTCCACGGCGCAGACGCTGACGCCGGCGGAGGTGACGATTGAAGTCGGCGGGCGCAGCATGGCGGCGCAGACGGTGAGTCCGAATGGCGGCGGCGTGTGGCAGGCGAATATTCTGCTGAATGAGGCGCTGGCGCCGGGCGCGCCGGTGCGGGTACGGCTGGGAGAAGGCGAATGGAGCGAGGCACAACCGGTTCGTCGGATCTGAAGCCGGCGGCGGCGATTCCGGCGATGCTGGAGGCGGGCGAGGGCGTGACGCTGCATCCGGTGACGCTCGGCGATGCCGCCGAACTCTACGCGGCGATCGAACGCAATCGCTCCCGGCTGCAGCCCTGGCTACCCTGGGCTACGCCCGGTTACGGGCCTGAAGAGGCACGCGCCTTCATCGCGTTGTGCGAGCGTGAAAATGCGGACGGCCGCGCCCTCGCCCTCGTCATCCGGAAGCACGGGGCGCTCTGCGGATCCGTGGCTTTCCACCGCATCGACCTGCGTAACCAAAGCACCAGCCTCGGCTACTGGCTCGACGGGGAGCATGAGGGGAGCGGCATTATGACGCGGGCGTGCCGGGCGGTTGTCACCGAAGGGTTCCGCAGCTACAACCTCCACCGCATCGAAATCCGCTGCGGTACGGGCAATGAGCGCAGCGCGGCGATTCCGCGGCGGCTGGGGTTTACGGAAGAAGGGATTCTGCGCGAGGCGGAGTGGGTAAGGGACCGATGGGTCGATCTGCGCGTGTTCGGAATGCTGCGGCGGGACTGGGAATCCAAATAGAAAGGCGGCGCCCGACTCTCAGGGGCGCCGCCTGCTGGTCATCCGGTTGATTTACGTTCAGTAGCTACCTCCTTTGCGTTTCCGCGAGCTTCATGGTGTAAAGCGTCATTTGGCGGCTGCGTGTTCCACCGGCACTGCGTAAACGTTTTTGGCGGCTTCGGCCACCGGCATGTGGATCTTCAGCACGCCATCGCCCAGTTCAGCCTTCACCGCTTCCCGTTTGATGCCTTCCGGCAGCGGGATGGCACGGTAGAAGTTGCCGTAGCTGCGTTCAAAGCGATGGTAGCCTTCCTTCTCTTCCTTCATTTCCCGTTTGCGTTCGCCGTGGATGATGAGCGCATCCGCGGTCATTTCCACTTTCACTTCCTCTTTTTTGAGGCCCGGCAGTTCAGCGGTGACTTCAAGGTTGCCGTCACTGCGCTGTACATCAACTACCGGAGCCCATGCCTTCATTTCGGTGCCGAAGACACCCGGACCCATCATCCTTTCAAACTCACGGCTGAACTCGCGCATGGGAGCGAACGGGTTCGTGCCGAAGAAGTTGCGAATCGGTTCAAGCGATAAAGGGAAACCGGCGCCGAAGACATTTTCAAACGGGCGCGCGGCAGTTTCCGCCGGTTTGGCGACCGTGTTTTCCCTGACCGGATTCTCAGTGACCGCTTTATCGGTAACAACCTTGACTTCTGCCATAACAATCTCCTTTCCCCGCAAGCCAGGCGGACTGGCCCGGGCTGGCGGCTTCTCTCCGCGCGGGAGAGGAAAAACTGCTGAATTCCAAACAGGGTGAAGCAATCTTTGGCCCAAATCGTCGGCCCAAACAAAAGCGGTGCGGAATCAGTCATTTCGGCAGCGAGGCGGGGGCGGTTGTGCGTCATTTCACCGGGAGCGGTGCGCCGTGGGCGCGCACCCGGAAAAAGCGCGGGGAAGTGGCGGCGGAGACGCGCCCGAGTCAAGCCCTGATCGACCCGGCCCCGGCCTCCGCTATAATATAGAGGCATCCGAGTTTGTGTCTCTGCGCCCGCAATGCAGGACCTCCGGGCGAAATTCCGCGCAGCACGGCCGCGCGACCAGAGCAAAGCGACTGAATCCACACGATGTTCGATAATCTGTCCGACAAACTGCAGCGTGTCTTCAAGAACCTGCGCGGTGAAGGACGCCTGACCGCTGAAAATATGGACGCGGCGCTGCGCGAAGTCCGCGTGGCACTGCTTGAAGCCGACGTCAATTTCAAGGTCGTCAAGCAGCTCATCGAAAGCGTGAAAACGCGCGCGATGGGCCAGCAGGTGCTGGCGTCGCTGTCGCCGTCGCAGCAGGTGATCGGCATCATTCATGAAGAGCTGATCAAGATCCTCGGGAGCCACGAAGCGAAGCTGCGCTTTGCCAACGAACCGCCCAGCGTGTTCATGATCGTGGGGCTGCAGGGTTCGGGCAAAACGACCTCCACTGGAAAGCTGGCCCGCTGGCTGGCCAAGAACGGCAACCGGCCGGAACTGGTTTCGGTGGACGTTTACCGTCCGGCGGCGCGCAAACAGCTGTCGATACTGGCGCGCGACATCAAGATTCCGATTTACGAAGGCACGGCGGAAGAGACGAAGCCGCTCGATCTGGTGCGCTCGGCGCGCCGCGAGGCGGTCAATAACAGCCGCGACGTGCTGCTGGTGGATACGGCCGGCCGTCTGCACATCGACGAAGAGCTGATGACGGAGCTGAAGCAGCTGAAAGAGCTGCTGAATCCGGTGGAAATTCTCTTCGTGGCCGATGCGATGACGGGCCAGGACGCGGTGAAGTCGGCCGAAGAGTTCCATAAGCAACTGGGCATTACGGGCGTCATTCTGACCAAGATGGACGGCGATGCGCGCGGTGGCGCGGCGCTGTCGATTCGTTCGGTGACGGGCCAGCCGCTGAAGTTTGTCGGCACGGGCGAAAAGACGGACGCGTTCGAACAGTTTCATCCGGATCGCGCGGCCAGCCGGATTCTCGGCATGGGCGACATTCTGAGCTTCGTCGAGACGGCGCAGGAGGCCTTCGATTCGAAGCAGCAGGAGGAGATGCAGCGCAAGTTCATCGAGAACGAATTTTCGCTCGAGGACTTCCGCGATCAGCTCAAGAGCCTGCGCAAGCTGGGGTCGCTCGAATCGATTTTGAAGATGATGCCGAAGACCGGCATGATGAAGGATCTGCAGAATCTGCAGCCGGATGAGAGCGAGCTGACGCGCATTGTGGCGATCATCGATTCGATGACGCCCAAAGAGCGCGAAAATCATATGATGATTAACGGCAGCCGGCGGCGGCGCATTGCGCGCGGCAGCGGGACGACCGTGAACGACGTGAACAATCTGCTGAAGCAGTACGGCCAGGCGCGGAAGATGATGAAGAGCCTTTCGGGCAGCCTGGGCAATATGGGTTCGATCGGCAAGCGGCTGGGACGTATGGGTCTTGGCAAAATGGGCTTGCCCGGGTTTTAGTGAGTGACGGCAGGCGGGGCTTGCCGGGGTATGAACAGGTTTCGGCGGGCCGTGCCTGCCGGGGTTCTAGAATAAGAGTTTCTGTAACAACAGGATTTTGAGGACAATAGATTAAAGATGCTGATGATCAGACTGGCCCGTTTCGGCGCCAAAAAGAAGCCGTTTTACCGTATTGTGGTGATTGAGAAAGAGCGCGCCCGCGACAGCCGCAATCTGGAAGTGGTGGGCCATTACAATCCGCTCACCGAACCCGCCACGGTGAAACTCGAACACGAACGGATTGCGCACTGGACGAAGAACGGCGCGCAGATGTCGGAAACGGTTGCACGGCTCGTGAAGAACAATCCCGCCCCGGCCGCCGCGTAAGCGGTCGGTCGACCCGGCACAGGGGGACTCGATGAAAGAGCTGATTGAAGACATTGCCAGGGCGCTGGTGGATGCGCCGGACGACGTCAATGTCAACGTAATCGAAGGCGAGCAGACGACGGTGCTGGAGCTGCGTGTGGCGCCGGGGGATATCGGCAAGGTGATCGGCAAGCAGGGCCGCACGGCCCGGTCGATCCGGACGATCCTCGGCGCGGCCAGCATGAAGCTCGACCGGCAGTACAAGCTGGAGATTCTTGAATAGCTCCACCGGCGACGGCGACTGGGTCTCCATCGCCGTCCTCGGCCGTACCCGCGGGATTCGCGGCGAACTCACGGCCACCTCTCTTTCCAGCCATCCGGAACGTTTCCAGCAACTGAACGGCGTGCGTCTGCTGGGGGACGCGCTGCCGCCCACCCCGCTTGAAGTGGAGCGGGTGTGGACGCACGACGGTACGCTGATCTTCAAGTTCCGGGGCATCGATTCCATTAACGACGCAGAGAAGTTTCGCGGGGCGGAAGTGCAGGTGCCGGCTTCCGAACGCGTGGAACTGGAGCCGGGCGAATTCTATTTTTCCGATCTGACGGGGTGTGAACTGCGCGACCGGGTTTCCAACCGGCTGATCGGGCGCGTGACCGGCACGGTGGAGTACGGCGGTCCGGCGCTGCTGGAGATCGATGGCGGACGGATCCTGGTGCCGTTCGTCAAAGCCATCTGCACCGATATTCGTCCGGCGGACGGCGTGATTCTGGCGGATTTGCCGGAAGGACTGGAAGAGCTCTGATTCGACGCGATGTATACTATACATCGTGCGCCGGACTCAGCTCTATCTTGACGACAATCTCTGGCTGGCGCTGCACGCCAGCGCACAAGCGCGGAAAACGACGGTCTCGGAACTGGTGCGGGAAGCGGTTCGTGAGCGCTACTTCGGCAACCGCGAAGCGCGGATGAAGGCGATGCAGGAGTTTGTGGGTACGCGGCAGGAGCGCGCCGGCGAAGCCGATGCCGTCGAACGCGTCCGGTTGCTGCGGCGGAGTCAGCGCGCGGAGAGACTCGCGCGGGGATGACGGTCCTGGTCGATTCCGACATTCTGATTGAAGTCTCGCGGGGCCGGGACGCCGAGATCGTTGCGGCGTGGACGCGGCTGAGCCGGTCCGACGCAAGCGTCCTCTATTCGCCGGTGAGCGTGGCGGAATTGTGGGCCGGCGCCTTTCCAAAAGAGCACGACTCTTTGAATCGGCTTTTCGAGGCCCTGACGTGCACGCCAATTGACGAGGCGGTCAGCAAAAAGGCCGGGCAGTATGTGCGGAAATATGGCCGGAGTCACAGTCTGGAGGTCGCCGACGCTTTGATTGCAGCGTCCGCGGTCGCCAGTCACGCGGAATTGTGGACGCGAAACCGCAGGCATTACCCGATGAAGGAACTCTCATTTTTTAGCGGGCTGAAATGAAGTTCCACCTCCTCACAATTTTCCCGGGATTTTTCGAAGGGCCGTTCCGGCACGGCGTCGTTTCGCGCGCGGCGGACGCGGGGGCACTTTCCATTCATCTGCACGACCTGCGGGACTGGACACACGACGTACATCGCAGCGTTGACGACCGTCCGTTCGGCGGCGGCGAGGGCATGCTGATGAAGCCGGCGCCGATCTTCGACGCGGTGGAAACCATCTGGCCGGAGCGAAAAGACGGAACTCGGAACGACAGGAAGAAGGTCATTCTGCTCTCGGCCCAGGGGCGCAAATTCACGCAGTCGACTGCACGTGAACTGGCCGGCCTGGACGAGCTGCTGTTGATCTGCGGCCGCTATGAAGGCGTGGATGAACGGGTGGCCGAGCACCTGGCGGATGACGAACTTTCCATCGGCGACTATGTGCTGAGCGGAGGCGAACTGGGCGCGGCGGTCATCATCGACGCGGTGGCGCGCCTGTTGCCGGGCGTGGTGGGGAACCACGATTCGACGGTTAACGAGTCCTTCGAAAACGGCATTCTGGATTGCCCGCAGTGGACCCGGCCGGCCGATTTCCGCGGCTGGAAGGTGCCGGAGGTGCTGATGGGGGGAAACCACGCCGAGATCCGCGAATGGCGCAGGCGCGCGGCGCTGGAAAAGACCGGGCGGATGCGGCCGGATTTGCTGGCCTGACGCAGTCCGTTCACCTGACAGCCTAAAGCTTCGCCTCGGGTTTTCCGATGGACGAGTACCGCACAGAGTGCGGCTATGTCCAATGACCGCGGATCCGGTGCGCACAGATCAGCTAAGCGAATATCAATTGGGCGACGTTCAGTTGGGCGACGTTCAGTTGGGCAGAAACCCGCTGAGCCCGGATCGGCGGAGCGAAGTTCCGGCCCGCGCAGTCGAGGCGGGCGCAGTCGAAGCGGGCGAATCTCAGGAGGGCGACGCTCAGGCCGTGGTCGAATCGCTGATGGCGCGGGCGATCGACGAATACGGCACCAACCACGTCTCGCGCAGGCTGTTGCGTCGCTTATCGCTGGAATTTCCGGAGGAATTTTCCGCCGCTGCGCTCGGTCATCTCGAAGGCTCATCGGGCGCTGGTGTTTACCGATTGCTGGCAATTCTGCTTTTCCGCCAGCCTGGTTTGTTTGAGTTATTCAGCAATCCGGCGGCGGCTTCGCGGGAGCGGGCGGTGCGCCTGGCGAAGCGGCTACTGGAATTCGACCCGGCTTTCGACGTACGGCTGGCTCATTTGTTGCCGGACCGCAACGGAACTAACTGGCAGCAAGCCTGCACGGGCTCGCGCGCTTCCCGGTTGCTCGGAATTCTCGATGAAATTTCACCGGGGCGCAACCTTCTGCCGGTGGTCTCGCACCTCGTCTACGACCCGGACCCGAGGCTGGCGGCCGACGCTGCGCTGTTTGTGGGGCGCAGGCTGATGAGTGTGGAGTGGGTGACGCAACAACTGCAGCAGACCGACCAGCGGGTGCGCGCCAATGCGCTCGAAGCCATCTGGGGATTGCGGACGCCCGCCGCCATGGCACTGCTGGAAGCATGCGCGCGCGACGCCAACAACCGGGTGGCTGGAAACGCGCTGATCGGGCTGAACGCAGTGGATGCGCCGGGTGTGCGCGAGGCGATCGTCGCGATGGCGGCCGACCCCGGGCCCCGCTTCCGTTCGACCGCGGCGTGGGTGATGGGAGAAGTCGGCGACCCGCAATTCGTGCCGCAGCTCGAAGCGCTGCTCCGCGATGAAGACCGGGCGGTGAGGAGTACAGCGCTGCGCACGTTGATTCGTTTGCGGCGGAATGAAACGCCCGCTGAACGCGGCCAGGCTGAGTTGCGACCGGAGGCCGCCATCGCCACGGTGCCAACGCCCGCGCCTTCCACACCTGAGCCTCCCATACCCCAGCCGCCCACACCCCAGCCGGCGCCCGTACAGAAAGAAGAGGCTGCCGAGCCAGTACCCGCGCCGATTCTGCCGGAGTTGCGGCTGGATGGCTCCAGTTTCAAATCGAGGATGCGTTAAGCCGACTTGATTTCGGTCCACAGCCGGTCACGGTAGCGCTGATCGACAGAGGCCAGGGCCGTGGGCCAGGTGCCGCGCTGGTAAGTTGCGTCGTCCGGATAGAGGACAGGATCGGCGACACCTGTGCGTGCCGCGGCGTTGGCTGTAGCCGTCTCGCCGACTCGCGCATTGGCCGCCGCCACATCGGGCAGGAGCAGAAACTCGAGAAATTCGTGGGCCAGTTCGACGCGGGCGCTTTCGCGAAGAATCGCCGCGCAGTCGCAGTAGAGCGGGAAGCCGCCCGCCGGATAGGCAAAGCTGAGCTTCGGCTCGGCATGAATCGCCTGCGAGGCGGTGGTGGACCAGAGCTGCGCGGCAAGGACATCGCCGGCAACCAGCTGATCGCGCACCTCGGCGTTAATGTAGGCGCGGAGCAGCGGCTTCTGGCGCACGGCTTCGGCTTTGGCGGCGGCGAGTTGCCCGGCGTCGGTGGAGCCGAATGGATAGCCCAGCTTCTGCAGGCAGGCGCCGATGACGTCTTCCGGATCATCGAGCATGGTCAGGCGACCGCTGAGGGCGGGATTCCAGAGGTCGGCCCAGTCGCGCGGTTCAGGAGTGCCGCGGCGATGGAGTTCCGCGCGGTTATAGACGATTCCGGTGGCATTCCACATGTACGGGACGCCGAGGCGCAGGTCGGGATCCCAGACGGGCGCGCGGAAGCGGGCGTCGAGATTGCCGAGCGAAGGCAGGCGAGTGCCCCGGAGCGGGGCGAGGAGACCGGCGCGCGCCATCGGGACGAGGCGGCTGTGGGTGGGGAAGACAACGTCCCAGCCCGAGTTGCCGGTCATCACTTTGGCCAGCATTTCCTCATTGCTCTCGTAGGTGCCGTAGCGGATGCGGACGCCGCGCTCGCGCCCGAAGCGGGCCAGCATGGCGGGATCGATATAGGCGGACCAGTTGTAGACGTTGAGCCGCGGCCGGTTGTCGCGCGTGCAGGCCGCCAGTGGCGCGGCGGCGAGAGCCGCGAGAAGTTCGCGGCGCTTCATCGCTCCTGCAGCCTCTCCGAGAGAAGGATCAGCGCACCGAAGGCGACGACGATCAGCGAAGACACGGCATTGACGACGGGACTCACGCCCCGGCGGGCCATGGCGTAAATTACCATCGGCAGCGTTTCGGAATCGACACCGGCGACGAGACTGGTGATCACGTAGTCATCGAACGAGACGACGAGCGCCAGCAGCCCGGCGGCGGCAACAGCAGGAGCGATGGAAGGCAGCGTAACGCGCGTGAAGGCGCGCCATTCGCCGGCACCGAGATCCATGGCGGCCTCTTCGAGCGAGCGGTCGTAGTTTCGCAGGCGCGCGGCCACAACGATCGTGACGTAGGCGATGGAAAATGCCACATGCGCCACAATCACCGTGTGCATGCCGAGCCGCAGATGGAGGAAGCGGAAGGCCCACTGACAGAGCGCCAGCAGCGAAACGCCGGTGACGACTTCCGGCGTCACCAGCGACAGGTAAAGCATGCCGGAGAGCCACGGCGCGTTGCGCCGCCACATCCCGTAGGCGGCGAGCGTACCGATCAGGGTGGAGAGCACGGCCGCCACGCCCGCGATGATGAGGCTGTTCAGCAGGCCTTCGGTGAGTTGCGGATCGTTCAGCGCGGCAGTGTACCAGCGGGTAGAGAAGCCTTCCCAGATGGTGAAGCGGCCGGCGTTGAAGCTGAAGAGAATCAGGATGGCGAGCGGCGCATGCAGAAACGCGAGGATGCACGCGGCATAGATGCCGAGGGCGTGGCGCTTCACATCAATCCCTTCATCACATCAATCCCTTCATCACATCAATTCCTTCCTCACGCGGCTGCGCATCAATCCGGCGAGCAGCAGGGCGCTGGCAAGCATGAGCACAAGCGAGGCGGCCGAACCGAAGGGCCAGTCGCGCGCGGTAGTGAACTGGTTCTGCACCAGATTACCGAGCATCACGGTCTTGCCGCCGCCGAGCAGGTCCGGCGTGAGATAGGCGCCGAGGCACGGAATGAAGACGAGCACCGCACCTGCCACGATGCCGGGCATCGAAACCGGAATGATGACACGCCGCAGCGTCGCCAGCGGACGCGCGCCGAGATCGGCGGCGGCTTCGAGCAGCGCGGGGTCGAGGCGTTCCAGCGTGGCGTACATGGGCAGCACGAAGAAAGGCAGGAAGTTGTAGACGAGTCCGGCGAGTACAGCGCCTTCGTTGTAAAGCAACTGCAGCGGCGCGTCGATGATGTGCAGCGATTGCAGGACGGTGTTGACGAGGCCGGTATCGCGCAAAATGAACAACCAGGCGTAGGTTCGGACCAGGAAGCTGGTCCAGAACGGCAGCAATACGAGTTGCAGATACAGGTTGCGCCGCTTCCCTGCCCTCGCGATGAAGAGCGCGAGCGGAAAACCGAGCGCGACGCAGAGGCCGGTGGCGAGGGCGGCGATCCGGACGGAGCGCCAGAGAATGGCAAGGTAGAGCGGGTCGGCGAGGCGGGTGAAGTTTTCGAAAGTCCACGGCTGCTCGACGCCGCCGTATTCGCCGCGCGTGAGAAAACTGTAGCCGCAGACGATGGCGAGCGGAGCGGCGAAAAACAGCGCCATCCAGACGCGGGCCGGAAAGAGAAAAATGCGACGCAGGTTCACGGGAACCTCATCTCGTCGGCTGCGTTCCAGTGGAGCCAGACGGCGTCGCCTTCGCGGAACTGATCCTGCGCGCGCGGCAGTTCCGCAACCGCGCGACCGCCTTCATCGAGGGCCATGTGGACGTGCACGCGGTTTCCCAGAAAAACCACGCTGGCGACCGAGGCGCGCCGCGACGGCCCTTCGGCCGGACGCTCGCGGGCGATGCGTGTGGCTTCGGGTCGCACACCCGCATCGCCAAACCAGTTCACCGCACCGAGGAAGCCGGCAACGAACGCGCTGGCCGGGCGCAGGTAAACGTCTTCGGGCGTGCCGAATTGTTCGATGCGGCCGCTGTTCATCACCGCCAGTTTGTCGGAAAGCGAGAGCGCTTCCTCCTGATCGTGCGTGACCAGAAGAAAGGTGATGCCGGTCTGGCGCTGCATGGCCTTGAGTTCGGCGCGCATCTGTTTGCGCAGGTCCGGGTCGAGCGCGGCGAGCGGCTCATCGAGCAACAGCAACTGCGGTTCCAGCACGAGCGAGCGGGCGAGCGCTACGCGCTGCTTTTCGCCGCCGGACAGAGCGGCGGGAAACCGCTGTGCCCGGGCGCTCAGCTTCACCAGTTCGAGCGCATTCATGGCGCGTTCGCGGCGGCCAGCCACGCCGCGCTCGCGCAGTCCGAATTCAACATTGCCCAGCGCGGTGAGATGCGGGAATAGAGCGTAGCTCTGGAAAACGGTGCTGACGTTTCGCTCGTACGGCTTGCGCTCGTTGACGCGTTCGCCGTTGAGAAAAACGTCGCCGGACGATGGCTTTTCAAATCCGCCCACCATCCGCAACGTGGTGGTCTTGCCGCAACCCGACGGGCCGAGCAGCGAGTAGAAGCCGCCGCGCTCCAGTGCCAGGGTGACGCCGTCGACGGCGCGCTGACCGGGGAATTCCTTCACCACGTTGCGGAGTTCGAGAACGTGCATGGGTTAACCAGTATCTTATTCTGTGCGGGGGCGAGTCCACTCGCGTCTGTGCGGGGGCGAGTCCACTGGCGGCCGGGCCGGGTTCACGCACGATATCCTGTCACAGGATGCAGATCACGTTTCAGGGAGCGGCCGGAGTCGTCACCGGCTCGATGCACATTCTCGAATCCGCGGGCAAACGAATTTTGCTCGACTGCGGCATGTTTCAGGGCCGCCGCAAGGAAGCCGAGCAACGCAACCGCGACTTCCCGTTCCCGGCATCTTCGATCGACGCCGTCGTGCTTTCGCACGCCCATATCGACCACAGCGGCCGCCTGCCGCTGCTCGTCAAGCAGGGCTTCCGCGGGCCGATTTACGCGACGCCCGCGACGGTGGAACTGTGCGCCGCCATGCTTCGTGACACCGGGCACATTCTGCAAAGCGACGCGGAGTTCGTGAACCGCAAACATCCGAAGGACGCGCCCGTGCAGCCGCTCTACACCGTGGAAGATGCGGCGGAAACAATGGCGTATTTCCGGCCCGTGGCGTACCGAACGCCCACCGCGATCGAGGGCGGGCTGACGATGACGTCTTATGACGCAGGGCACATTCTCGGCTCATCGTCGATCGTGCTCACCGATGGCACGACGCGCCTCGCTTTTTCCGGCGATGTGGGACGGCGCGGACTGCCGATCATCCGCGATCCGGAGGATCTGCCGCCCGTCGATTTCCTCATCATGGAGAGCACCTACGGCGGCCGGACGCACCCGGCGCCCCCGGAAGCACTGGGGCAACTGGAGGCCGTGGTGAAGCGCACGGCGGCACGCGGCGGCCGCGTCATTGTGCCGGCCTTCGCGGTGGGCCGGACCCAGCAACTGGTGCTGATGCTGCATCAGTTAATGAACGAGAACCGGCTGCCGGCCATTCCGATCTTTGTCGACAGCCCGCTGGCGATCGACGTCACCGCGGTCTTCCGCAACCATCCGGAATGCTTCGATGACGAAATCAACAAGTACCTGCAGGGCGGGCAGGACCCGTTCGGCTTCAAGCGCCTGACTTACGTGCGGGAGGCTGCGGCATCGAAGCAACTGAACGACCGGAAGGACCCCTTCGTCATCATCTCCGCTTCCGGGATGTGCGAGGCCGGGCGCATTCTGCATCATCTGCGCAACGGCATCGGGGACGCGAAGAATACGGTGCTGTTGACCGGCTATCAGGCCGAGAACACGCTGGGCCGCAAGCTGGCCGACGGCATGAAGTCGGTGCGGATTTTCGGCATTCCGGAGACGGTGGAGTGCGAGATCCAGATGCTGGACGCGCTCAGCGGCCATGCCGACGGCGAAGAACTGCTGGCGTGGATGCAGCCGATGCTGCCGTCGCTGAAGCGCGTCTTTCTGGTTCACGGCGAACCGGAACAGGCGGCGGCGATGGCAAAAGCGATCGACGAAAAGTTCCACATTCCGGCGGCGCCTGTTGCTCCGGGGCAAAGCTTCCGGCTGTAGTCCGGAAGGCTAAGACATTAATAATTGTTGATGTTGGAACCGGCGGCCGGTTCGCTTTGTCTATCCAGTTGCGGACGGTTATTGGGCCGGATGACCACTGAAGTCCTTGTCCGACAACGGTCGCTATACTGGTTAGTTAAGGAGATTTCCACATGAGCACACCCCAGTTTTCTTATCCTGGCGCGCCCGCCCCGGGTCCCCAGGGCGGGGGATCGAACCTGAAGACGGCCCTCATGGCCGGCGCCGTCGCGGCTTCGCTCGCCATGAACGGGTTCCTGATGTATCAGATCAACGGCATGAAGGCGGACGCGGTCGCACAGCAGGCAAAGGTGCAGAAGCAGATCGATACGCTCGCCGAAAGCAGCACCCAGATGACGGCGGCGCAGCGGAAGGCGCTCAACGATCTGAAGGATGATGTGAATGTCCGCGCCCAGCAGCTTGCGCAGCAGGCCAGCCTCGCCAAGAAGGAAGCCATTACCTACGCCGACCAGGCGACGCAGAAAGTGGAAGCCGAGCAGCGGCAGGCCGTGGCCGCCGTCAACGCGAATGTCAACAAGGTCAGTTCCGACGTAACCGACGTTCGCCAGCGCGCCGATGCCGCCAACGCCAAAGTGGCCGAAGTGGGCACGGACGTGAACGGCGTGAAGACCGATCTGAACAGCACCAAGGGTGAACTCGCGCAGGCGCGGCTCGATCTGAAAAAGGTCGCGGGCGACCTCGGCATCACGAACGGCTTTGTGGCGACCAACGGCAAGGAGATCGATGAACTCCGCCGGCGCGGCGAACGCAACATCATCGAGTTCCACATCACCAAGGGCAAGTCGACCGAGTTCAGCAAGGTCGGCGATATTTCGGTGCGGCTGGAAAAATCGGATGCCAAGAAGAACAAGTTCACGATTGAGCTGCTGGCGGACGACAAGAAGAGCGAGCGCAAGGACCGCAACGTGAATGAACCGGTGCAGTTCTACGTATCGAAGTCGCTCTATGAGCTGGTGGTGAATACCGTGGGCAAGGATCAGATTTCGGGCTACCTTTCCACGCCGAAGTATCAGGCGCGGAATAACTAACTCGGCAACCCGGATTGCTCAGAGCGCTCCCGGCGGTGCATCCGCGCGGGAGCGTTCTTGTTTTACTGCGCTTCCGAGACCGTCGCTTCCACAAACTTCGCCACCGGAACCATGTAGATGGCCGGCTTGCCGTGGCGGTCGCTGACGAACAACACGTTCTGGCTGTCGGGCGTGAAGATCGGCCGCACCATCTCGGGATCGGAGGCGGCGTGTTCGCACAGCGTGAGTTCGCGGTGCGCCGCGCGCAGCAGGATCAGCACGTACGCCGAGGCCCTGCTCCGGCTTGCCCCGGCGAAGACCGAAGCATCCCCGTTGGGCGAAACCGAAATGAACTGGCTGGTCTTCGCCAGTTGCCGGTCGCTGCCGTCCTCCGGCGTGTGCTCGCGCAGTGTGATCAGCTCCTTCGGATCGTCCGGCACGTGCAGATAAACGAGCGTGCGGCCGGAAGGCGTCCACGCAGCTTCGCCGGTCTTCCCTGCCGCCAGCTTCAGCGGACGGCGGCCGGAGCCGTCCGCATTGACGAGGACGATCGCGCCGCCCGATCGATAGGCCAGTTGCGCGTGCTTCGGCCGGGGCAACAGAGCCTCGATCTCTCCTTCCAGCTCAACAATGCGGCGCGTTTGCAGTTTCAGCACGCTGAAGATTCGTGAGCGGGCGGCGGCGCTGGCTGTCTGGCGCTCGGCGAAAACGGCCGAGCCGTCCTGCATCAGCCCGAAGCCCGTCCGGGATGCCGCTTCCGGAGCGCGGTGGACAATGCGCGGCTTCCCCGCCGGCAGGGGCGTTTCATACAGGACCGGTCCATCGAAATGGTAAAAGCTCTTGTCATCTGCTGACAGCGAAAGGCTCGCCGGGTCGAGGGCGGCCGCTTCGGTGAGTTGCCGCGACTCGCCGGCTGACAGATCAAGAAGATACGCCTGCCGTGAGCCATTGCGGTCGCTCCAGCAGAGCAATGTGTCGCTGCGCCGCGTGAACTGCCGCAGGTGCGCCGAGGTCAGGCCGCTGGCGAAGGCCGGGTCAGTGAGGCGGAAGACTTCCAGTTCCGTCGCGGGGTCCGGATAGCGGCGAAACTCGGAGGGCGCCACCGCACCCACCGCCGCCATCGCCAGGAAATCGCGCCGGGAAAGAGAGGCCAAGAGGTTATTTTACGCCCGCGCAGTTTGGGGCAGGGGCATCGAAAGCGGAGGAGTTGCCGCGGCAACAATTATATGCTTGCATGAGCATATAGCCAATGATACAATCATTTCAGATAACAAATGTCTGCCCCGCCACTCAGTGACGCCATGATCGACCGAGTCGCCCGCCGTTTCCGCGCGCTGGGGGAGCCGCAGCGCCTCCGCATCCTGCAGGTATTGCAGCAGGGTCCCCGGACGGTCGGCGAGGTTGTGGCGGCGCTGGCGGGGAATCAGCCGAACATCTCGCGCCACCTGCAGGAACTGCATGAGGCCGGGATGTTGCGCCGGCGCCGGGAAGGTAACAGCATTTACTACTCGATCGGCGATCCGGTGGTGAACGAACTGTGTGCGCTGGTCTGCGGCTGCGCGCAGCGGGAGATGGAAGCGGAACTGGCCGCCCTGCGCGGCGATGGTAATTCAACTGCAGCAGCAAAAACGAATTAACGGGAGGGGTTATGGAAGTCTTTGTCAATCATCTGGGTGCGATGCAGTTCGATATTCACGCGCGGCAGCACAGCGTGGTTTGCGATCAGCCGGCGGAGAACGGCGGCTTCGACGAAGGGATGACTCCGCCCGAATTCATGCTGGCGGCGCTCGGTTCCTGCGCAGCGTTTTATGCGGCGCAGTATCTGCGGAAGAGCGGGCTGGCGAAAGAGGGGACGAATGTGCGGGTCACGGCGGAGAAACTGCTCAATCCGCCGCGTCTGGACAACTTCCGGATCGAGATCGAAGCGCCGGTTTCACTGACGCCCGAGCACCGGGCGGGCGTCGACGACGCCGTGAAGCACTGCCTGATTCACAACACGCTGCTGAATCCTCCGAAGATCGTGACGGAGATCGGCAGCGCGCAGGATTCCGGCCGGATGCCGGTTGCGGCTTAAGACCCGGCCGTCGTCAAACAGCGCGGAAGCGCTTGCGCAATACGATTGCGCCGAGACCGGTTGCAAAGAGAAGAACTGAAGCAGGTTCGGGGGTAGAAGTCCACACGCCGGCCGAAATGTTGTTGACGGCGTAGTTGGTCCCGGCATAGGTGTTGGAACTGTCACAGTAAGCCACAAAACCAATGTCGGTACAGGCGCTGTCGGAGCGCAGACTGTTGGACGGGCCGTTTACCTGAATGTCCCAGGCGGTTATGCTGCCTCCGCTGGCGGCGAACTGGAAGTTCTCGTAGCTTACACCCGCAGTGGAGGAAGTAATCGTATCGACGCCGTCGGAGATCGACCAGAAGGTCGGGGTGTCAATTGTCAGGCTCTGGTTGGGAAGGGGCCCGGCGAAGGTGGCGGTGATGGTGAGATCGTCGCTGGTATTCGGCCCGGGCGAACCGACAATGACGTTGAAGTCATTTCCGGTGTAGGTATAAGTCACAGGGCCGGCCAGGGCGGTGGCGCTGGTCATGAGAGCGGCTGCGGTGGCCATCAACACGCAAAATGCTCTGTTCGAACGATTGAGCAGTGAACCGGCGGTCAGTTTCATTTGATCTTTTACCTCTTCCGAAACCTCATACTAGCGGTCGGAGCGGGGATCAAACAAGATCTCAATAGTCAGTATTCTATTGACGCTGAAGGGGTTACCTAACAAGTTAGCGGGTGTTTGCTAACGGATGGCTAAGTGGCGGCGGGGAATGACGAGGCGAATTGGGGCCCTAAAATGAGAACGAATCCGGGCTTGGTGGTGGGGAAGGAGAGGCTGGCTTAGAAGGGCAGGCCAGCGGTGTCGCGTGATGGCGCCGTGGTGACTGCGCGCGCAAGGAAGCGATACGGATTGACCGGCGCGGAACCGACGCGAACCTCGTAGTGCAAGTGCGGTCCGGTGGAGTGGCCGGTGGTTCCGACCGCGCCCAGCACTTCACCCTGACGGATTTCCTGGCCTTCAATGACATCCATGCGGGACAGGTGCCCGTACCAGGTCTGGTAGCCGTGGCCGTGGTCGATTATCACGCACTTGCCGTAGCCGCCGTTCCAGCTGGCGTGGATCACCACTCCGTCTGCCGTCGCGCGCACCGGCGTGCCCCGCGGCGCCGAGATATCGACGCCCGTATGCATGGCGCCTTCACCGGAAAACGGATCGTTACGGCGTCCATAGCCGCCCTCAAGCCGGCCCGTCACAGGCCAGGCACCGGGCAGCACGTTCACGTTGAGATCGCTGAAGATATTGCGCTGCCGGCGGGCAAGGTTGGTGGTGCGAAGGTAGCTGAATTCCTCGAGAGTCTCGTGCATGGTCGGAACCAGCGGCGCTTCCGCCACCAGGTCAGCCGAACCGGCCAGCTGCCGGCGCACACCGTAAGCCGTGGAAACTTCCTCGGCGAGAAGCTGCAGGCTGGCGAGCTGCTCGTTGGTCTGTTTGACCTTTACCTGCAGATTTTCGTAACGGTCGCGCAGCAACTGAGCTTCCTGCTGCAGCGAGTTGTAATTCGATACTTTCCAGGCCATCCGCGCGTAGCTGCCTGCCACGCCGCAAAGAATCAGCAGAACCAGACCGAGCACTCCCAGCGAGCTGTAAATAACACGGTGAGAGATGTGAATACGCCGCAACCGCCCGTTGAGGGAATGCGCGAGTTCAACGATAAAGTAATCCTGCTTCAATCCTTAGCTCCTGGCTCCCGTTCGCGGCTGAAACCAGCCTGATGCCATTATTGGCCGAACGCGGGCCTTCGTGAATTGCGGACTGCGTCCCTCCCGGTCCGGAAATCCCGATACCGCAGGGAAGAACAAAAAACCGACCGAAGTCGGGGAACTGTCAGGTTAACAGTCTTTAAGGTTGCAAGTCAACCCTCTTGACTGGTAATATCCCCCATTGCCGAAAAGAATTCCAGGTTCGCATTTCGCTCGCCATCTGATTGAGCGACGATCCCTTATTTTGCAACTAGTTAAGCGTGATTTCCAACAGCGCTACGTGGGCTCCGCGGCGGGCTGGCTGTGGGGCTTAATTCACCCACTGGTGTTGCTGGGAAGCTACACTTTCATATTCGGCGTCTGCCTCAAGACAAAACCCGGCCCTGATGAAGTTACTCAGAATTACCCGATGCTTCTCTTCGCCGGCATGTTGCCGTGGATGCTGTTCAGCGAAACATTGTTGCGTTCGGCCAGTGCCATTGTGGAACACGCCAATCTGATCACGAAAACGATCTTCCCGGCGGAGATCGTTCCGGTAACGATCTTTCTCTCGTCGCTGATCAGCCACCTGCTGGCCGTGGCGCTGTTCGTGGCCGCCGCCGGACTCTGGATGCAGGACTTCAGCCCGATGGTCTTTCTGCTCCCCGTATTTCTGCTGCTGCTCGGGATGCTGGCGGTGGGACTGGGCTGGATCGCCGGCGCGCTGCAGGTCTACCTGCGGGATACGGCACAGATTCTTTCCGTGATCATGACGCTCTGGTTCTGGGTCACGCCGATTCTGATCACCGAGAAGCAATTTCCCGCCTGGGCCCGCTTCGCCATCCGGGCCAATCCGCTGGCGTATCTGGTTCGCGACTACCGGCTTATGCTGCTGGGACACCGCCTGCCTGCCCCTGAAGACTGGGCCATGACCGCCGCATTCGCGGTGGGCGCATTCGTGACAGGCGGGCTTTTCTTCCGCTATCTCAAACGCGGTTTCGCGGACGTCCTGTAACCGGAGGCGGCGCTACAACCCGCCCGCGGCGCCGGCTCAGCGGGCCTTTTCGGAAATCTTCACGCGGGCGCCTTCCAGCTTCTTATTGATCTTCGCCAGTTCGGCGGGATCCTGATCGCTGGGCGCGGAGGTCTTCCATTCGTTGACCGCGGCCTCCCACTGCTGAATCGCTTCGCGGACCTTGCCCTGTTTGAAGTAAACCTCCGCCAGGTGATCGTGCACCGTGGGGTCCTTGCCGACCTTGTCCACGGCCTGGCGCAGTTCGCCCTCGGCCAGATCCAGCTTGTTCAGCCGGAAGTGAACCCACCCGAGGCTGTCCAGATACGCGCCGTTATCCGGTTCGATATCGACGGCCTTCGAAATCAGCTGCTGCGCCTCTTCGAGCCGCACATTGCGGTCGGCAAACATGTAGCCGATGTAGTTCATGGCGCCGGAGTTGCCTGGGTCGGTGGCCAGCACGTCGCGGAAAGCCTTTTCGGCCGCCTCAAAATTCTTCTGCCGCTCGAACATGGCGCCGCGCATGAACAGGATGGCCTGCTTTTCTTCCGGACTCTTCGCCAGCGTGTCGGCCGTGTCGAGCGTTTTGCGTTCGTCGTCGAAGCGCTTCGCCTTGTCCTGAATTTGCGCGATCGACAGGATCACTTCCTTGTCGTTCGCCGACTGCGGCAGGTTCTTCAGCTCAGTGATCGCCTGATCGGGCTGCGCCAGATCGCCCAAAAGGGAGGCATGGACAAAGATCAGACCGCGGTCTCCGGAGTATCGCTTTACAGCCACATCGGCCAGCTGCCGCGCTGTCTTGTAGTCCTTGGCCGAACGGTAGACTTCGATAACCTGCCCTTCCACGCGGGGCGCCAGCTCCGAATCGAGCTCGGCAATCTGGCGAAAAGCGGCGACGGCCTCGGTCGTCCTGCCGGATTCCTGCAACACGGCGCCGAGTCGCTCGAGCAGGCGCATCCGCTCGCCCTTGTCGGCGTCGGTGTAGTTGTTCTGCTTCGTATCGTTCAGCAGAGCCTGCAACGCGATCGCCGCCTGCTGCCACTTGCCCTGCATACGCAGGAGCTCGGCCTCGGCGAACCGGACTGCCGGGTTGTTATCGAGAGAACGTGCTTTGGCGAGAGCCGCTTCGGCGCCGGCGTAGTCGCGCTTCTTCTGGAGGATTTCCGCAATCTGAAGCTGCAACGGCACACTGCCGGGATCTTCCTCCGCCAGCGCGCGGAAGGCGGTCAGCGCCTCATCGAGCCGCCCGGCATTCAGCAGATCGGCCGCCAGCGCACGGCGTACGCGCACGTTGTCGTTGGTGGCCTCGGCGACCTGCTTCCAGACGTCAGCCGCGGCAGAAAACTCCTTCACCTGGTCGTAAAATTCGGCCAGCATCACCAGCGTGCGGGGATCGGGATTCTTATCGACCGCCTGTTTCAGCAGAGCGATGGCGCCGGTCATATCGCCGCGGTCGGCGTACACGACGGCCAGACCGTTGAGTCCGTCTTCATCGTCCGGATTGATGGCGAGAATCTGTTTGAAGGTCCGTTCCGCGGCATTTTCATCGCGAGCCGCCCGGTAGAGGCGAGCCAGTTGCTGCAGACTTTCCAGATCCTTCGGCTCGGCCTGCACAATCTTCTGATACTGGTCGATTGCCTTCTGCAGCATGGCGCGATCGAACCGCCCGGATTCGGGGTCGCCCACCTGGCTGCTGTAAACGCGGCCCAGAATGCGCCGCGCGCCGGTGTCGTCCGGATGCGCTTTCAGGATGGCATCGGCTTCGGCCTGCGCTTTATCGAGCTGGCCGATCTGCACGTAGAACTGCGTAAGTTCTTCCTGGATGTAAACCGCGCTCGGGTCCAGCTTCAGGGCCGCGCGGTAAAAATCGAGCGCCTTATTCACATACTCGCCCCGATTGCCGTAAGTACTGGCCAACTCACCGTAAAGGTGCGCCATGGCAAAGTTGTAATAGGCTGGCGAATGATCGTCGGCGGCCGCGGAGGCAGAAGACACCGCCGTCTGCGCGCGGAGCGGGACCGGGGAAACGGCCGTAAAGTACAGAGTTCCCAACGCCAGGAGCGTGAACCCGCGTTTCGTCGCCAGCACCGCTCCAGTTCTACCGGTCATTATGCATCGCCTTCCTGGGTGTGCCGCCCGGCCGATGCAGCTTCGGCCAGAGACACAGTTGTCATCATTGTATAACGCTGAGAGGGGGATAGCCGTTGCCAAATAATCCAGGACTGGTGGCAATCGCCGGTCCCACGGGGTCCGGGAAGAGCGGCGTGGCGCTCGAAATCGCGCAACAGTTCGCGGGTGAAATTCTGAACTGCGACTCGGTCCAGATCTTCCGCTTCTTCAACATCGGGACGGCAAAACTACCGGAGCAAGAGCGCCGGGGCATTCCCCATCACCTGATCGACTTCGCCGACCCGGACCAGGTTTTCACCGCGGGCGATTTCTCGCGAACCGGGCGCGAGGTGCTGCGCGAAATTGCCGGCCGCGGACACGTGCCTGTGGTGACCGGCGGGACGGGCTTTTATCTGCGGGCGCTGATTGAGGGCCTCGCGCCGGGTCCGCAGCGGGACGAGGCGCTGCGCGAGCGACTGCGCAAACGCGAAGAGCGGCGGCCGGGTTCGGTGCACCGGATCCTGCGGCGGCTCGACCCGAAGACCGCAGCGCGCATCCATTCCAACGACGTGCCGAAGGTGATGCGCGCGGTGGAGATCTGCGTCGCGGCCCGCAGCAGCGCCAGCGAAGTCTTCGCCACCGGCCGCGACGCGCTGGAGGGCTTTCGCGTGCTGAAGATCGGCCTGTTTCCCGACCGCGAGCAGTTGTATCAGCGGCTGGACCGGCGCGTCGACGCCATGTTCGCCGGCGGACTGCTGGAAGAAACTGCCGACATTCTTGCGCGCGGGTTCGCGGCAACAGCGAAACCGTTCGAATCGATCGGCTACAAACAGGCGTTGCAGGTGCTGCGCGGCGAGCTTTCCGTGAAAGACGCTATCTTTTACGCCAAACGCGACACGCGGCACTACGCCAAGCGGCAGATGACGTGGTTCCGCCAGGAGCCGGGAATCGAAATCTTCCGCGGCTTCGGCGACGATCCGCCCATCGCGCGGGCGGTGGAGCAGCGCGTGGCGAATTTCCTCAACGCGCCTGCTTGAGTTCCACTCGGATCAACTCGTAACCCTTGCCGCTGGTGTCGCGATCCTGATGCGCGTCTTCCTTTGTGACCCACTGGACGCTGCGCATCTTATGGTGCTCGTCGTGCCACACGCCGTCGGCTCCGCTCTTTTGCATGTCCTGATCGGTCAGGTAGACCAGCACGGCGCTGGTCGCGGGATTCTTATACGTCGGCACGGTCTGTTTCGGCCCCACCTTCACGCGCACCACGCGCACCAGATCGTTTTCGAACTCCACGTGGAAGATCTTCGGCTGCGTCGTCACGGGGTCCAGCTTTTCCGCGGGCAGCGGCGGCAGCATGGTGGCGGGCTTCTTCGCCTCGATCTGCATGCACTCGTACCAGGCATTGGCCAGGTTGATGCTTTCATGCGCGCTGGCATCGAACCAGGCGGCGTCGCCGTACTTGTGGTCGCGGTGGATCACCTTGCCGTCGCTGAAGGTCTGCTGCACGTCCTGATTGGTCAGATAGACCACGATCGCGCCCGGCAGCGGATGCTGGTGCATGATCAGCTTTCCCTTCGCCTCCATGTGCTCGCGGAAAACGCGCGTCCACTGGTTTTGAATTTCGAGGTTGTAGTGGGACGGATCGATCGCCAGCGGATCGCCCGCCGCCAGCGCCAGCAGCGCCATAGCCGGAATCGCCAGCACGGGGACGGCCCAGGAGGTCAGGGAACGGAAAGACTTTTGCATCACCGCAAATTATATCGGAAGCGCAGCGCCGGGCGCCCGCCCGGGACTGGTATAAAACCTGTGCACCAAATCACAGTAATGAGGCATAATAATTCCTGTTCGTTCGCCGAGAGGCCCTGGAGAGTCTATGCCCGAATCAAGCGTGAAGTCAGATCAACCGAGTTTCGATGCCGTGCTCGCATACGGAATTCTGCGTGCCACCTTCGGCATCAACATCATGCTGCACGGCGTGAGCCGGCTGTTGGCGGGACCTGCCGGCTTTCTCGCTTACCTGAATCACTACTTTGAAAAGACGCCGATGATCCCGCCAGCCATGTTGCCGATCTTCGCAGCTGTACTGCCGTGGGCGGAAGGTTTCTTCGGGCTGCTGCTGGTGGTGGGTCTCGGGACGCGGTTCGCCATCGTGGGCGGCAGCGCCGTGATGGCGATGCTCGTGTTCGGTTCCAACCTCGCGCAGGACTGGAACATCGCCGGCCTGCAGCTGATCTACGTCTTCATCTACTACTACCTGCTGGTGCACCGCGAACGGCTCAACGGCTTTTCGGTGGACACCATGATCGGCACGAAGCGCTAGCCTTTCAGCGCCAGTTGGCCCGCTTGCGCATGGCTTCGAGCGATGCGGCGGCGTCGGCGAAGATTGGCGCGGTCGCCATCGCAGTGAGTTTGCCCGCGCGCTTCAGAATGCGGCCGTCGGCAATGACCGTATCCACGTTTTCCGCCTGCGCCGATTCCACCAGCATGTGGGCAGGGTCGGTGAAGACCCCCATGTTCAGCCGCTGCGTCGAGATCATGATGACGTCGGCGCGCTTGCCCGGCTTCAGCGATCCGATGGTGGCGTCGAGGCCCAGCGAGCGAGCGCCATCAATCGTTCCCAGTTCCAGCGCCCGCCGCGCCGACATCTTGTACTCGTTGTGGCTGCGGCCGTTTTCGATATTGCGGATCATCTTCAGCAGCGCGAACATGTTGGCATCCCCGGCCAGCACCGTGTTATCGACCGAGACACCGACCTGCACGCCTGCATCGAGAAAATCGCCGGCTTTGGTGATGCCGTAGCCCATCCGCAATTCGGTTCCCGGCGAAAGGCTGACGGTGGCGCCGGCACTGGCAAGCATGGCGATTTCAGCCGGAGTCGCCGAGAGGGCGTGAAGAATCTGCACATCCCGGCCCAGCAGATTGGCCTTTGCCAGCGCCTCGATCTGCCCTTTGGAATCGATTTCGCTGTTGCCCACATGCGCTGAAATGGGCAAGCCCAGGCGGCGCGCGGTTTCGAATTCCGCGCGATAGACGGATTCCGGCAAGGCGGACGCGCGGAACATGCCGCGCCAGGCGAAACCGAGCGAGAGCAGACCGCCGCCGGCAAACTTCGGCCAGTCGCGATGCAGCCCTTCCAGATCGCCCAGATTGCAGAGTTGCGTATCCGCCAGCCCCTGCGCCCACCCGTACGAATACCGGCCGCGCAGGCCCGATTCCTGCAGTGCGCGAATGTCGGCCTCCACATGCTCGCGGCTGCGCGCGTTGTGACAGAAGTTGTGGACAGTGGTGATCCCCGAATGCACAGCTTCGGCGGCGGCGAGCCGCGTGGCGCGATACATGTCATCCGGCGTCATGACTTCGCCGAATCGGGCCACCGTGGCGAAGTATCCGTCGCTCGCTTTCTCGCCGGCGAAATCCCGCAGCAGGCTGTTCCACATGTGCCAGTGGGTATCCACAAGGCCGGGGAGCACGATGCTTCCCCGCCCGTCGAGCACCGTAGCTCCGGGCGCAGCCAGAGCTTTGCCGACGGCCACGATCTTTCCGTCGCGAATGTGCACGTCGCCGCCCGCGATGTCGCCCAGTTCGGCGTCCATCGTCATCACCCAGGCGTTCCGCAGCAGCAATTCGCCGCGCGCGGGGAGATGTCCCGCCGCCTCGGCTGCGATTTTCCCGCTCGGGGCCTTTTGCGCAAGCGCCCGCGAGGCCGCCAGTGCCGCCACGCCTCCGATGAACTGACGCCGATCGATTGTGGGTTTCATCGCCTCGCTCCGGGCTTCAGCGTATCAGGCAGTCCCGGCGGGCCGCAACGGCGAGCCGTGCCGTGCCCCGCGCTTCGGGAGGGGCTCGGCATGAGAGAGAATAGACCAGTCATGACGAAACCCATCGCAAAAGTTTTTGCTGCCTGCGCCCTGCTCGCGCCCGCCGGACTGTTCGGTGCCGGATGCGGCACGGCGGTCCCGGACGCGCGCGACGCCGTAGCTGTCTCGCCCGGGACCCACAAGGTGGTGATCGATAACGAGAGCGTACGAGTGCTGGACGTCAACATTCCGGCTGGCGCAAAAATGCCCGCTTACTCGCACGTGTGGCCGTCTGTCGTGATACAGGATTCGCCGAAGTCCGGCGAGCGCGCGGAAGTCCGCAGTTTCACCACGCGCTGGGAAGCGGCGGGAAAGAAGGAAAAGGGCGGCAAGAGCGGCCCCTCTGCCGTTCACTATCTGCGGATCGAGTTAAAGAAAGGCGACTGCGCGCCGGTGAAGAATCCGCCGCTGCCTCCGACCGACGGCGTGGTGATTCACGATCCATCCATCAAAGTCGCGCTGGAAAATTCGTATGTACGGGTGCTGGAACTGGAAGTGAAACCGGGGGAATCGGAACCGCCGCACACGCACACGTGGCCCACGGTGGTGTACTACTACCGCTTGCCCACCTCGAGACGCGGCACGGCTGATGGTCAGCCGCCGGTGGACCGGCCGGAATTAAAACAGCAACAGGTGACTTTTGAGAATTATTCGCAGCCGATCCATACGCTGCTCAATACGGGGACGTACCTTTATCAGGCACACAGGATCGAGATCAAACCCGTGACGGGCGAAGCGGTCACCGGTAAGTAACCGGTGACCG
>CAIKMJ010000017.1 GCA_903828455.1 uncultured Acidobacteriia bacterium | reverse complement strand
TGTTCTGGAGGAGCATCGTCTTACCGGTGCGGGGCGGCGCGACGATGAGACCGCGCTGGCCTTTGCCGATGGGCGTGACCAGATCCATGACGCGGCCGGAGAAGTTGTCGCGCACCGTTTCGAGCTTCAGGCGGCGATCCGGATAGAGCGGCGTCAGGTTGTCGAAGAAGATCTTGTTGCGCGCTTCCTCGGGCGGTTCGAAGTTGATGGCGTCAACCTTGATGAGGGCGAAGTAACGTTCGCCTTCCTTGGGCGGGCGGATCTGGCCGGAGACGGTATCGCCCGTGCGGAGGTCGAAGCGGCGGATCTGCGACGGCGAAACGTAGACGTCATCGGGACCCGGCAGATAGTTGTACTCGGGAGCGCGCAGGAAGCCGAAGCCGTCCGGCAGGCATTCGAGCACGCCTTCGGAGAAGATGAGGCCGCTCTTTTCCGCCTGCGTCTGCAGGATCTTGAAGATGAGTTCCTGTTTGCGGAGGCCGGCGGCATTCTGCACGCCCATGTCACGAGCGACCTGGTTGAGGTCCTGAATGCTCATGTCCTTGAGCGCGACCAGATCGAGCGTGGGCGCCTGGCCGGGCTTGCCCTGCGCCTTGCGGCGCTGCTGCTGGCCGGGGTGCAACTGCTGATGCGGATGGTGGCCGGGGCCGCCGATGACGACGCCGGTACCTTCGGCGGCTTCGCCAGAGGCGGGCGGCGCGGCGGCCTGTCCGTTCGGCTGCGCAACCGGGGCTGCATCTGCTTTGGGAGCATCGGCAGGCTTTGCGGCCTGTTGTCCGTCGGCGGGTTTCGCTGCCTGTTGGCCTTCTGCCGGCTTTGCCGCCTGCTGCCCGTCGGCGGGGCGGTGAGGCTTGTGGGCCGGCTTCGGCGGACGAGAGGCGTTATCGTCCGTCCTTTCCATTGAAGCCCTTTCGGAAACTGTCTTTTCGGCCGAAGCTTCCCGGGCGGGACGTTCGACCGGCTTCTCAGCAGCCGGTTGCTCCTGAGGCGGTGTGTCGATCGGTGTATTTACCGTTGGTGTGTTTTCGTTATCGCTTGCCAAATTTCCCTCACTCCCCGGCCAGTGACGGCCGAGAAAGGCAGCGGCTCGGCATGCTCGCGAATGGCCTGCAGGCTTTGCCGCTCTTCCTTTTGGTTCAGTTTGTCGATCTTGGAGGCAATGACGAAGTAGGGGTGGTTGCGGGATTCGAGCCACATTTTGAGGTCGAGATCCTTCTCCATCCAGCCGCGCCTCGCGTCCAGGATCAGGAATGAAATGCTTAGTGTACTTCTCTCCTGTAAATAGTGTTCAATGAGCCTCGCCCACTCGTTCTTCGAAGCGACGGGCACCTTCGCGTAGCCGTAGCCCGGCAGATCCACGAAGTACAGCTTGCCGTCTATGCGATAGAAGTTGATCGACTGCGTGCGACCCGGCGTGTTACTGGTGAAAGCCAGCCCTTTTTGTCCGACCAATGCATTGATGAGGCTGGATTTGCCGACGTTGCTTCTCCCCAGAAAAGCGACCTCGGGCAGCCCGTCGGCGGGGAACTGCTCGGGATGACTGGTACCTCTAACGAATTCCGCTTTCAATTTTACTACACCAGAGGGGGATTTAACGCAAGGAGTGTTTGGCGACGTCGGGGAACAACTCTATGGTCGCACAATTTTGCCGTCCGTGGGCCGCGGGTTTGCGCCGCGGGTTTGCCTCACGCGTTTGAACGGCAGGTTTGAGCAGAATTGGGCGCTTACGAAAAGGTGGGCAGGGAGACCATTTCGTGGTCCGGCACCGGCTCGATCGGGAGGCCGGCCTTTTTCCAGGCGCGGAGCCCGCCGGTCAGCACGTAGGCCTGGGTGCCGCGCCCGGAAAGGAAGCGGGCGACGCGGCCGCTGGTGCCTTCTCCGTTGCAGGTGCAGTAAAGGATGATCTGCTTGTCGGCGGGAAAGTCGGGCAGCGGGCCGGACAAGGTGTAGGGGTCGAGCCGGACGGAGCCTTCGATGCGCGTGGTGCCTTTGTCGTAATAACCGTGGCTGCGGACGTCGAAGATGGCGACGCTGCCCATGCGGCCAGCCACATCCTCGGCCCGCACGCGTACGACGGGACCGCGGGGGCGCGCGCGGTTCCAGTCCCACAGACGAAACGCGAGGTAGCCGCCGAAGCCGAGGCCCATTGCCGCGCCCACGTAGTGACCGATGGCGTGGAAGGCATTGGCCACCGCGCCGCTGAAGCCGCTGAGCAGATACCCAAGCGCGAAATATCCGCCCGCATAGAGCGCCGCGCCGGCCATGTCGTAAAGGTAAAACTGCGGCACCGGCATCACCATGCTGCCCGCCAGCGGAGCGGCCAGCGTGTTGACGCCGGGGACAAAGCGCGCGAAGACCAGCACCATTTTGCCGCGTTTATAGAAAGCGTCCGCCGAGCGCAGGATGCAGGAATCCGGGTGGAGTGAGAGCCGGCAGAGAATGCCCAGCAGCCACCAACCGGTGGTGCGGCCGAGGGCGTACATCAGGCTGTCGCCGAGCAGCATGGCGGCCATGGCCGCGGCGAGGCACAGGAGGGGGCTCAGGGAACCGGCCGCGGCGAGCGCGCCGGCTGCGATCAGCGCCAGGGCAGCCGGGATGGGCAGGCCGAGGACTTCGCACAACACCAGCCCGAACAGGGTCAGGTAGCCGCGGTCCGCGGTCATGTGAAGAAGCTCCATGTGAGGCAGATTTCAGGATGCCACGGGCGGGCCCGGGGGTTCACTGGAGGCGCGTTGGGGGCGGCGGCGCGGAAAAAATCGGTTTCAGCCGGTTGTGATACACTGCCCGAAGGTCGGGAGCGCAGAAGAAATTCCCGGTTCAGAGGAAACCAACAATATTATGATGAAACTCCGCTTCAACAGGGCTACGGCGTTTCGGCTCACGGGCGCCGCTTCACTGCTCGCCGTGCTGGTCGTTTCGTCGCCGCAGCGCGGCACGTCGCAAACGTCCTACTTCAAGTGGCACGAAGACGAAAACTTTTACTACATCGAATCCAACGGCCTGCCGACCCACAAAATGATGGTGGGCATCACGCAGTGGCAGCAGCAGGTGCCGATCCCGCAGGATTACACGGGCGAAAACGCGTGGCGCGTTCCCAAACATCCGGTCTGGTCCGATAAGCCGGTGAACGTGCGCTCGGCGCTGTTCAGCGGCGCGATCGCGGTGGCGCTCAACGGCATTCCGATTTTCAATCCGATCAAGGTCGACGGCAAGACGGACACGTTTGCGGCCGGCGAACTCGACGAGTACGGCGCACACTGCGGCCGCGCGGACGATTACCACTACCACATGCCGCCGATCTTCCTTGAAGATATGGTCGGCAAGGGCAACCCGATCGCGTATGCGCTCGATGGCTACCTCGTATATGGCTACAATGAGCCGGATGGCAAGGCGCCGGTCGGCCTCGATGAATACAACGGGCACAAGGATGCGAAGGGCGTTTACCACTACCATTCGACCAAGACGTTCCCGTATCTGAACGGCGGCGAGCACGGCGTGGTGAAAGTGATTAAGGACGCCATTGTGCCGCAGCCGTGGACCGCGGCGGCCCGCACCTGGACCAAGATGCTGCCGGGCGCTGTGATCACCGGCTTCACCATCCCGCGGCCGAATTACTTCTCGCTCGACTACACGATGAACAAGGCGCACCACTTCATCAACTACACCTACAACGATGACGGCAGCTATACGTTCAATTTCGTCGATCCGGAAGGAACGAAGACCGAACAGTATCCGGCGCCGCACGTGCGTCTTTCCGGCTACCTCAACGGCAACAACGGCGGCAACATCAAAGTGGCGGCCGGACAGCCGGTTATTTACTCGTGGGGCAGCACGGCGGCGACCGGGGCTTCCACCACGGTGCAGGTCTATAAGAGCAGCGACAACGAAAAGCCGACCAATCCGGTGGCCAACGATGGCTGCGGCATTGCGTCGGGCCCCTACGCTCCGTTTATCGGCAAGTTCGGCGCGACGAAGATTGCGACGAAGGCGTGCCAGTCCGGCTACACGTATAAGTACACGTTTACCGCTTCGGGCGCGGACGGCAAGTTCGTTTCCGACGATCTGACCGTGACCGTGATGTAACCGCGGTTCGAACAGCGGCTGTAAATAAAGAAGCCGCTAAACTGCACGAGAACGAATCGTGCGGTTTAGCGGCTTTGTTGTTTTTGTAAGCGGACCGGACCCTTAGTGGGCCCGGTCGATTTCCGGCTGCAGACCGAGTTCGACGCCGGCCGGTGACATGGGCAGCGCGACCAGTTCACGTTCGAGCGCGATGCGGAGCACTTCATCCATGTGTTCGACAAAGTGAAGTTTCATCACGTTGCGGATGAACTCGGGGATGTCGGGCAGATCCTTCTGGTTGTCCTTCGGGATGATGACTTCCTTGAGACCATGGCGGTGAGCCGCCAGCAGCTTTTCCTTCAGCCCGCCGATGGGAAGCACCTTGCCGCGCAGCGTGATCTCGCCCGTCATGGCGACGTCGCCGCGCACGGGAATCTTGGTGAGCGCGCTGCAGATGGTGGTGGCGATGGTGATACCGGCCGACGGCCCGTCCTTCGGGATAGCGCCCTCCGGAATGTGCAGGTGAACGTCTATATTGCGGTAGAAATCGCGTGAAAGGCCCAGCGTCAGCGCGCGGGAACGGATGTAGCTGAAGGCGGCCTGCGCCGATTCCTGCATCACGTCGCCGAGTTTGCCGGTCACCGTGAGCTTGCCCTTGCCTTCCATCAGAATGCATTCGGTGGTTAGAATCTGGCCGCCGACTTCCGTCCAGGCGAGGCCGGTGGTGGCGCCGATTTCGTTGTGATGCTCCGTGGTGGTGTCGCGGAATTTGGTGGGCCCGAGAAGGTCGCTGAGCTTTTCAGCGTTGATGATCACCTTTTCCTTTGCGCCGCCGACGATCTTCCGCACCACCTTGCGCGCCACGTTGCCGACTTCGCGTTCGAGGTTGCGCACGCCGGATTCCCGCGTGTAGCCCTGGATAAGGCCGAGCAGACCTTCATCGGTGAACTGGATCTGCTTGTCGGTGATGCCGGTGGCTTCCATCTGCTTCTTCACGAGGAAGCGCTTGGAGATTTCCAGCTTTTCCAGTTCCGTGTAGCCGGAGAGCCGGATCACTTCCATGCGGTCCTGCAGGGCCGCCGGAATGGTGTGGAGCACGTTGGCCGTGGCGACGAAGAGAACCTGCGACAGATCGTATTCGACGTCGAGATAGTGATCCATGAACATGTAGTTCTGTTCGGGATCGAGCACTTCGAGCAGCGCCGAGGAGGGATCGCCGCGGAAATCGGTCGACATCTTGTCGATTTCATCGAGCATGAAGACCGGATTGCGCGTGCCCGCCTTCTTCATCATCTGGATGATCTGGCCCGGCAGCGCGCCGATGTAGGTACGCCGGTGGCCGCGGATTTCCGCTTCATCGCGCACGCCGCCAAGCGACATGCGAACGAACTTGCGGCCGGTCGCCTTGGCGATGGACATGCCGAGCGAGGTCTTGCCGACGCCGGGAGGCCCGACGAACAGCAGAATCGAACCCTTGGGATTTTTCACCATGCGGCGCACGGCGAGGAATTCGAGGATGCGCTCCTTGATCTTTTCGAGGCCGTAGTGGTCCTCTTCGAGAACCTGTTCGGCGTGCTTGAGTTCGCGGATTTCCTTCGACTTTTTCTTCCACGGCACGGCGAGCAGCCAGTCGAGATAGTTGCGCGAGACGGTGGATTC
The DNA here is from genome assembly GCA_903828455.1 of uncultured Acidobacteriia bacterium. Lineage (GTDB taxonomy): Bacteria > Acidobacteriota > Terriglobia > Bryobacterales > Bryobacteraceae > BOG-234. The sequence continues at coordinate 47,596 of CAIKMJ010000017.1, read as the reverse complement.
GGCCGACATCGGCGGCATGTTTTCGAGGCGCTTGAGTTCGGCGAGCGCCTTTTCGAGCGCGTCCTTCGTCATGCCCGCCATCTCGATGCGCTTTTTCAGCTCGTCGATTTCGCTCTTTTCGCCGCGGCCCAGTTCCTTCTGGATGGCCTTGATCTTCTCGTTGAGGTAATACTCTTTCTGCGCCTTCTCCATCTGGCGCTTCACGCGGCCCTGGATGGTGCGGTCCACATTGAGCTTTTCGATCTCAATGTCGAGCATTTCGGCGACGCGCGTCAGACGGTCGATGGGGTCGAAGATTTCGAGCAGTTCCTGCTTCTCTTCGATGGTGAGCTGCAGATTCGCGCCGACGGTATCGGCGAGCTTACCCGCATCGTCGACGCGGATGGCCGCGACCATGGTTTCGTAGTTGAGATTCTGGCTGAGCTTGACGTACTGTTCGAACAGCTGCGTGACGCGGCTGGTCAGGGCATCGAGCTGCGGGCCGGATTCGACCTTGAAGCTGAAGGTGCGCACCACGGCGCGGAAGAAGCCTTCATCGTCGGTAACCGAAATAACTTTGGCGCGTTCCACGCCTTCCACCAGAACTTTGATGTTGCCGTCGGGAAGCTTCAGGCTCTGGACGATGTTGACCACGCAGCCGACGTTGAAGATTTCGGCGGGGCTCGGCTCATCGACGGAAGCATCGTGCTGGGTGGCGAGGAAGATCTTGCGATCCCCGGCCATGGCGTCTTCGAGCGCGCGAACGCTCGACTCGCGGCCCACAACGAACGGCGTCATCATGTACGGGAAGATGACGACGTCCCGGATGGGCATCATCGGCAGACGCCGGGTGTCGGATTTCTCTTTCGAAGTGAGCATGGTGGATGTGTGGTCAGACCCTGAAACCATTGTAAGGCAGTTTAAACAAAACAGCCAAAATACACGGTCCTGTGACGGAATATCCGCAGGTTAACCAGGGTACTTACACCTGTATTGATGACCGGACAGAGGCGGGCGGTTCATGCAATTTGGGGTTTGAGACAGGGGGTTGCGAAATGACCGGTGGTCCAGACCATTCCGCTGAAACGTGCCAGTGATCAGGGTGAGTGCCACGATGTTCAGGAAGCAATGCATCGCCTTGCTGAATCATTCCGGTCCCGAAGGAATCGTCATCACCAGGCGCGGCAGACCGGCGGCCCGGGTGATTCCGGAAGGATCCGGCTGTGCGTCCCTCATCGGCAGCATGAAGGGAAAGGTTCGCGTGAAAGGCGACGCCGAGACTACCGGAGTCTTCCGGCGGATGAACTGATTGTCGCGACGAGCGTGTTACACCGCGTTCCGCTGGTAACGCGCCACCGCGTAATCCGCCGTTACCGCCTCGTGCCGATCGTACGCTGAGCGGTTCTCAAGCGCGGAAGCTAACCGGCTTTTTCGAGCAGCGTGACGCTGATCTTCTGCGTCAGCACCATCTCGCGCGTCACCTGGAATTCCTTGACCTTCTTGTAGGACGGCAGGAAGTACATCAGGTCCAGCATCAGGTCTTCGAGGATCATGCGCAGGCCGCGCGCGCCCACCTTGCGTTCGAGCGCCAGCGTGGCGATGGCGTCCAGCGCATCGTCACTGAAGCGGAGCCGCACGTTCTCGTATTCGAACAGCCGCTGGTACTGCTTGATGATGGCGTTCTTCGGCTTGCTCAGAATCTGAATCAGGGCCGCTTTATCGAGGTCTTCGAGGGTTGCCACCACGGGCAGACGACCGATGAATTCCGGAATGAAGCCGTACTTGATCAGATCGTGCGGCTGCAGCTGCCGCAGAAGATCAATGTCGCGCCGGTCGCTGATGCCGATGGTCCTGGTCGCCTCGCGCCCGGTCTCTTCGGTCAGGAAGCCGATCGACTTCTTGCCCACGCGCCGGCCGATGATCTTTTCGAGGCCCACAAACGCGCCGCCGCAGATGAACAGAATGTTCGTGGTATCGATGGGCGTAAATTCCTGATGCGGATGCTTGCGGCCGCCCTGCGGGGGCACATTGGCGATCGTGCCTTCGAGAATCTTCAGCAGCGCCTGCTGCACGCCCTCGCCGGAAACGTCGCGCGTGATGGACGGGTTCTCATCCTTGCGGCAGATCTTGTCGATTTCGTCGATGTAGATGATGCCCTGCTGGCACTTCTGGACATCGCCATCGGCCGCCTGCAGCAGCTTGAGGATGATGTTTTCGACGTCCTCACCGACATAGCCGGCTTCGGTCAGCGTGGTGGCGTCCACGATGGCGAACGGCACGTCGAGAATCCTGGCCAGCGTCTGCGCCATGAGCGTCTTGCCGGTACCGGTCGGCCCGATCAGCAGAATGTTCGACTTGGCCAGCTCGACTTCGGAATTGCGCATCCGGTTCATGTGGATGCGCTTGGAATGGTTGTAAACCGCCACCGCCAGCTTGCGCTTGACGGGCTCCTGGCCGATCACGTATTGATCGAGAAAATCCTTTATCTCCAGAGGTTTGGGGATTTTCCCCGAGGCCGCGGAGGTGCTTTCCGGCTTATCGTCTTCGAGGATCGAATTGCAGACCGCGATGCATTCGTCGCAGATGTAGGCACGCGGATAGTCGCTCGGCGACGATATCAGCTTCCCGACGACATCCTGGCTCTTGTGACAAAAAGAACAACGTAGGGTTTCATCTGAACCAGCGCGCTTCAAGCGTTTCTCCTTCCGGCAGACAGACAGCAATCCAGCGAACCGGTCATCAGCACTATGTAACCATTATGAACCCGCCGCTTCCGCGCCCGCAATCCTTCTTTCGGGATCGGGCAGGTTTCCGGGCGGCGAAGGCGGCGTACCGGATCGCGGGTTGCCCGGCGCGCGTGGCCACTAGCGATACTGGAGGAGGTAAACCTTTGCCCGCATCTGTTCAAGAACCGGCGTCTACAAAACCGGCGCTCGCCGATATTGGCGGCACGCCGCCGCTCCCGCCCGATCTGCCGTCCGGCGGCGACGGCGGCGGCGATTCCGATTCGAGGGTGCCCCAACCGGACAACTCCCGCGGCAGCGCGATGACCGGCATTGTGGTCACGATGATAGCCAGCACCATGACGTTCGCTTCCTTTGTGAGCGCGATGGTCATCCGGCGGGGCCTCGGGCTCGACTGGCACCACGTCGGGCTCCCCGCCCTGCTCTGGTGGAATACGGGGGCGCTGGTTGCCAGCAGCATCGCGATCGACGTCGCCCGCCGGTTGCTCCGCCGCGGCCGCCGCCAGACGTTCAACCGGCTCTGGACCCTCGGAACTTTGCTGGGAACGATCTTCCTCGTCGGACAGGGAATCGCATGGAAGCAACTGGCGGATCGCGGCTATTACCTGGCCGGCAACCCGGCCAGCGCGTTCTTTTATGTCACGACGTGGACGCATGCGGCGCACGTGGTGGCGGCGCTGGCGGCGGTCGGGTACGTGGAGTACAGGGCGTTGCGCTCGGAACTCGATTTGCGCTTCCGCACGTGGGTGGATGTCAGCGCGGTCTTCTGGCATTTTCTCGACGTGATGTGGCTCGGCATCATGGCGCTGTTTGTATTCTGGGCCTGAGAGCATGCCGGCGAAGCAGATACAGGAATACCTCCGCCGCTACCGCGCCACGCGGGCCCGCCGGGCGGCGATCCTCGTGAGTGCAGCCTGCGGTGTGTTCTTTGCCGCGCTGCTCGGCGCGATGTTTTACCTGCGCGCGGCGGCCGCGGACTGGCCCAGCCCGTTTCACTTCCCCTCTCTGCTCATGGTGTTCGGGCTGACGATTGCGGGCTTCGCCGCCAGCGCCACGTTTGAGATGGGGTCGCGCGCGGCGGAACTTCCCGACAAGGAACCGGCGATCCGGTGGATTGCTGTGGGCATCGCGACGTGGCTCACGTTTTTATTTCTCGAAGTAGTGGAATGGGTACGCCTGATCTGGCTGGTGAAACTGGGCCCCGAAACCACGTTCGGAGGCACGTTCCTCGCGCTGACCGGTGCGCACGCGGTGGTGGTCGCATGCTGCGTGGCGTGGATGACCTGGGCGGCCAGTGACACGCGCAGGCGCGACATCCTCGCGCCGGCCATCCTCTCGCATTTTCTGGCGCTGGTCTGGCTGATCCTGGTGATTGCGCTGTATCTTCCCAACTCGGATCTGGAAGGGCTCGCGTGAGCTGGTCCGCCCTCGCCGCACAGTGTGTGATGTGCTACCGGACCGCTGCCGCGCAGCAGGCCGAGCGCAGCCGCGTATTCAACTCGGGCATTGTTGTCTTGCTGCTGCCGCCGGTGCTGTTGCTGGCGGGACTGCTCCTGCTCGCGTGGCGGAAGTCCGGCGATCCGGCCACGAAGCGATAGTCCGATGACGGCGGCAACGCTGCCGATGTTAACGGCGACGTGGTGGTGGGCGTTTTCCGGCTGGCCGGTTGTCAGATACCGAGTGACGATATCCAGCGCGCTGCTGCCAGCCAGACGGGCGATTCACTTGCCGGCGCGCGAACCAACTGGACCGCGAGAATGAGCGCCGCACCCCACGCCGTGGCGCGCTGCAGCCTGCGCAGGGAGAAGAGATCGAAGGCGACGATCGAGAGCGGGAACAGGAGCGCCAGCCATTGGGCACGAGCGTAGTTGTCGTGAACGAAGGGGATCGGCGATCTCTGAATGCCGCCGATAACGATTTGCGACACGGCAAGAATCATCATCCGCTTGTGCACGGGGCCATCGCGGCGAGCCAGCCAGGCCAGCGAAAGAAACAACGCGAAGAGCAGGATCTGGCTGATGAGGATGAAGGCGTCCTGGGCGGTCTCCGGATCCGTTTCGCGCCGCAGCATGTCGGCCCAGACGAAGATGGCGGAAAGAGCCCAGAGAGAGCCAATTGCGAATCCCCAGAGGCCGAAGGCGCGATGCGCGCGCATGCGCCCGAGCGCACCCAGCGCGGCCTGGACAAGGAAAACGCATAGCCACGCGTTGACGAGAACAATGTGCGCTCTGACGATCGCGCCCGGCAGTTGCGTGGGATAAAAGCCGATCGCGAAGATGCGAAGTCCGTAGCCGATTGCCACCACCGCGAGCAGCAGGAAACTCAGCGTGGCAAATATTCACTGTTTATTTGATTGTTTATTCGATCCGCAGTTTGTTGCCTGCATGGGGCGCTCCTCCGTGAGATCCGGGGCATTGCGGGTCGCCGTCCGCGCTGTTCAGGCTCTTGCTGGTGGCTGATCCTGCGAGTTTGCCGGCTGATCGGCAAACCGCGCCGGCTCCGCTCACCTGCTGCACGCCCGCCTACTTATAGACGAGCGGCACGAGGGTTGAAAACTGCGAAGTCTCGATGGCTGCGTCGAAGCCCGGAATCGTGCCGAGTGTGTAGGGCAGGGCCGCGGTGGAGACCTGAATGCTCGCGAAGGCCGAGGGTCCGGTCGGCATGGCGAGCAGGATCGAGGACGGGATGGTGAACTGTCCGGCCGAGGTCGGCGCGGCACACTCGAATCCAACGTTGTACTGGCCGTCGGAATTCTGTGCCTTTCCGAGGATATCGACGAAGCCATTCCCGTCGCCGCCGGACCAGGTAATGGTCAGCGGATTGGCCCGCGTTACCGGACTGCCGCTTACGACGGCCTGATTGCTCCACGTGATCTGTTGCGGGACGTTAAAGGAAAAATTCAGAGGTCCGATATCGGGACCGCCCGCGCCGTCCGTGAAGCTCCAGGTTCCGCTCGGAAGAACCGTGGAACCGGCAGCCGACTTGTACTGCCCGCTCCCGGCCAGCGTCAGCGCGTTGCCCGAGGGTGGAATGAGTATGACGGAAGCGCCGGCACTCAACGGCGTTGCCGAAATCTGCCCGCCGTTGTTGCTGGTGGAAAGAAACGCCGTGTAACAGCTGCCAAAACTTGGTTCGCCGTTAACCGACGCAGCCGTTGCCGCCAGCTGGGCCTGCGTAAACTGGCCGAACAGCGCCTTTGCCCCGCTGCTCACCGTTGTTGTCACTGTGCCATTGGAGTTCGGGCTGATGGCAACGCTTTGTCCGACACCAAGCGTAAACAGTTTTGTGCTGCTGCGGCTCAGATAAGAAGCGGGGATGTACTGGGTGGAATCGGAACAGGTGGCACCGTCGCTCGCCGCCAGCGCTATCACCGGGGCGTTGCTCACCAGCTGCGTCGTTCCGCTCGTGGTTTGCACCACAATGCCGACATTGCACCCGAGCGGCGCGTTCTGAGGGACCACGAACACGATCTCATCCAGACCGACGGAACCGGGCGATCTTCCCCAGTAGGCGATCGACGGCGATGGCACACCGCCCACGAAGACCTGCGGCTGCGGACCCACGTTGCCGTACGGCGCGCCGGCCGTATCGCCGGCCGAGGTGGTTGCGCCGAGGCCTGTGCCCCAGATGATCAGCGTGTCGCCAGGCTTGGCGGTGTTGTTCGCGGTCACGACCTGCGTCTGGTTGGTCCCGAAACTAACGATCGCCGTCTGGATGGCGCCCAGGTTTGTGTTTAAGCCGGGATTGTAGACATTCGAGATGCCGAACGCGCTCGGCACAATCGTGATCGGCACCGCGCCGCTCCGGCCGTTGTAAGTCACGCTCAATGTGGCGTTCCCCACCGGCGTAATGGACGGAATGATGCCCGCCACCTGCGAGGCAACGGTGAACAGCATCGGCACGGGAAACGTTGCGCCGTTGGAGGTGATGGTCATCGACGTGCCCGCCAGACCGGCGGTCGTCGGCAGCGGCAACGGCGCCTGCTGCAGGCTGGCCGGCCCGAGACTGCTCCCGAACACAGTGAATACGGCCCCCTGCGCAAGCCCGGAGTTGGGCAAACCGGGCGGAAGCAGGCTCGCCGCATTCACGACTCCAGTAATGGAAGGGTTCTGCGCAGCAAGCGAAGCCGCGGTCACTGCAAGGGCAAACAACAGTCTCTGGGTCGTGGTCACTTATTCCTCCGGCCTCGCTGACGCGATGCAAAATTTTACCATGAGGAAGCGCCAATCCGTGACTTTGCGGACGCCTGTTTCCGCTTAGAAATTCACAATCGAGGCGAACGACTTCGGCTCCAGACTCGCTCCGCCCACGAGCGCGCCGTCGATGTCCTCCTGCGCCATCAGGCTTTTCACGTTATCCGGCTTCACGCTGCCGCCGTAGAGGATTCGCGTGGCGGCCGCCTGCTCCGCGCCGAACTTTTCCGCCACTTTGCCGCGGATGAATTTGTGCGCATCGGCGGCCATCTCCGGCGTCGCCGTCTTTCCGGTGCCGATGGCCCAGACGGGTTCGTAAGCAATCACGACCGTGGCAAACTGTTCGGCCGTGAGCGGCGCGAGGCCGCCATCGAACTGCTCGGCGAGCACCGCGTCAGTGCGTCCGCCTTCGCGGTCTTCCAGCTTCTCGCCCACGCAGACCACGGGAATCAGCCCGTACTCGATGGCCGCCTGCGTCCGGCGCAGCACCGTTGCATCGGTTTCGCCGAAGTACTGGCGCCGCTCGCTGTGCCCGATGATGACGTAGCTGCAGCCCGCGGCCTGCAGCATGTGGCCGGAGACTTCGCCGGTGAAAGCGCCTTCCTTCCCCCAATAGAGGTTCTGCGCGCCGACCCCGATATTGCTGCCCTGCGCCGCCGCGACCGCCGCCGCCAAATTCACCAGCGGAGGAAACACCGCCACGTCGCAGTGCGTGGTCGCAGCAACGAGCGGGGCGAAGGCCTCGAGAAATGCCTGCGTCTCCGCCGGCGTCTTGAACATCTTCCAGTTGCCCGCCATCAGCGGCTTACGGTTGCTCATTGAATCTGCTCCAGGAAACTTGTGCCCTGCTCAATCGACGTTCCGAAATTGTGCGCCACGGTCTGGCCGATGTCGCTCAGCGTGGCGCGCGTCCCCAGATCCACGCCGGCCTTCGCCTGCGGGCCGAATACGATGAGCGGGGTGTACTCGCGGCTGTGGTCGGTGGAGGGAGTTGTGGGGTCGCACCCGTGGTCAGCCGTCAGGATTACCAGATCGTCGGGCCGCAACGCTTTCTGCAGCGAGGGCAGCCACGCGTCGAACTCTTCGAGCGCGCGCCCGTAGCCTTCCACATCGTTGCGATGTCCGTACAGGGAATCGAAATCCACCAGGTTGACGAAGATCAGGCCGCGTTCGAACTCTTCCATCGCCTGGAGCGTCTTTTGCATGCCATCGGCATTGGATTTCGTCTTCAGGTGATCTTCAATGCCGCGCCCGAGGAAAACGTCGAAGATTTTGCCGACGCTGCAGACCTGCGTCTTTGCGTCTTCCAGTTTGTCGAGCAGCATGCCTTTGGGCGGCGGCACGGCGTAATCGTGGCGATTCGAAGTGCGCGTGAAATGGCCGGGCTCGCCGGTGAACGGACGCGCGATCACGCGACCGACTTCATACGGGCCGCGCAGAATGTCGCGCGCGATTTCACACATCCGGTAGAGTTCCCACACCGGCACCACGTCTTCATGCGCGGCGATCTGGAACACGCTGTCGGCTGAGGTGTACACGATGACCGACCCCGTCCGCATGTGCTCCTCGCCCAGCTCTTCAATGATCTCGGTGCCCGATGCCGCTTTGTTGCCCAGCGTGCCGCGGCCGACCCGCCGCTCGAACTCCTGCATGACCTCGGGCGGAAAACCGTTCCAGAACAGCGGAAAGGGCTTGGCCAGATGAATCCCCGCCATCTCCCAGTGCCCGGTGGTTGTGTCCTTGCCGGGCGAGGCCAGCGTGCACTTGCCGAACGAACCCGCCGGATGTTCAGCCTTGGGAAGTGCATCGGCGGGCATATCGGGCATCGGCTTCAGATTCCCCAGCCCCAGCGCGCACATGTTCGGCACCTTGAGGCCGCGCTTCCGCACGATGTTGCCGAGCGTGTCGCTGCCCGCATCACCGTATGCCGCCGCATCGGGCATTTCGCCGACACCCACACTGTCGAGCACGATCCAGATAATCCTTTTGAACACGAACCAATCTTACCAGGCAAGGGAGTAACTGCGGCGAGCACGCGAGCAGTTCCGCAACCGGCGTGACGGACAAACGAAAAGGGACGCCGCTCCGGCGCACCAAGCCTCCGGCGCACGGAACCACGTCCCTCTTCTTCCTGGCCCGTTATTAAAGAACCGGGTTTCGCGCCGCTTCCGCGCCGCCAACGACTTCCGGCCGGCCGATCCGCGGTCATACGCCGCGCGACCGGCTCAGTTCCGGAACCCGTAGCCCGTCAGATCTTCAGCTTCACCTTACCGGAGTAATCGATATTGGCCGCGTCGCTCCGGTCGGGTACATAACCTGCCCGCGTAGCTCCCAGCATCACGATGGCACCGGGCGCTCCCGCGGACGCCGTCACCGGCGCCAACTTCACGCCGGACTGGAGCACGGCGGCCTGGCCCAGCGACTGGCCAAGCACCGCGCCGCCGCCAAGAGCAAGGAGAGTAAGGATCTGCCGTTTCATCATGATGTATGTGTCCTTTCCTTGAGTGCGTATCTTTAATCTACGTAACTTGACTACGTAATCTGAGTACGTAATTTGACTACGTAATTTCGTCTATGCCACCGGGCGATCGGCCCGGAGCCACTGCTTTTGCAGGCGGAAATCCGTCGGCCCGCAGGGACCACCAACCCGTTCAGGCCGGTGTGCATCAACGAAGATACAGTCGTGAGAGCGACTCGGTGCTCCGTTCCGCCGCCTCACAATTTGAGATTATCCCGGCGCGCGCTTTACGTCCAATTCATAATTTGGATGCGTTCCATGAAAGATGGAATGGGGAAAGCCGCGACGGGGGAAGACGCCACGGGAACGGCTCAGAGGCGATGAGGCGCAGGCACTCGCTTCAGCCAGGACTTCCGAATTGCTGCTGGATGAGTTTTGCTACGAGGCCAGTCCATCCCGTCTGATGGCTCGCGCCCAGTCCGCGGCCATCGTCGCCGTGAAAGTATTCGTGAAAGAGGATCAGGTCGCGCCAGTAAGGATCGGTCTGGAGAGGCGAGTTCATCCCCTGGAATGGGCGATTGCCATCCGCATCGCGCAGGAACAAACCGGTCAGCCGCCGCTCCAGTTCCAGACTAACCTGCCAGAGGTTCATCTGGACACCTGAACCCTTCGGGCATTCGACCAAAAAGCTGTCCCCCAGATACCAGTGGAACTTCTGCAGAGACTCAATGACGAGATAGTTCATGGGAAACCACACCGGCCCGCGCCAGTTCGAGTTGCCGCCGAACAACCCGGTGCGCGATTCGGCCGGTTCGTAATCGATGCGGAATTCCTGCCCGCCCAACCGGAGCGCCCAGGGGTGTTCCTTGTGATACTTCGAAAGGGAACGGACTCCGAACGGGGAGAGAAATTCTTCTTCGTCCAGCATGGCCGATAACATGTCGCGCAGCCGCTCGCGGCTCACCAGCGAAAAGAAGCGGCGAATATTAGTCGGGGTAGTTAGTACTTCTATACAATCGCCGAACTCCGGGACGTTATCGAGAAAGTACTGCATGCGCCGCTTGAATGCAGGCAGCGCGTCGACTAACTCGGATTCCACCGTATCCACGGCGAACAGAGGAATCAGGCCGACCATGGAACGCACACGCATCGGCAATGCGGCCCGCTGCGGAATCTTCAGTACGTCGTAAAAGAAGCCGTCCTTGCGGTTCCACAATTCCACGCCGTCCGCCGCCATATTATTCAGCGCGCGCGAAATATAGACAAAGTGTTCGAGAAACTTCGATGCCAGAAATTCGTACGCCTGATTCTCGCGCGCCAGTTCGAGCGCGATCGTCATCATGTTGAGGCAGTACATTCCCATCCAGCTCGTGGCGTCCGATTGCAGGATGGTCCCGCCCTCCGGCACCATGGCGCTGCGATCCATCACGCCGATGTTGTCCAGCCCCAGAAAGCCGCCCTGGAAGATGTTATTCCCCTCGGCATCTTTGCGATTGACCCACCAGGTGAAGTTCAGAAGTAACTTATGGAACACGCGTTCCAGAAACAGCCGGTCGCCCTTACCGGCTTGTTTCTGATCGATCAGATAGACGCGCCAGGCGGCCCAGGCGTGTACCGGTGGATTTACATCTGAAAAGTCCCATTCAAAGGCCGGAAGCTGGCCGTTCGGATGTTGGTACCACTCGTTGAGCAACACGAGTAACTGATCTTTGGCGAAATCCGGGTCAATCAAAGTAAGTGGAATCGTGTGAAACGCCAGGTCCCAGGCGGCGAACCACGGGTACTCCCACTTATCCGGCATGGAAAACACATCGGCGGCGTGCAGATGTCCCCACGCGCTGTTGCGGCCGTGTTCGCGGGAACGCGGTGGCGCGGGATTCGCCGGGTCGCCGCGGAGCCAACGCCGCACCGCGTAGTGATAACACTGCTTCCCCCACAGCATTCCGGCGAAGGCCTGTCGCTGCACCATTCGCGCATCGTCGGGAATCGCGGGGGCAGCCACGGCCGCATAGAATTCATCGGCTTCCTGAAGCCGGGCGGCGAAAACCGCATCGAACTCCGCACCCAGCGGTTCGGCCGACGGCACCTGAGCTGTTCCGGCAACGGTCAGCCGCAGCCGCACCGTGGCGCTTCCGCCCGCGGCGATCTTCAGCCGGTACCGCGCCGCCGCTTTCGTTCCGTGCCGGTCCGGGTTGACCGCGCCCCGATTACCGTTCACAACGTAATCGTTGATTCCGTCCTTCACATACGGACGCGGATTCCCCGTGGCAAATAACCGTTCGAAATTCGTCTCGTTATGGGTAAATAACAGCTCCGGTTCCCCCTCGCAGGCTAAGCGGAACTCCGGCAGTTCGAAATGGTGCAACTGAATCGTTCTGCTTCCGGCAGCGTCGTCCGCAGCAGTAAGATGCGGCTCCCGCGCATCCACGCCCCACGACCAGGTGTTGCGGAACCATATCGTCGGAAGCAGATCAAGCTCCGCATCTTCCGGCCCGCGGTTTTCCGCTGTTACCCGAATGAGTACGTCGCGCGGGCCCGCCTTCGCGTATTCGACAAAGACGTCGAAGTAACGGTTTTCGGAAAATACTCCCGTATCGGCTAACTCAAATTCGGTGTCTTCCCTGGTTCGCCGCGCATTACCATCGATTAGTGCCTGATAAGGAAACGCCGCCTGCGGATACTTATACAGATACTTCATGTAGGAGTGAGTTGGCGTGGAGTCGAGATAGTAATAACATTCCTTGACATCCTCGCCGTGACGGCCTTCGTTACCGGTCAGGCCGAACAGACGTTCCTTAAGAATCGGATCGCGGCCGTTCCAGAGCGCGAGGGCAAAGCAGATGGTCTGGTGATCGTCCGAAATCCCCGCGATGCCGTCCTCGTTCCAGCGGTAAGCCCGCGAGCGGGCGTGATCGTGCGGAAAGTACTCCCACGCCGTGCCGCTTTCCGAATAGTCTTCCGGCACCGTGCCCCAGGCGCGCTCGCTCAGGTAGGGCCCCCATTTCTTCCACGGCAGACGCGGCGTTCGCGCTTCTTCGAGTCGCTTGTGTTCGGCAGTCAACGTGGTGGCCCTCAGTGATCGTCCGTGTTCAGTTTCTCATGCGGCGACGCGATCGGACAGCGGGATCGGGTGCCGCTGAATCCCGGGAACGACTCCCGCATCCAACAACCATGTCCCGCTCCGTACGCGCCGTCTCCCCTGCCCCGCTCGTCACTGACGGCGATGGCGTTGCCATCCACCGCGCCTTCCCTTCGCATGCCATCTCTGAGCTCGACCCGTTCCTGCTGCTGGATCATCTGGGCCCCGTAACGCTGCGGCCCGGCGAAGCGCGCGGCTTTCCCGATCATCCGCATCGCGGCTTTGAAACCGTCACCTACATGCTGGAAGGAGAATTTCAGCATCGCGATTCCTTCGGCCATGCCGGCACCATCGGCGCCGGCGACGTGCAGTGGATGACCGCCGGCAGCGGCCTTGTCCATTCGGAAACACCCGGCGATTCACTGGTGAAGAACGGCGGGCGGTTGCAGGGCTTTCAGCTCTGGGTGAACCTGCCGAAACGCGACAAGATGAAGGCGCCGCACTATCAGGAACTGCCGGCCGCGCGGATTCCTGTTGCATATTCGGACAGCGGCGCGGTGGAAGTCCGTGTCATCGCGGGCGAGGCGTTCGGCGTGAAGGGAGCTGTGGAAACCCACATCCCGATCCAGTATCTGCATTTCAAGCTGCAACCGGGCGCGCGTGTGACGCACGCGATCCCGCGCAGCCTGAACGCGCTGCTCTATGTTATTTCGGGCGGGATTGAGATCAACGGTCGGTCGGTTCCGCAGTTCCACCTGATCTCGCTCGGCAATGAGGCGGACACGGTGGACTTCGCCGCCGCTTCCGACGCGTCCAGGTCTGGCGGCGAACTTCTTCTGCTCGCCGCCGAGCCGATCAACGAGCCCGTGGCCCGTTACGGCCCGTTTGTGATGAACACGCGTCAGGAACTGGAACAGGCCTTCGACGATTACAGGGCCGGCCGGATGGGAACGATCGCCGTCTCCTGACCGCTGCGGCGCAATCAGATCAAATCGGCAAATGATTTGCGCAGTTTATAGAACCACGCGTGGCCCAGCAGGAACACGGCCGATGACGCCAACATGAGCCAGCCGACCGACTGCCAGTCCGGCGCGCGCGATTCCAGCAGCACCGCGCGGTAGGCATGCACCAGAACATATACGGGATTCTTTGTCAGCAGCACAGCGGCCTCGGCGGGCAGCGATTTTTCGGAATAACAAATTGGCGTGACGAAGAACCAGACGGTCAGCAGGAAGCCGTTAATCTGCGCCAGATCTCTGACGAACACGCCGAGCGCCGCCAGAAACCAGCAGATGCCGGAGGTGAGCAGCACCTGCGGGATCACAAGCAGCGGCAGGTAGAGCACCGATGCGGAGAGGTGCCCGCGAATCAGCAGCAGCGCCAGGGCCAGCAGAATGGTGCCGAAGAACTCAGTCACGAGGCCTGAGACCACCAGGTTCACAGGCAGCGTCTCCACCGGAAACACCAGCTTCTTGATGAAGCCACGGTGCTCGATCATGATAAACGGCGCGCGCCCCAGCGCTTCGCTGATCGCCAGCCACGGCAACATTCCCGCGAGGAAGTAGAGCGCGAAACCGGCCGGACTCGGGTCATCGCCGATGCGCGATTTCAGCACCAGACCGAACACAAAGAAGTACGTCAGCATCAGCATCAGCGGATTCAGCACCGCCCAGAAGGCGCCCGCGAAGCTCCCGCTGTAGCGGCTCAGCACGTCCCGCCGCACCATGGTCCGGATCAGGCTGCGGTTGCGCCAGATAGACTGCAGCGGCAGCGTGAAGGCCCGCCCAAAGCTGCGCAGCGCCCGCTTGCGCCGAACCAGGGCGTTGGTTGCCACCCGCCAGCCGTCGAGCCGCGCGGCGCCGTCATCGGCGACTTCAATATCGATCAGCAGGAACTCCCAGCCCTGCTCGTAGAACCACGCCACATGCTCGCGCATCACCGAGATGCTGACGTTATAAGTACCCGGCTCCGGCGGCAGCTGGATTTCGAATGCAACGGCGCGCGATTCGCCCGGCGCTGCGTCGAGCGGCGTGCGCGGCCCGTCGATGACCAGCGTTCCCGTGGGATCGTCGAACAGGTGATAGCCGACCGCCCAGCCATCCGGCGCCGTCCATCTCTGTTTGCCTGAATTGACCAGATCGCAGCGCACGCGCAGCACACGGCCTTCCAGCCGGACTTCGCAATGCTTCCACGCCGCGCTCATGAGTACAGCCAGCCGGGCCAGCGTTCCTTCACCGGTCCCGTCTTGCGGCCCAGCGCATAGATTCCGTCGCCGCGCAGAGTCTTGTGGACGAGGTAACGTTCCAGCAAATGCTCCACCCACGCGAACTCCGGATGCGGCTCATCAAGGAACTCGCCCGTTTCGAGCTTCACGACTTCGAAGCCGGCGACTTCCAGCAGGAACTGGATCTCCATCGGCACGTACTCGCGGTTGTGCCGCGCCTCGGCCTCTTCGCCTGGCTTGCGCGGCCGGATGTAGGCGGGGAAGAACGACGGATGATAGCCCTGCAGGATGGCCGAAATGGCCCGCAGCGAACCAATGTTCGGCGTCGTCAGCAGCAGATGCCCGCCGGGCTTGAGGATGCGGTTGATCTCGCCCATCATGTGCATCGGATCGGAGGGCAGATGTTCGATCAGCTCGCAGCACAGCACGGTATCGAAGCTCTCATCGACATACGGAAACGCGTCTTTTTCGGCATCGAAAAGATCCACGTCGCACTCGAACTGCTCGCCGTTTTCGGAGGTGATGCGCTTGTGATCCGTCTGCCCGGCTTCTCCGTAATAGCAGCCGCGCACGGTGCCGTAGCCCAGCTTGTAATGCAGGGCCGGCGTGATCTGCATATACGCGCCCATCTCCAGCACGGCCTTCGACGGATCGCCCGCGGGGGTCATTTCCAGCGTGCGGACGAAGCGTGACGTATGCTGCGCCGCGTATGACTTCGCTTCCGGCGCCACCCATGCCGAGATCGCTTCCGGCTCCACGGGCTTCACGTACCCGGTCGCGGGCTGTTCGGCGAGCGGTTCCGGTAAGTGATCGGCGGCGGCCGGCGCTTCCGCCTTCTCCGGCTGATCCGGATCCGCCGACGCTTCTCTCGCTTCGACAACCGTCTCCACCGAGGCGCGCGCAACCGCAGGCGCGCCGCCGTCCCTGAAGCCTTCGAGGAAGCCGACGTATCGTTCCGCGACGCGCGTCCAGTTACACTCGCGCTCCACCCACTGCCGTGCGCGCTCGCCCATGGTACGCGCGAGATCGGGTCGCGAGACAAGCACGTTCAGGTATTCGAAGATCAGATCTTCTTCTTCGGGATGATCGGGTCCCGCCGGCACCTTCAGGCAAACGTCGTCGGGATATTCGGCAAACGAGCCGACATCGGAAACAATGACCGCCTTCCCCATGCCGAGCGCGCGGGTCAAGCTGCCCGACGTTTCGCCCACCGTGGGATACCGCAGGTTGAGGATGATGTCGCACGCGCCCATGTAGTCAACGAATTTGGCGATCGGCGCGTAGCCGATGACCCGCACGTGATCGCGCAGCCCCAGCGTGGCGATCAGTTGCTCCACATGGAACTCCGGATGCGGCTCGCCCACCAGGATCATCTTCACCCGGGGATCGAGTTTCACCAGCCGGCGCAGCGCCCGCAGCGATTCGGCGATCCGCTTATACGGCTTCAGATATCCGAACGCTCCGACCAGCGGCGTCGTCTCGTCGACGCCGAGTTCGTGGCGCGTGGCGTTACGGTCGGTTCGCGGAATCCAGGCGCCATGCGGAATGGTGGCGATCGGCCCGGTGAAGCCCTGTTCGCGCATCTGCCGCGCCACAAATTCGCTGTGGACAACCACACCGCGCGAGGCATCGAGCAGCCGCCGCGTCATCGCGAGGCCATCGTAGTCCGGCCCGGCACGGAGGGTGCGCACGCGGTCGCGCGCGAAGGCGAGCGCGGCCGGACCACCGTTCAGTTCGCACTCGGCCAGATACGCATCCCAGTCGTTGCGCTTGATGGTCAGGTGGGCAATCAGGTGATGCAGATTGCCTTCGTGCATGACCGCAATGCCCGGATGGCGGAGCGCTGTTTCATAGGCGAAGTCGTGCCAGGGATTGTTGCCCAGATGGTAGAGCGGAATGTCGAAGGCCTTTGGATCGAAGCCTTCGCCGGAGACAAAGATCTTCACCTCCGCCAGCTTCGCCATCTCGGCGGTCAGCGCTTCCGAATAATCGGCAATGCCGCTCTTCGAAGGCGGCATGGGAGAAAAATAAGCAACCCGCAGCACGCTCAGTGCACCAGCTCCATGGAAAATGTGCCCATCTCAAGCGGCACTTTGATCAGCAGCGGCGTCCGCGCCGCGTCGCGGGCGAAGTACATCTGGAAATGAAAATCGGATGCCGGCCCTTTCAGCGTCACGCCCACCTTGTCCGAAACCTCGACTTTGCCGCTCGCCGTCACCGTCTCCGCCCCTCCGTAGTCCATCTGCGCCCGATACAAATTGCCAAACAAAATCTCCCGCGCCGCCGGCACGCGGCCCTGCCCCAGTTCGCGCCGGGAATAAAACAGGAAAGTAAGGGCATCGCGCACGCAGGGCGGCACGGTCAGTTCGCTCGTCCCGCCGCCGTGCAATGTCTCCCGCTTCACCACGCCGCGGCCGGCGTCCACGGCCTCGGTCTCGGCAGTCTTCTTTGCCCCGTGCGCAGCGGTCCGCGAAAAGGCGGCCGTGCAGAGATCTCCCGGAGCGCTCGCTTTGTACTCGTCTTTCAGATCGAATCCAGGCAGAGAGCCATCGAGACTCATGGTGAAGTCCCACCCTGCTGACGACTGCTTTGCCTTGAGATGAGCCTCGCCCAGCGGCAGTCCGCCAGGCCATTTCAGCGCGTAAGAAAGCTCTTCGTCGGCGAAAGGAAAGCCGGTCAGCGGCGCCGGTGGTGGAGCGGCCATGCAGAGCAGGCCGGAAGCAATAAGCGACGCAGCCGTCAGCAGCACCCGCCGCATCCCGCGTACCGCCGTCATCGCTTCACGTGGCCGGTGGCCGCGCCGGAACGGGCCGGACTCGCATGAGAAGACTTCGCAGTCGCCGGCTTGGCATTAGACGGGTGATGCGCGTGCGCGCCGCCGCCGGCTACAATTTCGCGATAGACATCGAGTGTCGCCCGCGCGCTCTTCTCCCAGTTGAAGAAAGCCGCGCGCTGTACGCCGAGCCGTTCCATCCGCCCGCGCAGTTCCGTATCGAGCAGAATATCGGCCAGCGCACGCTTAATCTCGCCCGTCTGATTCGGATCGAACAGCAACCCGGCGCCATCGGCAACTTCCGGCATTGCCGACGTATTCGAACAAGCCACCGCTCGACCGCACGCCATGGCTTCCAGAATCGGCAGGCCGAAGCCTTCGTAAAACGAGGGGAACACGAAACAGTCGCAGGCGTTGTACAACTGCAGCAAATCCTGATCGGAGACGAACCCGGTGAAGCGGATCCGCGAGGCATACCCGGAGGCGCGGGCCGCGTCCTTCACCTTCGCCGCAAACCACGTTTCTTTGCCGGTCAGCACCAGATGGTGCGGCAGTTGCGGATGTTCCGTCAGCAACTGCGCGAAGGCTTCGATCAGCCCGATCTGGTTCTTGCGCGGCTGCAGATCTCCCACCGAAAAAATGAACGGGGCGTTGAGGTGAAACTGCTCGCGCACCGTCTTCTGCGCCTTTTCCCGCCCGATGACGCGAAATTCCGGATTCGCCGCATTCGGCACCACCCGTACTTTTTCCGGCGGCAGCCCGTACGCCCGCAGGATTGCGTCGCGGGAAAATTCGCTCACCGTGACGATGCGCGACGCCCGCTTGACCGTGCGCGCCACCGTCACCTTGAGCTGAGTGCGGCGGGCCCGCGTGAAGTATTCCGGATGTTCGAGAAAGCTGACGTCGTGAACGGTGACGACCGTTGGCACGTCGGTGAGCAGCGGCGCGGTGTACTGCACGTGAACCAGGTCCGGCCGGTCCGTGCGCAGAAGCCGGGCCAGATCCCAGCCGAGCCTCGCATACGGATTCGCCGCCACGCGCCGCACTTCGAAACGGTCCGGCACCCATTGCTCGGCCCCCCGTTCAGAAACGTAGGCGACGAACTCCGACTTTTTGTCCACACCTGCAAAGGCACGCAGCAGGCTGCGAATGTAAACCTCGTTGCCCGTGAGATGCCGCCCGATGGCGTGTGCGTCGACCGCGAATCGCATGATCCGAATGTTCCAGTATATCCGCTAAACCCCGTTACTCAAACAAGTTGTGGCTCACCATTGCAGTTCCGAATCGAGCTTGCGCCACGCCGCGTCCCACGAATACAGCGACTCAAAGGTGCGACGCCCGGCCTCGCCAATTCTGCGCCGCTCCCCGGCATCGGCAAGCAACCGCCCGACACCCTTTACAAAAGACGCGGCATCGCCCGCCAGTACGGCGTTTTCGCCATCCCGCGCCTCCAGACCCTCGGCCGCCATGGGGGTTGCAACCACGGGTTTTCTCATCGCCCAGGCTTCGAGGATCTTGATCCGCGTCCCGCTTCCCGCCCTCAAGGGCGCGATCACCACCTGCGCCGCGCCGATCTCGCGCAGTGCATCGTCCACCGGCCCGGTGGTGAATATATTCCGCCCGGCCGGTAACAGGTGCCGGATAAACCGGTCGCCCTTGCCCACCAGCCAGAGTTCCAGTTCCGGATGCCGGCGGTGCAGTTCGGGCCAGATGTCCGTCATCAGGTAGCCCACGGCGTCGATATTCGGGTGGTATTCAAAATTCCCGGAAAATACAACCCGCGGTTGCGCCGCAATCTCCGGAAACGGCGCGGCGGGCAGCGCATTGGGATAAACGGCGACGCGGCTGCCGGGCGCAATCCGGCGCGCCGCCGCCGCGTCCGCGTCCGATGCGGTGAGGATCGCCGAATAGCGTGGCAACAATTCCGCTTCCATGCGACGCGCCGCGCGCGCGAAGCGGCGATGCCCGAAACGCACCAGTCCGCTGCTCACCGCGGCGCAGCGCTCATGCAGCATCGATTCGATGTTGTGCAGATCCAGCACCGTCCGTGCCGCGGCCTTCGCCAGCAACCCGGCGTACTGAGCGCACCAGAAATGCTCCACCACGGCGACGTCGTACTTCCGATTGCCGATGGCGGCCGAGATCCGATCTTCGAGTCCGGCCAGACGATCCACCAGCGGCGGAACGCCCCGCAAGGCTCGCCGCGCGTTCCGCCAGTACCGGGCCGCCGCGTGGCGACTGTGGCGGGGCAGCGCGATGGGCTGCTGCGAACGAACCAGGCCGGGCGGCACCGGGGCGGGCGCGCCGCTATCCGAAATCAGGATGAGATCGACCTGCGCGGACTTTGCAAAATAGTGCAGCAGTGATGCCGTCCGGTAAGCGCCCCCGCCGTGCAGCGGATAGGGCGATTCCGGCGACAGCATCAGCACATTCACGTCCTGAGCCCCAGCAATTCCGCGTAGATGGCGCGGGTCTCGCGCGCCGTCCGCTCCCAGGAGAAGGCCCGCGCACGCTCCAGCCCGGCTCCGGACAACGTATTTCGGAGGCGCGGATTGGAAGACACCGCGCGCAGTGCGTCAGCGATTTCGGCCACCGTGGCGGCGTGAATCGCCGCTCCGCCCGCCACTTCCGTGACGGCCGGATCGCGCGACGTAATGACGGGACAACCGCACTGCATGGCTTCCAGCACGGGCAGGCCAAAACCTTCGTAGTGCGTCGGATACACAAACGCGCGGGCGTCGGAGTACAGGCGTGGCAACTCCTCGTCGGGAACTTCGCCCAGCAGGTGGAGCCCGTCCGCCGGAGTAATGCCGGCAAAATCGGCGCGGTTGCGGCCGGCGATGACCAGATCGGCGCCCGTCTGCTCGCGCGACTCGCGCCACGCATCGATGAGGGCATGAACGTTCTTGCGCGGTTCGAGCGTGGCCACAAAAAGGAAGAAGGGCTTCGGCGCCGGCGAGGTCGGAGGCACGGGCCGAAAATGGCGGCCGGCGGCCAGCGGCACCGCCCGCACCCGCTCCGGCTTCACACCGAAGTGGCTGATGATTTCACGGCGCATCGCCTCACTGACCGTGAGAATAATGTTGGCCCGGCCGAACCGCACCAGCCAGGGCGTTCGCCTGCGCACGCGCCCGGCATTTTCCTGCACATCGGGATGCCACGCCGGATCGCGCCATGGCGAAAGATCGTGAAGAGTGAGCACCGACGGCACCCCGGGCAGATAGGGCACTTCGAAGTTGGTGCCGTGAAACAGCTGCGCGCCTGTGCTGTGGATGGCGTTGCGAACGCCCCAGAGCCACCACCTGCGGTCGGCCGAGGAGTGGGGCCGGCGGCCGCGCACCAGATTAGCGGGCGCGCGGTTGGGCATGGGAAACAACTGATCGGAGAGCAGGATCCAGGTATCCTGCGGATACTCGCGGGCCAGCGCCGTAGACAGTTCCGTCACGTACCGGGTCAGTCCCCCGGAGGAAAGCGTCAGCGGCGTTGCATCCAGCGCGATTCGCACTTATTTATGTTGAAGTTCCCAGTCGTAATTCAGGCGGCCGTCGTTATAGGGAATTCGTCCCTCGTCGGCCGGATTGTAGAAGCGGTCGGTGGCGTAAATCAGCAGCGACGGCCCGGTGCCAATGACCTTGTACCCGTGTGCCACGCCCGGCGGAATCAGAATCTGCCACGGCCGCAGCGCGCCGGCGTAGATCGTGTTCCGTGCGCCGTAAGTGGAGGAATCGGGGCGAAGATCGGCGAGGACAATCTGCAGCAGACCCTGGGCCGGAGTCCAGCAATCGGTCTGGTGCCGGTGGAAGTGAAAGGCCTTGATGATGCCCGGGTAGTTCAGCGCCGCCGAAATCTGCGTGGTTTCCAGCGGAAAATCCGCGTTCAGTCCCTGTCCGGCGCGCTGCACTTCAAGAAAGTATCCGCGATCGTCCGGCCACAAGGCAACGGGAGCGCACTTCACGCCGGCAATCAGTTTGGGCGAATCGATGGCGGTGATCACGTCACCGATGCCGAACTCGCATTGCGGGATCGTCATCACAATCGGGTGGCTCACTCGGCGTCCTCTTCGGCCGACGCAGCGGCTCGCTCTGACTGCGGCTTGCTCGCCGCCACCAGGTTGGTGGCGCGCAGCAGCGACTCGAAGGTTCCGGCGTCCGTCCACCAGCCGTCGAGGAACGAATACTTCATCGTGCCCTCGCGGATGTAGGCGTTGTTCACATCGGTAATTTCCAGCTCATTGCGGTGCGACGGCTTGCAGGTGTGGATCTTCTGGAAGACCGTGGCGTCGTACATATAAATGCCGGTCACGGCGTACTTCGATTTCGGCTGCTTCGGCTTCTCTTCGATCCCGACAATGCGATCGCCATCGAACTCGGCCACGCCGAAACGCTCGGCATCGTGCACTTCCTTGAGCAGGATTCGGGCACCATCCGCCTGCATACGGAAGGCTTCGACCGCGCCGCGGATGCTCTTCTCAATGATGTTGTCGCCGAGCACCACGCAGACGTCCTGTCCATCGGCAAAATGCTCACACAGACTAAGGGCATCGGCGATGCCGCCCTCGCCTTCCTGATACGTATAGGCGATGTGCTTCAGGCCGAAATGCTTGCCGTTGGCCAGCAGGCGAAGAAAATCACCCGAGTTGCGCCCGCCGGTGACGATCATGATGTCCCGGATCCCCGCATCCACAAGCGTCTGGATCGGGTAATAGATCATCGGCTTATCGTAGATCGGAAGCAGATGCTTGTTGGTGATTTTGGTGAGCGGGAAGAGGCGGCTGCCCGTGCCCCCCGCAAGTACGATGCCCTTCATAAGTAACCAATAGGATAGCGGCCCGGGTTGGGTCGTTACAAGCGGGCATCCGGTGAAGGGAGTATCCAGCCTCCCGAAGCGGCGGCCTACTGCGGGGCGGCCACTTCGCCGAAGTTCCAGTTACCGCCCAGCGGATCGGAACCGCTCGGGGCGGCGCGCAGAATCGGCTCGACGCCGGCAATCACGCTCATGGCCGTGAGCTTCGACAGATCCGCCGCAGCCGGACCGGTCACGACAATCGGATCGCCGGCTTTGAGATCGGCCAGCGCAATCGTGGGCTGCTGTTCGAGCAGACGGGTGGGATCGGTCGCCGTCGCGCCGGCCCGGCCGCCACCACCGCCCGCTCGTCCACCGCGCCCGGCCGCAGCATCGGGAGTCGCAGCAGCAGCGGCGGCCGGCGCAGCCGCGGCGTCGGCCGATCCACCGGATGCGGCAGCGGTCGCGCGACCCGCGCCGCGCGCACTGGTCGTGCTCTGGTAGCTGGGATTCAGGCGACGCGCCAGCAGCAGCGCGGTGGCGTCATCCAGTTTCTTCAGCGTGGTTCCGCTCTTCACCACAATGGTGATGGGCTTCTTGCTCGCCAGGTCGGTCGCCGTAATGGTGCCGCCGGCCGCGTCGATCGACTTGATCTGCACCGGCAGCGTCTTGAAGGAGCCGGACATGGCGGCCTCCAGCTTAATCTGCGTCACGTCGGCATTCTTCTGGCCCAGCACGCGGATCTGGTCGCCCACCTGAACCGCAGCGAGCGCGCTCGGCTCGTACTTCAGGGTGTCGGCGCTGAAACGGGTGTAATCCACGTTGCCGGTGGAATCGAGCACCACGTCTTTGGCGGCGCCGGTGGCCGAGCGTACGGAAATCGTAATCTGTTTGGCCGCGGCGTCGACTGTCTTCACCGTTCCGGCCACGCTCTGCGTCTGCCAGTCGTCGCGCGCCTTCTGCTGCTTCTGCGCAATATCGGCCTGTTTGGTGACGTAGAAGGTGATGGCGGGCAGGCCGGTGGGATCGTCGGTGCGGACGCGCGCCAGGATGCGGTCGCCCACGCCAACGTCGCCCGATGCGATATCGGCGGCCTTCTTCACGTCGGTTTCGCCGGCCGGGAGGCGCTTGAACGCAGTCTTTTCGTCGAACTTCACGGTCGTCGCATCGCCCCTATCGGGCTTAATGCTGAAGACCTTTCCGCCGGCATCGACCTTATCGACCGTGCCGATTACGCTGACGTACTTCGACGCCGCCTTGGCCGCAGCATCCTGCGCCAGAGCCTGCGTAACCAGGCCAGGCGCCACCACGCAGGAGACTCCCGCCAGCGTCAGCGAAACAAAGGAAGAAATTGCAAAAATCCGCATACCGATAGTATGGACGGAAACCATGCCGCGAGGTAACACCCCCGCCGGGCTCCGGTGCGGCGGGAGCGTAAAAATTGGTAAGCGTCGCGGCGGGCGAACCGGATGCGCCGGCGGCGCCGCATGCCCGGCGATCGCTTCCGGCATTCGAAATCCCGCGGCGCCGCAAGCAGCCGGCTACTCGCTCACCAGTTTCAGTTGCTCTTCGAGGTGCCGGAGCGCAGCTTCAATCTGCTGCCTGTGTCGGGGATGTTTCGCCGCGGCCAGATCGTGGCGGACACGCACCATGGAAAGCTCAATGCCGGCGCGCCTGCGTTGCCGTTCCAGTTGCGCCGAATCGGGAGGGACTGGCTTCGACGCCGCCGTCCGCCGCGCCGCCGCCGCGTCCTGCTGCTCTTCCACGGATTTGCTTTCCCATCCGCGGGCCATGCCCCGATTATCCTCCAAAACGGCTGGACGATTCGAAGCAACCCGGTCCGGCGGCCGGATGCAGGCCCAAAAAGCAAGCGGGCCGGATGTCTCGGGGTAGACGTCCGGCCCAGTCACCGGCCGCGACTCGGAGGGGGTCGGTCGACCGGTAAACCAATATCAGGATTCCGTTGTTATCCTAGCAATCCGCCGTGCCCCAGACAAGCCACCTCCCAGGTGGAGACCCGGTAGCGCGCAACCATCGGCGGCAGCATTAAATCTATGACGTTTGGCTTCAAAGATCGGTAGCAACCGGGCGCGGAAAGTACGGGGATGTCATCCTTATACCCCATGAGCAGAAGGTTGCCCGGCTCGACCGGCGCCAAAAAGCGCTCGATCGGGCAGCCGATCTTCGCCATGGCGCGACCCACCGCGTCCGACGGCCCGGCGGGCGCCGTTGTGGAAGCCACCAGCAGCACCGACGGACGATTTCGCAGCAGTTGCTGCATGGCTCGCGAAACGTGCTCCTCGTTTTCCAGCACAGCGAGGCTCGCATGAGTGCGGATGCCGACGCGCTCCAGCTTCTGCCGGACGACCGCCTCAAACAGACTGCGGGCCCGGTCGCCGCTGATCGGATCGCAATAAACAACCGCCACCGAGCCGTCGTTCGCCGGCCGCGCCTGCAGCAGCGGACCGCGCTCGCGCAGCATCGCGACCAGGCCCTCCAGGTCCGGCCGGGCCACGGCAAAGGGAGCGCTCTTAATGGTGGCGATGCGCTGCCCGCGCGGGGCAAAGCTGAAATTCATCGTGGTGGCAATGACCATGCCGGAGGTGCAGTTGATCTGCCGGAGCAGGTCTTCGTCGATCAGGACGCAGCAGTCGCCGGTGGCCACCAGATTCGCCCGCCCTCCCGGCGCGAGCTGAACCTCATAGCTTCCGCAGGCTATCTCGCCCGCAACGGCGCAAACCGCTTCATCTTCGGGGACTTCCCCTTCCTCGAGTTCCGCCACCCAGATCTTGTCCATGCCCTCGGACTGGAGGATGCGCACATCCTCCTCCCGTAATACGTGGCCCTTGGCGAGGAGCTTTTTGCCACCAGGCCGGAAAATTGCCGCTGAAAGAATGCGTCCCGCAGATTGCCGAATTTCAACCGTTTGCGCTCTCATGTCTCTCTCACGTTTCGTTTTGAACCAACCGGACGGCTTCGCAGCCGTTGCCGCAGGATTCACTTCACAACGCAGCCCAAATGAATACTAAGAGCTATAGTACATAAATAATCCGATATTCTCACTTTTAAAATAAGGAAATATACTCGATTTAGCGATTTACGTGAAATTCACTCACAAAATTGAAAGAAATAAGACAGGGATATTGGGGTTTCCCCTATGCAGACAGGCCGCGGCCAGCCAAACCGGACGGGCCGGATCGGGCCGGATCCAGATCGGGCCGGATCCAGATCGGTCCGGCTCCGGATCGGTCCGGCTCCGGATCGATGCGACGGCAGGAAAGAGCATCAGGCTACCGACGGTGAGCCGGCGGAGTTTGCGGGGCGAACAGAAACAGGTTCACGCAGGCGCGCTGTAACGGCGCGCCCGCGTGAGTGCGGAAGATCGAACGGAGGGATTCAGGCGACGGCTTCGGGAACCGCCACGGGGGCTTCCACCACCGGCGGCATATCCTTTTTAAACTTGCAGCCGGCTGCCGGACAGGCGAGGAAATTGCCCGCCTTGAGGTACTTCTCCACCAGATAGGGATTGCCGCAATCGGGGCATTTTTCCGGCACGGGTTTGGCCCACGCCACGAAATCGCAGTCCGGATAGCGCGCGCAGCCGAAGAAGGTCTTGCCGCGCTTGGAGCGCCGCTCCACCACGTCGCCTTCCGTGCAATTCGGGCATTTCACGCCGATGGTCTTTTGCTTCACGAACTTACAGGCCGGGTAGTTGGAGCAGGCCGTAAATTCACCGAAACGACCGTATTTCATTACCAGATTACTGGCGCAATTCGGGCATTTTTCATCCAGCGGAACGTCCGCTTTCTTCTGCGCGCCGCCAATTTGCTTGGTGGTCTTGCAGTCGGGATAGCCGGTGCACGCGAAGAAGGTGCCGAAGCGGCCCTTTTTGAGAACCATGGGGCGGCCGCAGTTCTGGCAGTATTCGTCTTCGCCCTGTTCGCTGAGGTCGGCGCCATCCACGTCCGGCAGATCCACGGTCAGTTCGCGCGTGTAGGTGCACTCCGGATAGCCGGTGCAGGCGAGGAAACTGCCATGCTTGCCCCATTTGATGACCAGCGGTTTGCCGCACTTATCGCACAACAAGTCGGTGGGTTTTTCCATCCGCTTGATGTTGGTCATGTTGGTCTCGGCGCTCACCAGGTCTTTGGTGAAACGCTCGTAGAACTCGCCCATGGCCTCGCGCCAGTCGAGCTTGCCATCTTCGATTTCGTCGAGTTCCTGCTCCATCCGCGCCGTGTATTTCACGTCGAAGATGTCGTTGAAGCTTTCCAGCAGCAGGTCGCAGACCACCATGCCGAGTTCGGTGGGGCGGAACTTGCCGCCCTCGCGCGAAACGTATTCGCGTTCCTGGATGGTGGAAAGAATCGAGGCGTAGGTGGACGGGCGGCCCACGCCGTCCGATTCCAGCTTCTTCACCAGCGTGGCTTCCGTGTAGCGGGGCGGCGGCTCGGTGAAATGCTGCTCCGGCTTAAGCGCGCGCAGCTTGAGCTCTTCGCCTTCGGAAACGGCCGGCAGCTTGTGCTTCAGCTCGTCGTCTTCCTCGTCCTTGGTGTCCTTACCTTCTTCGTAGACGGCGAGGAAGCCGTCGAACTTCATCACCGACCCGGTGGCGCGGAAGGTGTAATCCGCCTTGCTGACGCCCTTCACGTTGAGGTCGATGGTGGTCTGGTCGAAGACGGCCGGATTCATCTGGCTGGCGAGGAAACGCATCCAGATCAGCCGGTACAGCTTCAGCTGGTCTTCCGCCAGGTACTTGGCCATCTCTTCCGGGGTCCGCATGGCGGAGGTGGGGCGGATGGCTTCGTGCGCGTCTTGTGCATCCTTCTTCGATTTGTAAACGTTCGGCGCGGCCGGCACATACTGCGCGCCGAATTTGCCGCCGATGTACTCGCGCACTTCGGCCACGGCGTCGTCCGAAATACGCGTCGAATCGGTACGCATATAAGTGATGAGACCGACCGCGCCTTCGCTGCCGATTTCCACGCCTTCGTAAAGCTGCTGCGCCAGCGCCATGGTCCGCTTCACACTGAAACGGAGCTTGCGCGAGGATTCCTGCTGCAGGGTCGAGGTGATGAACGGGGCAACCGGGTTGCGGCGCTTTTCCTTCGTGCCGACCGACTTGACGATCCATTTGGCGCCTTCGAGGTCGGCGAGGATGGCGTCGGAAGTGGCCTGATCGCCAATCACCGGCGTTTCGTCGTTGAGCTTGAAGAGGCGGGCGTCGAAGTGCGGCGTTTTCTTGGCCGCCAGGTTGGCGTCGAGCGTCCAGTATTCCTGCTTGATGAAGGCCCGGATCTCGCGTTCGCGTTCCACAATCACGCGGACCGCGACCGTCTGCACGCGGCCGGCGGAAAGACCGCGGCGGACCTTATCCCAAAGAAGCGGAGAAATCTTGTAACCCACCAGCCGGTCCAGCACGCGCCGCGCCTGCTGCGCGTCCACCAGGTTCACGTTCACCTGGGCCGGGTGTTCGAAGGCCTTCTCGATCGACTTCTTCGTGATTTCGTTAAACATCACGCGGAAGATCTTCGGCGCGCCATCGGCATCGCCCTTTTTCGCCTTCAGTTCTTCCTGCAGATGCCAGCAGATGGCTTCGCCTTCACGGTCAGGGTCAGCCGCCAGGTAGATGTTGTCTACCTTTTTTGCCGCGTCCTTCAGCTCCTGCACCAGCTTCTTCTTGCCTTCGATGACTTCGTACTTCGGGCGGAAGTCGTTCTCCACGTCGACGGCCAGGTCTTTTTTCGGCAGATCTTTAATATGACCGAGCGACGCCTTGACGACGAAATTCTTCCCCAGGTACTTATTGATCGTCTTGGCCTTGGCCGGAGACTCCACGATGACGAGAGATTTTGTTGCCATATCCCCTAACTTTGCTTTACGAATACTTCCCGGCCGGATCTCCAAAGCTGGCCGACCCGGGCTCTATGAACCTATCAGTTCCGCGTACTCAGAATAAACCACATCCCCGGGCCGGCGGCGGAGCGACCGGTCCCTACCTTTATATAAGGCGTACCACACCCGGTCGCGGCATCGGCCTCCGGGTCTGCGTCTGGCGGCTGGAATCCGGCGCTTATCCCTGCCAGACCCGCACGAAATTTCGGCCCGGCAACTGGCGAACCATGCCCATCATCTCGAGTTCAAAGAGCGCCGCGATGACTTCGGAGGGCGAGGCGTGGCTGGCACCCTCGGCCAGACTTTCGAGCAGAGCGTCGAGATGTGTCGCCTGATCCGGCCGCAGTCTGGCGAGAAGCTCCCGCGCGACCTTTTGGTGCGGTGCCGACAGGGCATCGGCCTCGGGTGATTGAGATGCGGCGGCGAGCGGGGAGGATTCGGACGAATCCGGGGATTCGCCCCCAAGTCCTTGATTTAAAATTCTTTGCCGGCCATCGTCGATCAGCTTCCGGCGCGTTTCCGCGGGCAGATCGGCAATTACATCGTTCCAGTCCTGCACCAGTTTCGCCCCCTGCTTGATCAGCAGGTTCGGACCCCAGCTCATTTTCGACGTGATGTTGCCGGGCACGGCGAAGACTTCCCTGCCCTGATCCATGGCTAGCCGCGCGGTGATGCCTGAGCCGCTGTATTGCGCGCCTTCCACGACGAGGATGCCAACGCTGAGTCCGCTGATGATGCGGTTGCGAACCGGAAAGTTCTGGGGGAAGGCGACGGCCTCCATCGGGAACTCCGATACGATCAGTCCCTTTTCGGCAATTTCCGCGGCGAGGCGTTTATTTTCGACCGGATAGACAACATCGACGCCGCAGCCGAGCACGGCGATCGTGTGCCCCTCGGCGGCGAGCGTGGCTTTATGGGCGGCGGTGTCCACGCCGCGAGCCATGCCGGAAGCGATGGTGAGTCCGGCGCGGGCAAGGTCGGCCGAGAGCCGCTCGGTGGCCGCCACGCCGTAGGGGGTGGGGTGGCGCGTGCCGACCACGCCAAGGCAGATGGAACGCAGCAAATCGACGCGCCCGCGGGCAAAGAGCACCGGCGGCGGATCGAAGATGCGGCGCAGAGCTTCCGGATACCGGCCGTCGTGAATCGGTATCAGCGTGGCGCCGGACCGGCGGAGCTTTTCCTGCTGCTCGGCCGCGGCTTCGAAGCTGACGCCCCCGGCGATGGAGCGTGCCAGCGCTCCGCTGAGGCCGGCGGCTTCGAGTTCGCTGGCCGACGCCTGAAAGATCGCCTGCGGCGTGCGGAGGCGCTCAAGCAACAGGCCGCTGCGGCGGGTGCCGAGGCCGGGCATCATGCGGAGCGCGAGCCAGTAGAGTTCTTCCTCGTCCGTCAGGGGCGAAGCAGCGGCGGCTCTGTTGTGCAATGTGGAGAGTGTGGCGGGCATTTCCTCAGTTGGTTGGCCGAGGCCGGGTGAGTTCTCAAAGGAAATTGCGCGGCTGTTCCGAGACGCGGATCGGAGGCCTTCCTCACGCAGTCCGCGGCGGGCAGCGGCACCGGAGGCGGCAAGGCCTTCCGTGAGAACTGCCAACCCGGCTTACCGGCGGGCACGGCTACGCAGATGGAAGCCACCGGGGCGACCTGCCGGAACAGCGGGGGCCGGTGCCGCATGGGCAGGTGCCACGCGGGCCCGGGACGCGCGGGCCGTGGCCTAGAATAGTTCTTTCGCCGCGACTCGCATGAAACAAGACCCCTCCCATTTCGAAGGCGTGGAGCCGGAACTCCTCTTCGTCGCCAAAAAACTACGCGAAGCGCTGGCGCTCGAAACGCTGCTGAACGATTCCGGCATCGATTACGGCGTGGAGGCGGACGAATACACCGGCGGCGTGGTCTTCAAAAGCACCCGCATCGGCGCATTTTTTTATGTCCGGCCGGAGATTCGCGAAGCGGCCGTGACGATTCTGCTCGCCAACGGCTACGTGCCCGCGAAGTAGAGGCTCAGCTGGCGGTGCCGGCCGGAGCGGAAGCCGGGCCCGACCATTCGCCGCCTCTCCGCGCGAACAGCCACACGCCACCGGCGGCCAGAGCCAGCGCGATCCACTGCTCCAGCACGAACGGCCCGCCAAAGGGATTGGACGCGTCGTGATCCCTGACGAACTCCACCGCGAAGCGCAGGAGCCCATAGAGCAGCAGATACATGCCGATCACCTGACCGGCGCGGTGTTTGCCGCGCAGCATAGCCAGCAGCGCCAGGCAGATGAAGGCCTCGCCCATCGCTTCGTACAACTGCGTGGGATGCAGCGGCACGTTGAGCGGCACGCCGGTGGTGGTTGCGGTGCTGGTGAACGTGACCGCCCAGGGGAGAGTGGTCTGCCGGCCCCAGCAGCAACCCGCGGCAAAGCAGCCGATGCGCCCGATGCCGTGGCCCAGCGCAACACCGGGCGCAAAGATGTCCGACGTCGCCAGCACCGGCAGCCCCTGCTGCCGCATGTAAAAGAACGCGAAGAGCAGCGAGGCAATGAAGCCGCCGAAGAAGATGCCGGCGCTCTGCAGCACGGCGAGGGAAAAAATCTCCGACGGATGTTCGCGATAAAGCGGGTCCATCGCGATCATCAGCAGCTTGGCCCCGGCCATGCCGGCCAGCGCGCAGTACACGCCCAGATTCACCACCGTTTCACTTTTCATGCCGCGCTGCGAGGCGAATTTCGAAGCCATCGCCAGCGCCACCAGAAACGCCAGCGCCACGAGCGCGCCGTAGGAAGGCAGAGAGAAACTGCCCAGAGTCAGAAGATGAGGGAACATTTCAGGTCAGCGGCTTTTCCTGCTGCCGGCGTTGCGGAAACAACATGCCCTGCACCAGCAGCAGCGCGCCCACCGAGATCGCCACGTCGGCCAGATTGAACGTGTACCAGTGGTAGCCGTTGTAGTAAAAATCGAGGAAGTCGGTCACCAGTCCGGCAGTCACGCGATCGTAAACATTGCCCAGCGCGCCGCCGAGGATCAGCGTCAGCGCCACGCCCGCCTTCGGGTCCAGCCGGTCGATCCGCCACAGCAGAACAGCCAGCAGCCCCACCGCCATGATGGACAGCGCGATCAGAATAATCGTGCGCCACTGGTCGAGGCCCTGCGAAAACAGCCCGAACGCCACCCCTGCATTGCGCGAGTGAATGATGTCGAACAGCCCGGGAATCACCACAATCGTGTCGCTCCCGTTGAGGTTTGTTTCCACCAGGGATTTGGACCAGCGATCCAGGGCAAAAACACCCAGCGCCGTGATCAGTGCGATAAGTCTCCGCGCGCTTTTCGGCATCCCCGCTATTTTAGCCCAATTATCGGCCCAAATTTAATCAGTTTCAAGCCGCCGCCACCCGGTATCAGGCCTGCGCGGCCAGGATTTCCCGCACCGCACCGGCGCAGGCGCCGCAGATGGTGGCCAGTTCCGCGTCGGTGCCCACGTCTTCGGTGTATTTCCAGCAGCGTTCGCATTTGACGCCGGACGCGCGTTCAATCTGCACCGTCACGCCGTCTTCGGTTTGATTGATGATTTCCACCTGCGACACGATAAACAGACCCGGCAATTCCCGCGAATATCCGGTCAGCAGCGGATAAAGCGCCGCATCGGCAGCCAGCCGTACTTTTGCTTCGAGCGGAGCGCCGATGAACTTCTCCTGCCGCGCCGTTTCGAGGCTCTTCAGCACGTGGTCGCGTACGCCGATCAGGCGCGTCCAGTTGTCGGCCCGCCCCTGCTGCGTGGCATCGATGCCATGGGTCAGATCCGCCGCTTCCGGGAACATGGCGGTGTGAACGCTGCCGCTCTGCCCCAGATGGCCCCACACTTCTTCCATGGTGAAGCTCAGGATCGGCGCAAACAGGCGAACCAGCGCCATGGCCAGGCGATGCAGCGTGGTCTGCGCGCTGCGCCGGGCGTGCGATTTCGGCGCCGACGTGTAGAGCCGGTCCTTCAGGACATCGAAGTAAACCGAGCTGAGCTCGATGGCTGCGAAATCGTAGACCGCGCGATACACCTTATGGAAGGCAAAATCATCGAAGTGCGTGCGGCACTGCGCCACCAGTTCGGCGGCGCGGGTGAGAATCCACTGATCGAGTTCCGGCAGTTCTCCGCCCGGCACGGCGTCGCTGGCCGGATCGAAGTCGTGAATATTGCCCAGCGCATAGCGGAACGTGTTGCGCAGCTTGCGGTACGCTTCCGAAAGCCGCGTCAGAATCACCGGCGAGATGCGCACGTCTTCGCTGAATTCCACCGACGCCGACCACAGGCGCAGCAGATCGGCGCCATAATCCTTGATCACCTCTTCGGGCGCAATCACGTTGCCCACCGATTTCGACATAGCGCGGCCGTCGCCATCGAGCGCCCAGCCGTGCGTCGCGCACCCGCGGTACGGCGCGCCGCCGCGCAGGCCGGTGCCGATCAGCAGCGAACTGTGGAACCAGCCGCGATACTGGTCGCCGCCTTCCAGATACAGATCCGCCGGCCAGCTGAGGCCGTTTTCGGCCGTCAGAACCGCCAGATGGCTCGACCCGGAATCGAACCAGACGTCGAGAATGTCGTTTTCCTTGGCGAACTCGGTGCCGCCGCATTTCTTGCAGGCCGTGCCGGCCGGCACGAGTTCGGCGGCGCTCTTCTCGAACCAAACGTCGGCCGAGTGCTGCTCGAACTGATCCACCACGCCGTCGAGAATCGAGCGCTCCGTCATCGGCTCGCGGCAACCCGCGCAGTAGAAGACCACGATGGGCACGCCCCAGACGCGCTGGCGCGAGATGCACCAGTCCGGCCGCACCGCAATCATGTTGGAGATCCGCTCTTCGCCCCAGCCGGGCATCCACTTGACGGCTTTGATGGCTTCGAGCGCGCGCTCGCGCAGGCCGTTGTTTTCCATGCCGATGAACCACTGGTCTGTGGCGCGGAAAATGGTGGCGTTGTGGCAGCGCCAGCAGTGCGGGTAGGAGTGCTCGATGTTCTCCATCGCCAGCAGCGCTCCGGCTTCCTTCAGGATTTGAATGACGAGCGGATTGGCCTCCCAAACGCCCTTGCCGAGCAGCTCCGCGGGAACATGGCCCGCCGCGCCCTCGGCTTCGAAGAACTTGCCGGCCGGGTCGACCGGGCAATAGACCGCCAGGCCATACTGCATGCCGATCACATAATCTTCCTGACCGTGGCCGGGAGCCGTGTGGACGGCGCCGGTGCCCTGCTCCAGCGTCACGTGGTCGCCAACCATGCCGAGCGATTCGCGGTCAATAAAAGGATGGCGGAAGGTGGCGCGATCCAGCTTCTCGCCGGCGAAGCGCGCGATCACTTTCGGAGCTTCGCCCCAGCCGCATTTCGCCGCCGTCGCGGCCAGCAGATCGGAGGCCACGATGTAAATGTCGCCCCTGGCATCGTCGGCCGCATCGACAGCCACGTATTCGAATTTTGGGTGAAAGGAGATGCCGAGGTTAGCCGGAAGCGTCCAGGGGGTGGTGGTCCAGATGAGCCCGAAGACATTCTTTCCGGCCAGGGCGGGGTCGATGGCTCCGGCGTCGGAGGTCAGGCGGAACCGGACCCAGACCGACGGGCTCTTGTGATCTTCGTACTCAACCTCGGCTTCGGCCAGCGCCGTGCGGCAGTGGATGCACCAGTTGACCGGCTTGAGTCCTTTATAGACATAGCCCTTGTCGAGGAACTCGACGAACGCCCGGGCGATGGCCGCCTGGTAGGCGGGCTTCATGGTCAGATAGGGATCGTCCCAGCGACCCAGCACGCCCAGCCGCTTGAAGTCCTCCCGCTGCAGGTTGACGAACTTTTCGGCGTACTTGCGACAGACTTTGCGGATCTGCGCGGCGGTCATCTGCGCCTTTTTCGCGCCCAGTTCCTGATCGACCTTGTGCTCGATAGGCAGGCCGTGGCAGTCCCATCCCGGCACGTACGGCGCATCGTAACCGGCCATGGTTCTTGACTTTACGATAAAGTCCTTCAGGATCTTATTGAATGCCGTCCCGAGGTGAATCCGGCCGTTGGCATAGGGCGGACCGTCGTGCAGGATGTAGGTCGGCTTACCGGCCCGCGACTGGCGAATCGCGCCGTACAGGTCTTCCTCCGCCCAGCGGGCGAGCATCCTGGGCTCGGCCTGCGGGAGGTTGGCCTTCATGGAGAAATTGGTACGAGGCAGATTGACCGTCTGCTTCAGGTCCAGGTTAGAGGAATTCATTTCGGGGATGTCTCTCATTATAGTGGCTTTTGCTCACTATTCGAGAACATCCCGCCGGTGTTTGCGGCTCCGGGCCTACTTCCTGGCGGTCGTGGGGGCGGCGGGAGACGGCTTGGCGGGCTCGGCCGGCCTGGCTTCGGCTGATTTGGCTGCCGCCGGCCTGGCTTCGCCTTGTTTAGCTTCGCCTGGTTTAGCTTCTCCTGGTTTAGCTTCGCCTTGCTTAGCTTCGCCTGGCTTGCCGTCACCTGGTTTGCCGTCGGACCTGGCCGACCCTCCGGCGCCGGGCTTCGCGTCTTTACTATCCGCGGCTTCCGGCCCTGCTTTCCCCTCGGCGTCGGCCGCGGGCTTGCTCGACTGATACTGGATGATCAGAGTCACCCGGCGATTGCTGGCGTCATTGGGGTCATCGGGATTTCGCAGACTCTGGTCGGCAAAGCCGCGGACCTGCGA
The DNA here is from genome assembly GCA_903828455.1 of uncultured Acidobacteriia bacterium. Lineage (GTDB taxonomy): Bacteria > Acidobacteriota > Terriglobia > Bryobacterales > Bryobacteraceae > BOG-234. The sequence goes on along the minus strand of CAIKMJ010000017.1, from coordinate 12,819 downwards.
GACCTGATCCTCCCGCATCCCGTTCGCCATCATCCAGCGGCGGGCGGCGTTCGCACGATCCGAGGAAAGTTCCCAGTTGGAATAATCGGAACGCTGCGTGAAAGGTTTGGAATCGGTATGCCCTTCCATTGTGACCTTGTTCGGGAGTTTGCCGATCTCCTCCGCCAGCGTCTGCAGCAGTTCCTTACCGAACGAAGTGGGCATCGCGCTGCCCGATTCGAAGAACGTGGAACCCTCGCCCTCCAGCAGTTCGACGCGCAGCCCTTCGCCGGTGACGGTGAAAATGACGTGCTCGCGGATTTTGGTCAGTGCCGTGGCGTCGCGCACCGCCTGCTCCAGCTTGTCCTTGAGCTTATTCATGTCATCCTTCTTCAGCGTCAGGCTTTCGCTGCCCGCACCCTTCAGGCCGTTGCCGACGTCCTTCCCCTTACCCTGCGGATCGGTAAAGTAACCACCGACGGCCTTCTGCACCTGCTCGCTCGCGCTCAGCAGCCACAGCACAATGAACAGCGCCATCATCGCCGTTACGAAGTCGGCGTAGGCCACCTTCCACGCGCCGCCATGGTGGCCGCCGCCGTGGCCGCCCTTCTTTTTGATGATGATGATCGGCTGCGCGGGAAGTCCGGGCATACGCTATGCCGCCTTCGCGCCGCCACCCTTGGTGGCCGCTTCCATGTCTTTGAAGGTGGGGCGGAGGTCGTGGGGCACCGCGCGCCGCGCAAATTCCACGGCTATCGAAGGAGCCATGCCCTTGGAAAACGCCATCAGCCCGGCGCGCAGCGTCTGGTAGTACTGCGCTTCGGCATCCAGCGTTTTTTCGATATTGGCCGCAACCGGCGAGATCAGCCCGTAGGAGATCAGGATGCCGAGAAACGTTCCCACCAGCGCCGCCGCCACATGCTCGCCAATCGCCTCCGGCGGCCCGCCCAGCGCGCCCATCGTGATCACGATGCCCAGCACCGCCGCCACGATCCCGAGGCCCGGCATGGCGTCGGAAACGGTGGAAAGAGCCTTCACCGTGGCCATGGCCCCGGCGTGGTGGATTTCAATATCCGCCTCCACCAGCGCATCCAGATCGTGCGGCGCCACAACGCCGGCAACCGCCGTCCGCAGCGTGTCGCAGACGAAATACAACACGTGGTGGTCCTTGATCAGCTTTGGATACTTGGAAAAGACCGGGCTCTTGTCCGGATTCTCAATGTCTTCCTCCAGCTTCGCCATGCCGCTCTTGCGGGCAAACTGAAAGATGTCGTTGAGCATCTTCAGGCTTTCCAGATAGAAGTCTTTGGTATACCGGCTGCCGCTCAGAATCGCCAGCGCGCTCTTCAGAACTTTGATGACCAGCGGCAACGGATTGGCGATCAGCAGCGTGCCCAGCGCCGCGCCGCCAATAATCACCAGTTCGGCCGGTTGCACCAGAACCAGCAGCTTGCCTTTTTCCATGAGGAAGCCGCCGATCACGGCGCCGAATACGACGACGATGCCAATTATGGAAAACATGTTCGGTTGCACACCTGATCGGCAGTTGGCGGCGAAAACTTCAGGCCGCGAGCGCCGTCTGTGCAAACGAATTCAACGAACAACGCTATTCGAGGCGCGCCAGTTCGTGGATTTCAAAATGAAAACGGTCGGGCGGAAAATGCGCCACCGACTGCGGCGACATCCGCGCCCACGTTTCATACGCCGTCCCCGCCAGCCGGCTGCTCAGGAAAAACAGGAACTGATCCGAGCAGCAATCGATCGGCGGCGGCTGCCGGAACGTCAATCGCGTCCCCACGGCCTTCTCGATTGCCGGCACCTCGGCGCCCACCGGATGCAGTTGTGGCACAACCGGAGTCACGCCCTTATCGATCAGCAGATCGACGAAACTGCTCCGCGCCGCGTGCGGCCAGATGTCCGGGCTCAGCAGCGGACGCAGCGCGCTGGTCGCCTCAAACGTGATCTCGCACTGCCGGATCCACTCCAGCACCGAATCGCCCCACGCCCAGTGCTGCAGCAGGCCGAGATAGCGATCGGCAAGATGCAGCGCCAGATCGAACCGGCGGTGTGCCGCCAGTTCCTTCCGCGCCTCCTCTATCTCCGATTCCGCCGGTGCCCCAAAATCGTGTGCGACCACCATCTCTTCGGTATCGACGATGCCCGCCGCCTGCTCCACCAGCGACTCCCGGCTCAGCTCGCCCGGAAGCCCGTGGATCAGCAGCGGGGGCAGCTCGTGCATCCCCGGCCCCGGCACTTCGACGTAATGACGATGCGTTTCCTGACAGCCCATGCCACCCTCCGTCCCGAACGCGCCCGGCGATTCTCTCTGCATCCGACACCAGTTCACCGGCGCCTGCACTCATTATGACGCCTCGCGCGCCCATTTGTTTCATTTCGGCGGCAACATGCCGATTGAAATAAATTATTGCCGCTATCTGGCAGAACCCCTGCCAACGGGTGCAAAATAAACATTCGGCACCGCGGCACAACGCTGACTTTCGGCAACGGGAGATTTACAGATGGACTGGAACGCAATCATTCAGGTAGTTCAAACCAAACTCACCGGACTCGCACTCGAAGTGGCCGGAGCGCTGGCGCTTTACATCGCCGGCCGCTGGCTCATCGGCATGCTCGTGGGCCTGGTGCAAAAGGCCCTGACCCGGCAGAAGATCGAACCGACGGTGCTGCGCTTTGTCGGCAACACCATCGCGGTGGTCCTCAACATCACGCTGGTCATCGCGATCCTCGGCTACTTCGGCGTCCAGACCACCACCTTCGCCGCGCTGCTGGCCGCCATCGGTTTCGCCATCGGCACGGCGTGGGGCGGGCTGCTCGCCAACTTCGCTGCCGGCGCCTTCCTGATTGTGCTGCGGCCGTTCAAGGTCGGCGACTTCATCAGCGCCGCCGGCCAGACCGGCACGGTGGAGGAGATCGGCCTGTTCGTCACCACAATTCACACGCCGGACAATATCAAGACCTTCGTCGGCAACAACAAAGTCTTCTCGGACACGATCCAGAATTTTTCCGTCAACCCGTACCGCCGCGTGGAACTGGTGGCGCAGATCTCGGGCGGCGCCGATCCGCACAAAGCCATTGCCGACCTCAAGGCGCGGCTCGCCACCATCCCCAACGTGAAGACCGACCCGGAGCCGGTGGTCGTGATCCTCACCTTCACGCTCGCCGGGCCGGTCCTCGCCGTGCGCCCGTTCTGCCACAACGACCATTACTGGCAGGTCTACTTCGACACCAACATGGCGATCCGCGAAGTGCTCGGCGATGCCGCGTTCCCGGCTCCCATGACGCCCTACGCAATCAAGCAGGTGTAGGCTGATTGCATGGCCGCCGATTCGCCCGAATACTCCATTGGACTCGACCTCGGCGGCACCAATCTGCGCGCCGCCGCCGTGAGCCGCGACGGCAGGATGCTGGATCACGTGGCCGGCAAGACCGCATACTCGGCGGGCCGCGACGCGATTGTGCGGGAGATGGTGGAGTCAATCGTCACGGTGCGCGACCGGCTCGCTGCCACGCCGGGCGCGGGTAAGCTGGCCGGGATCGGCATCGGCGTCCCCGGCTTCATCAACATGGCGACGGGCGTAATCGCCAACTCGAACAACCTGGCGTCGCTCGAAAACTTCCCGATTCGCGATGTTCTCAGCCAGCAACTGGGCGCGCCGGTGATTCTGGAAAACGACGCCAACGCGGCGGCGCTCGGCGAGCAGTGGATTGGCGCGGGGCGCGGCGTGGCCGATCTTGTGATGCTGACGCTTGGCACCGGCGTGGGCGGCGGCATCGTTGCGGGCGGCAGGATTCTGCGGGGCGCGCAGGGCATGGCGGGCGAACTCGGCCACATCACGGTGGTGCCGAACGGCAATCCGTGCGGCTGCGGCAATCGCGGCTGCGTGGAAAAGCACGCGTCGGCAACGGCGGTAACGGCCATGGCGAAGCTGCTCGGCCTTGGCGACAATCTTTCGGCGAAGGAAGTTTACGATCTCGCGCTGGGCGGCAATGAGAAGGCGAAGACGATTTACGCCAGCATGGGCGAATCGCTCGGCATCGTGCTGGCGATGCTGATCAATACGTTCAACTATCCGTTGTATCTGCTGGCCGGCGGAGTGCTTGGCGCGTGGGATCTGTTCGCCCCGGCCATGCTGGAGGAGACGCGGCGACGGTCGTTCACGTACCGGGCCACGAATCCGCGGATCGAAAAGGCGCAGCTGGGCAACGAGGCCGGGCTTTACGGCGCGGCGTATTTGCCGTGGGTGTGAAGCAGGACTATCCGCGCTACATTAGTTCGCATGAACTTCCTCCGCACGCCGGTGCTGCCTGCGCTGCTCGCCGCCGCAGCCGCGTTTTCCGCCGCGGCCCAGTCGCCGCAGGGCTCAGATCTTGTGAACTCGCTGCGCAAAGGCGGCTGTGTGATCGTGATGCGCCACGCCAGTTCGCCGTCCGCGGTGCCGGACAAAGCAGTCGCCAATCCGGATAACACGAAGCCCGAGCGCCAGCTCGACGAAACCGGGCGCGCCACGGCATCAGCTATGGGCAAGGCGCTGCGGGAGCTGAAGATCCCGGTGGGCGCCGTCCTCTCCAGCCCCACCTACCGCGCGCTCGAAACCGTAAAATTCGCGCAGTTCCCCACGCCGCAGCCGGTCCCCGAACTCGGCGACAACGGCCAAAGCATGCAGGGCGGCACGGCCGCGCAGGCCGAGTGGCTGCGCAAACAGGTCACTCAGTTTCCGGCCGGATCGAATACCGTCCTGGTCACTCACCTGCCTAATCTCACGGGCGCGTTTCCGGAACTCGCCGCCGGCATGGGCGATGGCGAAGCGCTGATTTTCGCCAGTGACGGAAAAGGCGGCGCGCGCATGCTGGCGCGGGTGAAGATCGACGCGTGGGCGAAGCTTCAGCCCTGAGGATCGGGCAGAGGAAACGGCAGAAGCAACCACAGGTGTGATGGCAACTGAAACGGTGCGCAAGCACCGCGGGCCGGCTAGCGCCGCTGCTTCACAAACGCGCCGCTGGCTTCGCGCACCGTCGGGAACGTTTGTGAAATGTGATCGTGCCAGGTGAGGTACTCCTCATCGGCAACGCCCCATAAGACACCCAGCCCACCAGCGCAAAAGCTCATCCAGGTAAAAACGAACCGAATGGCGCGACTGCGCGAATCGACCGGAAAACCGTCGAAGGTAATCAGTTGCAGATCGGTGAACGCCATCCCGGCCGTTTCGCGTCCGGCGATCGTCCACACCAGCCCGTACGCCAGCACCACGAGGCTCAGCGAGGCCGCCAGCGCGATCCAGAAGAGCTTGCCCGAACCCAGTTCGCCGCCCGCCACGTGATAAGTCAGCAGCAGAATTCCGAACGCCACCAGGATGAACGCAGCGTCGATGGACGCCGCCACCGCGCGATGCGTTGGCGTCGCCACGGGCCGCTCGCAAAACACCTGCGCTTCCACCTCCGTTTTCAGCAGCCGCGCCCGCAGCGGCGAGGCCGGCACGAAATCGAGCACGCCCTGCTCGGCCGGCGAAGCAACCGAAGCCGCGCGCGATCTTTGCTGCGATGCGGCGCGTTGCGCCGGGGCCGGCGCCGGTGGACCGACGTGCGGCATCTGCGGCGTCAGGCGAGGCTCGGCCCGCTTCGAACGGCGAATCTGTTCGAACGGAATTACGTTATCCGACATCGCTTTATCCTGCGCCTTCTCAGGCCCCGTCTGAAACAGCGTTTCCTGCCGGCCGGTCCCGGCGTTTCCGGCAAAGGCACCCGCCGGCCAGCCGCCGGTCTGCGTCTCCTGCATTTGCCACGAGCCAGTCTGCGGAGCGACCGAATCCGCCGCCACATTGCGAACGGGCGGGAACTCGCGCGTGTCCCCATCCGCAATGGGCGCGAGCGCGAGCGCGTTGGCCCCCGCGTAGCCCGGAGGCGCCGAAATCACAATGCCGGACAGCCGACGTCCGCAGCGCAGACAGCGATGATCTTCTTCTCCGTTAGTGAAACCGCAATGCTGGCAGTGCATCTATTTCTATTCGTCTGACCCGGTTCGCCCGGGTCGTTTCGCGCCGTCTTTCGGCCTCGCCTTCCGCCGGTACGGACCACCGGGCGGGTCGTTATTTCAGTCCCTTGCTTGCGACAGCATTTATGCCGTGCTAGGGTTGCCATTTGAGGCCGAATTCGCGCAGCAACCCTACTCACCTGAGTAACATAATCTCCGTCACTTGTCACGGAAAAATTCTTCGTGCCTGTTTCATTTTGGCCCTGATTTTACAGGCCTCCGCACAATGGGCCGCAGGACAGACTTCGGCTGCTCCGTCACCTGAAATAGACAGCCTCCCCGCGCCGCCACCCGCGCCCGATTCCCCGGCCGCCGCCACCGTGGAGCGGCCGGACTTCAGCATCCGGATTCCCCGCCCGAACGCGCCGATGAAGGGCGATTACGACATCACGTCCGACAGCCAGGAGTCCGCCGGCGGCGTCTATCAACTTCACGGCCATGTGGTGGTGGAACTGTTCGATGCCACCTTTCGCGCCGACGAGGCCGAGTACGACGAAAACACCCACGTCTTCAAAGCCCGGGGCAACGTCTACTACCGCAACTACGAGCGCAACGAAATCCTCTACTGCGATACCGCCGAGTACAACACCGATACCGGGCGCGGCACCTTCGGACACGTCCGCGGATTCATGAAGACCCGCGTCGTCGCGCGCCCCGGGCTTCTGCTCTCCAACGAGCCGTTCTACTTCGAGGGCAAGTACGCCGAGCGCTTCGAAGACCGCTACATACTGCACGAAGGCTACATCACCGACTGCCAGATGCCGTCGCCGTGGTGGACCCTGAGCTCCGACGTGTTCAACATTTACCCCGGGGACCGCGCCGTAACCCGGAACGGCGTCTATCACGTTCGCGGCGTCCCGGTCTTCTTCTTCCCCTACTTTTACAAGGGGCTGAAAAAGGAACCGCGCAAAAGCGGTTTCCTTTCGCCCGAAGCCGGCCACAGCTCGCAGTTCGGCTATTTCTTCGGCCTCGGCTACTACTGGGCCATCAGCCGCTCTTTCGACGCCAGTTACGTCGCACAGGATTACACGTCGCGCGGCTACGCACATCACATCGACTTCCGCGGCAAGCCGACCAATAAATCCGACTTCAACCTGATCTTCTACGGCGTCAACGATCGCGGCGTCCAGCAGGGCGGCAACGCCATCAAGGCCGGCGGCTTCAGCCTTACCGGCACCGGGAAGATTCAGTTCGGCAACGACTGGGAGGCGAGGGGAAATCTCGATTACCTCACTTCCCTGCTCTTCCGTCAGACCTTCACGCAATCCTTCAACGAGGCCATTTATTCGGCCGTCACCTCGACCGCATTCCTCGAGAAACACTTCGGCAGCTACACCTTCGAAGCGCAGGCCTCGCGCAACGAAAACTTTCAGGACACGGTGAAGGACGACTTCATCATCGTCCGCAAACTTCCCGAGTTCGACTTCAGCGGACGCGACCATCAGCTCGCCGGCGGCCCATTTCCGCTCTGGTTTTCCTTCGACTCCAGCTTCGGCCTCTATCACCGCGTGGAGCCCGCGCCACAACCCGGCTACTACGAAAACGCCCAGTTCATGCCGCGCGGCAGCTTCTCGCCTTCCGTCAACACAGCCGCTCACTGGGGCGGCTTCAGCGTGGTGCCGAGCTTCACCCTGCATGAATCGTTCTATGGACAGACGCTGGTCAGCGGAACGGTGCAGAATGCCGCGCTCACGCGCAGCGTTCCGGAATTCGACGTGGATTTCATCCTGCCGTCGCTTTCGCGAATTTATAACCGCAAAACGTTTTTAGGCGAGAAGTTAAAGCACGTGATCGAACCTCGCTTCGGCTACCGTTATGTGACCGGCGTGAGTAACTTTGCCGAAACGCTCCGCTTCGATCAGTTCGATCTGTTTTCGAATACCAATGAAGCCTCCGCCGGTTTCACCAACCGGCTCTACGCCAGGCGCGGCGACTCCACGGTGGAGATTCTCAGCTGGCAGTTGTTTGCCAAGGCGTTTTTCGATCCCACGTTTGGCGGCGCCTTCGTCCCGGGCCAGCGCAACGTGGTTCTGACCGCGATGGACTTCACCGGCTTCTCCTACCTCGACCATTCCCGGCGCTATTCGCCCGTGAGTTCGATCCTGCGCGCGCTGCCCCGGCCCGGCGTCGCCGTGCAGTGGCAGGCCGATTACGACCCGCTGCTGCACCGTCTTGTGAACAGCACGTTTTCCACCGATTTCCGCCTCCGCCAGTACTTCATTTCGATGGGGCAGAACGTGGTGCGCCCCGACGCGATCCTGAGTCCGGCGGCCGACCAGCTCCGCGCCACGCTCGGCTACGGCCAGACCAACCGCAAGGGCTGGAATGCCGCGTTCTCAACCGTCTACGACTACCGCCAGCAGATCATGCAGTTCGCCATCGGACAGCTTTCCTACAATACCGACTGCTGCGGCTTCAGCGTCGAGTTCCGCCGCATTGCATTCGGCACGCTGAACGACAATCAGTTCAAGTTCGCCTACACGATTGCCAACATCGGGACCTTCGGGAATCTGAAGAAACAGGAACGGATTTTCTAAGCACGGCGCCGGAAACCTGCTCGTTCCAGCCGGCCATACGGCGGGCCCCGCACCCATTACTTGTTACCCGAATTCCCCATATCCCTGGCGATTGTATGACAGTTGCCTAAATCGCTTCGAGAGGTATTGACAAGCCGCCAATCCGGGCGTAGTTTGTAAATATCACTGAAGAGGGAGGTGGTCCAAAAGAATGAAATCAAGCTGTAGACCGCGCGAGGTGGCCGACTGTTGAGTCGACCGTTCTAAAGTAGCCGGCACCCGCTGTCAGTGGTGGGGCCAAGTTCCTGTGGACCGGTCACTTCGTTGCGACGAATGTACTGCCTCAGGCATCAAAAAGGCAACAGGACCCCTGCGGTTCACTCGTGGACCGCAGGGGTTTTGCGTCTGGAACCTGCACCGCCCGAGCCTGTCACGCTCGGCAGCCCTGCACCCCTGTGATAAACTGAAGTTTCCCGAGAGGCTTATCTGAAATGAAATCCGGAATTCACCCCGCCTACGCCGAAATCAGCGTCATCTGCGCTTGCGGCCACCAGTTCAAAACACGTTCCACCCACAAGGGCGACATCCGCGTGGAAATCTGCGCCAACTGCCACCCGTTCTTCACCGGTAAGCAGAAACTGGTCGATACCGCCGGCCGCGTCGACAAGTTCGAAAAGAAGTACGCCAAGCAGCGCGCCGAAAAGGCCGAACGCCTGGTCGCAAAGTAGTTCCCCCGACTTGCAGCAGGTTTTGCCGCGGCAGGAATTGCCACCGGCAAGGTTTTGCACGAAGCGATTCCGCTCAGCGGGATCGCTTTTTTGTGCTGCTCGCTGGTATTCGAACGGCTCGCGCTTCTTGTAATGCCCAACACTCCCGGCGAGCCGGAAAGCGCGGTTACTTGCGGGCCAGAGCGGCGGCAGCAGCGCGCGCCTTTTCGCGTTCCGTGCGCCAGTTGTCGTAGGCAACCTGCTGCTTGTCGTTCAGAATTGCCTTGATCGCGTCGACGTGTTCCTGCTGGATCTTGTCATGCAGCGGCTTTTCCTGCGCCTGCAGCGTGTCCAGTTTGTGTTTCGTCTCGTCCAGCACCTTGACGATTTCCGCAATCTGCGGCTCGCTGGCGCCCACTTTTTCCCGCATGCCCGCCAGATAGCGCTGGCGGAACTCGCTCATGCTGCGCGGCGCGGTGTTGGCGCTGGCCGACGTCGTCGCGTAAAGCCGGTGCGACACGACCCCCACCAGCGCGCCGCTGGCGAAGACCAGCAGCAGATAAAGGGCCGTACTCAGGCGCTTGCGCGGCATGCCGCTACTGCTCCATCTCCGCGATACGATCCACGTGCAGCGGTTCCAGCGCCGCCATTTGATCCGCCCGCAGCGCTTCCACAAACGTTCGGTTCAGGAATTCCACGGACTGGTGCGCGGGCACGTCATAGCTGAACGACGACAGCAGCATGGCCAGAATGGCCGACGCCGCCACGGCCGCCGTCACCAGCGTCTTGGCGAAACGCCCGAACCAGTTGGTGCTCTCCCGCTCGGCCTTCTCCCGCTCTTCGATCCGTGCCCAAATGGCCGGCATAAACGCCGCGCCCGGCTCGGTGTCCGGGCAAGCCATACGGTAGGCCGCCAGCAGATCATCCAGCCGGCCTTCGTTTTCCTGCGCGCTTTTCTGCAGCATGGCGGTGTTTGGTTCCATAATACCGTTTTTCAGAGACGCGTCAGGGCGTGTCATTTGATTTGGCGCTCCGGACCAGGGGAATGGTTACGTCTTTCATGTTTTTTAATACGCGCTGCCGGGCGCGGAACAGGCGCACTTTCAGCGCGTTTTCGTTCACGTGATAGATTTTTTCCAGATCTTTGAGGGATAAACCCTCCACTTCCTTGAGGGTAAGCAGCATCCGGTCCTCCTCCGAAACGACGGAAAGGAGGTCCTGCACGAGGTCGCGAACCCGCTTCTTTTCCCCTTCTTCACTCTGCCGGAGCGAACCGGCGGCCGCGTCGGCCATCATCACCTGCTGCTCGGAAAGGTCCGACATGCGCGATTCCGGGCGTCGCCGGCTCTTGCGCAGATAATCGTAGGACGCGTTGACCGTCAACCGGTAGAGCCAGGGCTCGAAAACCTCCGCCGTACGCAGATTCTGGAGAGAAAAATAGAGGCGGATGAAGACTTCCTGCGCCACGTCTTCGGCGTCTTCCGGCCGCCCGATGAGACGGGAAATGGTTCCCATGATGCGCCGCCGGTAGGCAGTCACGACCTGATTGAACGCGACCGCATCGCCCTGCTGCGCTCGTTGAATCAGCTCGAATTCAACTAACATGATTCTGCGGCAACATTCTGCGGCAACCCTGGAGCCACTATAGCCCACCCACCGAGCCATCCCGGCCGCGCCGGCCAAAATCCCCTCACACGCCGCGGGCGTACCAGTTCAGCAATCCATTGCCCGCCAGCGCCGAATAGAGCGCCGCCGCCCCGAGGAACGTGCCGAACGGCAACTGGTAGCTTCCGGCGTCTTCGCCCTTCACTTTGATATAGATCCACCCGATCACGGCGCCCGCCACCGACCCGAGGATCACAGTCATGAGCGCCCCCTGAATCCCCAGGAACGCGCCGACCGCCGCCAGCATCTTCACATCGCCGAAGCCGAGGCCTTCCTTGCCGCGGATCTTTTCAAACAGCCAGCCGCCGAACCAGATCGTCCCGGCAGGCAGAAGGCCGCCGATCAGCGCCTCCACCAGCGAGCCCGCGCGCAGGCCCGTTGCCATGCCCATCAGCCCCAGGATGCCGGAAAACAGGCCCGTCCGCGGCGCCAGCACCGCAAAGACCAGACCGAGGAAGAATCCCCCGATCGTCATCTCGTCGGGCAGCAGCAGCGTCTCCAGATCGCTGAAGACCAGCCCCACCATCAGCGCCGCGAATACGCAGAACTTGAGCGCCGCCAGCGTCGGCCCCAGATGCCACACGAACCAGGCGAACAGTACACCCGTCAGCGCTTCCACCAGCGGATATCGCCACCCGATGGCCGCGCCGCACCGGCGGCACCGGCCGCGCAGCAGCAGATAACTCAGCACCGGAATGTTGTCGTACCAGGCGATCCGCGCCGCCGGAGCGAAGCGGGCGAACTCACCCGCATCGATCGCCTCTTCGAATTCGGCGTCTTCCGAATACAGCGGAATTCCGGCCTTTTCCAGCAGTCCGGCGAGGCACGAAGGGCAGCAGGAGCGCGGCCGCACCACCGAAAGATCCCGCGGCCAGCGGTAGATGCAGACATTCAGGAAACTGCCGATCAGCAATCCGAACAGCCCGGCCAGCACCGTCGCCGTAATCGTCCATTCCGTTCCCGTCACTTTCCGTCTCCCGATGCCTTCTCGTATGCGGCCAGCGTCGCTTCCACCATGTGTTTTTCCGTGAACCGCGCGCGTACGGCTTCTCGCGCCGCGCTGCCGAGCGAGCCATCCGACTCCCGCGCCGCACGCAACGCCGCCGCTACCGACGCCGGATCGTTTTCCACCAGTAGCCCGTTCTTCCCGTGCGCGATCAGCTCCGGAATGCCGCCCGTATTGCTCGCCACCACCGTGACCCCCAGCGCCATGGCGAGCAGGATTCCCGATCCCAGACCTTCCGAACGCGTCAGATAAAGCAGCACCCGCGCCCGCCGCAAATCGGCCGGCAGATCGCGCGACTTCACCAGCTCCACTCCCGCTATTCTCGCAGCCTCTTCAGCCAGGTCCAGACCTTTTTCCGGATCGAGCGTATAGGGAGCCACCACCGCGTCCCCCCACGCCGGCTGTTCCGGCAGCTTCACACCGTCGTAGACCACTTCGATGCGCCGCTCATCCACGCCCCCGCGACACAGCTCGCCCGCCACGAATCGCGACACGGCGAGGAACAGCCGCGGACGCCCGTACTTCCAGCGCGACAGCACGCCGTCCTTCACCGGACACGCCACGCGGCGCGACGAAGGGGCCGCGCCTCCAACTTGGCGTCCTTACAGGAAGGGGAGGAGAGGGGCAGACATTGTTTGATAACATAGATCATAGATGGACAGTCGCCTGCCAACTGCCGGCACCCCCGGCGACTGAGAAGGAGATGTGAGGTCAGAAGGAGATCTGAGGCCAGTACACTTCACACGCCACTCTCAGTGGATGTTGGTTCAATTGATCCCACCTCTGTCAAGCTGGGCTGCCGCGTGAGCCCAATGACTGTGACTGTGACAATGCCATCTCGATGTTGTAGTCCATCGAAAGCCAGCCTTTCGAAAAAGCGGCGGCGGCAGCTGCTGT
>CAIKMJ010000016.1 GCA_903828455.1 uncultured Acidobacteriia bacterium | reverse complement strand
TCTATGGCTGGGGAAATCCCGCCGTCCTGAGCGCGCTGAGCGATTTCGATCGCCAGTACGCGATCCCGGCTGGCGATCCCGACGGCAGGCTGGCAATCGACGCGAAGCTGCGCGATACTCCCGGCGCGAACCTCGTGTTCGTTCACTACAAAGCCGAATATCACGGCGATCCCTGGATTCGGAACGCAGCCGATATCGACGGCGCCCACACCGTCTGGGCACTCGATCTGGGCGAGGCCGAGAATGCCACGCTTCTCCGCTACTACGCGGAGCGGCCGCCAGCGCGCACCGCCTGGCTGCTCGATCCCGATGCCCGCCCGCCGCGCCTCACGCCGTACGCGCCCACACAACCTCAACCGCTTCGTGCCACAATCCAGCAAGCGCCATAGTTCAAAAGCCATGCGGATTCTTGTTCTCAACGCCGGAAGCTCGTCGCTCAAGTTCCATCTGTTTGAGGATGAAGCGCTGCTGCAGCGCGGCGAGATCGAGCGCGTTTCGAATATGTCCGACGCGCTGGCCGCGGCTTTTCTGCAACTCGGCGATTCGCCGGTTGACGCCGTTGGCCATCGCATCGTCCACGGAGGCGATCGGCTGTTCGAATCGACGATCCTGACCGACGACGTCATTCGCGAGATCGAATCCGTCAGTGCCCTCGCGCCACTGCACAATCCCGTGAATCTGGAAGCCTGGCGGGCGGCCCGCGCGCGTTTGCCCGGTGTGCCGCACGTTGCCGTCTTCGACACCGCCTTTCACCACACCCTGCCGCCCCACGCCTACGTTTATGGGCTGCCCTGCGAATACCTGACGGAAAAGCGCATCCGCCGCTATGGCTTTCACGGCATTTCGCATCGTTATGTCTCGTGCCGCTTTGCCGAACTGCAGGACAAAGCGTCTGCCGGCCTTCGCCTGATCATCTGCCATCTCGGCAACGGCTGTTCGGTTTCCGCTGTCAGCGGCGGGCATTCCATCGATACCTCCATGGGACTCACGCCGCTCGAAGGCCTCATCATGGGGACGCGCACCGGTGATATCGATGCCGGCGCCGTACTGCATCTGATCAACAACGAGAAGCAGGATCCTGCCGCGCTTGCCAAAACGTTTAACTACGAAAGCGGCCTCCGGGGCCTCTCCGGCGTCTCTTCCGACATGCGCGATATTCTCGCCGCCGCGGCCGCCGGCGACGCCCGCGCTCATCTCGCTGTCGATGCTTTCTGCTATCGCGTCCGCAAGTACATTGGCGCCTATCTGGCTGCGCTCAATGGCGCCGACGCGCTGATCTTCACTGCCGGCATCGGCGAAAACTCGGCCGAAATTCGCGCTCGTATCTGCGACGGACTCGATCAACTGGGCATTGCCATCGATTCAGAGGCAAACCAAAGCCCGCGTCGCGAGGACCGCCAGATCGGCTTTTCGCGCACATCCGTCTGGGTCGTGGCGACGAACGAAGAACTGCTCATCGCGCGGGACACGCGCCGCTGTATCCTCAAAAGCTGATGGAAGAATCTTTCCTGCAGGACGACGAAACGCTCGCCGGTCTCCTCGCCGGCTTTGAGGCCGGCACGTGGCCCATCGCGGACTGGCGTCACGCGCACCATCTTGCCGTGGCTGCCTGCTACATCCTGAGTTATGACGACGCGCTGGATCGCCTGCGCGCCGCCATTCCGCGCTACAACGTGGCGCAGGGCGGACAAAACACGCCCGACAGCGGCTATCACGAAACGCTGACCGTGTTCTGGTACGAACTGATCCGCCATTTCGTTGACGGACTTCAGGCCGAATTTCCCGCCGGACTCACGCGCCTCGAAGCCACGCGCCGCGTCGTGACGGAGTTCGCCCCGCAGCGCGATCTCTTCCGCCGGTACTACGATTTCGACGTCGTGAAGTCCCGCGAAGCCCGCGCCAAATGGATTCCGCCATCGCGTCCCTTCGCCCCCTGCATTCAGCCTGCCTGAACGTTTCACGCGGGCGTTTCGTATGGTGGTTAAAGATGTCCGCATACGCAATCCAGACGGAGGGGCTCACCAAAGTCTTCCGCAACCAGTGGGCCGGCGCCGAGCTGCGCGCGGTGGACGATATTTCGCTCAGCGTGCCCGCGGGCACGGCATTCGGTCTGCTTGGCCCGAACGGTGCCGGTAAGACCACGTTCGTTAAACTGCTGCTCTCCTGCTGCATCCCCACCGCCGGACGAGCCATGATCTTTGGCCAGGATTCCAGCCGTCCCGAAGCGCGCCGTCCGGTCGGCTACCTTCCTGAGAACCATCGTTTTCCGACGTACCTCACGGGCCACGACATGCTCGACTTTTACGGCGCGCTTTCCGGCATGGACTCGGCCGCGCGCCGCCGCCGCATCCCCGAACTACTGCATCTGGTGGGACTCGAGGAGCGGGCCCACCATCTCCGCCTCAGTTCGTATTCGAAAGGCATGCTGCAGCGCGTCGGTCTCGCGCAGGCGCTGATGCATTCGCCGAAGCTGCTCGTCCTCGATGAGCCGAGCGACGGCGTCGATCCGGTGGGCCGCCATCATATTCGCGCCGTATTGCAGGAACTCGGCAAGCAGGGCGTCACCGTGTTTCTCAATTCCCATCTGCTCGCCGAAGTCGAACAGTTCTGCACCAGCGTCGCAATCATTCAGAAGGGGCGCGTCGCGCTTTCCGGCAGCGTCGAGGAGCTCACGCGCGGCAGCGGCTATCGTGTGGAAGCCGTGGATGTGCCCGAACAGCTTGCGACCGAACTGCGGGCGGGCGCGAGGTCGGCCGCGCAGATTAATGGCTCGCTGGAGCTTTTCTTCGCCACGCGCGAGGAGGCCAATGGTGCGATTGACCGGCTGCGTGCCGCCGGCGTCGCCGTCGAGTCGCTCGGCCGCACCCGCAGCACGCTCGAAGATGTGTTCATCCGCACCGTGGAGCAGAAAGCCGCATGAACTCAGCCTCACTCATCGCTACGCTGGCGCTGGTTCGCGACACGTTTCGCGAGGCCTTCGCCCGCCGCATCTTCTGGGGCTTCTTCGTCTGCTCCAGCCTGTTCCTGTTCGCGCTGGCGTTCATCTTTCGGATCGATTTCTCCGCTGGCCCGCCCATGGTTCACAGCTTCCAGGGCACGCTCGCCGTGGCCATCTATTACGTGGGCACGGCTCTTTCGGTCTTCGCTTCGGCCAGCCTGGTCTCGGTGATGTTCGAACCCGGCCGCATTGAGCTTTTGCTTTCGAAGCCGGTATCCCGAACCCATCTGCTGCTTGGCCGTTACCTCGGCAATCTGGCGGTGGTGGCTGCGAATGTGATCTACCTGACGGGCGGGGCGTGGTTGATCTTTGGCCTCAAGACGGGCGTGTGGGGCGGGGGCTTTCTGCTTTCGGCGCTATGTATGATCTTCGTCTTTGCGGTGCTGCTGGCCGTAATCGTGCTGGCCGCCGTGGTGCTGGACAGCGCCGTGGTCGCGACCATGATCACTTTCGGAATCCTGTTCGCGGCGGCAATTCTTGCGCAGCGCTTCAGCATCGAACGGCTGCTGAGTTCGGAATCCTCGCGGCAGCTGGTGGAGTTGCTCTACTACGTGCTGCCCAAGACATCGGACATCAGCGGCATTGTCTGGAAGCTGAGCGTGCAGGAACCGGTCGAGAGCTGGATGCCGGTCTGGAGCTCCGGCCTGTTCGGAGCCGCAGTCCTCGCGGCCGGCATTCGGCACTTTCAAAAGCGCAGCTTTTGATCTCCCCCGGCGCGCGGGCGGAGACTGTATCTATAAGAAATGAAAACGGTTGAGGCCTTCGATTCGGCTCCAGGCGTGGCCGCATTGCTCCTGCTTCGCCGCCCGCCGGTTCCGCCATTGTAAATCCCTGCACCGGCTCTCGTGGCGAACTCGGCCCCCGGCCGGGCAAGTGCGGGAGGTTTTGTAGTAAGATAAGGGATTAACCCACCTGTAAGGTTTCCTGAGATGCAAAACGCGCTGTTAGAAAAGTTTACGAAGAAGAATGTCCGCACCGACATTGCGGCGTTCCGGATCGGCGACACGATCAAAGTTCACGTCAAAATCAAGGAAGGCGACAAAGAGCGCATTCAGGTTTTTGAAGGCGTCGTCATTGCCCGCAATAACCACTCGCTGAGCGAAACCATCACGGTTCGCAAGGTCAGCTTTGGCCACGGCGTGGAACGCATTTTCCCGCTGCACGGCCGCATGATCGATCACATCGACGTGGTTCGCACCGGCCGCGTTCGCCGTTCCAAGCTCTACTATCTCCGTGGCCTCAAGGGCAAGGCAGCCCGCCTGAAGGAACGCGCTTAACTCCCGCGTTCGGCGATCTATGGCCCGCCCCGCGGCGCGAGAGCTGAACCCGAAAAGCAGTCCGAAAAACGTACCGTTCCAGTGTCAGGACAAGCTGGAACGGGATCTTCGCGCGCGCGGTTACCATTTTATCGCCGGTGCCGACGAAGTGGGCCGCGGTTCGCTGTTTGGCGCTGTAGTCGCGGCCGCCGTCATTCTTTCGCCCGATCGCCCGATCGACGGGCTGAACGACAGCAAGCAGATCGATCCGGAAGCCCGCGAAGAACTCTCGGCCCTGATTCGCGAACGCGCTGTCGCGTGGACCATTGAGGCCGTCGACGCCGCCACCATCGACCGCATCAACATCTACGAAGCCTCGCGCCTCGCCATGAAGCGCGCCATCGAGCGGCTTCGGCCCGCCCCGGACTTCGCTCTCATCGACGCTGTTCCTCTCGATATCGCCATTCCCCAGCATCCCCTGATCAAAGGCGACGCGCGCTGCCACGCCATCGCGGCGGCGTCCATCATCGCCAAGGTCCACCGCGACCGCATGATGTGCGAGTGGCATCGCTTCTATCCCGAATACGGGCTCGCCAGTCACAAGGGCTACACGGCGCCGGACCACCTCGCCGCACTCCGCGGCCTCGGCCCCACCCCACAGCACCGCATGACGTTCGAGCCGGTGCGGCAAAGTGCCCTCTGTTCCATGCTTCCGCGCGACCGGCAGCTGGAAATGTTTGCGGCGGCCGGCGCATGAGCAACCTCAGCGGAGACGGCATGAGCGAAACGCCCGGCTTCCACGACGCCGACAGCAGCATTGCTGCCTCCTCCGTGCCGCGGCCGGTCAGTACACCGCAAGACTCTCAGGTCGCGAACTCGGCCACCGACGAACCCGGCATGAACGCGCCGATGACCCCGCCCGGACCCACCTGGTTCCAGCGGCTCAGCGCGATCCTCTTCATCATCTTTTGCTTCGAACTCGGGCTGTTTCTCCTCGTTTACCCGTGGACGGAGAGCTGGTCGTCGAACTACTTTGCCTGGGCCGTTCCCGGGGCCATGCAGACGACGTGGCACACTTTCTGGCAAAATACCTACACGCGGGGCGGTGTCAGCGGGATTGGCATCGTGAACATCTGGATCGCGATGATGGAACTGTTCCGCATGTTCCGTGACCGCCATCGCGGCCACCAGTAAGGCTTCCCCGGATGCATCTGCGACTTACATCGATCTGCGTTCTCCTGGCTGCTCACGCGTGGGCGGCCGGCGCAAATGTGGATCGCGCGCAAGGCCTGTACATGCATACCGACTACGCGGGCGCCATCCGGCTCCTCAGCGAGTCCTCCTCCGATGCCGCCGAACTCCGGCTGCTTGGCCAGTGCCTGTTTCACGCCGGCGATCTGAAGCGCGCCACCGAAGTTCTGGAAAAGGCGGCGGCGATTGCGCCCGGCGATTCCGGCATTCAGCTCTGGCTCGGCCGCACCTATGGCCGCCGCGCCGAAACGTCCTTCGCGCTGCTCGCCGTCGGGCTGGCGACCCACACGCGCGAGGCTTTCGAACAGGCAGTGAAGCTCGACCCCATGAATCGCGATGCCGTCAACGACCTGTTCGAGTTTTACCTTCAGGCGCCCGCCCTGATGGGCGGCGGCGTCGAAAAGGCGCGCGGGCTGATGCCGGTCCTCGACCGCGCCGATCCCGCCGAAGCCTGGCAGGCCCGCGCCCGGCTATACGAGCAGGCAAAACAGTACGAGAGCGCCGAAGCCGCCATCTACCACGCCATCGAAATGGAGCCGGAAAATACCGGCCAGATCATGAACATGGCGCGGTTCCTCGAACGCCGCGGCCGCCATATGGAAAGCGATGAATGGTCAGACCGCGCCGCGAAGATCGCACCCGCCTCGCCCGCGCTGATGTATTCGCGCGCCGCCATCTGGGTTCATGCCAAACGCCGGCTCGATGAAGCCCGCAACCTGCTGAAGAAATACATTGCGCTCGATTCGCTCACGCCGGACGAGCCGTCCCGCGCCGACGCCATCAAACTTTTCGAGAGGGCCGGCGGCCAGAAGGCCGACATCGCAACCGGAAGGCGCGTCTCAAGGTAACGCATGCTGCTGAGCGAATCGCTAAGTTTCAGCCTGCAGGCGCTGCGCCAGAATCCGGTGCGCTCGTTTCTTACCGGGCTCGGCATGGTCATCGGCACGGCTTCGGTCATTCTGGTTGTAACCATTTCGCTGACCAGCCAGTCGTACATTCTCGATCAGATCGAAGGCGTCGGCTCCAACATGATCTTCGCGTCTTACGAAGTCGGGCTGGAGCAGCAGTCGACCGCTTCCGTCAATGCCGACTTCATCAAGAGCAGCGACGTGCAGTCCCTCCGCGAGCAACTCGGCCCCCGCATTGTCGCCGTCGCGGGCACTACCAGCAACTACGACACGCTGTTCATCAATGGCAAGGAAGAACGGCTGATGGTGATCGGTTCGGACGAATTTTATAAGCCGGTGCGAAACCTGGTCATCCTTGCCGGCCGCTTTCTCGACGCCAGCGACGTCGAGCTGCGCCAGAAGGCAGCGCTCATGACCGAGAAGCTGGCCAAACGCCTGTACG
Organism: uncultured Acidobacteriia bacterium; assembly: GCA_903828455.1. Lineage (GTDB taxonomy): Bacteria > Acidobacteriota > Terriglobia > Bryobacterales > Bryobacteraceae > BOG-234. Next base: position 49,037 of record CAIKMJ010000016.1, on the reverse strand, counting down.
GCAGCCAGCAGGCGGCGATCGGCCGGACGCTCAAGCTCCACGGCCTGCAGTTCACCGTGATCGGAACGTTCCGGGAAAAAGTGGAAAGCTTCGGCCAGTCTGAGATCGCCGCGGAAACCGTGGTGATTCCGATTACGGTCCAGAGCTACTTTGCTCCGGTGGAACGCATCGATCCTCTCTATGTTCAGGTGCGCCGCCCCGAAGATGTGGAGTCGGTGACCCGGGAGGTGCATGAAATTCTCCTCAGCCGCCATCGCCCCGGCGCGGCTTACAAGGTCGAAAATCTGACCGGCATTCTGAACGCGGCCAAAAGCATCGCAGGCGTGCTGACGCTCGTGCTGGTGCTGGTTTCGGCGATTGCGCTGGTCATTTCCGGCATCGGCATCATGAACATCATGCTCGTCACCGTCACCGAACGGACGCGCGAAATCGGCGTTCGCATGGCGGTCGGCGCCTCGCGCCGCGATATTCTCATGCAGTTCCTCACGGAAGCTGTGCTGATCAGTCTCACCGGCGGCATGATCGGCATTCTCGCCGGCGTCGCGCTGCCGCTCAGCGCGCAGTTTTTCGTGGATAATCTCCGGATCCCGATCTCCACGGTTTCGATCGTCGTCGCCTTCACGGTGTCGAGTCTGGTCGGCCTCGTCTTCGGCATTCTTCCTGCCAGTCGTGCTTCGCGCTTGAACCCGACCGAAGCACTGCGCTACGAATAGTTCATGCGCGGAATTCCTTTCCTTCTCTTTTTCGCCCTCGCGGCTCACGCCGAGACCCACACGCTCACGCTGCGGGATGCCGTGAATCGCGCCCTCGGGCAGAGCCCCGAACTGGTGATCGCGCGCATCGATGAGGCGAAGGTCGCCGCCGCCGTCGGCCTTGCCGAACAGCCGTTCGCTCCCCATGTGGGCGCGGGCAGCGGGCTCGCCTACGTCAACGGCTTTCCGCTCGGCATCGACGGCGCGGCGCCCTCCATCTTTCAGGTGAAGGCCGATCGCTTCCTGTTCAACCGCCCGCAGACCTACGCCATCGCGCAGGCAAAAGAAAACGCGCGCGGCGCGACCTTCAGCACCGCCGCCAAAGCCGATGAGGTCGCATTTCGCGTCGCGTCGCTCTATCTCGATGCCGACCGCGCCGGCCGTCTCGCCGAAATGGCTGCGAAGCAGGTCGAAAGCCTGGCCGCGGTTCTCGAAACTCTGCAGGCCCGCGTCGCCGAAGGTCGCGAACTTTCCGTTGTGGCGCAGGAGGCCAACGTCAATCTGCTGCGCGCCCGCCAGCGCCGGATGAGTCTCGAAAGCGATCGGGATTTTGCCGAACGCAGTCTCGCCAGCGCCCTTGGCTACGCTGCCGGCGACAGCGTGAAACCCTCTGTCGCCGAACGCGCCGTGCCCGCGCTGCCGGCCAGCGAAAGCGCAGCCATCCAGTCCGCGACCGCCGCCAGCAATGACCTCAAACGTCTCGATTCCGGCATCGTTGCCAGGGAGCTCGAAATTAAGGGCGCCAGGGCGCAGTCGCTGCCCCGCGTCGACCTCGTCGCGCAGTACGCCATGCTCGCCAAATTCAGCAACTACCAGCAGTACTTCACCAGCTTTCAGCGCAATAACGGCGAGATCGGCGCCTCCATTCAGGTGCCGCTCTTCCTCGGCGCCACCATTCGCGGTCAGGTCGCGGTCGCCGAGGCCGACCAGCGCCGCAGCCGCACCGAAGCGCAGATGGTAAAGGACCGCATCGCGCTCGATATCCACCAGAGCTACCAGACGCTCGCCAAAACCGATATGGCTCGCCAGGTCGCGCAGGCCGAACTGGAACTTTCGCGCGAGCAGCTCAGCGTTCTGCTCGCGCAGATGGACGAGGGCCGCGCCACGCTGCGGCAAGTGGAAGAAGCCCGCATCGCCGAAAACGAAAAGTGGATGGCGTTTTATGACGCGCAGTTCGGCACCGAACGCGCCCGGCTCGAACTGCTGCGGCAGACGGGAGAACTGCGGGCGGCCCTGCAATAATGCCGCGCGTGGCGATTCTCGGCGGCGGCCTCGCGGGCCTCGCGGCGGCTGCGGCGCTGGGCAAGAGCGGCTTTGATGTCGATCTTTACGAAGCCCGTCCTTTTCTGGGCGGCCGCGCCACATCGTGGCCCGTACCTGGTGGCGAAAGCGACGAAGCAGCCGGAGAGATGATCGACAACTGCCAGCACGTCCTGCTGCGCTGCTGCGTCAATCTGCTCGATCTCTACCGCCGGCTCGGCGCGCAGGACAAGGTCCATTTCTACCGCGAGTTCTTCTTTGTCGAGCCCGGCGGCCGTACATCGATCCTGAAGCGCGGCATGCTTCCCGCGCCATCCCACTTCGCCGGTTCGTTCCTGATGCTCAAGTTCCTCGGACTCGGCGACAAGATCGCCATTGCGCGCGCCGTGCGGGCGATTCCGAACGAGCGCCTCACGCGCCGCGATCTCGACCGGATCAGCATGCTGGACTGGCTGCGCGAAAAGCGCCAGACCGATCGCGCCATCGAGCGCTACTGGCGGCAGGTCCTGGTCAGCGCCGTCAATGAGGAACTCGACCAGATGGCCGCCGCACACGGTTTTCAGGTCTTCTGGCTCGGCATGATCGCGCGCGCCGATTCCTACGAGATGGGCATCCCCGCCGTACCGTTGCGCGAACTGTACGACGAGGCTGCTCTCCGGCAAACCGGCAATGTGCGCATCTTCGACCGCGCCGCTGTCACCAGGATCGACGCCGCCGGTGGCCGTCTGTGCGGCATCGAGGCCGGCGGCAGCGGCCGTGCCGCCGACTATTACATCTCCTGTCTGCCGTTCGACCGCCTTCGTACTCTTTTGCCCGAACTGCCCATCGAGTGGGATGCCTTTCAGCACTCGCCGATTACCGGCATCCATCTGTGGTTCGACCGCCCGGTGACAGATCTGCCGCACGCAACACTGCTCGATCGCAATGTCCAGTGGATGTTCAATAAGCGCGACGGCCGCTACCTGCAGTTCGTCGTCAGCGCGTCCCGCAATTTGACCGCGATGCCGCGTGCCGAAGTGATCGAACTGGCCTGTCGCGAAGCGGCCGAATTCTTCCCCGCCATCGGCGAAGCGAAGCTCGAACGCGCGCAGGTGATCAAAGAGGTCCGCGCCACGTTTTCCGCGCGGCCCGGCCTCGAACAACTGCGTCCCGGTCCGGCGACCTCGTTCGGAAATTTCTTTCTCGCCGGTGACTGGACGCGGTCCGGCTGGCCTGCCACCATGGAGGGCGCCGTTCGCAGCGGCTACATCGCGGCTGAGGCCGTGGCCGCCGCCGCCGGACTCAACTCAAAATTCCTGATTCCCGATATCGCGTAGCGATATCGATTAGGTAAAGATATCGCGTAGCGATATCGGTCAGGGAAAGATATCGCCTGGCGATATCGATTAGGAAAGCCGTCGCGTAGCGATATCGGCCGAGCAAAGATATCGCGTAGCGATATCGGTCAGGGAAAGATATCGCCTGGCGATATCGATTAGGAAAGCCGTCGCGTAGCGATATCGGCCGAGCAAAGATATCGCCTGGCGATATCGATTAGGAAAGCCATCGCCTAGCGATATCGGCCGTGCAAAGGCAACCGAGGAATATCGCATAATAAGCAAATGCGTTCCGTTCGGCTGACCCTTGCGCTTCTTCTGATCCTGCCCCTCTTTGCCGCTACCGGCACAAGGCTCACCGTGCAGGTCAATTCCGCCACCACCGGCAAACCGATCGATCGCGCCAGCGTCATCATCCGCTTTAAGCGCGCTCTCAACCCCATCAAGATGAAGCATCCCCAGACCAACTGGGAAACCAAGACCAGTCAGGAAGGCAGCGTTTCGATTCCGGAAATTCCCATGGGCGAAGTCACCATTCAGGTGATCGCGCCGCACTACCAGACCTTTGGCGACGTCTACACGCTGAACCAGCCCGAGCAGACCATCACCATCAAGCTGAATCCGCCGCAGCCGCAGTATTCCGAAGACGCGAAATCGAAGTAACGGGACTCAGCGTTCGCTGCCGAACGTATTGCACGCCGTCAGCTTTCCCGAATCCAGTCCGCGCCGGAACCATTCCACGCGCTGCGCCGAGGTGCCGTGCGTGAACTTTTCCGGATTCACCGAGCCGCGTCCCAGCCGTTGCAGCCGGTCGTCGCCCACCGCGGCCGCCGCATGGATTGCCGACTCGATATCGTTGCGGTTCACCAGATGCCGCTGCTCTGTCGAATTCCCCCACACGCCGGCGAAACAGTCCGCCTGCAGTTCCAGCCGCACCGAAAGCTGATTCGCCTCGCGCGGATTGGTTTCCTGCAGATGCCGGATCTTCTGTTCGATCCCTTCGATCTTTTGAATGTGGTGCCCGATCTCGTGCGCGATCACATAGGCTTCGGCAAACTCGCCCGGCGCGCCGAAACGCCGCTTCAGTTCACTGAAAAATTCCAGATCCAGATAGACTTTCTCGTCGCCCGGGCAGTAAAACGGCCCCACCGCTGTCTCGGCCTTCCCGCACGCGGATGGAAACGAATTGCGGTACAGCACCAGCTTCGCGTGGCGGTACGGCGTCTTCATCTGGGCCGGCAGGACGCGATCCCAGTTCTTCTGCACGTCGTCCAGCACGAACGAAACGAATTTCAGCATCGGATCGGGATGCCCGCTCATGGCGCCCGCCGGCAACTGCGACTGCGCGTGCACAAGTCCGCCGCCCAGCCACACTGCCCGGCCCAGCCACAGCGCGAGCGCCAGCCATCCGCCGATTCCCCGCATTCGCATCTTCAAAGTCCCGTCTGCGCCAGAAACGGTTCGCCCTCGGCAATCGCATCGGCTTCCGCCAGCGAGCCCACCGTGACCCCCAGATCGCGCAGTCGCCCGTCGCTGAGCGAATAGATCCAGCCATGCACGGAAAGCTCCTGTCCCCGCGCCCAGGCATCGCGCACGATCGCCGTCTCAAAGGCCGCCCGCGTCTGCTGCACCACATTGGCCTCGCAAAGCCGGTCCCACAGCGCCTGCGTGCTCATCACGCCGCGCGCATGCAGACTGCGGTATTCGGCGAACTGATGTTCCATAATCTGCCGCACCGGATGCAGCCAGTTATCGACCATGCCCGCCCGCCGCTGCTCCAGCACCGCCCCCACGCCGCCGCAGCCGTAATGGCCCACCACCATGATGTGCTTGACGCGCAGCACGTCCACCGCATACTGCATCACCGACAGACAGTTCATATCGGCGTGATTCACAATATTCGCCACATTGCGGTGTACGAAAACTTCGCCCGGCATCAGCCCGGTGATCTCGTTGGCCGGCACGCGACTGTCGGAACAGCCGATCCACAGGAATTCGGGCGACTGCTGGTGCGCCAGCCGGTCGAAGAACTCCGGATCCTGGGCGCGAATCCCTTCGGCCCAGCGCGCGTTGTTGTCAAACAGGTATTTGAGGCTCGTCACGTCAGTCCTGTCATTATCCGACGGAGCACCGTTTATTGCCACCGTCCGGCCGAGCGTCTGCCTCGCGGCCGTCCGCCTGACGAGCGTTCGCCCGAAGAAGGGCGGTTCGCGCCCGCTGTGCTACGCTGAAGCTTATTCCACGGAAATTCTGAGCCATCATTCCCAGGCCATCCTGGACCCCGAATTACAACGATGAATCTGCGTTCGCTCTTCAGCCTTTTTTCCTCCGATCTCGCCATCGACCTCGGAACCGCCAACACGCTCGTCTATGCGAAGGGCAAAGGCATCGTCGTCAACGAACCTTCCATCGTCGCCATCAACAAAGTCACCAATGAAGTAGAGGCCGTCGGCAAGGAAGCTAAGGAAATGCTCGGCCGCACGCCGGGCAACATCGTCGCCATCAAGCCGATGAAAGACGGCGTCATCGCTGACTTCAAAGTCACCGAAAAGATGCTGAACTACTTCATCCAGAAGGCGCACAATCGCAAGATGCTGGTGCATCCGCGCATCGTCATCGGCGTCCCCAGCGAAATCACGCAGGTGGAAAAGCGCGCCGTCATGGACTCCGCCTACCGCGCCAAGGCCAGCGAAGTGCATCTGGTGGAACAGGCCATGGTGGCCGCCATCGGCGCCGGTCTGCCCATCACCGAACCCTCCGGCAACATGGTGGTCGATATCGGCGGCGGCACCACGGACATCGCCGTAATCTCTCTCTCCGGCATCGTCTATTCGCGCTCGGTCCGCGTGGCCGGCAACGCCATGGATGACGCCGTGATGCAGTTCATGAAGCGGAAGTACAATCTGCTGATCGGCGAACGCACCGCCGAAGCCATCAAAATGGAAATCGGCTCCGCTTTCGAACTCGATCGTCCGCTCACCATGGAAATCAAGGGCCGCAACCTCATCGAAGGCGTGCCCAAGACGCTCACCATCAACGACACCGAAATCCGCGAAGCCCTCTCCGAGTGCATCGCCACCATCGTCAACGGCATTCGCGTGGCCCTCGAACGCACGCCGCCCGAACTCAGCGCCGATATCAGCGACCGCGGCATCGTCCTCACCGGCGGCGGCGCCCTGATCAAGAATCTCGACAAACGCATCCGCGAGGAAACCGGCCTGCCGGTCTCCATCGCCGACGATCCGCTTGCCTCCGTTGTCCTCGGCACCGGCAGAATGCTCAGCGACTTCAAGCTCCTGCGCAAGATCTCGATCGACTAAAGAGTCTGCGCCGAATCAGGCAGTGCCACTTCAGCCAGTGTCAGGCCCGCCAGTGTCAGACCAGCCAGTGTCAGACCGGGCACGCCGCCCCCGATATTCCGCCCGATAGGCGAAGATGAGTAGAGGGTGGCCCGTGCCCCGGCCGCCCGTCTGTTAAGAATGGAATCTCTCCTCTACCGCTACCGCAACATCACGGTGCTGCTTGCCGCCATCTTCGCCCAACTGGGGCTGCTGGCCTGGCAGGTGCGCAACGATGCCGATGTCCCGCTGGTGCGCGTCTGGGCCGTCACCGCCGTCGCCCCCGCCGCCAGCGCCATCGAGACCATGCGCAGCGGCACCACCGGCTTCTTTTCCAACTATTTCGAGTCCCGCAACGCGCGCGAACAGAACCGCCAGCTGCACTCGGAAGTCGACCGCCTTCGTCTCGAAAACCAGCTCCTCAGGAACAACCTCGCCGCCGCCCAGCGCGTTGAATCGCTCGCCGGCTTCCAGACCCGCACGCTTTCGAAAATGATCGGAGCCCGCGTCATCGGCGCCACCCCGGGCGTCGGCACCAAGTCGGTGCTCATCGACCGCGGCTCGGCATCCGGCATTCACCGCGGTATGGCCGTCGTCACGCCGGACGGCATTGTCGGCAAAGTGCTCGCCGTCTTCCCGCTCGCCGCGCAGGTCCTCACCGTCACCGACCCCGGTTTTGCCGCCGGCGTCGAATCGCAAAAGAACCACCTGCACGGCGTGATGAAGGGACTCGGCGGCACCACGGCGCGCGTCGATTTCGTACCCGTTGGCCAGAAAGTGGAAGTCGGTGAAATGTTCTACACCTCGGGCGAGGACCGCATCTTTCCGCGCGGCCTTCCCGCCGGACGCGTGACCAGCGTGCGTGACGATTCGAATTTCCAGGAGATCGTTCTCCAGCCCACCGGCACCGAAACCGCCGCCGAGGAAGTCATGGTCATTCTCGACCCCGTCCATCAGGAAATCCCCGAACCGGTCAATGCCGATGCCCCGGTCTTCCTCGCCCCCGATCCCGGTGCCGGCGACACCGCAGCCAGTGCCGCTCCGCCCACCGGAACCATGGCGGACAAGCTGCTCGATCAGTACAAGAAAATCGGCGACGCCCAGAAGCACGTCTACGGCGAGGGACTGCCGGGCTCGGCCCCGCCAAACTTTAATCTGAAAGTGGCTGGCGTCACACCGCTGGCCGCCCCCCCGGGATCCGCGGTCGCTCCGGCGCCCTCCGCCAACGCCGCTCCTGCAAATGCAGCTCCTGCCAACGCCGCTCCTGCCAACGCCGCTCCCGCAAATGCGGCTCCCGTGAATGCACCTGCCGTGAATGCACCCGCCGTGAATTCACCCGCCGTGCCCTCAGCGAAACCTGCGGCAGCGCCCGCGGCGCGCCCGAAGCCGGTTTCGGCGCCGGCAACGGCTGCAACTCCCGCTACTCCCGCGACTCCCGCAACTCCCGCGCCCCAGCCGAGACCCTGATGGAATACCCAACAACCAGCCGGATCATGGTCGATAACGCGCGTCAGGTGCGGCGCGCGATTTATCCCGTCTGGGTCTTCTTCGCCGTGCCGCTCGTGGCGCTGCTCATTCAGGTGTACCTGCCGCTGTTCCAGACCTTCCGCTTCGTCTCGCGCATCGAACTGCCGCTGCTCGTGACCATCTACTTTGCGCTGATGCGCCGCTCGCAGCTGCGCGGCCTCGGCATCGGCATGGCGCTCGGCCTCGCGCAGGATTCGCTCTTCCAGCAGCCCATCGGCATGTACGGCATCTGCAAAACGCTGGTGGGCTACTTCTCGGCCTCCATCGGCATGCAGTTCGACGTGGAGCACGCGCTCGTCCGCATGGTGCTCTGCTTCATCTTCTACCTGTTTCACCAGTTCTTTTTCTGGCTGCTGCAGAGATCGCTGCTCGATCAGCCGGCGATCTTCGATCTCCAGACCAGCCTCGTGCTGGCGGTGATCAACGCGCTGATCGGCGTTGCGCTCTTTCACTTTTTGGATAAGCTGCGAAGGAAAGAGTAAGTTCTCACCCGCAAGACCGCGCGTCGATTATCGGCTCTCCGCCGCCGCCGCCTCTGCTTTCCCCGCCTTCATCAGCGCCTCCGCCCGCGCCGTCTGCGCGCTTTCATCCGAAGGCCGCAGCTTCAGCGCCACCAGATACGCCACCGCCGCATCGTCGTATTTCGCCGCCGCCATCAACGCCCGGCCGTCCAGCATCGCCGCCGCCCAAATCTCCGACGGCACGCGCGTCAGCTGCCTCTGCCGCTCGCGCAGCGCCTTGCCGAGTTCCTCGGCGGCCTCGGCATTCCGGCCCGCGCGAAGCAGGCCAACGCCTTTCGCGAACGAATCCTCCGCCCTGATCAACGTGCCGAAGGCCTGCGACAGCTCCGCTTCGGAGAAGCCCGTCGCCACGGCCTCGTCCTCGACGCTCTTCGCGCCCAGCACCACCGGCGTCGCCATCGCCGCCACCGCGCGCGGATTCTCCAGCGCCTTCCTGTCGCCACGCTGCATCACGATCACCGGCACGTCGCCCGGCCCGTCCGGCCCTTTCGCCGCCACGTCCCACGGCCAGATAACGAAGTAGTCGCCCTTCGACTTACTCACCCGCAGCGCCCGCCAGCCATCGGCATTCGGCTCTCCCGCCTCCACCGTCACGCCCGCCGGCTTCTTCCCCCGCGCGTCGGTCACTTCGAGCGGCAAGTTACCGGCCGCGAGTAAATTGCCGGCAGCCAGAACCAGCAGGAGCCGCCTCATTCGTCCCTCAGAATCTCCAGCGGCTTCTGCCCCAGCGTGCGGAAGCTCGCGAGCCAGCCGGTCGCCACCGCCAGCGCCGCCGTCCCGCCAATCGACACCACCATCGGCCACGCATCCGGCGCGGACTTCGCATCCAGCAGCCGGTTCAGCGCCACCCACGCGAACATCCCCGCCAGCAGCCCGCCCATCAGCCCGGCCACCGTGCCGATCACGAAGAACTCCACCGAGAAAATCTGCGCGATGCGCCGCCGCGTCGCCCCCAGCGTCTTGAGGATCACCACTTCGCGAATCCGCCGGAAGCGCGTCCCCGCAACGCTCGATGCCAGAATCACCGCGCCCGCCAGAATCGAAAACGCCGAGATGAACCGCACCACCATCGAGATCTGATCCACCACCCCCTGGATCGTGTCCAGCACCTCCGCCATGTTGACCACCGTGATCGCGGGGAACTTGTCGAACAGCGCCTTCTGGATCGCCGGCACCGCTTCGGCCGACGCCCGTATTCCGCCGTAGTAAATTGCCGGCAACCCTTCGAGTGCTTTCGGCGTGAGATAGAACTCGATGCGCGCCGTCAGCCGCACCGATTCGCTCTTGTGGATCGCCACCACTTTCGACGTGAACGTGCGCTGCGGCGTCGTCCACACAATCTGCGAACCCGGATGCAGCCCGAGCACCTTCGCCGCCTGCTCGCTCACCGAGACCAGCGCGTCCGCGCCCTCCGGCACTTCGCCCGGCTTCCACCAGGCGCCTTCCAGCACCTGCGTGAACGCCGGCTTTTCCGCCGCCGCCGAAACCGAAATGGCACGCGAGTAGCGTCGCAGCATTCCTCGCCCGCCTTCGCCTCGACTACCTTCGCCTCGCCCGCCCTCGCCTCGACCACCTTCGCCTCGCCCGCCCTCTCGCGGACCTTCATCCCGCTGCATCGGCGCGCCGTCAATCGACTGAATCGTCGCCGACACCGCCCCCACCATCTCCGGCTTCTGCAGCACGCCCTTCTGCGACGAAATCAGCTGATACACCGCGTCGCGATTCGCAGCCGTCACGTCCAGCAGATACACATTCGGCATCCCCGGCGGCGCGGTGTGTACGATGTCCTGCAGCAGTCCGCGCTGCACAATCCACACCGTCACGGTGAACATCACGCCCACGCCCAGCGCCATCACCGCCGCGCCCGCGTGATTGCCCGGCCGGTACAGATTTGCGATGCCCTGCCGCAGCACCGGCCCCGCCTGTCTCGGCAGATGCCGCCCGATCCAGCGCAGCGATTTCAGCAATGCCCACGCCACCGCCGCCAGCGACAACATGCCCACTGCGATGGCGATCGCAAAGTACACGCCCGTCTTCTGGTTCTCGCTCAGCCATGCCGCCAGCACGCCCACGAATGTCAGGATCACCAGCGCCGAAACAACCTCGCCCGCCTTCTGCTTCCACCACTCGGCCACACTCAGCGCCGGCGCGGCCATTTCACGGCGGAAGATCAGCGCCGGCCGAATCGTCCGGATCCCCATCAGCGGCGGCACGGTAAACAGCAGCACCGTCAGCAGTCCCACCACCAGCCCCTGCAGCGCAGACACGGCGTCGAACCGCGGCACCGCGCTGATCTGGAAGTAGTGCGACAGCAGCACCGGAAACGCCATCTGCACCAGACTCCCCAGCGCAATGCCCACAAGGCTCCCCGCGATCCCCAGCCCCGCCGTCTGCAGCACGTAAATGCGCGTCACCTGCGCCGACTTCGCGCCCAGGCACTTCATAATCGCGATCGAATCCATCTTCTGCTGCAGGTGCGCCTGAATCGCCGTCGCCACGCCGAGCGAACCGATCACCAGCGCAATCAGGCTGACCAGCGAAAGAAACGTCGTCGATTGCCGCAGCCCCTGTTCGATCAGCGGATGCGCCTCGCTGTAATCCGCAATCAGTCCGTCGCGGAAAACCCCGCGCAGTTCCTCGCGGATGCCTTGAATCGGAATCTCCGGCGGAATGCGGAACAGGTACCGCTCGGCCGCCCGGCTGCCCGGCACCAGCAGCCCCGTCTTTTCGAACGCGGCGCGCGACAGCATCACGCGCGGCCCCACGTTGAGGCTGCCCGTCATGCGGTCGGGCTCGGTCGTGATCTCCGCCGCAATCCGGTAGGGCAGTCCGCCGATGCGCAGTGTGTCGCCCACCCTGGCGCCCAGTCGCAGCAGCACGCCGTCCGCCACCGCCACCGTATCCGGCTGCAGCGCCTGCGCGATGCTCATCGGCGGATTGAACTTCACTTCGCCGTAAAACGGATACACCGCCGGATCCACGGCCTTCACCGAAATCAGCAGCGGCGCCGTCTGGCTCAAGGGCGACGCCATCGTAAGCGTCTCGGTGATCTGCGTGTGCGCAATGCCGCGCCTGGCCAGATCGTCTATTTTCGCCGCCTGCACCGGCGAGGCCATCTGGAACGTCCGGACCGTCAGGTCGGCCGCCATGAACGTGCGCGCGTCGCGCTGCAGCATGGTGTGGAACGCGCGCGAAAACCCGCGCACGCCCGTCAGCGCGCCCACGCCCGCCGCCACCGCCAGAATCACAAACAGGAAGCGGCCCGACGACGCCCGCGTCTCGCGCCACGCGATCTTCGCCGCCGTCCGGTAGCTCTGCATGCGGTTCATAAGACTGGCGACGCCATCGCTACCCTCGGGCAGCCGCCGCGGCGACGGCTTCATCGCTCACCACCAGCCCGTCGCGCAGCGTTATCACGCGGTCGGCGTGAGCGGCCAGCGCCGGATCGTGCGTCACCAGCACCAGCGTGGTGCCTTCGTGCCGGTTGAGTTCGAGCAGCATTTCGAGAATCTGCTCGCCGGTGCGCCCGTCCAGATTCCCGGTCGGCTCATCCGCCAGCAGGATCGGCGGCCTCGTGATGAAGGCACGCGCCAGCGCCACGCGCTGCTGCTCGCCGCCGGAAAGCTGCACCGGATAGTGGTCCAGCCGGTCGGCCAGTCCCACGCGTGTCAGCAGCTCGCGCGCGCGGCCCCCGGCTTCCGCGCCGGCTCCCGCCAGTTCGGCCGGCAGCAGGACATTCTCTTCCGCCGTCAGCGTGGGGATGAGCTGGAAAGACTGGAAAACGAAGCCAATCTTGCGCCCCCGCACCTCCGCCATCTGGTCCTCGGTCAGGCCCGTGATGTCCACCCCGTCCAGTAGCAGTTGCCCGCTCGTTGGCGTATCCAGCCCCGCCAGCAGCCCGAGCAGCGTGCTCTTGCCGCTGCCCGACGGCCCCATAATCGCCACAAACTGGCCTCGCGGCACCGAGATGTCGATCCCGCGCAGAATTTCTACTTTGTGGGTGGGCGTGACGATCGTCCGCGTAAGCCGGACGACGTCAATAATGGATGGCGATGCGGGGATGGATAGCGATGCGGGCAAGGCAGTCTCAATTATGGCAGCAGGTTCGCTAACAGTCATACGAATCCTTTGCCCGTGCAGTTCCGTCTGCAATCATGATGGCGATGCGCCTGCGATGGATTCTGATTTCGGCCCTGGCGATTGCGATCTGCGGCTGCGGCGACCGCAAACCCGCCACTCCAGCGGCGGCCGCGCCCCGGCCAACTCTTCCTCCGCCCGCTGCCGTCCCATCAAAGTCCGACGACAAGCGCCCCGTCATCGCCGCTTACGGCGACAGCCTCACCGCCGGCTACGGCCTCGAACCCGGCCAGAGCTTTCCCGATCTCATCCAGAAGCAGCTCGACGCCGCCGGATACCTCTACCGCGTCGTCAACCTCGGCGTGAGCGGCGATACGACCACCGACGGCGTGGAACGGCTCGCCACCGTTCTCAGCCTCCACCCGGCCATTGTGATTCTGGAGTTCGGCGCCAATGACGGCCTTCGCGGCCAGCCCGTCACCGTCACCCGGAAGAATTTGACTACTATTGTAGATTCTCTGCGCGCCGCCCACGCCGAAGTCTTGCTCGCCGGCATGACACTGCCGAGAAATTACGGCCCCGACTATATCCGTTCCTTCGAGCAGATCTATCCGGATTTGGCGAAAAACTACAAGCTTCGTCGAATCCCGTTTCTATTGGATGGCGTCGGCGGCCACCCCGATCTGACCCAGCCGGACGGACTTCACCCGACCGCGCAAGGTACTGAAATCGTTGCACATACGGTCATGAACTATCTGATGCCGATGCTCCGGCGGGCGCCTCTCCCCCCATCGGTTAGTAATTAGTCCCTTAACTTTTGCCGGATTTTGATGGATAAGTCGACCGATTTCGTCTAAATTAGAAATCGAGACATGGTTACAGCAACACCCGAAATTCCCGTTCGCGAGGCCTCGCTGGCGGGCAGGGCAGAGACTCAGAAGGTCGCCCGCGTTCTCCTTGCCGATTCCGATTTGGCGTCCCGGCTTGCCGTCAAATCAATCCTCACCGCCGCAGGGTATGCGGTCAGCGGAGCAGCCACGTCGGCGGAAGCGATTGGAAAGCTGGACGAGAGCGAATACCAATTGGTACTGGCCGACCTGCGCGCGGAATCTGAAGATGCCGGCCCCGGCGTCCTCGCCTATGCGCGGCAGAAGGAGTTCCGGCCGGCAACTGCTTTAATGTCAGCCGATTTGCTGGAAACGGATGCCCCGCTTTCGGACGCTCCGGCACAGGTCAGGGAAGAGAGCCTGGTGAAGATGAGTAACGAGGACGTATCCTACCTGCTCGACCGCGTGGCCGGACTGATCGGCGAACGAGCCGACCGCCGCATGCGCAAGTCCCGGCTGCGCTAGGCTCGGAGCTATTCTCCTCGCAGCTATTCTCCTCGAAGCCAGTCCGCCTCGCAGCCAGTCGTTGCGTTTGTCTACCGCTTCGGCCAGACCGGAGTAAGGATCGAAGCCGGAGTCAGCGGCGCGCTGACTTTGAAGTAGTTGTTCGCAGCCAGCCGGCGATAAACATCTCCCGCCACGCCCGATGCCATGGGACCGATGGACGGCTTGCCGCCCGTCAGCATCACGACCACAACCAGTTTGCGCGACCCGTTGTCGCGGAAAGAGCCGAACCAGCCAAGGTGCGTGCGGCCTTCGCTGCAGGTCCCGGTCTTGCCCAAAATGACGTCATCCTGCTTTGCCCGCACCGCGGTTCCGAACTCCACCGCGCCGCGCATGCCGGGCTTGATTTCGTCGATGTACGGGGCGATATCGAGGTGCCGCTTCACCTGCGGCGTAAAATTCCGGATCTCCTCTTCCGTCCGCGGATACTGCAGCCAGTAGAGCGTTCCGCCGTTGGCGATCGCCGTCATCAGGCCGGCCAGTTCGAGCGGCGTCTGTTCGATCTCCTCGCCGAAGCTGGTCAGCATTCCCATGCCGCCGTTCTTCGGCGGCGCGGGCGGGAAATAGCCGGCATGTTCGCCCGGGATGTTGAGGCCGGCCTTTTCGCCATAGCCGAACAGGTGGGCGTAATAGTTCATCCGCTCATAGCCCAGCTTGATGCCGAGCGTGGCGAAATAGAAATTGTTCGAGTAGGCCAGCGCGTCGGTCAAATCGAGCGAACGCCGGCTGTAAAACTTTGCCGGACTGGTCCGTTCCACCAGCCCTTCGCGCAGGGCCGCCAGCGATACCGAAACCTTCACCGTGGAACAAGGCTGAAAACCGCCACCCAGCCCGAGTTCCTGATTCACCATGGTCAGGATGCGGCCCGTGGTGGGATCGACCACCACCACCGATCCATTCATCGGACCCAGCGCTTCCACCGCCGCCTGCCGAACCGTCAGATCCTCGCCATCCACGTTGTCGCCGACCGTGGAATCCTTATACGTCGGTGCATCCCACGTCTGGCCGCCGCCGTGGCTGGCCCGGGCATTCTTCGATTTGATGGTCAGCGCCGACGAGCCGGTAAGCGCCGCTCTTGTCACCGCCGAAGCCGTCACCGCCGAAGCCGTCAGCGCCGAAGCCGTCACCGCGGAAACGCTCTTTGCCGCCACCCGCGCCTTCGTGACCACGTGTGCGCCGGTACTTTTCTTTTTCGGCGCGACCGGCTTATGTGTTGCAGCCGTCGCCAGGCTCGCGGCGAGCGCCGAAGCGGTAACGAAAACGAACGGTCGGAAAAACATGCGGCGGAAAGAGTTCATCAATACCTGAGTCGCGGAAGAGAGCTGAGCATATCGGCCACTGGCGAGGCCGGGCATTATCGACGCAAACTGCATTCCGGGGAGCAGCCGGACTTTCCTATTCTGTAACTTTCCAGCGCCACGGTCAATCGAATTTTGACCTCATTTCTACTGTCTAAATCGGCTGACTGAGCGGGAAAAATGAGGTTGCGCGATAAAGTTTTCTTAGCCGTGTCAAAGCTCCGCCCGCTGCCCGCCACGCTCGACGAATTGAACCGCCGTGTCGCCGCCTGCAACCGTTGCCCGCGACTCATCGGGCATTGCCGGGAAGTGGCGCAGGTGAAGCGCCGCGCCTACCGGGACGAGGACTACTGGGGAAAACCCGTGCCCTCCTTTGGCGACCCCGCGGCCCGGCTTCTGATCCTCGGGCTTGCTCCCGGCGCGCACGGCGCCAATCGCACGGGCCGTATGTTCACAGGGGACAGCTCGGGAGACTACCTGTACCGCGCGCTGCACCGGGCCGGCTTTGCCTCGCAACCGACCAGCGCGGACCGGTGCGACGGACTGGTGCTTCGTGACGCGTGGATCACCAACGCAGCCCGCTGCGCGCCCCCGGATAATAAACCCTCGCGCGAAGAGTTGCTCAACTGCCGCGCCTGGCTCGAACGCGAGCTGCAGTTGTTGACGAACCTGCGCGTGGTGGTGGCGCTGGGGAAGGTGGCGATGGATGCGTATCTGGGGATAATGAAACAGCGGGGCGAGGTGGCGCGGCTGGCCGATTACCGGTTCGGCCACAATATTCTCTATCCGGTTCAGCCGTCGCTCTTGTGTTCCTATCATCCCAGCCGGCAGAACACTTCAACCGGCAAGCTGACGCAGGAGATGCTCGATGCCGTCTTCCAGCGTGCCGCCCAATTGCTATAGTTTTCCGAACGCGAGGCTTTTCCGCATGAAGATCACGAAGAGTCGTTTCGCTTTGCTCGCAGCGGGGTTACTCGCGGCGGGAATCGCGCAGGCCGCTGCCGCTCCGTCAATCGACCACATCACGACCGCCGGCGCCTTCGGCGGCTACGCCGCGGTGGCGTCTCCGGGTTCGTGGATCGAAATCTATGGCTCGAATCTCGCCGGCACCACCAGAGCGTGGGCAACGAGCGACTTTAACGGCTCGGCCGCACCGACCGCGCTCGATGGCGTCTCAGTCACAATCGGCGGTGCGGCCGGCTATATCAGTTACGTAAGTCCCGGCCAGATCAACGTCAATCTTCCCGATTCAATTTCCTCGGGCCCGATTCCGGTTGTGGTGAGCTATCAGGGGCAGTCGAGCGCCGCGGCCACGATCGCGATCCGCCCGCAGCAGCCCGGTCTGCTGGCTCCCGCGTCGTTTCTGGTGAACGGGAAACAGTACGTGACTGCTATCCATAGTTCCAGCGGATCGTATGTCGGAAACGGCAGCGTGCCGAACGTACCAGCCGCCCCCGCGGTGGCCGGCGAAATCCTGACCCTCTACGGAATCGGCTTTGGCTCAGTGAAATCGCCTCCGGTGGGCGGGGCGGTTGCGAGCGGCCAGAACGCACTGGCGAGTTCCTTCAGCATCACAATCGGTGGCGCCACGGCGACTGTTCAGTACGCCGGACTCGCGCCGGGCGCGGTCGCTCTTTATCAATTCAACGTGGTGGTGCCGGCGAACCTGCAGGCCGGCGATGCTCTCGTGCAGTTCGCTTTGAACGGAAGCCCGGTCGCGCTGCAGTCCCTCTATCTTCCGATTAGTGGTTCGACAATCCAGACGGTGGCTCCGGGGACGCCGGGCGCACCTGGTTCGCCCGGTGCTCCGACCAACCTGACTTCTAAAGTTGGCGGTGGCAGCGTGAGCATCTCGTTCAGCCCGCCTGCTTCGGCCGGAACCACGGAGATTATCGGATACACTGCGCAATGCGGCGGCGCAAGCGCGGTTGCTACCGGCATTTCCACTGGCAGTCCGGTCGTAGTCTACGGGCTATCGGCCAGCACGACTTACACGTGTGTTGTCTTCGCCACCAACTACGCCGGGACAGGAACCACGTCGGCAGCGATTGCTGTTACTCCGGTGGCCGCGGCACCGGGCGCGCCCGAGGATCTGCTTTCGTCAGCCGGGAACGGCAGCGTGAGTATCTCGTTCGCCACGCCGGTCAGCAACGGTGGTGCGGCGATCACGGGATACACCGCAACCTGCGCCGGCGGCGGCGCCACGGCTATCGGTACGTCGGCAAGCAGCCCCGTTGTCGTGACCGGCCTCACGAACGGCACCACCTATAACTGCGTTCTAACTGCGACAAACTCAGCCGGAACCAGTACGGCCTCCGCGAGTGTAATCGTGATACCCGCGGCCGGCGGAGTTCCCGGCGTGCCAACCAACGTCAGCGCCACCGCCGGCAACGCGTACGCGACGATTGCCTTCACCGCGCCCGCATCCGCCGGCGGCTCGCCCGTTACCGGCTACACCGCCACGTGTACGGCAGGCTCCGTGTCAAAGACCGGCACGGGTGCGGGCAGCCCTTTTCTTGTAACCGGGCTCGTCAACGGGACAACTTACTCCTGCGCGGTGGCGGCGACGAATGGCGCGGGTTCAGGCGCTCCGTCGGCGGGAGTCGGCGTCACGCCGGCGCTCAATGTGTCATCCACTTACACGACGCTCTGGATCCCGGACACAATCACGGGAACGACCTTCAATCTTACGCTGGGGCAGGGAAGCCGGCAACTGCGGCCCGGCGCGGCGACCAATACTTACAGCTACAACGGCGCCGGCTTTTGGGGGCCGACGCTGATCATGAATCAGGGCGACTTTGTTCAGATGAATGTGACCAATGCGCTCACCGAAGAAACGACGACGCACTGGCACGGCTTCCACATTCCTGCCGTGATGGATGGCGGTCCCCATCAGCCAATCGCGCCGGGCGAGACGTGGTCGCCATCCTTTCAGGTGGCGAATAACGCGTCGACATACTGGTACCACCCCCATATGCACGAAACCACCGCCGAGCAGATCAGCTATGGCGCGGGAGGCTTCATCATCATCAAAGACCCGGTGGAAGCGGCGCTGCCTTTGCCGCGAAACTATGGCATTGACGATATTCCGCTCGTCTTCACCAGCCGCCGTTTTCTGCCGGGCGGAAATCAGTTCAATACCAACGCATCGGTTACCGTATACGGCGACTATATGCTGACTAACGGAACGATGAACGCCCAGGTTACTCTGCCGGCGCAGTTCGTGCGGCTCCGGTTACTAAATGCCGAGATCGAGAGAGCCTATAACTTCGGATTCAGCGATAACCGAACGTTTTACGTAATCGGGAACGACGGCGGCTTGTTAAATGCGCCGGTGCCGGTCACGAGACTTGTCATGTTCGCCGGAGAGCGGGTAGAGATTCTGGTCGACCTCACAAAAGATACGCCGGGAAGTCAGCTCAACCTGCTGTCGTTCAACGGCGGACAGTACTTCGGCTTTCCCGGCGGCGAACCCGGGACAAACGGAACGTTTGGCAGCCTGCTGAACAATACGACGTTCAATGTTCTGCACATCAATGTGATTGCGCCGACCGGCAACGCGGTCACCAGCCTGCCAAAAACGCTGGTGAATAACACTTATCTCACGCTCGCCGATGCTACCAGGACACGGACGATTCACATTACCGATAAAGGCCCGGGTACGCCCTTCACGTTCGACAACCAGTCCTACGCGATGGCGGCGATCGGCCAGACGGTGTCGCTCGGCACTACGGAAGCGTGGACCATTGTCAACGGCCCGACCTTCAGTCACGCTTTCCATATCCACGATGTGCAGTTTAAGATCGTTTCGCGGAGTTCGGGGCCCGTAGGCGCCTATGAGCAGGGTTGGAAGGACACCGTTGAGGTGCCCCTCGGGCAGTCAGTAACCTTTGTTGCGAAGTTTACCGATTTTGCCGATCCCGTCAATCCGTACATGTATCATTGCCACTTTTCCGATCACGAAGACGGGGGCATGATGGGTCAGTTTCTGGTTGTGCCTTAGCGCTTAACCAATTCGCACCAATTCGCGCTGTACGGCGCCGGTCGTTCCGGCTGAGTTGTGTTTCACAAAGACATTTACTTCGGAGCGAACTCCGAAGTCCGGCAGATAAATGCCGGGTTCGACAGAAAAGAGCGATCCTGGCAGAATGCGCCGATCGTCGTGCGTCTCGAAGTTATCCATGTTCGCGCCCGTGCCGTGAACTTCTGTGCCGATGGAATGGCCGGTACGGTGTACGAAAAAGTCGCCAAAACCGTGCGCCTGAATGTGGCCGCGTGCGGCATCGTCCACTTCGAACCCACGAAGTTCGCGGGAAGCTGCGACCGCTGCCGCTACTGTTTTCACTGCTCTGTCCCGCGCGTCGCGCACAATGCCGAATACTTCCTTCACGCGCTCGGGAGCCTCGCCGCAGAAGCCCGTCCAGGTGATGTCGTAATAAACGGCTTCGGGGCGGTCGAACTTCGCCCACATGTCGAGCAAGACAAAATCCCCCTGATGGATGGCGAGGCTCGTCTCGCGCGTGGGCTCATAGTGCGGATCGCCCGAATGGGCATTGACGCCGACAATCGGCCCGCTGTCGGTGATTAGTCCGGCGTTGCGAAATTCGCCCAGCAGCCATTCCTGCACTTCAATTTCACTTACAACCGAACTGATGCGGTCGCCGATGAAGCGGAATGCACCGGCGCAGATGCGGTCGACGATGCGGCCCGCTTCGAGGTGAGACTCGAACTGAGATGCGGTAAGCAGTGCTTCGAATTCCTGAATCAGTTCCGCCGACGTCACCACGTCAACACCCGTGGCGCGGATGGCTTCCACCGTGCCTGCGTCCACCATCGCGACATAGGGAACGGCGCAACGGGGAGAATACTGCATGGCGATTCGCTTCGTCCCGCTGAGAAGCGCTTCAAGGCCGGTCTGTTGTTCCTGCCATGTGGAGTAACGAGCCTTGTTGCCGGATAAGGCATCCAGAACGCCGCGCTCGATGCGATGCACCAGCCCGCGAGGATCGCCCTTCGCCGGGATCAGATAATACCAGCGTCGCGTGACGTGCAACGCCGGGTTCAGGCCCAGAATCCGGTAAGCCAGCGGGTCGCGGTGATGGTGATCGAAAAACAGCCAGCCGTCAAGCTTTTCGCGCCGGAGCGCTTCCTGTATCCGTTGGACGTCCATGCGATTCGAGGATAGCGCGTTGGAGCGTGGCCGCATCGAGCCCCTCGAATTCCACAATCTTTGTGCTGGCCGAAGCGCCGCTTACGATCCGCACATCGGCGGCCGCGATACCTGCGAGGCGCGCCAGAAATCGCACGATCGCGTCGTTGGCTTTGCCGTCCACCGGCGGCGCGGCGACGTGGAGTTTCCATCCGTCGCCGTACTCGCCCGCGAACTTCGTCACCGGAGCCCCCGCCCGGACTTTAAGACTGAGCCGCGTTTTCATCGGGCTTTGTCTTCCGCCATTCGATGCGCGCCCGCAGATCTGCGACGCCGGCCGCCTGACGCTGGGCGAGGACCTCGAAGGAAATCACGTCATCGAGCCAGTCGTGGCTTGAGCCGTCCGCGTATTGTGTTGCGACCGTGATCGTGTAATGCTGCGGTGTCAGCCAGCATTCAAACTGAAATTCGATGTCGAGCTCTTCGCCGGCCTCGTAGCTTCCCAGATCGACCTGCTCGATCCGCGTATTCGTCCCGTAAATCTCCATGCCGATGCGGTTACGAATGAGAATTCCGACCATCGGCTCATCCATCTTCTGGCGGAAGACGGTCCGAATCCGGATGGTTACGCGTTCGCCGCTTGAAACGACGCCGCAAGGCCGCCCGGCCTGATCGATCAGCGTCACGTCGAGGATCTGGCTCGAACCATCGCCATGGCGGTTGGAAGCTGTCGGATGTTCCTTCCGGTCGGACTGCTGAAATGCCTTCTGGCGCTCCAGTACGACGCCGATATACTTATCGATCACATGCTTGGGTTCGCCCTCGGCCTCCATGCGCCCGTTCAGCAGAAAAATGGCGCGGTTGGAAAGCTGCTTGACCAGCCCGAGGTCGTGCGAGACAAACAGCACGGTGGTCTTCCTTTCGCGCAGTTCCTCAAATTTACGAATGCAGCGGTTGGCGAACACGGCATCGCCCACGGCCAGAGCTTCGTCCACGATGAGGATGTCGGGATTGACGTGAATGGCGGTCGAGAACGCCAGCCGGACGTACATGCCACTCGAATATTCCTTGACCGGGCGGTGAATGAATTCGCCGATTTCGGCAAACGCCTCGATCAGCGGGAGGTTCCGCTCCATTTCGGCGCGGCTGATTCCCATGATCTCGCCATTGATAAAGACATTTTCCCGGCCGGAAAAATCCGGATTGAATCCCGCTCCCAATTCCAGCAAAGCAGCTACTCGCCCGCGCGTCACCACTCGCCCGGTGGTGGGCTGCAGAATTCCGCTGATCACCTGAAGCAGCGTGCTCTTGCCGCACCCATTCGGCCCGACCAGGCTGACCACTTCACCGCGCTCAACGCTGAACGAGATATCGCGCAGCGCCCAGAAGTCTGTGTGCAGCGGACTCTTCCGCAGCGGATTCAACTCCCGAATCCGGTCGAACGGAGTCCGATAAAGGCGATAGAGTTTCGATACGTTCTGAACCAGCAGCAAACAATCAGTGTACCGGGCAGTGCTGCGGCTTGCTGTAACGCCGCCAATGACCTCAGAGCCGGAGGATCACGGTCAGGTCGCTGCCGGGAATCGTGGTGCCTACGCTTGTGATGTCGAGCGTCAGGACATCTCCGGCCCGGAGTGCGGGCAGGCCGAAGCCGCTCTCGACAGGTGTCACCGAATTGGTCGCGCCGGCGTTGAATGTAACTGTTGTGTAAGCGGCTCCGTTGCGGTTCAGTTGTGCCGTAATTCCGGCGCCCGTGGCCGCTGTTCCGGCGATCCCGAATACGTCACGAACCGAATGGTCCGTATCCACAATGAGCGCCGGGGCCGCATTTGTCTGAATCGCAAGATAGCCACTCACCTGAAACGAATATTGACCGCCCGCCATCGTCCGGAGTCCCGAGTCGATCGTTCCGGTATATGGATTGGAGGTCACCGGGCCGGCGCCGAAGGCATTCGTCATATAGAGTTCTGCCGCTGCCAGCCGAACGTTCGGAAGATGCACGCTGTATTTCCAGTCGCCGCTGGCCGGGCTGCCGAAGAAGTTTCTGATGAACGGGACGATGACGACTTTTGCATCCAGTTGATAAACAGCGGTCCCCGCAGCATGGGTTGAAGCGCCCGATGAAAACATATTGCGATCTACATTGAAACCGCCGCCGCTGTTCGCCCCGGTTATCTGGACAATCTCCTGGTCAATCTGCAGCAGAGTGCCGATGTCGTAAGTGGCTCCGAAAGTAATGGTCGAATCGCTCGCGGACACGGGGAATGTAACAGCACCTGCCGCAGTTCCATTGATTTCATCGTAATAGTGGAAGGTGTAGGTCCCGGCCACGATGCTGCTGGTGTTCACGAGGTCGGCAAACCCGATTCCGCCTAATTCGAGTGTTCCGGCCACCGAAGAAGAAACGGCCACACCGAACGCCGGGGCGCCAGGAACTCCGGAGTCGGCCGACAGCCCGCCTGACTGTCCGAGCACCCAGCGCGTCACGGGCGACAACTCGTAAGCCGCTTCGTCGTTGGCTGCGTTGGCCGCTCGCGCACATAGCTCAACACCCGAGCCGATTCGTTCCGGCACGTCGATTCGGATCGGACTCGTAAAGCCTCGCGCACCTGTGCGCCACGAAGTTTCCGCGATAGTGAAATAACTCGTAGTGTCCGGCGCTACCGCCCACGTGGCGGCCGTAGTCAGCGTCGTCGCCGTGTTGCTGACGATCAGTTGTTCCTGTCCTGCGCCCGTCCCCCGAGTGATCCGCACCACCGCGTTCGTGTACCCGTTGACCGGTAACTGGAGTGTTGAATTGCCGATAGTAGTCGCCGAATGAATACTGGCGGATGCTTCCGGCAGAAGCTCCCAGCGCCAGTACATATTCACGTGATCAAAATTTGGATCCGGCGGAAGCACTGCTTGTGCAGTGAATCCCGAATCCGTAAATGTTGGGGAAGGCGGAACAGCTGAAGCGATCCGTTGCAGGAAGCCCGAGGTCACGCCACGGTAGACGTGAAAGCCTGCGGTGCCGGAGGGCAGGGCAATCCCACTGAGCGTGACGGTATTGGTGGAAGATCCTGCCGGGGTCGTCGCCTGTGCGATGAATGAGAGAGGACTCTGGTTGCCATCGGTATCGACAGCACTCATCGCATAGAAGTATGTTGTTGCCGCCGCCAGCGTGCCGCCAGAACTGCTGACCATGGTCGCCAGGCTCATCAGCGGCGAGGGCAACGTTCCGGGCGTCCCCGAGGGCGCGGTAAAGGACACCGCCAACTCCACTTGCGTGGCGCCATTTCCGCCCGAAACCTCCGCTTCCGTGATGCCGAGTTGCAAGAGTCCGTCTGCATCCGCGGTCACGCCCGCGACTGGCGCGGGCAAACCCGAGGTAACGCCGGTCTGGCGCCCGCGGCCTCCAATGATGCCGGTTACCGAATCCGAGTACCACGCGTCGTTGTGCAGTTGTGCAGAAATTGTGACGGTGCGAAAGCTTGCGCCCGGTTTGACCTGCGTTATCCGAAATGGCGTTCGCTGCAGGTTTTCCTTGGCGTACGTAACCGTGATCAGGTCCCCGGGCATCAGTCCGAGCGCCTTGACGCTGGTCTGAAATTCAATGAACAGGTTGCCCTGCAATCCGCGATTGAGTCCGAGCAACAGCATCCGGGCCGCCTGGTTGAAGCTGGAAATTCCGACGGCATCCCAGGCTGCGGCCACTGTTTGGCTGCAAAGCAGCTCGTCATCCTGATCGCTGAGCGAAAGGCTGTCCTGTTGGAACTGGTTAAAGCGGTCCTGAAATTCAATCGTCAGCCGGTTGGCCGTATCCGAAGCGCCTTTTGTAGTGAGTCTTACCGTTGAAGCGCCGTCATTGGTTCTGGCAATCGAGCGGGCGTCAAACTCATACGCAGGCCAACCGCCATTGAATGGCTCGGCCGAATTACTGGCTGCGGGCTTTACCGGCTGTTGCAGCGCAAACGCGTTCTCCACACGCACTTCCACCAGCCCCGCGGAATTCAGCACAAGATACATGCGGGAGTTATTTCGGATCCCCCGGATCACATCGCCCGCGCTGTCGGGGTAGTTCATGGCAAAGTTGCACTCGAAGCGAGGCAACTGCGTGTTCCCGCCGACCGGATCGTCCACCGTCAGCAATTGATCCGCATACGCCGCGGCCAAAGCGAAACTGGTTACGTCAATTTCACTCAACTCAAATCCGGTACGCAGCAGGATATCCAGCAGGACCCACGCGGGATTGGCGGAAAAGGCAGTTCCAAGCGAAGTTCCGCTGTTGTCAAAGCGGAGCAGCTTTGTTCCCTGCACGAGCACCTGCACGGCCGGAATGCCGGTGCCATCGCTGATGCGATTCGGTACGACGACGGCCAGGTAAGCCATACTGCCATACGGGTCGCCCTGAGGAGTGCCATGTGCGTCTGTGAAATTCAGGTCGAAGCCGCCGCTGCGGGCGCCGGTTGAGACCAGGTTGTACCAGCCCGTCGCCGTCATATTGCGGCCCTGAACTCCCAGCGGAATTTCCACTCCGTTCACCAGAACCGAGAGGACGCCTTCGATTTCCCCCATGCCCAGCAGCACTTCCATGCGCGTCAGATTCCCGTCATTGCGCGAAAGCACGACCGGCGGCTGCGTCCATTGTGTGCCGTATATGAGAGGAACGGAATTGTTATAGGCGGCCTGATTGCTTTGGACGGCCGACAGCTGTAAGGCCTTCTGGCCGGCGCCACGCACAAGTATGGTCGGAGGGACAAATTCCAATCCTCCGAAACGGGCCGTGGTGTGTCCGCTGGAATCGGTGGAGAACATTCCACGCATTTCGCAGTCGGCGCGCGTATATGCGCACGTTGTAAAGGGAACCGTTCCGTTCAGATTGCCAACGCCGTTCGTCTGGTCTGGCGAATAGCCGCAACGATAAAACGGTGAATGAGTGCCGCGCCCGCCTCCATCCACGGCTTCCAGTCGCTGCGCCGCTGTTGTGGGGAAGCGCCACGGGCACATCCTTTGCACGCTGACTTCCGGAATCACATTTCGCTGCATTGACATGCGATTCATCGCACTCAGACGGAAAGAAGTCTCGGTCACAAGATCCGGAGAGTTGATCAGGCCTTTGAAGACGGCGACGGCATCACTACTCGCCGTTGCGGCATTCAAATCGTAAAAGACCGTCTGGACCAGCAGGCGCGAACCCTTAAACCCGATCTGTGCCTCGATTTCAGAAAGTGCCGAATCCGCATTGGCCAACTCAAATGTCAATTTCGGTGTGCCACCCACCTGCGTGGCGGAAGCCATGTGAGCCTCGAACAGGTTGTGTCTCAGGACTCGGCCTGCATAGGTTATTCCGTCCCACACAACCGTCTGGCTGCTCCAGTGGTGCTGACTCCCGTCGGACAAGGTGCATGTAAATAGGAGGAGCGGCGTGTCCCCGGCAGTGTTTTCCTTGGCTGTATATGCGCTTTGCATGGCGTGGCTGTTAACCTCGTGAGACCAGTGTCACGTCGCAGGACGATAGTCCCGGAGCTGTGCTGGTAATGGTTAGTTCGTCTTTAGCGAAATAGGTTTCCGGATAAATCCCGCCGACTGCAAGCGTTGGCTTGTACTGTGACGGGTACGGCTGCGCCTCGGCCTGCGGGCCCCAAATACGCACCGTTTGACCGGCCGGCACGGTTATGCTCAACACGGACGAACTACCGGTGCCAGACGCGCGTCCGGACACAAAATGCCTTGCCCAGACCGGTCCCGCCACCACAGGTTGTTGCACGTCGTCTCGACACAGCGTCACGCTCGTGTAGGTCTCGCTCTGCAGCCACATGCTGAAACAGACCGTATAGTCTGCCGGTACTTCGAGCGTCTGCTGCAGACTTTGAGGTCCGGGAGCGCTGTTCGTGAGATTCCACGCTGAACTGCCGCCGGTCGGATCCGAATTCCCTCCGCCTGCTGCCATTAAGCCAGCGTTCCAGACCGGCTGCGTCAGATCGCTGCTTGATCCGATCAGATTCGCGGTCGGATCAATGAAGCCGAATGCACCGAAACATCCCTCGGACGCAGTGAATAAATTCCGCAGAGCCGTGGCCTCTGCATCCGATAACTCCCGATACTTAAGCGTCCATTCAATGTGGCTTGAAGCGGCGTCCGCAAGGACTACACGCTCGTCGTTCTCCAGCCAGTTTGTGATAGCCCGCCATTGTCTCGATCGTCCCAGCGGAAACTGAGCCAGCGAGCCACTCCCGATCTGTGGGTACCAGTTCATCGTATTTCCTCAATTACGAGCGAAGCTCTTCCTCGACCTTCGGCCTCCAGAATGGCTTCGAATGGATCGCCGGAAAGGACGCAACTCGCCACAATCGTGCCGGAAAGTGGATCTGCAAACTGGAACGTGTTGCTGGTCTGGGCGTCCACGAAGTCGATCAGCGCTGCCAGTTCGCTCTCGTCAAGCAGGTCGAGTCGAATCTGCCAGCGCCGTAATCCGGATCCGGAAATCCGGTACCGTTGACTGCTGCCGTCAAGGAACCGGACCGTCTGCGTCGCGAACCGTGTACTGTAGTCCAGCGGATACTGTGCCACCGCGCCGGTTCTCAATGTGGGAAACGTGGCCATAACTTACAACTCGGCGACCACGGAATTTATCGGGTGCAAATTCAGCATGGCCTCTCGCACAGCATTCGCTATATCGGAACTGCGGTCCATAAAAGATTGGCTGTCCATCGCATGCACGTTCACTGTTATTTGTGGCGCCACCGTGGCTTGCGCGGAGGCACTCGGTGCGCTTCCGCCGGATGGCGGCGCACTGGACGATGCTGTCGGGCGGATATCGTTGCCTTGCAGCGTCGCGCTGAGTGCCACTGACGGAGGCGGTATGTAGACCGGAAGCGGCGCGGGCGTCTTAGCACCGCCGCCAAACAGACTTGCAATGCCCGAGATAAGCGGCGAAAGCAGTCCCAATCCTCCGCCGAGCAACCCGGAGCCGATTCCGGATCCTAACGAACTGAGCGATCCGCCACTTTTCGCCGACGTGTTGCTCTGGAGCGCGAGCGTGTTCGACTGAATCAACGCGGCCTGTTGCTGAAACGCCGCCTGCAACTGCGCGATCTGCTGGCCCGCCTGCGACAGCGCGCTTCCCAGATCGCCGCTTCCCGCGGCGACTCCCGCGCTGATCGTTGAATCGGCAGGGAACTGCACACCCTTTGGCCGGATTGCCCGAAAGACTTCTTCAATGCTGTGATGTGCCATCCCGTTCCTCACGCTCCATCTCATCCTGCAGGATTAAAAAGGCATCCACTGTGCGGGCTGCCGTCTCGATTGATGTGTTGATTCCCAGCCTTTTTCGGGTGAAAAAGGCTTCCACCATCGCAAGGCTCTCTCCTGTCACCAACGACTTCGGACATTCGTCGCTCTGCACCTGCTTACGCCCCCAAACAATACGGGGCTCGCCCCGCAATTCCTCAGGCAGGAATCCACAGCGCCGCTTGCTTTCCAGACCGTAACGCCTGCAACTGTCGCAATCCCATCCGGTCCGTTCACGCGACTGGCTGGTGGCCAGCGCGAAGTGGAACGCGACTATAAGTTTTTTCTTTCTGCCTCGTTGAGCCCGATCTCAGCCCGCACAGCCGCCAGAGCTTCCTGAAAGAGTTGCTCGGGTCCCCGTTCGATAAGTGATTCCGCCGTCGCACGCTCCCCATCCAGAAGCAGCCCCCGAATTTCTTCGAGTCCCCAGATGACGTACAGCCGGTCTATCTCGCTCGCCAATAGGCTCGCCTCCATGCTGTTGTCCGCGCTTTGTCCGGCCTGAAAGTACTCCAGCCGTCCGCTGACTTCGCGCACACGCCGCATAAGTTCTGTGCGTCGGCCAAAGCTCATTTTTGCGATGACCAGTTCGACTCCCGGCCATCCGGCCGGACGCACCAGCGTCCGGCTTTCCCAGTTCATTTCTCCCATGTCATTGCTATCCAAACGCCACCATGAGTTCGTCGTCCAGCCCGCCCTGCGCGCGCGATTCGCTGAACTTCCACTTCAGCCGGTGTTCGCTGTCGTCAAAGGCCGGCACCTCCGGCACCACGTTCTTCATCCAAATTCCCATCAGCTGCCCGTTGGTCTGGCCCAGTTGGAACATCATGCTCACCGGCGTTTGCTGCCGCGCTGCCTGATACAGTGCCGCTGTTGGAGTATCATCCTGTTCGAACAGTTCCAGCGAAAGCGACACTTCGCGTGCTCCTGGTGCAATTCCCCGCGGTAACACAGATCCGAATTCGTTCAGCCGCATGTCGAGGTTGTTTCGCAGTTCTATGGAAGCTTGTGCAACCGTAAAAAACTGCGTCGGACTGACTCCCAGCCACACTTGACCCAGGTTGCCCGGAACGGGCGAATAGGGGAATGCGGTTGTCGCCGGCTCAATCGGGAATGTCGTCAATCCGCCCAGGCCTGCGGCGAACGAAGCGCTGTCCATTACGTCCTGCGCCCAGCCCTTAAATCCAAACTCGTGAAAGTCTCCATTAAGGCTCACCGTGAACCGATCGATTGCGACTCCTGTCAGGACCCGCTGCACGGCGGTGGTCGGGTTCCAGTAGTCGAACAAACTAACGCTCGGCAATTCGGACGCCGGGGCATAGCTGGCCGTCGGCGTGAGCACCGATGCGGCGCGAGGCGCGCTTGAAAACGGCGCGTTCAGGACAACCGTATGCGCGTCGGTCACGCTCGCGACGAACCGAATCTCGCTGTTATACACAAGGCCCGACCCGGGCGCGAGTCCGTGCGCGCCTGCGAACACAATCGTCGACGTCGTGCTTCCCGCGGCGGCGGTCGTTCCGCCCGGCCACAGCACGCCCGCCCCGCCCAACGCAGCCTGTAACAGCGGGTCGCAACCGGGAAGCGCCGTTTGCAGCGGCCAGTCCCGCATGTACGTCGTCGCGTCAAACGTCGTCTCGCGCCGCATCGCGGCCGGCAGTCCCGCCCACGTGCGGCTTCCTGTCTTGTCTTTTCTGTGACTTTTCTGTCTTTGATTCTGCACGCTCAGCTTTACCGCCGGAATGCGGTTTGCTGCGGTGATCGTTGGTACCTGCCCGTAGGCAGTTTCCTGCGCGCAGTACCAGCGGTTCGCGTTCGATGAAATGTATGCCATTGGTTATCTACTCACCTCCACGTCGAATCCCACCTTCGCGCGCTGC
Organism: uncultured Acidobacteriia bacterium; assembly: GCA_903828455.1. Taxonomy (GTDB): domain Bacteria; phylum Acidobacteriota; class Terriglobia; order Bryobacterales; family Bryobacteraceae; genus BOG-234. Next base: position 19,259 of record CAIKMJ010000016.1, on the reverse strand, counting down.
AGGAAATTCTTCCCGCCCCGCACAACCGGTTCATAGCTGACCTCATAACCACCCGGATAAAACGCTCCTCCGCCCCAGTCTCCGCGTGAATCATCGAGCAGCGCGCAGACGGCATCAACGTAAACTTCCAGAGACTTGTCAAGGCCATGGAGCCTGTCCTGCGAATGGCGAACTTCCACCACTACCCGCGCGTTGCCCGAAAACTCCCGGAATTTCTCTTTGAGAGCGTTTTGCGTCTTCTCGCAATACACCAGCAGGCTTGGATAACTCGTGTGCCCCGCCTTTTCCGCGAGTTCGACGCTCACGTTGTGCGTCAGCACCGTCCGGATTGCCGGCGTCTGCACGAGCGGGTCGGCCTTTTCAATCGCCGCCGCCCGGGCATTCACCCCCGCCGCGGTTTCGGTCAGCAGGGCCAGTACATTGTTAGTCAGCGTTCCCGTTATGCCAGCCATGTCTTAACCCCTCAGGATCGTCCGCGTCAGCGGCCGCACAAACTCCGGCGCCTGTCCGTTTCCGGCTGGCGTACCGGTGGTGATTTGTCCGGGCAGATACGTGTAAGTCAGCCCTGCTCGCAAATCGACAGTGTTTTGTCGCACCATCGCATCCAGCGACGGTCCCGCGTAAACGCGATAAGTAGCGACGTCTCTGTTCCATGCCGCCGGCGCCACCAGAATCGCGTTCCCCGTCGTCGTTGTGATTGACGATGCCCACGACGCGGCTCCCTCCTGTCCCTTTGCATTCACCCCCGCAACGGACACATAATATGTGCCGCCCGGGTAAGGTGCGGGCGTAGTGCCCAGAACCGGAGGAACCGGCTGCGGAACCGGGTCGCTGACCATTGCAAGCCCGCTTGCGATCAATCTTTCCCGGGCGTCTCGTGCCAGTTGGAGAAATTCCTGCCACTTGGCCTGATACCGGTCCACCTGGGCGCTGAAGTACGCGTCCCGATACACCATCGCAAGCGAAAGCATGGTCTCCCAGCGCTTCAGCGGCGGCGTAGTTACAATCTGTTCTATTCGCGGCGCTGCCGTCCAAAGCAGCTCCGCGGCTGCCCGTGGCCTGTTCAGCCAAAGCCGCAATTCTGACTCCATTTCTTCATGAGCCAGCCGGAGCTTTGCAGTCACGTTGATTCCCGTGGTCTCGGCAACGTCCAGTAGCCCGGAATCTTCGTTGATCAGATTGTCGATCGTGGGCGCCGGCCCGTCCGCAAACAGGGCCATGGCTTATTCCCGCTGCTTTCTGCGAGAGCGCGTCGGAATCACCATGACCTGTACCTGGCGCGCGGCTTCTTCTTCGTCGAACTTCGCCTTCGCCTCGCGCATCGCCTCACGGTACGCCTTCGCTTCTTCCTCGGATGCCACAGTTGCCTTCCCTTCCGCCAATAGCTTGGCGGCAACTGCTCTTGGCACTTCCGTGCGGATGCCCGCCTTGCCGCCTTCCGGTGTCGCCAGGCTCACCATGACGAATTCCTCGCCCGTGAGTTCCGCCTCGGCCTGCCGGAGCCTTCTGTAGTAAGCCCGCAAGTCCATGAATTCTCCTCGCTTGATTCGCAATACTGAATCCAGGTACTGCACCTCGAAAGCGCAGTACCTGAAATAGGTCGTCGCCTGGCCATTCGCCCGGCGACACCGTTCAAAACGGGCGACGCGAAAAACACATCGCCCGTTTTCCTGCTCGCGCTGCCCGCTTAGCTGTTGATCTGCACCGCGAAGTTGTTCCGCAGAATTGCGCAGCCGTACAGCATATCGACGGTGAACTGCTGCGAAAGCGTGTTCGGCTGGTAACTCATCGTCACCCGCATCCCGAAGTTACCCAGTTCGGCATATTCGGCGATCGCGCCCGTCCCCGGGAGCGGTTGCGGCAGTCGGCGCACCACAAGTCCGATCGCATTCCTCGAGAATGCCAGGTTATGCGCGTTGACCGGCGCACTGCCCGTCATCGGAACAAACTGCGAACGGAAGACAAAGAAGTCTTTGATCTTGCCGAACGAGCCGTCCACCAGCGCGCGAAGGCCTGCCTCGCCCGCACTCTGGAATTCGCTGAACCGGGGAATCTGGCGCATTGCCGAATAGGTATTCGGATCCACCACCAGATACTTCGGTTCGCTCACCGGAACTTTGGCCTCGAAAAGCGTGGTTTCCGCCTGATCGATCACAGCCTCCGTCACCGGCGTACCCGCCGTGCCCAGCGGCGTGTTCGCTGAAAAGCCCGCGTACAGATTGAGCAGATCGCTTTCGATCTTCTCCGCGAGTGCCACCACCGCCGGCTGCATGTATACATGCAGAAGGTCCGGCACCGCGAGCACTTTCGTCACGTCCGGAATCTGGAATGTTGCTTCCACGTGCGTGTTCAGCACGATCTGCGCATTCCCCAGCGCGGGATTCTGCGGCTGGACCGTGCCGCCCTCGGCGATATTGTTGGCCACAAGCTGCGGCGCGATCGGCACGTTCACCGTATCGCCCGCCTGCGCCAATGTCGGTTCATAATCGCGATTGACCAGGTTCCCCATCACGAGGTTCCCCACCAGGGCGGGCAACGCATCGGCCGCCACCAGTTTGACGATCGCATTTGCTACGTTTGCTGACGTAATTGCTGGCATCGTTCTCCTTAATTTGTGCCGCAAAATGCCAACGGGGACCCTTGCCCGATCCCTGCGGGATTGTGGGCATGGTCCCCGTCGCTTTTGTGGCGCTTACTTCTCCGCCGTCGCGAAAATGCTGCTCTGAACATTCCGCGATTTACCGGCGGTATGCTGACGCGGGGTTACGCCCCCCGCAGCGTTTGCGATGCTACCCGCAAAATCTCCTGCCGTACTCGGTCCCGTTCTTCCTTGCTCATTGTGGGACTGATCAGGTCGAGGTCCACCGGGCCCCCCCGCACCGCGGGCGACGCCTTCTGCGCACCCGTCATCCCTGTTCCTCCGGGTATCCGTGCCGGCAAAAACTCTGGGTTCTCCTGAACAAAACCCGCCAGATATTCGGCCACCGGTTGCTCGCCGTTTTCGCCGCGCGCAACCAGACGGCCATCTTCGGACCTCACGACCCCGCTCTGCACTGCGCGGTACGCGAGCTCAACCTTCGCCACACCGAGCTTCTGCAGCTCGGTGCGGATCCCGTTTGCCCGCTCCGCTTCGTCGGCCGCCAGTCTGGCCCGCCTGTTCTCTTCCACCAGTTCATTGACTCGGCGTTCCAGCGACTCCCTGCGCCGCCTTTCCTCCAGCAGTTCCGTCTGCTGCGCCGGTTCCCGCCGCGCCGTGTCTTGCTGAATAAATTCATCCAGTGCCTGGCGAATGACTGCCTGTATATTGATTGACTCGCTCATAACCTCGTCTGCCCCTCGGATTGCTGAATCATTCGTTGCTCCCCACTCGCGGCGGTCCCCGGGATCTCCCGGCGGCGGCCGTACGGGATGCGGTGCCTAAGTCGTGGCGTTGATTTCATCCCGAATCTGGTTCTTTACTTCCTGTCGGGCGTCGCTCAGGTACTTCAGCGCCACACGTGTCTGAATTTGCTTCGTCAGGGTCGCGGAAGGAATCTGCAAATTCAAAAGCGCTTTTGCGTCCGCCGCCTCGCTCGCAAAATTCGTGATGTCGAATTCGTCGAGGCCCGTGACATGAACCGTCAAACCGTCCTGCCGGGCCTCCGCAATCGCTCCCAGCAGCGTACTCAGTGAATTCTTGACAGTATCTCCGTACGCCCGCAGGATTTCCTGCGTAACACTGAAGTCCCATTGCCGGCTTTCGGCCGACCTCGGCGTTGGCGCTCCATCCTGAGCCTGCTGCAGAAGGTACGAAACCCGGTAGATCTCGTCCTTCAATCGCGTAAGATTGTCGGCTGCGATCTGAAACACATGTCCGGAAGGTTCGGTCCACCCGAACTTATCTTCAGGGCCAAGCTGAATGTAGTAGCTTTCGCCCGTAATCTGGTTCCACTCGCGGTCTGAATACACAACCGGCATCGCGAACAGACCCATCGTCAGCGCCCAGCCCAGAGCGTTTGACTTATTAAAATGCTCCAGCTGCAACAGTGCGATTTTATTGGTCAGCCAGAGTCCGTCGCTGACTCGCAACTCAAACACGGGAACTTTGTTTATTGCTGCAAACCCGTGTCTGCCCTCGTCTATGAGCACGATGACGCTGTCTTCGGGCGTCTTTGCCTGCTGCTTCTCATAGATCTCGAACTTCTCGCGGTCGTAATAGATCCAGCGCGTTTCCTTCTTCCAGCCCAGCGTCTTTACGCTGTCCTGCTTCAGCCAGGATGTCCGAAGCACCACCCAGTCCAGTTCTCCCTGCGCGTTATGGCTCCAGTTAATCAGCTCTTCCGCGTTGTAACCGACCAGATATGCCCGGCTGCGCCCCGTGGCGTCTTCCTCGGCCCTCGTCCGCGCGTCGTCTCCAGCCCGCGGGAAATCCACCGCGATGTAAGACTTCCCGCACACCAGTGTCTCTGTCATCTGCTGCCTGAAAAACTGCGAGAGCGTCGTGCCGCGCAAATCGCAGTCATCCGTAAACGCGGCAAAGAAGTCTTTTCCCGGTCGATTGTTGCCGGCAATTTCGATTACCGGCTCACGGCGCAGCAGCGTAGCTGTGTACCAGTCGATAATAGAGCCCAGATAGTTCTCGTAGAAAACCCGGTTGAGCCGCTCCTGGTAGACCTCCAGACCTTCCCGTTGTCTCCGGACCAGATATTCGGATGCATGCTCCCGAAATGTCTCTCCGCCCGCATACAGGTGGCGGTAGCGGCGCCACATTCGTGCCTTCGCACTGTATTCGGGATGTTCCTGTTCAATGTGGTGACCTGCCATCGGTTCATCTCCTATAGCAACCGCTGTCCGCGTTCGCCTATCTTTGGAATCTCGTCGCTCTCCTGATAGATCATGTAGCCGAGCGCATCGGATGTATGCGTGCGCCTTCGGTCCCGTTTCTTGTCGATTTCGAGTGAGTCTTCGAGGTATGCCACCTGCTCGAAGTCCGCGATTAACTCACGACACCGTGGGTCCACCAGCAACATCACCTCGCCAGCTGCATTCCGCAACCGGCCATTCACCTGGGCAACCCGTCGCTTCACCAGCGGGTTGCTCTTTGGCACGCGGTAGGTGGCTCGAATGCCTCTGGATCGGAAGAAGGCCCGGACAATGTCGTAGTCCGAAGCTCCCGCCGTCTTCTTCGATTCTCCCGACGCGTCTCCATAGATCACCACTCCGCCCTGCGGCTTCCCGAATCGCTTCTCGAATTCCTCGCATGCCTCTTCCGTCGTCGCCCTTCTCAGTACAATCTCGTCCAGCACCCGAACCACACCGTCGCCTGTTCTTTGCGCCACCACCGAGCTCATCGGATCCACGTTGAAATCGAGCGCCCAGTGCAGCGGTTGGTACGGCGACATCTCCTGCCGCACCACATTCCGCTCTCGCTCGAACGCGTAGTAGACCAGCCCCCCCTTGGCGTTGACGTACTTGCCAAGCACTTCCTGCTCATAGAACCGCTGGTCGTAACTGCCCTGCAGCCTTTCGTAAAAGTCCGGCTGGCATGCCAGCAAATGCCGATTCTCAAACGGCGTCGCGTGGATCACTTCGTGTCCCGGCACCGGATCGGCCACGAACCGCCGGTGCACCCAGTCGAACCCTTTTGGCGTCCACACGCCGAATCCGCCGTGCCGGATTGCCTTCGGGTCTCGAAGCCTGCCTTCCAGCCGCCGCCACGCTTCTTCCTTCGTGTAAGTCAGCTCATCGACTCCGAACCACGCCAGATTCGTCCCGCGTAACCTCTCGTACTCCTCCATGGACCGCAGCAGAATTACAGATCCCGGCTCGGTGAGCTTCAGCGTGTTTTCTGCTTTCAAATGCTGGTACGGAATCTCATTCGTCTCCAGCGCTTCGATCAGCGCCGTAAGCGTCGCATCTCGCAGCATCGGATACGTCGGAGCCCCGACCAGGCCCACCGTGCCCGGATTGTCGTACGCCATGCGAATAGCTTCATAGCAGAGCGCCGCGCTCTTGCCGGATCCAATAGGTCCCGAAAAGCCCTTGAACGTCGCTACGGAATCATGAAACGCTTGCTGGCTCTTCAGCGGTCTGTAATTAACTACTCGTTTATCGGCGTATGATCGTTGCATTCCCCGACCCATCGAATGCCGACAAGTTTCGGTCCGCTCTTCGCTAGTTCTTTCCGGAGTTGCAATAACTTCACGAGGTCGGCGATCTTCATTCCTTCGGCGCTGATCGCCTCACCTGCTTTCAGCAGCGCCGCGTCGATCGTTTCCACGATCTTGTCTTCGGGTGTCTTGTCATCCTGATCCCGGTCTACGGCTTGGTACATAAGAAAGTCTTGATCCCTTTCCTGCGCACCGGATAATTCGGCTGCGCACATCTGTCCCGCTTCAACTACTACCATGTGTTCCGGCCATGAATATTCGGCTTAGCCGCTAAGTGTCTGATTTCACGCAGAAAAAACTCTGCTTCAGCGTGTGACCGAGTTACTGCTGACCAAGGAAGCGGTGCCATAACGTCAATCCCCGCCGGTTGTGTGCTTCAAGTGCGGACATCCCGGCCCTCGGTGCCCACCGACTTTTCAACAGCCTCCGGCCGGTTCTTGCAATGTCGTCCGCGTCGTCTACCGATGCCTTCCACGCGGCCGGTGCCCACGCAACTGCGTCTGAAACCACGCTCGGTACGCCCTCTGCTACCCCATCCGCGGTAACCACGTTAAAGCTCTCTGTGTAGCTCGGCTGCAGCAGAAGGTGCATGTGTCGAACGGTCTGCCGGAACTGCGGCCATGTCTGCCATGCGTTTTCTACCAGACGCGCGTGCGGCAGTCCGCTGAACATCTGGCGGACTGCTTCCAACGTGACTCCGCCACCTTCATTGCGTCCCGCCGAAATCCAGAATTCCAGATCTGCGCGTATCTCGTTTGCGATCTGCAGCGCTGCTCCCGCTGCGGTCATGAGATTCTTCAGCGGGCGTGTCGCACCGAATGCTCCGATCCGAAGCGTGCCCCCGGAATAGTAGTTGCGTTGCGGTGCCCGGCCATCCAGATGATAGAGATTCGGCAGTTCCGGGCAGGGCACCCCGTACGCGTTTTCAACCCACCGCGACAGCCGCTCACAATTCGCCGCCATCTGAAAATTCCACGTTGTCCTGCGTAGTTCCAGTCCTTCCCGCAGCAGTCTCATCGCGTTGGGGTCCGCCTGCAGGAATCCAAGATTGGAATGGCACACCACCGCGAACTGTGTCTCCGGGAACTCGGCGCATAACCGCGCCAGTTCGCCGGTTGCGATCCATGGCGCCGATACCACCACGTGCGATGCCGGAGCCATTTCAAGGCCGGCGCGTAGTTCGGCCGGCCCGGTGACTGCGCGAACGTCGGTTACGTAGCCAACGTTTCGCAGAGATTTGGCTGTATTGAGCGCGGTTACTCCGAGGCCGATATGACTAATATTCCGATTCGCGGCAAAATTCTTGTAAGCAAGTACGACGGGCACGTTGTTCTCCCCGCTAAGAACATACACGCGTCGGTGGTAGCTCGTGCCGCTTCGTCCAGCTACGTGCTTGAAGACATTGGAAAAAGATTTCTCGAAGTTGTGTGATTCCCCCGGAGGAGTTCCGGCGTTGTGTTCAACGTAAAGAAAAGCTGGTAAGGATGATGAAACCGCGCGGGCCCCGGCAATCGTTCACGATCTGTGACGGTAAGTAGCCGCAGGAGACTACGTCAGCACAGGCAGATACGGGTTAGTGACCGATTGGACAGTCAGCACTCGCGGAATTCGCAGGAGTGTCAGCTGGCTCCGGCGCCGCTCGGCCTCGGTAAGTCGCGCTTACTACTGGATCCTCTCCGTGACCAGCGTCGTAAGCGCCGCAAGACGCACCTCGACCCTTCACCTATGTGAAGCACCCGCTCTAACCAGTCCCACCGTTATGAACGATCTTCTGGTGTGCCGCCGATGCCACATCTGCGGAGCGACGGTCGCAGGAGTAACAATTTCCAGGAACGATCTCCAGTAGCTGATCTGGCATGTTATTTCTGTGCGTAGGCAACGAGACCGCGGTGAATCGCCCGAACATCCGCGCCGGTGAAGTACAAAGTTCCCAGTCGCATCAGCTGAAAGTCCTGCTCATTCCACGATGACCGCATGATTCCTTGTGCTGCGTGGGCGTCCTCGCGTTGAAGGACATGTGTCAGTTCGTGGGCAATCGCATAGCCCAGAATCACGCCCACCGGGTCACGCCCCCGCTGCAATTCGTCCACGCGGTCGTAAAACACGGTCGCACGTATCCCGGTATCCGTCCATGGCTGGGCGTATCCGAGGGCGCTCTTCAGAAAGGCCGGATCCGTATGGTCGGAAAGCCGAAGTTCAATCCCGCGATTGACCGTGCCCCGCGATCGGTCGCATATCCATTGCAACTTCACGCCGATCCCGGCGAAAAGCTGCACCGCCGTGAACCGGGCACCCATCAGAATCTGATGGTCCACAGAGGCCTGCAGGTCAAGACAAACCTGGATTGTGGATGCGTCGCCCGCTTCCGACAAACCGGCAGTTGTGCCGTCGCCTGATTTAGGCGATGTCAAGTTGAGGCTCGCCGCAAAGGCGGGAACCGCTGCCAATGTTGTGAGCACCAATAAATACGAAAGTAAATAAATGTTGCGTCTCACGCAAACCTCCCGCGTCCGGATGGCCCGCGAATGCCCCCGGATACATCGCCGGCAGCGATTTTTGGGCACGGGCTCAAAGCCTCAACAGGGAGTTTTCAGGAATTCGAAAGCACGAAATGGTGGAAGCCGCCGCGGCACGCGCGCGGGCTGAAAAGTGAAGTTCCCGTAATCTTCACGAATCTGCCTCTGCGCGCCGGCCCGCTCGGCTGTTGGTTTATCGGTAGGACTGTCGCGCCGGCTGATGGTACTCACGGGACAGAATCTGTCCCAGCGGCGGACCGCCTTTGAGTTTAAATCCGGCCATCCACGCGGTGTTAACCTTGCGTGGCCTCCTGATTTCGGGCGCGAGGCCTTCGGGCCGAGTGATCGAGCTCAGCTCAGCCTGTTGTGGACCTGCTGCCGCGGAGTGCGCAATTGTTGTCACTGGAACGTGCGTCCTGCTTTGATGTCGCATATCTTTTGTTCGCCCGCCGCGAATCCAGGCAACGGATACACTTCGGGCGTTCTCCTTTCGTGTGCTGAATCAATGTCTGGGTACGTTCGTGGTCCCTGCGGAAATTCGGCTGACTACGCCGCAGACGCCGCTCAATTACGGCTCTGAATTTATGATATTCACGCCAGGGTGTCGAAATCCAATCAAAATCCTCGATGCAGCTCAGAGTGAAAGCTTATGTGGCAATTCAGCTTTCGCCCCGCACAGCCAGATTAGCGAGGCAGGGTAAACGCGAAGTGACTCGATTGTGAAAGTTGTGTGAAAGAAAAACCGGGACTTGATCCGAATGAATCAGTCCCGGCGTTTTTTGGAGCGGATGCATTTGATCCGCGCCGTGTCGATCAGGTTCGACCCTGTAATTGGTACTTCTTTGTCCCCTTCGTAACGGGGTATTTCGATCCTATCACGCGAGCTTTTCCGCAATCGATTTGGCCTGCAGAAACAAAAGCAAATAGTCGGGACCGCCAGCCTTGGAGTCCGTGCCGGACATGTTGAATCCCCCAAATGGATGCGCGCCAACCATTGCTCCGGTGCACTTGCGATTGAGGTAGAGGTTGCCCACAAAAAACTCACGGCGCGCAAGCTCCAGATGATCTCCGTTATTCGAATAAACCGCGCCCGTGAGGCCGTACGGCGAATCGTTCGCCATTGCCAGTGCCTGTTCGAAGTTCTCGGCCCTCGTCACAGCCAGAACGGGCCCGAAGATCTCTTCCTGAAAAATACGGGCGCCCGCCGGCACATTCGCGAACACGGTCGGAGCAACGTAGTGCCCGGGCGTGCTCACGCCGCTGCCCCCGGAAATCAGGATGCCCTCCCGTTTGCCGATTTCAATGTACTCCAGAATGCCCCGTTTGGCGCCCGCACTGATGACCGGCCCCATGTAGTTGCCGAAATCGGCGGGATCTCCCACCGGAATCCGTTCCACCCGGGCGCGAAGCGCTTCGAGAAAAGCCGGATAAACATCCCTGTGAACGATCGCTCGCGAACACGCTGAACATTTTTGACCCGAATACCCAAATGCCGACGCCGCAACGCCTTCAACGGCAGCCGTCAGATCGCACTCGGAGTCGATAACGATGGCGTCCTTGCCGCCCATCTCCGCCACCACGCGCTTAATCCACCGCTGGCCCGGTTGCCGCGTCGCCGCCAGTTCATTGATGCGAAGCCCCACATCCCGCGAGCCCGTGAACGAAACAAACCGCGTAAGCGGGTGCGACACCAGAACGTCGCCAATAACGGAGCCCGGCCCCGGGAGAAGTCGAATCGCCTCCTCCGGAAATCCCGCTTCGAGCAGCAACTCAACGAACAGCGCTGCGATGGTCGGCGTCTCACTGGACGGCTTGATTACCACCGTATTGCCCGCCACCAGCGCCGCAACCGTCATGCCGGCCAGAATAGCCAGCGGAAAGTTCCACGGCGGAATGATCACGCCCACTCCAAGCGCAATGTAGCGCGCTTCACCTCGCTCCCCTTGCAGCTGAACCAGCGGCGGCGGCGACATGAATCGCGCCATCTCGCGGGCATAGTATTCGCAGAAGTCGATGGCCTCGCAGGTTTCGGCATCGGCTTCGGCCCACGTCTTGCCGGCCTCAAACGTCAGCCATGCGTTGAACGTGAGTCGTCGCGCGCGGAGCAGCTCAGCAGCCCTGATGAGCGCCTCGACGCGCTCACCGGCCGGTGTCCGCGAGTACGCCGCGAACGCCGCGTAGGCCGCATCCACGGCCTCGCAGGCCTCCTGACGCGTGGCCGCGGCGTGCGTGCCCACAATCTCATCGGGACGTGCCGGATTTGTGGAAACGAGGCGCTCCCCGGACCTCTCCCCGTAATGCCGCCCCAGTTGCATCCGCGCCGAAGCGAGCGCCGAAAGCATCCCTGCCTGGTTCGCCGGCGTCGCAAAATCGAGGTAACCCTCGTTGCGGAACGCGGGGAGCGTCACGCCCTTGTCTCCGTTGTCCGCCATTTGCCCTCGCGTGTTTCGATCTTCGCAAACGCCAGCCGCGGCTCATGCGCGAAGCTCAGCCACCACCCCTCGGCCGCGGCGCGCGAAAACAACTCCTGCTTTTGCGCGATCGTCTCCATCGGGTAGAGATCGAATCCGGCCACCCAGGTCGGCGTGATCTGCGCCGCGAACGGCGCCAGATCCGCGGCATGGCACCACGTGTCATGTCCGGAACGCACCAGGACAACCATCATGTCGCGGTTGTGCCCCGGCGCCACGCGTACCGCAACGCCCGGCACAATCTCGCGGTCACCTTCAATCAGATGCAGCTGACCTGCCTCCAGCAGCGGCTCGTAGTTGATGGCGCGGTAGCTCACGGCATCCCGCGGGTGCTGTTCCCGGGCATGCAGCAGCTCGCCGCGCTGCACAAAATACCGGGCGTGGGGCAGGGAAGCCACGGCCCGCCCGTTCTCATCCACCGTATTTCCCCCGCAATGATCCCAGTGAAGATGGGTGTTGATTACCGTGTCGAATGTTTCCGGTTCGAATCCAGCCGCCGCCAGCACTTCGCGAAGCTGCGGAGGCTGCGGCATCTTCTGCCGCTCACGTGCGCGTTCATCGAACCGAACCCCGCCACCGGTGTCGATCAGAATACGGTGATCGGCTGTCTCCACCACGCAGCAGTTCAGGCCGCATTCGATGCGGTTCTGCTCATCTGGCTGATGCGTTTTGCCCCAGAGCGACCGCGGCACAACCCCGAACATCGCGCCGCCGTCCCACCAGTAAGCGCCGGCGCGCAGCAGCGTGATTCTGGTATCGCCGATCGTCAGGGCAGTCAGGTGCGAAGACACAGGTTGTATCAGCGTAATCCGTCCGTATACCGCGCCCGCATGCCGACCGCGCCGTCGCGCTGCGGGCGCCTCCGTTGACTCTGCTTACTGCGAAAACGCTATCCGTGAGCCTTGCCGTCGAGGCCTGCCGCTTCCTCGCCCTGAACCAGCTTGCGGCCCCGCTCAAACAATTCGGCCGCTTCGTCGGCGATCTTGCGCCCGCGCTCGTACAGCTCCCGTCCGCGGTCCATCAATTCGCGTCCGCTCGATTCCATCGCGTCGCGGCCTTCCTTCGTTGTTCTGCCGATAGCCTTCCGCGTATCGCTGCCGCTGCGAGGCGCGAAGAGAATAGCCGCGCCGGCGCCGATCACCGCACCTGCCAGAAACCAACCGATGCCGCTACCGCCGTTGTCTCGTTCTTCCATGTCTCGCTCCTTTGTCAGCCGGTGCATTTTTCATCACTGGATTCAGTTCGCGACCGTGCTATACCCCTATTCTATCCGCAAGAAGGCAGTTGTGACAGATCGGTGCCGGGATTCAAAGCTCAGCACTCCCAACACAGCACTCCCAACACAGCACTCCCAACGTGGAGCGATTCAGTGTGCCGCTCGCGGCAAAAAAGGATTATCGTGAAAGCATGACAAACAACGGGCAGGGCAGGGCGTCGGATCCGGCGCCTGACGAGCCGCTGGTGGCGGCGTTCAGTTCGTCGAGCTTTGAAGGCGAAATGGAAGCAATGACGATTCTAGGAGTTTTGCAGTCGAATGGGATTCCTGCGATTTATGTCGGGCCGCACATGCTGCCGAGCATGGAATTTCAGGTGCAAGTGCCGCAACACATGCTGGACGCGGCACGCCAGGCGATTGCGAAGGCACAGGCGGATGGCGCCGACGTTTCCGATGAAGCGGAGGCAAGACCGGACGAACAGTAGCTGACGACCAGTAAGCTCGGCGGCGGCAATAAAAAACCGCAGGCGGCGCGAGCCACCTGCGGTCTGTACTCTTGAGCTCGGCCGAGCCTATTCTGCTTCGGGCTCGGTGCCTTCCTGCTGGGCCTTGAGCCGCTCTTCCTTCCGCTTTGCGCGTTCTTCGGCGCGCTTCACCAGTTCCGACCCCACCAGTTCCAGCATGGCAAGTTCGGCGCCGTCGCCGCGGCGGTTGCCAAGGCGCGTAATCCGCGTGTAGCCGCCGTTGCGCTGGCCAAAGCGCGAGCCGAGCGTCTCGAACAGCTTTTGCACGGACTTCGGAGTGGTGAGATATGCGGCCGCCTGGCGGCGCGTATGCAGCGTGTCCGCCTTCGCCAGTGTAATCATCTTTTCGACCAGCGGCTGCACTGCCTTCGCCTTCGGGACAGTGGTGATCACGCGCTCTTCGAGGACCACGCTGGTGGTCAGGTTCTTCAGCAGGCTGTTGCGGGACCCGATGTCGCGCTTCAGTTTTGCGTTGCCAAATCTGTGTCTCATTTTGTTTACTTACCTGTGATGCGAATCTGTTTCGTTTCTCGATACCTGATCAGGCAAACTGCTCATCATCGGGCAGATCGTCCGGCAGCGGTCCGGACGCCGACGGCGGGCCTGCAACCAGGCGTCCGTTTTGATCCGGCTTCATGCCAAGGCCAAGGCCCATGGTCATGAGGATTTCTTTGATTTCGTTGAGCGACTTGCGGCCGAAATTCTTCGTACGCAGCATTTCCGATTCCGACTTCTGTACCAGTTCGCCAATCGTCTGAATGCCGGCGTTCTTCAGGCAGTTGTAGGAACGCACCGAAAGTTCCAGCTCTTCCACGCTGCGGTTCAACTGGTCGCTGACGCGGTCCATGCCACGTTCCGGCTGCTCTTCCACGGACTCGGCGATCTCTTCGAAATTGATGAAGATCGTCATGTGGTCCTTCAGGAGCTTTGCGGCGTGGCCGATCGCGTCCTGCGGCGAAATAGCGCCGTTGGTCCAGACTTCCAGCGTGAGCTTGTCGTAATCGGTCATCTGGCCGAGACGGGCAGCTTCCACTGTGAAGTTCACCTTACGAACCGGCGAGTGAACCGAATCGATCGGAATATAGCCGATCGCGAGATCTTCGTCGAAATTCTTATCCGCGCTGACATAACCACGGCCAGGCTTCAGCCGCATCTCGATGTCGAGCTTGCCGCCTTCGCTCACCGTCGCGATATGGAGGTTACGATCCAGCACTTCCACGTCTGCATCCGTCTGGATGGAGCCCGAAAACACTTCGCCGGCCTTATCGGCCACCAGTCGCACCGACTTCACATTCTCGCCGATCACCTTGAACGGCACCTGCTTCAGGTTCAGGATGATATCGGTGGCGTCTTCCACCACGCCCGGAATCGGGCTGAACTCGTGATCCACGCCTTCAATTCGAACGGCGGTGATAGCGGCGCCTTCAATGCTGGACAGCAGGACGCGGCGCAGGGAATTGCCAATCGTTGTGCCAAACCCGCGCTGGAACGGCTGGGCGGTGAACTGCCCGTAGCGCTCGGTGAGGGTCTCGGTATTTGCGACCAGACGTTTCGGTTTTTGGAAGCCCTTGAACATACGTTGTTTTCTACTCCAATCGCGGCACGGCTTTATCTCAATCCGCGCATGCCGGTTTCACTGCAACTACGGAACACAAAGAGGCCGCCACGCGGATCACGCGCGGCGGCCGGGAAACTACTTGCTGTAAAGTTCGACGATCAGCTGTTCGTTGATCGGCACCTGCGTGAGTTCATCGCGGCGCGGCGTGCTGTTGATGCGTCCCTTCAGGTTTTCGCGGTCCACGTCCATCCAGGACGGCGCCGGCGCGTGCGCCGTGGCGTCGCGGGAGGCGAGAATAGCAGCGTTGTTCTTGCTGGTTTCGCGCACCGAGATCTCGTCGCCCGGCTTCACGATGAAGGAGGGGATGTTCATCTTGCGCCCATTCACCTGAATGTGGCCGTGGCGAACGATCTGGCGCGCCTGCGCGCGGCTGGTCGCCAGACCCATCCGGTAAATCACGTTGTCCATGCGGCGTTCCAGGGTTCCGAGCAGATTTTCGCCCGTGATGCCCTTCATCTTCACAGCCTTTTCGAACGTGATGCGGAACTGGGATTCCAGTACGCCGTAGATGCGGCGAACCTTCTGCTTTTCGCGCAGTTGCAGACCGTAGCCCACAATCTTCGCTTTGCGATCCTTGCCATGCTGACCGGGAACGAAATTGCGCTTTTCAATTGCGCACTTCTCGGTGTGGCAGCGCTCGCCTTTCAGAAACAGTTTGGTGGCCTCGCGCCGGCAAAGGCGGCACACAGGGCCTCTATAACGTGCCAAGTTTTCCTTCTCCTTGTTCAGATGGCCCCTCGGGGGCCAGTCTGGCTACGTGCGGTTTACGGCTGTCGCCTTCATCCCGCTTTACTACCTGATTACCTGAACTCTTATTCTACAGTAACGACTTAACCGGATCAGACGCGGCGCTTTTTGGGCGGGCGGCAGCCGTTGTGGGGAATCGCCGTGGTATCGCGAATGGCCCGCACATCGATGCCGGCCGTCGAAAGCGCGCGAACCGCCGATTCGCGTCCCGAACCGGGCCCGCTCACGCGAACTTCCACGCTGCGGAGACCAACTTCGGTCGCCTTATTGGCAGCCGTGAGTGCGGCCTGCTGCGCGGCGAACGGCGTGCCCTTGCGCGAACCGCGGAAGCCGAGCGATCCCGCGCTCGACCACGATACCGTGTTGCCTTCCGAATCGGCGATGGTCACGATCGTGTTGTTGAACGTCGCCTGAATGTGCACGACGCCCGTGTGTACAACACGTTTTTCTTTCTTCTTGAAGGACTTCTTTTTTCCGCCCTTGACTGGTGCCTTGGCCATTAGGTCTTCGCCGTCGCTTTCTTCTTATTCGCCACCGTGCCCTTGCGCGGTCCCTTGCGGGTGCGGGCGTTGGTGTGGGTGCGCTGGCCCCGCGTGGGAAGTCCGCGGCGATGCCGCAGGCCGCGATAGGAGCCCATTTCAATGTGGCGCCGGATGTTCAGCGAGACTTCCTTGCGGAGATCGCCTTCCACCGCGCCTTCTTCTTCCAGAATCTGACGGATGTGGTTGGTCTCTTCTTCCGTCATGTCGGCAATTTTCTTATTCGGATCGATACCGGCGCGGTGGAGCAGGCTCTTCGAGCGTGTCCGGCCAATGCCGTAGATGTAAGTCAGTCCGATTTCCGCCCGTTTCTTCGGGGGCAGGTCGACGCCAGCAATACGTGCCATGTATTTTCCTTTAACCTTGCCGCTGCTTATGCTTCGGGTTGACGCAAATCACCCGCACCACGCCTTCGCGGTGGATCAGCTTGCACTTGTCGCAGATTTTCTTAACCGATGCGCGAACTTTCATATCAATATCTCACTTTAACTGCACACAATCTTCTATCTTACCGCAGGCATCGAGGCCGCGGTCAAAACGCCCGATCCGCCCGCTTCCGAACCCGCCCGTCAGGGCAGTTTCCGCAAAATTCGTCCTCGCGAAGGATCCTGCTCCGCCAGTTCGACTTCCACTCGGTCACCCGGCAACAACCGTACCCAGTTCTTTACCGCCGAACCAGCTCCGTGAGCCAGAACCTGCGACCGGTCATCCAGTTCCAGCCGGAACAACAACCCCGGCAACTCCTCTGTAACCACGGCCGGCAACACCATCGCTTCAGCTCAGGGCCGGGTCAGCACCCAGGGGCCCTCCGGAGTCACTGCAACACAATGTTCAAAGTGAGCCGAGTACGAGCCGTCTTTGGCGACCGCGGTCCACTTATCCTTCAAAACCTTTGCCTCGGGCCGTCCGGCATTCACCATCGGTTCGATCGCCAGCACCATACCCTCGCGAAGCCGCGGGTTTTCATTCTTGCGGTCCACGTAATTAGGAACCTGCGGCTCTTCATGGAGCTGCGTCCCGATCCCGTGTCCCACGTACTCCCGAACAATGGAGAAGCCGTTCTTCACCACATGCTCCTCCACCGTCCCGCAAATATCAAACAGCCGGTTGCCTTCGCGAACCTGCTCAATCGCCAGCTCCAGCGATTCCCGCGTTACATCGAGGAGCTTCTGCGTCTGCTCACTCACCGCGCCGACCGGAACCGTCAAAGCCGAGTCGCCGAAATAGCCTTCCAGCGAAACGCCCGTATCGATCGAGACGATATCGCCGCCCTTCAGAATTCGCTTCGGGTTGGGCATGCCGTGCACGATCTCCTCGTTGATCGAGGTACACAGCACGTACTTGTAACGTTCCCCGGCGGCCGGTACATAATAGCCCTTGAACGCCGGCTTCGCACCCGCGTCGGCCATCATTTTGACCGCCGCTACTTCCAGATCCCAGGTCGAAATCCCTTCTTCGACCATCCTGCCCAACGCCTGGAGAATCTCGTACACCAGCAAACCGCTGCGGCGCATCTTCTCCAGCTCGGCGCGTGTCTTGCGGACAATCACCGGGTGACTCCCGCTGCCGGAATCCCGCACGGCCGGCGGACGTCGTTCAATACCACTGCCACCGCCATCGACTAGGAACTGCGGCGTCCGCGAATGCGTCCGGCCCGCGGAGTAAACCCTTCGTAATGGCGCATAATCAGCTGCGCCTCAATCTGATTGACCGTGTCCATCGCCACGCCCACCACGATCAGCAGGGAAGTGCCGCCGAAGTAAAACTGCACGTTCAGCCCTTCGAGGATGAAACGCGGGAAAGTCTTGTCAATCGCATCGCCAATCAGCGGCAGATGCTGCAAATGAATTCCGCTGATCATCACATCGGGGATCAGGCAGAGAATGGAAAGATAAATCGCGCCCACGAACGTGATCCGCGTCAGAATCGTGTTCATGTAGTCGGACGTGCTGCGGCCGGGCCGAATGCCGGGGATAAATCCGCCGTACTTGCGCATGTTATCGGCCGCTTCGGTCGGATTGAAGATGATCGACACGTAGAAGAAGCAGAAGAACACGATCAGCGCAATGAAGAGCAGCACGTAGAGCGGCTCGCCGTGGCGAATTGTCGCCAGCGTATTGCTGATCCACGCATTATTGCGGACAAACGGAATGTTGGCAGCCGTCTGCGGAAACGCCAGCATCGACGAGGCGAAGATAACCGGAATCACGCCGCCCGCATTCACCTTCAGCGGCATATGCGTCGATTGGCCACCCATCACGCGCCGCCCGACCACGCGCTTGGCGTACTGCACCGGAATCCGCCGCTCGCCCAGTTCAACCAGCACGATAAAGGCGACAACCGACACCATCATGACCAGCACGATGGCCAGCGTCAGCACGCTCCATTCATGCGTAACGAATACGTTCGTGTACAGATTGCCGATCGCCGCCGGCACACCCACCACGATGCCGGTGAAGATGATCAGCGACATGCCGTTGCCAATGCCGCGCTCGGTGATCTGCTCGCCCAGCCACATGATGAAGGCCGTGCCCGTGGTGAGCGAGAGAATCGTGAGCAGAATAAAACCGATGCCGGGGTTGATCACGATGTTATCGGACATCCCCTGCAGGCCCATCGAAATACCGAAGGACTGCGCAATGCCGAGTCCAACCGTCAGATAACGCGTCCACTGCGTGATCTTGCGGCGGCCCAGCTCGCCTTCCTTCTGCAGCTTTTCCAGCGTCGGAACAACCACAGTCAGAAGCTGCAGGATGATCGATGCCGTGATATACGGCATGATTCCCAGCGCGAAAATCGACAGGCGCCGAATGTTACCACCCGCGAACAGGTCGAAGAATCCGAAAATGGAGCCGTTCTGACGCTGCAGGAAGTCCTGCCACCGGACCACATTGATGCCGGGCGTGGGAATGAAGCTGCCCAGCCGGTAGATGGCCAGCATGAGGAACGTAAACCCTACCCGCTTCCGGAGATCCGGAATGCGGAAGACATTACTGATGGCTTCAAACAGCTTGTTCACGGCGTTCGGTTTCCTTTACGGATTTCCTTCGTCTTTTGCTACGCCTGCTGCGGGGCAGCGCCGGCGCCAACCACGCGGGCTTCGCCTCCGGCCTTTTGAATCTTTTCCGCCGCCGCTTTGGAGAAGACGTGCGCTTCCACGGTGATGGCGCGCGTGATTTCGCCGTTCGCCAGAACCTTCAGCCCGTCGCCGAGCTTATGGATCACCCCGAGCGCCAGCAGACTGTCGGGCGTGAACGAGTTGCCTTCCAGCTTCTCGAGGTCGCGCAGGTTCACAAGGGCGAAATGCTTCTTGAAAATGGTATTGAATCCGCGCTTCGGCAGACGGCGGTGCAGCGGCATCTGGCCGCCTTCGAAGCCGCGCATGATGCTGTAGCCGGAAATGGAACGCGCGCCCTTATGGCCGCGTGTGGACGTCTTGCCGCGTCCGGAGCCCATGCCACGGCCAATGCGCTTTTTGC
>CAIKMJ010000015.1 GCA_903828455.1 uncultured Acidobacteriia bacterium | reverse complement strand
CGGCAGTTGCGCCGCCGATTGTGGCCGCGCACTCTGCGCCGGAACAGCCGCGGGGGGCTGCTGCCCGGGCGCCTTCTGCGCGCTCTGCGCATACAGATGGGTCCCGGCGGCCAGCCCCCCGGCGAGGAAACAAATGGAAAGTAGTCTCATGCCGAACCCGCGCCGGCCTCTCGTCCCGGCAATCCGGCGCTTTGCCGCGCCAGTCGGTGGAACGAACCGCCCCGCCCGTCGCTCGTTAGAGCGTCTTCAGGTAGGCGATGACGTTGGCCTTTTCCGCGGCCGACAGCAGATCTTTGTAAGCCGGCATCCCGCCGCCGCCCGCGTCGATCTTCGCGCCCACCGTGGCATCGGTCGCCGCCTTGCCGTCGGTCAGCTTACGCTTGTACAGGCCCTTCAGGCCGGGGCCCATCTTGACTTCCGCGCTGTCCGCGTTGTGGCAGACGCTGCACTGTTCGAATACGGCCTTGCCCTTGGCCGCGTCGCCCTTGCCCTGGGCAAACAGGCTGGTTCCGGCGAGCGCAAGCGCGCCGAGTGACAAAATGCTGATGGTTTTCTGCATATGGCTCCTAACTTCGTAGTCTACAAGACGCATGACGGCGATAATAGAGGTTCACTCTCTGGTCAGGTTTAATCGAGGCTTAATTAATTCACTATGTGGCGAATCCGCGCCCTCTTCATCTCCGCACCGCTCATCATCCTGTTCACCGCCGTCATGGCCTGCATCTCGCTGCTCAGCGGGCTGTTCAATCGCGATGGCCGCACCCAGCACGCCATCTCGCGCGTCTGGTCGAAGTGGCTCCTGCGCCTCGCCTTCGTCCGCCTCGAAACCTTCGGCATGGAAAAGCTCCAGACCGACGGCAGCTACGTCCTCGTCTCCAACCACACCAGCTATCTCGATATCCCGGTCATCCTCAGCTCCGTGCCGCTGCAGATCCGCTTCTTCGCCAAAAAGGGCCTGTTCTCCGTGCCATTCCTCGGCTGGCATCTGCGCCACGCCGGTCACCTCGAAGTGGTTCGCGACGACCCCCGCGCCTCGCTCCGCTCCATGTCCGAGGGCGCCCGCCTCATCCGCGAACGCGGCGTCTCCGTCGTCTTGTTCCCCGAAGGCGGCCGTACGCCCATCCAGGGTATCCGCCCGTTCAAGGAGGGTGCGGCGCATGTTGCCCTCAAGTCCGGCGTCCCGGTCGTTCCCGTCGGACTCGTCAACATCCGTACCGCCCTGCCCATGGGTTCCATGCTGCTGCGCCCCTGTACCGTCCAGATCCACATCGGCGACCCCATCGAGACCGCCAGCCTCAAACCCTCCGACCGCGGCAGCCTCAATCAAACCCTGCAGGCCGAGGTCATCAGACTGACCGGCGAAGCCCTGCTCGAGCCCGTGAGCGTGTAGGCCCGCATTATGAAAAAATCGGAGGCGGTTACAACGGCGACGATGACAACGGCGACGATGACAACGGCGGCAACGAAAATCACGCGGCGCACCGCAATCGGCGCCCTCGCCGCCCTGCCGGCCTTTTTCGCCCCCGCCGCTCTGTCCGCGGACACCCAGCCCGATTCTTTCCGCGCCTACACCGATGGTCCGCGCCTGCTGCTTCGTCCCGCCCGGCTGAAACTGCTGCGCCGCGAACGCGAACGCCAGTCCCTGCGCTGGGAGCAGTTTGAAACCCTCTGGGCCGCCAGTGCCGCATTTCCCGAACTCGCTTTCGTCCAGGCCCTGCGTTTCCAGTTGGCGGACGATCGCGAGTCCGGCGTCCGCGCCGTCGCCTGGGCCGTCGGGCCCGCCGCCGTATCCGCCGGCGACACCCGCCACATCGCCTTAATTGCCGATTGGTGCGACTCGCTCCTCAAAGGTTCCGATCGCGATCAGCTCCTGGCCAAGCTGCAGCAAGCCATTGCCGACCCGGCGCCCGTCACCACTCTGGCGGCCGCGCGCGACAAAGTCTTCGCCGCTGTCGCCCTCAGCGATGCCCGCCCGGAGGCCAGCGAAATTGCCCTGCGGCAGGTCTTCGAAGACTTCTGGCTCGGCACCTTCATCGCCGGCCTGCGCGACCGTCAGACGCGTCTGCCCAACGCCGACGCTTACCCCCTGCTGGAGCTGATGCATGCCTTTCGCGACAATCTGAACTTCGATCTGCGCGAAACCTATCCCGCCTGGTTCCGCCAGTATCCGGTACAGCACCTGATGGCGCACTACCCCGCGCCGTTTCCGGGCGCCGAAAACGAATACCGCATTCCCGCCGACGAGGCCATCGAAACCCGCGGCCCGGATCCCGGCAAAGCCACTCTCTCCCGCGCGGCCGAACTCGCCATGGTCGCCTTCGACACCAACGAAGCCTCGTCGCAACTCCTGCAGGGCTGGCTCATGAACGATCGATTCCTGCTGCGCGGCGCCGCCGGCATTGCTTACGAGTTGTTATGGGCCAATCCCTATCAGCCGGGCCTCAGCTACTTCCACATCTCGCTCGCCCTGCATGACGAAATCGGCGGCCAGCTCTTCGTCCGCTCTTCCTGGGAAGACGACGCGCAGTGGGTTGGTTTTTTCGGCGGGCGGCTGCAGTTATTCCGCGACGGCGCGGTCACCACGCTTGATCCGAAGACCTCGCGCGAGCCGCTCGATATCGATTCCGCCGTCATCCTCTTCGCCCGCGACGAACGAAAGTTTCAGACGCCGTCCGCCAATCCTGCCGACCGGAGCGCGGATGGCGGCGCCCCAACTGGCGGCGGCAACACCGTCAGCAACACCGGCAGCAACACCGTCAGTAATACCGGCGGCAACACCGGCGGCAACACCGGCGGCGACACCGGCAGCAACACCGGCAGCAACACCGGCGGCAACACAGAAGACCTCCACGTCTTCGTCGTGGGCCTCGAACCGAAGCGCGCCTTCCACGTGGAAGTGGACGGCGAAAAGATGGTGGAGCGCCGTTCCGATCCCGGCGGCATTATCTATCTCGCCGGTGTCGAACCCGGCGCAGGGGTGCGGCTGGGTTTTTCCACCGCCGTGTGACAGGATACCCAGGTCTGCCTGGGCTTCAAGACTTACTTCGACTTCAGGGCTTACTTCGATTTCAAAACCCAGACGCCGTCCCAGTCGTCGCCCGGAGGATTCGCCTTCATGAATTCGGCGCGTTCCACGTAGATCGCCGAAAGCTTGTCGGCCGGATTCAGCTTCAGCCCTTCGTTGAGCGCCCGCAGCGCCTTATCCCACTCCTGCTTGCGGTAGTGGCCGAGGCCGACTTTGTAGCACTGCAGCACGTCGGACAAGTTCGGGAACGTCTCTTCCGTGTGGAAGTCCAGCACTTCATAGACGCCCACCGCTTCGGACTTGCCCTTCACCACGACCTTGTCCGCCTCGCGTACCCGGTAGGTGCCCTTGAGCCGCTTGTACGTGAATTCGCTGATCAGAATCTTCGCGCCGTACTGCTTGCAGGCGCTTTCGAGCCGGGCCGCCAGGTTCACCCCGTCGCCGATGATCGTGTAATCCATGCGGCGCGGCGACCCGATGTTGCCCGACACCACATTGTCCGTGTTGAGCCCGATGCCGATATCGACCGGCTTCTTGCCGTTCGAGATGCGTTCGGTATTCCATGTCCGAAGGTCTTCGATCATCGAAATCGCCGTGCCGAGGGCGCGGTCTTCGTCATCGCCGTGCGGTATCGGCAGCCCGAATTCGGCCATAATGGCGTCGCCGATGAACTTATCGAGCATGCCGCCGCGCTTCTGGATGCACTCCACCATGATGGTGAAGTATTCGTTGAGCAGCCGCACCGTGCCGTGCGCGCCCAGTTCTTCGGTGATGCTGGTGAAGCTGCGCACGTCGGAAAACAGCACCGTGACGAGCGCGCTGCGGCCGCCGAGCGCATCTTCGCCGCCCGCCATCAGCTGTTCGGCGAGGCGCGGATCCATGTAGCGCGACATGGTCGATTTCATGCGCTTTTCGCTGCTCACGTCTTCGATCATGAGCATGGTGCCGATTCGTTTCGCCGCGCCCTTGTCGTCGGTGCTCATCAGCGGCTGCGACGTCAGGTTGACCGACATCGTCTCGCCGCCGGCCACCAGATGCGCGTCGATGACACTGTCGTTCTGCAGGCTCTGCTCCACGACCTTGATGCGTTCGATCACCCAGGCATTCTGCTCGGTGAAGTACTCTTCCGCCTTCTTTTTCAGGATCTCGGGCGCCGTGGTTTTCAGGATGCGCAGTCCGGCCGCGTTGCACGTCACGATCACGCCGTTCTCGTTGAGCGTGATCACGCCGTTCGTCATGCTCTGCAGCATGCTTTCGTTGTAGTTCTTGACCTGCTGCACCTGATCGAACAGGCGCGCGCTTTCGAGGCTGATGGCCAGCTGCGCCGTGAACGCTTTCAGCCGGGCTTCATCCTCGGGGGTGAACGGGCCGCTGCGGCGGTTCAGCGCCTGCGTGACGCCGATCGTCTTGCCGGCCTTGTTGGTGATCGGGACGCAGAGGATGGATCGCGTGAAGTACCCCGTGCGCTTGTCGAATGCCGGGTTGAACCGCAGGTCGGCATACGCGTAGGGAATGTTGATGGTCTTGCCCGACGTGAACACGGCGCCGGCGATGCCCACGTGACTGGGCATGCGGATCTCGCCGATCGAATCCCCCATGGCGACGCGCGAAAACAACTCGTTGGTCTTTTCGTCGTGCAGGAACAGCGTGGCGCGGTCGGCCTCCAGCATCTTCGCGGCTTCGGTGACGACCTTAAGCAGCATGGTGCCGAGGTCGATGTCGGACGTGACGTCCGCAATCACATCGAGGAAGCGAATCTCCTGCTCGCGCGCCGCGTGCATGCGCTCGAGGAACTGCCGGCTCCGCAGCGCCATGGACGTGAGCGCCGTCATGTCTTCCAGCAGCCGCAGATGAGCCTCGGTGAACGGCCCCTCCTGCCGGTTCAGCATCTGGAGGACGCCGATGACTTCGCCCTTCACCGTCCGGACCGGAGCGCAGAGAATGCTCTTCGTTACGTAGCCCGTCTCCTGGTCGACCTTTGCATTGAATCGCGGATCGTTGTACGGGTCGTGCACAATGGTGCCGACGCCCGTGGTGAAGACGTGGCCGGCCACGCCGGCATTGTTGAGGATGCGGATTTCCCGCAGCGTCGTTCCCTGCGCGTAGCGCGAGTAAAGCTCACCGGTGCGCTCGTCGTTGAGGAACAGCGTGCCGCGATCCGCGCCGGTCTCTTCGGCGCTGACCGTGACGATGTTGCGCAGCATGTCTTCGAGCGTGTCGTGCGCCGCAACTTCCTTTGCCACGCGCAGCAGCAGCTCCAGATGCTGCATCTGCGTCTTGGGTTCTTCGGCGACCTCTGCCGGCGGCGCTCCCGTGTTCTGCGGCAGCGTGGTTTGGGTACTCACGCCGCACCTCCCGACGCGCGAGCCTTCTCCAGCTGGTCGCGCAGCGCCACCACCATGTCTTCGAGGTGCTTCAGATGATCGCGGTTATTCACCAGCGCCGACTGCTTCTCCTCGTTGTAGCGCGCGCGATGATTCTCCATCTCGTCGCGCAGCGCCTGGATGGTCTTCTTCAGCTGCGCGATTTCATCGCTGGAAGCGGCGACGGCTTCCTGGACGGCCTGCTGCTTTTCGAATCGCATCTGTTCCATCTGGTCGCGCAGCACGCTGATGGTCTGGCGAAGCTGCGTAATTTCGTCGTGCGTCCGGAGCACGGTTTGCTGCACCTGCTCCTGGGTGGCGGCGCGGCCCGATTCCAGTTCCTCGCGCATCGCCACAATGGTCTGCCGCAGATGCTCCATCTCGCCATGGCTGGCCGCCAGTGTCTTCTGGACGGCTTCCTGGCGCTCAATACGAGCATCCTCCAGCTTCTTTAAAAGCTCGGCAACGGTCGCATCCTGTTGGAGGGCTTCCACGGCAGTGTCAGTTACAACACACTATAGCAGCGCCGCACCCCGTGGGGCGACGTCCTAATACGCCCAGCGCCAAAGGCTGGCGCCGGTTGTGTAGCCCGCGCCTACGGCGGCGAAAAGCACAAGGTCGCCCCGCTTCAGCCGGCCCTGCTCCAGCGCATCGCGCGTGGCGAGCGGGATGGTTCCGGCCGTCGTATTGCCGTAGTGGCCGATGTTCATCATCACTTTTTCTTCCGGGATGCCGAGCCGCTCGCGCGTGGCCATGATGATCCGTTTGTTGGCCTGATGCGGGATCAGCAGCGCGAGGTCGTCGACGGTGTACCCGTTGCGGCGCAGCAGTTCCGAACTCATCTGGAACATCCGGTTCACCGCGAATTTGAAGACCTGCTGGCCTTCCTGGTGCACGAAGTGGAGCTTGTTGGCAACGGTCTCCGCCGAGGCCGGCATGCGGCTGCCTCCCGCCGGCATCTTCAGGAATTCGCCGCCCGAGCCATCGATCTCGCCCAGAAAATCGATATAACCGAGCGCTTCCCCGCCGGATGTGTCCGGTTCCACCACGAAGGCTCCGGCGCCGTCGCCGAACAGCACGCAGGTCGCGCGGTCTTCGTAGTCGAGAATTCGGCTCATCGTGTCGGCGCCGATCACCAGCACCTTCTTGTGCGTGCCCGCGGCCACGAAGTTGGCGGCCGTGTTGAGGCCGTAGATGAAGCCGCTGCAGGCCGCGATCAGGTCGAAGCCCCACACGCCCTTCGCGCCCAGATTGTGCTGCACGATGCAGGCCGTGGAGGGGAAGAACATATCCGGCGTGACGGTGCAGACGATAATCGCGTCCAGATCGGAAGGGTCGATGCCGTTCTGAGCGAGCGCGGCGCGCGCGGCGTGCGTGGCCAGATCCGAAGTCGCAACGTCCGGCGCGGCAATGTGGCGCTCGGAGATGCCGGTGCGGTCCAGAATCCACTCGTCGTTGGTCTGCACGAGCTTTTCGAGGTCGTGATTGGTCAATACGCCGGGCGGGACGTAGCAGCCGACGGCGGAGATTTTCGGTTTGATGGAAGGCATCGTATAGTCAGAGTTCTTTAGTCATTGCGCCGCACCGGATGCTGGACGGCTTTACTGGAACATAGCTGTGAAAATCGGTAATCTTTCATTATGGTCGATGAGGTTGCTTCGGAGCAGGGATTTCTTACGCCGACCGGCGAACCGGTGAATCTGGCGGCGACTCTGTTCTTCGAAACGCCGGAGGAGATCTTCCGCCGCGTGCACCGCGAAATCCGGCCGCGCAGCCCGCTGCCGCCCATTGCAGTCGAGTTTAAGCAGTTTGCCAATGCCGACAGTCACGTGCGGCTGGCCGAGGGACGCATTGAAGTCCGCATCACCGATCTGCTGGAAGGCGCGCCCGCGCCGGTGACCGAAGCGCTGGCTCACATTCTGCTGGGCAAGCTGTACCGGCGGCCGGCCGAGAAGCAGTTCAATCACCGGTATCGGCTGTATCTGAACCGGAAGGATATGCGGCGGCGCATCGGCCTCGTGCGCCAGGCGCGCGGCCGCAAGGTGCATACCGGGCCGGAGGGCTCCGAGCATCATCTGGAAGAAGTGTTCGAAGAGCTGAACGCCCGGCACTTCGGCGGCATGATGGCGCGGCCGGCGCTGGGCTGGAGCCATTCCCGTTCGCGCACGCGGCTCGGCCATTTCGACCCGTCGCACAACATGATTATGATCAGCCGCGTGTTCGACGATCCGCGCACGCCGCGCCTCGCCCTCGAATACGTGATGTTCCACGAGATGCTGCATCTGCAATATCCGGTGGATCACCGCGGTTCGCGGCGCTGCGTCCATACACCGGAATTCAAGGCGCATGAGAAGCTTTTTCCCCAGTTCAGGGAAGCCAGGGCACTGCTGAAAAAGCTGCCTATTTAAGTACCGGCGCGGTATCGCGCGAGGCTTCGCGCAGCAGTTCCTGCGCCGCGGTTTCCGGAATCACCTTCCAGCTGTTGAGCGGCCCGGCCGGAAGCATTTTGCGCTCCGTGTAATAGTCGATCATCAGGTCGCGAATCTCCGCGGTCGACCGCCAGACGATCGGGGCGCCCGGGAACATGGTGAAGCCGCCGGAGCCGGCGTAGCGATGGTTGTTCAGCGCGATGCGCAGCTTCTGCTCATCCGCCAGCGGCTGGCCACGATAACGCAGATTGACGATGCGGTGTCCGGCCGGCTGGCGCAGATCGATTTCATACTGCAGCGCGTTGTCCGGCGCGGCGGCCATATCGAAGTTGTAGCCGATAATCGCCGGATTGATGAGCGGGCCGCTGTTGCATTCGCCGGTACATGTGACGAAGTAACGGGCCGCGTTTTCCAGCGCCTCGCGAACCATTTTGCCGTTGCCTTCGATCGTGTACAACGTGTTGTCGTACAGGTAAAGGCCGGCAATCTGCCGCACCGTGGCCGGACCTTTGGCGATGCGCAGACCGGCATTGAAGATCGACACAAACGAAATGTCAGCCTTCGAATAATAGAGCTGCGTTTCGTGCACCATGGCGGCCATGGGCGAATCCTGCACGCGCGCCGTGGCGCCGGTCATCGCAACGGGACTTGTGGCCACCGGTGCATCGAGAAAGCGCTGTGCGGTTTCGTGATACGGTTTGCCGATGGCGAGAATTGCTTCATCCACCGGCGTGGTCGCCTGGACCGGAATCACGCGGCTCTCTTTCGATTTGAGATGCCAGTGGCCGTCGGGACCGTCTTCGAGGTGCAGGTCCATTTCGCCGAGCGACATGCCCCAGTTGCGCGGCTGCATCAACAGCACGTCGCCGATTTTCGCGCTCGCCAGTTCGGAATGGGTGTGCCCGAAGATGATGGCGTCGATGCCCGGCACTTCGGTGGCAATCTGGTGGATCATGTTCTCGCCCGGCAGATTTTCAATGGCCGAAGGAGTGGTGAGAACCTTGCCGTCCCTGACTTCCTTCTCCAGACCGGCGTGGGCGGCGACCACGATCACGTCCGGATGAACGGTGCGCTTCAGTTCGGCAACCGCATTCGCTGCGGCTTGCCTGCCCTGCAGGAAACGGTAGCCGGCGTAGTGCTCGGGCGGCTCCCAGGAAGGCTCGCTCGGTGTGGTGATGCCGATGACGGCGATCTTCACTCCGGCCACGGTCTTCACGAAATAGGGCGCAAACGGCTTCAACGCCGCACCGGAACTGACCTCGACGCTGGCGGAGATCCAGGGGAATCTGGCGGCTTCGCGGGCGGCTGTGAGGTTCTTCAGGCCGAAGTTCCACTCATGATTGCCCACCGTCATGACGTCGTAGCCGAGGGCGTTCATGGCCGTCATCATGGGGTCGGGAGCGCCGGCCGGCTGCGTCGGCGCGATGTTGAGCGGCAGGTGCCCGTGCAGCACGTTGTACTGATAGACGCCTTCGAGCGGCGCGCCCTGGATGGTGTCGCCGCAATCGAGCAGCAGGGTATTCGGGTTGGCGGCGCGCTCGGCGGCAATCAGGGTGGAGAGTTTGGCGAGGCCCCGCGGTGCTTCTTTCGCCGTGTAGTAGTCGTAGGGGTAGATGTTGCCGTGCAGGTCGGTGGTGGCAAGTATGCGCACGGTGACGTCCCGCGCGCTGGCGGCGGAAACGGCGAGCAGGAGCATCAGGGGCAGTCGGCGTGCGATCCGGGTTCGACTCATGCGGGGTCTCCTCTGGCTGGCGGCGGGGGTGCGCGGGCGATATGGGCCCGCGCGTCGCCAAAGGCTTATTGTAGCGAGGGAAAATTTACCTTAAATGACGGCGCAGCGTAAAGGCGTCGGCGCGGGTATTTTCCTGTTCGAGCCGCTTCCAGTCATCGGTGACGTGGATGAGTTTGCCGGTGAGGTGGTTGGAGCGGTCGGAGGCGAGGAAGAGCGCAAGCTGCGTCTGCTTGTCGGGCGCGATGCCGCCGGTGAGGCGCGTCTTTTCCGCCTCCTCGATTTCGCGGGAGCCGGCACGTTCGTCGGCTTCCAGAATCTCGTCCGTCATGCTGGTGTAAGCGTTGCCGGGCGCGATGCAGTTGACCTGAATGTTGTGGTCGCGCACCTCTTCGGCCAGCGATTCGGCAAACCGCACAACGGCGGCCTTGCTGGCGGCATAAGGCGCGAAATGGGGCCGGGCATGGGAGGCGCAGTTGTCGACAATCGCCAGAATCTTGCCGTGGCGGCGATGCACCATCTGCGGCAGCACGGCGCGGCAGGAATTCATGACGCCGATGACGTTGGTGTCGAAGACATCCTTCCAGTCCTTCGCGTGCTGGTGAGAAAACGGGCCCACCGGACCAAGCACAGCGGCGTTGGCGATGAGGATGTCGATGGCGCCGCGGATGGCGTTCATGCGGTCGACGGCGGCGGCCATCTGTTCGAAGTCGCGGACGTCGGCGCGGAGCCGGTGGGCGGTGCCGCCGGCATCTTCGATTTCGAGGCGCGTGACGTCGAGTTCGCCCTGATGGCGGCCGAGGAGACCGACGGTAATCCCGGCGCGGGCGAAGCCGATGGCGAGGCGTTTGCCGATGCCGCGGCCGGCGCCGGTGATCAACGCGGTCACCGGCTTATGTGTGAGCGTTCGCTCTGACAAGGACAAGTGGGTATTTTACCGCCAGAGCCACGGACGGCGGTCAGGCACGGATAGTTTCGCGGTTCCCGGCGGACTGGGGCGTAACGGACGAGGCGAGCGCGAGCATGTCGCTGCCTGCCGCCGCAATCTCCGGCGCCGGCGCGGGCGGATGCGTTTCCTGCCCCGGCCACGCGCCGAGCACGCCGTCGCGCAGCAGAACCTCGGCTGCCTCCGCCGGCTGCGGACGGGCGAACAGGAAGCCCTGCATGGTGGAGCAGCCCGCGGCCAGCAGGATATCGCGCTGCGCCTCGGTCTCGACGCCTTCGGCCACTACGTGCAGTCCCAGCCCCTGCGCCACGCCCACCATGGCCTGAACGAGGCGGCGCGCCATCAGGTCGGAATCGATCGACTGGACGAACGATTTGTCGAGCTTGATGGAATCTACGTTCAGCCTGTGCAGGTAACTGAGCGAGGAGTAGCCGGAGCCGAAGTCGTCTATCGAAAGGCGAATCCCCATGGCGCGCAGAATCCGCATCTGGCGCAGCGCCTCCTCGGCTCCGGTGATCATCAGGCTTTCGGTCAGCTCCAGCTCAATCATGGAAGGCGACAGATGGTGCCGCGCGAGGCAGCGCTCCACCGAGGCGGCGAAATCGGGCCGGGAAATCTGCACCGGCGAAACGTTGACGGCCACCGGCACCACCGGATCGACGCCGCGCGCCTGCCAGTCCACAATCTGGCGGCAGGCTTCGTCGAGAACCCAGGCGCCGAGCGGGACGATCAGGCCGCTGGCCTCGCTCGACGGGATAAAGCTGGCAGGCGGAATCTGCCCGTGAACCGGGTGCTGCATGCGGACCAGCGCTTCGAGCCCGGCGATGCGGCCCTCCTCGGTCACCTTCGGCTGGTAGTGAACCACGAAATACTCGTTGCGCAGCGCCTCGCGCAGCTCTTCATCCATGCGCGCGCGGTCCAGCCGGTCGTTGCGGGTGGAAAACGACTGGACGCGGTTCCGGCCCATTTCCTTGGCGCAGTACATGGCGGCGTCGGCGGCGCGCTGCAGTTGCTCGGCGTCCGCGCCGTCGGCCGGATAGAGCGCGATACCGATGCTGGCACCGGCGCCAATCTGGTTGCCGTCAACGGTGACGGGCTCACGGATGGCGTCGAGCAGCCGTCCGGCAATCTCTTCCGCTTCGAGGCCGTCCTGCACGTCCGGAATCACCACCGTGAACTCGTCGCCGCCGATTCGGGCCAGCGTATCGGCAGGGCGCAGCGTGTCTCTCATCCGCTTCGCCACTTCGCAAAGAAACAGATCGCCGACCCGGTGACTCAGGGTATCGTTGATCTGCTTGAAGCGGTCCAGATCCACGTACATCACCGCCACGCGCTGGCCGAGTACGGCCGCCTCGCGCAGCGAACGGCCCAGGCGGTCGGCGAACAGAATCCGGTTGGGCAGCGAGGTCAGGCTGTCGTGATGCGCCTGGAAATGCAGATCGTCGTACAGCCTCCCGTGCTCGATCGCCAGACGAGCGAGCCGTTCGCCGACTTCCGCCGCTGTATCGTCGTGCTCGCCCGGACCCTCGCCGTCCCGGTAGAACAGCAGCAGCGCACCGAGCGGAGCTTCCGGATTCCCGATCGGCCACGAGCGGATCGCCTCCGGCGGCGGCGCGCCCTGCAGTTCGCCGCAAAAGACCTTCCAGGCCGGCGACTGCGAAACCGACTCGTGGCGCAGCGGCTGGCGCCAGACCTCGAACGGCACCGCATACGGGACGCGCAGAGCGCTCAGCCACTCGCGCGGACACTCCGACGCTCCGGCCACGCGGCACCCATCCGAGCGGCGAAGCACCAGCGCACAGCCGGCGCGCGGCGCCTGCACGCGGATCATACGCACCAGCGCGTCCAGCACCGAGCCGAGCGGCTCATTGGAAACCAGCATCTCCAGAATGCGGTTCCGTTCCCGCTCGCGCAGGCGCTCCCGCTCCAGTTCCTGCGTCTGACGCCGCACCGCCAGACGCAAGGCCAGTTCGCGTTGCCGGTGCCGCACTTCGCGGACCCGCATGACGATGCCGACCAGCGCAACGAAGAGAATCGCCGCCAGCCAGAACCACGGCGAGCGCCACGCCGTGGTGACGCCGACCGCAGCCACCCCGACCGTGGTCACGCCCGCCGACGCGAGAGAGGAGGTCAATCCGGCGTTCATGCCGAAACTCCACTCGCTCCGACGGCGACCGTACACGCGCACTTCGATACGCGGCAATCAAAAAACAAGCTGTGGAACGTCTCCCCCGTTCACAGGAGCTTATCGGCGCGGGGGGGAGGAAACTTTAGCGAAGAGGTATGCCGTACGGCACCGTTGCTGGCTACGTTCGCTGGTTACCGGGCGCTGACTACCGGGCGCTGACTACCGGACGCTGACTGCCCCCTCTGGCCAGGCTCCGTGGCTGCCGGACGCTGACTACCCGCGCTGGCCCGGCTCCCTGGCTGCCGGGCGCTGACCACCGGACGCTGACTGCCCCCTCTGGCCAGGCTCCGTGGCTGCCGGACGCTGACTACCAGCGCTGGCTGCCGGGCGCTGGCTACTGTTCGCTGACTGCTCGCGCTGGCTACGTTCGCTGGGTACTGTTCGCTGACTGCCCGCGCCGGCCAGGCTCCGCGGCTGCCGGACGCTGACTGCTCGCGCTGGCTACGTTCGCTGGCTACTGTTCGCTGACTGCTCGCGCTGGCTACGGTTGCTGGATACCTGGCGCTGCCAGTCGGCGCTGGTTACGCTCGCTGGTCACTGTTCGCTGACTGCTCGCGCTGGCCAGGCTCCCTGGCTGCCGGACGCTGGCTGCGGCGCTGGCTACGGTTGCTGAATACCTGGCGCTGCCAGTCGGCGCTGGTTACGCTCGCTGGTTATTGGGCGCTGTTACTGGGCGACCATGCGGCGATGCTCTTTGAGGATGCAACGATCCATCACGACTTCGAGGCCGGCCGCGCGAGCTTTCGCCGCGGCTTCCTCGTGGACTACGCCTTCCTGCAGCCAGAGGCCTTTGGCGCCGATGCGGATGGCGGCATCGACGATCTCGGGAACATTTTCCGAGCGGCGGAAGACGTCGACAATGTCGACCGGCACCGGCACATCGTCGAGCGTGGCGTAGGCCTTTTCGCCGAGCACTTCGGCTTCATTCGGGTTGACCGGAATGATGGTGTAGCCGCGCGACTTCATGTACTCGGAGACGCCGTAGCTCGGGCGCGTGCGGCGGCTGGAAAGACCGACGACCGCGATGGTTTTCGAATTCCGCAGCAGATTCTCACCGGCCATTTTTTGACTTCCCGCCCGCCTTTCGCTCCGGTCCCTGACGTTTGATGCTCTGCGGCCCGCGGCCGGGCTTGACCCCGGGACGGGCTTTGGCCTGCGCTTCCGGGCGGCCGGTGCTGTGCGCTTCCGGTTTGCCTTCGGCCAATCGCTTCAATTTTCGCACCTCGTCGGTGCTGAGCAGCCGGAACTCGCCCGGTTTCAGGCCGCCGACTTCCAGGGTGCCGATGCGGACGCGCCGCAGTTTTTCCACCAGATGGCCGAAGTGCTTAAACATGATGCGGATCTGCTGGTTGCGGCCTTCAATGAGACGGACCTCGTACCAGGGATTGTCGCCGCGGCGGATGAGCCGCAGTCCGGCGGGCGCGGTGCGGCGGCCGCTGATGGGGACGCCGTTGCGGAACTTTTCCTCTTCCTCCTCGGTGAGCTGGCCTTTGATCTTCACCAGGTACGTTTTGGGAACGTGGCTTTTGGCGGCGGTGATGAGGTTGGCGAATTCGCCGTCGTTGGTGAGGATCAGCAGACCTTCGCTGTGGTAGTCGAGGCGGCCGACGGGGAAGACGCGGGTGCGCAGTCCCTGCAGCAGGTCGATGACGGTGGTGCGGCGCTGCGGGTCGCTGACGGTGGTTACGACGCAATCCGGCTTATAGAGCGCGATGTAGAGGAACTCGCTCGGCGGGCGGATCAGCTTCCCATCCACCTTAATGTGGTCCCGCCCGGCGTCGGCCTTGCTGCCCAGTTCCGTGACGATGGCGCCGTTGACGGTGACGCGGCCTTCGAGGATCAGCTCTTCGGCCTTGCGGCGCGAGGCGATCCCGGCGGTGGCGAGAATTTTCTGGAGGCGTTCTTCGGGCACTATGCTGTCTCTGCCTCACTGGATTCGGCGGGCGACGGATCGGTTGCTTCGGCTGCGGTTTCGGGCATGACGGTGAGGTCGGCCTCCTTCGGCGCGCCGGGTTCTTCGGCGAACAGCGGCGTTTCCACGTTGGCTTCGCGGGCCGCTTCAATGGCGTCGTCCGCCGCGCTTTCGGGGGTGCCTTCGGTGTCCATGCGGCCGATTTCCTGGAATTCCTTGAGGGTCGGCAGTTCGTTGAGATCCTTCAGACCAAACTGGACGAGGAACTCGCGGGTGGTTTTGTACAGGATGGGTTTGCCGATGACCTGTTTGCGGCCGCCGGCGGCGATGAGCTTGCGGTCGAGCAGCGTCTTCAGCACGCCCGCGCCCTGCACGCCGCGGATCTCCATGATTTCCGGCGCCGTGATGGGCTGTTTGTAGGCGATGACGGCCAGGGTTTCGAGGGCGGGCAGGGAAAGCTTCAGGGGCGGGTTGAGATTCTTGACGAAGCGCCGGACTTCTTCGTGGTGCTCGGGCTTGGTCGCCATCTTGTAGCCGCCGGCGACTTCGCGGATGCTGAGTCCGCGCGAGGGATCTTCGTAGTCGGCGGCCAGCTGGTCGAGAAGGTCGGCGACGCGTTCGAGGGGCTGTTCGATGGCGGTGGAGATCTGTTCGAGGGTCAGCGGCTCATCCGTAATATAGATGATGGCTTCGAGGACGGCTTTTAGTTTGGCGTCCTTGAGTTCGTTTGCGCTGGCGGCGTCGGGCTGATTGGGCAGCAGTTCTTCGGCGGAGAGGCCTTCGGGGGACGACTCGCCGCTGCCATCGGAGGCGGCCTGTGTGGCGGCTGCGGTTTCAGCTGCCGCTTCGGCGACGGCTTCGGTGACGGCTTCGGTGACGGTTTCGGCGACGGCTTCCGTCACCATTTCCGCGACGGCTTCGGCGACGGCTTCGCTGGCGACGGCTTCGCTGGCAGCATCGCTGGGGGCATCGCTGGCAGCATCGCCGGCAGCATCGCCGGCCATTTCGCTGGGGGCATCGCCGGCAATTTCGTCCGGGACGGCGGCCGGGGTTTCGCGCGGCGCGGCTGCCTGCTCGGTGATTTCCACTTCAGTCCGTTCCGGGGCCATCGCGGCCTGCGGATCCATATCGGGAGAGCCCATTCGTTCCTGTCGTTCCTTTACTGACTTACTTGTACTCTTCTTCGATGGCGGCGGCCGGTTCCGCGCCTTCGTCGCCGTAGCGCTCGCCTTTGGCCAGCGCGATTTCGCCGAACAGGTCGGCCTGCAGGATCCTTGCCGTCTGCGCCTTCACCATCTCGAGGACGGCGAGGAACAGGCAGATCATGGCGCGGCGCGTGCGCTGCTGTTCCATCACCTGCAGGATGAAGAGCGGCTTATCCGGCCGGGTTGCGCCGAGCAGGGCGCCGACATTGCGGATCATGTCGCTGACCGAGATCTCTTCTTCCTTAATTTCGTAAACCGGGCGGCTCTTCAGACGTTCGAGCACTTCGCCGAAGGCTTTGACGAGATCGAACATGCTGACGGCGAGACCGGGGTCGTCGTCGTCGGCAACAAACTGTTTGATCTGGGGATTGGACCAGACGTTTTCCTCGATGATGCGCTTTTGCTGCAGCATCTCGGCGGCGTCCTTGAAGCGCTGGTGTTCGAGCAGCTTCTGGACGAGTTCTTCGCGCGGGTCTTCCTCGGCTTCGCCCTCTTTGCGCAGCGCCGGATCGACGGGCAGGAGCATGCGCGACTTGATATGGATGAGAGTCGCCGCCATGAAGACGAATTCGGCGTTGACGTCGAGATCCATCTCGCGCGCCTTATCCAGATAGGCGAGGTACTGGGCCGTGATGGTGGCAATGGGAATGTCGCGGATGTCGATCTGCTGCCGGCGGATGAGATCCAGCAGGAGATCGAGCGGTCCCTCGTAGTGATCGAGGTGGACGTTCAGCGGCGATGAGGACACGGAAGACAATTTTTCATTATCTCCTGTTCGCAAGCACCTGTGCGGCGACTCCGGCGGATTCGTTGACCAGCAGACCCATTTTGGGGTGGCTGGGCTCGAAATCGGCCCGTAAACCGCTGTCTTCGAGGGTTTCGGTGGTGGTGGGGCCGATGGAGGCGAGGAAGCAGCGGGCGAGGGCGGCGCGGACGGGGGCCTCGATTCCCGCGTCGGCGGCGACGCGGAGGAGGTTGACGAGCTGCATGGAGGTGGTGAAAAGAGCGACGTCGATGCTGCCTTCGGCGAGGCGGCGGGCGGCGTCGCGGAGAGGGCCGAGGTCTTCGGGGAGATCCCAGGCGTAGACGCGGACGGGCGAAACGTGGCGGCCGAGGGCGCGGAGGCCTTCGTTGAGTTCGGTATTCGGCTTGCCGTATTCCTGGACGGCGAGGCGGGATTCCGGCCGCGCGCGCATGACGGTGAGAATTTCGCGCCAGGTATTGGGCTCGTGGACGAGGACGGGGGCAGGGAGGCCGAGTTCGCGGACGGCGGCCGAGGGCTTGGGGCCGCGCGCGACGAGGGTGACGCGGGCGAAGGCGGCTTTGAGATCGTCGGCGGCGTAGCGCGTTAAGAGGATGTTCCAAAGGAGGCGCGTGCCGACGCCGGTGAGGAGCAGGACGGCGTCGAAGTCGCCGCGAAAAAGGCGTTCGGCGAAGGCAAAGGCTTCGTCGTTTTGTTCCAGCGGGACTTCGCGCATGGAGGGGGCGATGACCGGGTCGCCGCCCTGTTTCCGGATGAGGGTGGCCATTTCCGGGCCGCGGCGGCTTTCGAGCGAGAGGACGCGGAGACCTGCGAAGGACATAACCCATAGTAAAGGGAGCCGGGAGCGCGGGCGCACGGGTGGTGCGGCTGGGCGACGTGCGGCCGGGTTGCGGGAGGGGGAGCGCGTCATGCGGCCATTTTTAGCGCTCGTGGATGGGTTGCCGGCGGGGTGGCGGGGCGCGAATCGGGCGACGGGGCCGGGTTCGGGGTGGCCGCGTGGGGGCTGTGGGCCGCGTTTTGGGCTGCAGCGGGCGGGGGTTGGGCGGCGCGGTCCTGTGTTTTCAACTGGTTCTGGGGTTCTTTGGTATTTTCGGGTGCGATTTGGCTGTTTGGCGTATCGGCATCGGGTGAATCTTCGTCCGGTTCGGGATAGCGCGATTGAAGGT
>CAIKMJ010000014.1 GCA_903828455.1 uncultured Acidobacteriia bacterium | reverse complement strand
CTGTGGCCCCTGCCCGCCCGATCCCCCGTGGCCCCTGCCCGCCCGATCCCCCGCCCCGCGCCCGCCTTTTTTCAAGCCTCCCGATTTTTTCTCTCCTTCCCCCTCAACCACTTACCCGCCTCCCCCCGCCCCGGCCCCCTTTCGCCGTGCTACTTCTTTGTTCGAAATGGCAATGAACTCTATGGAAAAAACTCCGCTCTCCGACGCCCGTCTCGAAGCCAACCGCGCCAACGCCCAACACAGCACCGGCCCCGTCACTCCCGAAGGCCGCGCCCGCTCCAGCTCCAACGCCGTCAAACACGGCCTCACCGCCCGCAAAGTCCACCTCAATCCCGAAGACCGCGAATCCTACGAAGCCCTCCAGGACTCCCTCCTCGCCGAACTCCGCCCCCACGGCGCCCTCGAACTCCAGGTCGCCCGCAACATCGTCGACGCCTACTGGCGTCTCAGCCGCGTCCGCTCCATCGAGGAAATCATGTGTACCCTCACCCCTCCCGAAGCCCCGACCGCCGACGACCGTCCCTTCGACCCCTTCGGCAACCCCTTCCGCCAAAAACCCGAACCCGTCAACCCCCGCCGCATCGCCCGCCCCAGCCCCGACCCGCCCGCTCCCCCGCCCGACCCCGACCTCCTCGACGCCGCCCTCGTCTTCCTCCACAAATCCCAGTCCTTCGCCAACATCACCCTCTACGAACAGCGCATCTACCGCTCCATCCGCACCTCCATGGAGGATCTCCGCCGCCTCCAGTCCGACCGCGCCGCCCTCGAAAAGCGCGACATGCCCCGCGCCCTCAACTTCCGCCGCGAACGCCTCATGCGCAATCTCCCCTTCAACCCCCTGGAAGATGGCTTCGTTTTTTCGACCGAGGAAATCGACCGCCACTTCCACCTCCTCCAGCGCTCCAAAGAGGTCGATCTCGCCCGCGAATCCGGCTTCCGCCTCGAAGAATTCGAAAAACGCCTCCGCCCAAAGGCCGCCTGATCCGTTTTTCGCCTCTCATCTCCGCCGCCCGGCCGTTCGCGCACCCCACGTGTGCCCGCCCGCGCCGCCGCCCTGATTCGCGCCATTCATTTTCCCGATGCTCCCGACTCCTGAAACCGATACAATAGCGGCAGCCAGCAGCCGAATGCCGACTCTCTTCGACATCCGCATCCCTCACCTCACCGCCACCGCCGTGGTCGACATCCTCGCGGTCGCTTTTCTCATTTATCAGCTCCTCCAGATCGTCCGCGGCACCCGCGCCGCCCACATCCTCGCCGGCATCCTCACCGTCTTCATCGCCTACGAACTTTCCGTCCACGCCGGCCTCGAAGTGCTCCGCACCCTGCTGGCCTCGCTGGTCCCCTATACCGCCATCGCCATCATTGTTTTGTTCCAGTCGGAAATCCGCCGCACCCTCGCCAGCCTCGGCCGCAAGCGCATCTTCGGCGGCGGCCGCCGCTCCGAATCCACCGACGAAATCCTGCTCGCCCTCAGCACTCTCTCGCGCGAACGCACCGGCGCTCTCATCGTCCTCGAACGCGACATCGGCCTCCGTACTTTCATCGAAAGCGGCGTCCGCCTCGATTCCGCCATCTCGCGCGACCTCTTCCTCTCCATCTTTCAGCCCAACACCGCCCTGCACGACGGCGCCGTCATCATTCAGAAAGACCGCATCGCCGCCGCCGCCTGCTTCCTCCCCCTCACCGTCAACCCCCAGTGGTCCTCCGAACTCGGCACCCGCCACCGCGCCGGCATCGGCATCACCGAGGAAACCGACTGCCTCTCCCTCATCGTCAGCGAAGAAACCGGCACCATCTCCATCGCCCTCGATGGCTCGCTCGAACGCGGCGTCACCCTCGAACAGGTCGACGCCCGCATCGCCGAACACTTCGGCGCCAGCCGCAAATCTTCCTCGTTTCCGCCCCGCGGCCCCTCTTCCGGCCTTCCCTCCGAAGCGCCCTCCGCCCTCGCCAGGCAGGTCCGTTAGTCCATGCTCCGCTTCTTCACTCACAACCTCGGCTGGAAGCTCTTCGCCCTCGCCGCCTCTTTCACCATCTGGCTGAACGTCGCCGGCGAACCCGACCTCGCCACCATCCTCTCCGTCCCCGTCGAATACAGCAACTTCCCCCGCGACCTCGAAATCAGCTCGCCCATCGTCGAATCCGTCCACCTCGAAACCACCGGCCCCGCCATCCAGATGCGCGGCCTCGCCGACGCCAAACTCGCCGCCATCCTCGATTTCTCCACCGTCACCGCCCCCGGCGAACGCACCTTCACCCTCGGCGCCTCCGACATCAAACTCCCGCGCGGCACCCGCATCGTCCGCATCACCCCCGCCCAGCTCCGCTTCCGCTTCGAACGCCGCGCCACCCGCGCCGTCCCCGTCGAAGTCGCCTTCTCCGGCGCTCTCCCGCCCGGCCTCACCCTCGGCAAGGTCGAAATCACGCCCCCTTCCCTCGAAATCGCCGGCCCCGAATCCCACGTCCGCGCCGCCCGCTCGCTCGTCACCGATCCCTTCGATCTCTCCCGCCTCTCCGGCCCCGGCGAACAGTCCCTCGCCGTCTACGCCGCCGAACCCCAGGTGCGCTTCACCGGCACCCCGCAGGTTAAAGTGAAACTTCAGGTACAGAGCACGCACTAGGTCTCGAAACAACACATGGCAAAGCAACTTTTTGGAACCGACGGAATCCGCGGCGTAGCCGGAGTTCCGCCTCTCGACGCCGTCACCGTCACCGCCCTCGGCATCGCCCTCGGCAACGACCTCGTCCGTCGCGGCCTCTCCAAACTCCCCGTCCTCATCGGCATGGACACCCGCGAATCCGGCCCCGCCATCGCCGCCACGCTCGCCCACGGCCTCGCCCGCGCCGGCGTCAGCGTCCGCTTTGCCGGCATCGTCACCACCCCCGGCGTCGCCTACCTCGCCCGCACCGGCAGCTTCTCCGCCGGCGTCATGATCTCCGCCTCCCACAACCCCTTTTCCGATAACGGCATCAAAGTCTTCGCCCGCACCGGCTACAAACTCCCCGATGACGAGGAGCACGAAGTCGAGGAAGAAATCTTCCGCATCCTCCCCGACACCCAGGCCGAACGCCAGCCCGTCCTGCTCGACGTCGATTGGGACGCCGAACCCTACATCGAGTTCCTCCTCTCCACCCTCCACACGCGCCTCGTCAAAGAGGATTGCGCCATGAAGATCGTCCTCGATTGCGGCAACGGCGCCGCCTCCGCCCTCGCCCCCGAACTCTTCCGCCGCGCCGGTGCCGACGTCGTCGCCATCCACAACCAGCCCGACGGCCGCAACATCAACCTCCACTGCGGCGCCCTCCACGTCGAATCCCTCCGCTCCAAAGTCCTCGAACTCGGCGCCGACGCCGGTGTCGCCTTCGACGGCGACGCCGACCGCGCCATGTTCATCGCCCCCTCCGGCCGCCTCATCGACGGCGACGCCTGCATGCTCATCGCCGGCCGCCAGCTCAAGGCCGACGGCCACCTGCCCGGCAACGTCATCATCTCCACCGTCATGTCCAACCTCGGCCTCGAAAAAGCACTGGCCCGCGACGGCATCGCCATGCCCCGCACCCCCGTCGGCGATAAGTATGTTCTCGAAGAAATGCTCCGCCGCGGCGCCGCCCTCGGCGGCGAACAGTCCGGCCACGTCATCTTCCGCGAATTCGCCACCACCGGCGACGGCATGCTCACCGCGCTCCGCCTCATGGAGACTTGCGCCCGCAACAACGCCACGCTCGACCAGCTCGCCAGCGACCTCGTCGTCTACCCCCAGCTCCTCGTCAACGTGCGCGTCAAAGAGCGCCGCCCGCTCGACCAACTCCCCGCCGTCCGCCACGAAATCGCCGCCTGCGAAAAGGCCCTCGATGGCTCCGGCCGCGTCCTCGTCCGCTTCTCCGGCACCGAACCCCTCGCCCGCGTCATGGTCGAAGCGCTCAACGAAGCCGACGTCCGCCACTGGGCCGACCGCATCGCCGCCGTCATCCGCGCCGAACTCACCTGACCCCCGACGCGCCTCCTGCCGCTCCGGCGCCAACTCCCGCCGGTGAGCACAACGCACCGCCCGCGCCACCACCACGCGCCACCGCTCGCGCGCGAACCACAACCCGCGCCACTCGCCACCCAATCCGCAACCCGCACCGCCCGACACCCGATCCACAGCCCGCCCCGCCCGCCACCCGATCCGCAACCCGCCACCCGAACCGCAACCCGCGCCGCCGCCCGATCCGCCACCCGCCACCCGATCCACAACCCGCGCCACCCGCCGCCTGAACCACAACCCACCCCGCCCGGTCACGCCACCAGACACCCCATCCACAACCCGCACCGCCCGACACCCGATCCGCCACCCGCCGCCCGATCCGTCACCCACCCCGCCCGACACCCGATCCACAATCCACCCCGCCCGGTCACGCCACCGTCACAAATTTCTTCTCCCGCTTATCAACCACTTCCGGCCGCCGCCGCGCCCCACCCTCCCCTCCGCGTGCTATCACTGGATCGCGCCCACCGGCCCGCCGCCGCGCGGCGATTTCACCGCGCCGCCACTGCCAGCCGCGCGGCAACCGCGCTGCCGCGATGGTGACGATACAAAAAATGAATTGGACCCGCCCCGTCGGGCCTCCCTACACTGGTTTTTAAGGAACGGAGAGACAACACACCGTGGTAAACGTGGCCGAGACGTCCAGCACCCAGGTAGCTCTTTTACACCGCATCAGCAGCATCGTCAGCTCTGATCAGGACATTGACTCGATCCTGCAGGAGATGGTGTCGCTCATCATGAAGATCACGCACAGCGACGCCTGTCTCGTGTATCTCATCGACCGCGCAACGCACGAAATCGTCCTGCGCGCCTCGCAGCTTCCGCACGACGCCGAAATCGGCAAGGTGCGCCTCCAGATGGGAGAAGGCATCACCGGCTGGGTGGCTGCGCACAACTCCGTCGTCGCCCTTGCCAGCAACGCCTCGGCGGACTCCCGCTTCAAAGCCTTCAGCACGCTGCCCGAAGACACCTACGAGGCCTTCCTCTCCGTGCCCCTCGTCGACATCGGCGAAATCATCGGCGTCATCAACGTGCAGCATCGCGAGCAGCACCAGCATTCGAGCGACGAAATCGCCCTCGTCACCTTCATCGGCGAACAGATGGGCGGCGTCATCGCCCGCGCCCGCCTCGCCGAACAGTCGCAGAGCGCCGTCCGCCGCATGGAGACGCTCGCCGCCGTCGCCCAGGCCATCAGCGCCGAAAGCTATCTCGAACGCATCCTCCAGGCCATCTCGGAAATGCTGGCCGAAACGCTCGATTCCGCCGTCTGCTCCATCCTTCTCGTCGATGACGAAAAGAAGGAGCTCACCGTCAGCGCCGCCCGCTGCTCGGCGCCCGATTACATGCACCGCATGCCCATCCGCATGGAAGGCTCGCTCATCGAATACGTCATCCGCCAGGGCCACCCCATCATCATTCCCAACATCCATACGGAAAAGCAGTACCGTTATCCCGAACTGGCCCGC
This sequence comes from uncultured Acidobacteriia bacterium, assembly GCA_903828455.1. Taxonomy (GTDB): domain Bacteria; phylum Acidobacteriota; class Terriglobia; order Bryobacterales; family Bryobacteraceae; genus BOG-234. Next base: position 61,240 of record CAIKMJ010000014.1, on the reverse strand, counting down.
AAGTCCGGCCTCATGTCGCTGCTCGCCGCCCCGCTCACGTCGCAGGGCAAGGTCATCGGCTCCATCAACGTTTACACCCGCACCGAGCGCAACTTCACCGAGGAAGAAGTCGGCTTCGTGAAGGTCGTCGCCGGCCAGGCCGCCATCGCCATCCAGAATGCACGCCTCATGTCGGAAACGCTCGACATGAAGCGCACCCTCGAAGCCCGCAAGATGATCGAGCGCGCCAAGGGCATCCTGCAGCACAAACACAAGCTCACCGAAGAGGAAGCCTATCTCCGGCTGCGCAATGAAAGCCGCCGCCTGCGCCGCTCCATGCGCGATCTCGCCGAAGCCGTCATTCTCGCCGACGACCTCAACCGCAAGGAAAACGGCGGCTCCGCCGCGCCAGGCAAAGTCACCGTTCGCGACGACTCGGATATCATGTAGCGGCTAGAATGAGAGTTGCGCCGCATGCGGCCCTTTCATCCTCTAATCCGCAATCCTCATCTGCTGACCATCCTCGGGAACTTCTGGCCCCGCCGCTACGACGACGGCCTGTTCCCGATGGAGCGCCGGCTCGTCCGGACGGATCCGCACACCCAGGTGCTCGTCCAGACCCAGCGCCCCGCCGCTCCGGCCCGCGCCCAGGTCGTCCTGCTCCACGGGCTCGAAGGCTCCGGTGAAGCCGGCTACGTTGCCAGCATGGCCTGGGATGCGCTCCACGCCGGCTTCGTCGCACACCGTTTCAATATGCGTAGTTGCGGCGGCACCGCCAACCTCTGCCGCACCCTCTACCACGGCGGACTCACCTCCGATCTGCGCGTCTTCCTCGAGCAGCTCCGCGCCGAGCAATCCGGCCTGCCCGTCTTCCTCATCGGCTTCTCGCTCGGCGGCAATGTCGCCCTCAAGCTCGCCGGCGAACTCGGCGACGCCTCCCTCATCGCCGGCGTCTGCGCCATCTCGACACCCATCGACCTCGCCCGCGGCGTCCGCCGCCTCGAACAGCCGGACAACATCCTCTATCACCGCCGCTTCGTCAAGCGCATGCGCCGCCGCATCCTCTCGACCGGCCTGTTCACCGAACGCGACCTCGCCGGCGCCCACTCGCTCTACGAAATCGACGACCGCATCACCGCCCCATCATTCGGCTTCGGCAATGCCGATCGCTATTACGCCACCCAGTCGTCGCAGAACTTCCTCCACCGCATCGCCGTCCCCACCCTGCTCCTGCAGGCCAAGGACGATACCTTCATCCCCTTCGACATCTTCCGCCACGAAGCCATCGAGGCCAACCCGCACGTCACGCTCCACGCCACCGAATACGGCGGCCACCTCGGCTATCTCTCCCGCCGCAATCCCCGCTTCTGGATGGACCACGCCGCCCTGTCCTTCCTCGCCACCGTGCTCGATGCCCCGCTCGCCACGTCGCCCCGACCCGGCGGCCCCCACCCAACAGGCCAGGCGACAGCAGACCCCCGCCCAACAGGCCAGGCGACAGACGGCCCCGAGGCAAGGTAACATCTCATCATGGCGGAGCAAGCCATTCCGACGCCCGGCCAAAGCCCGACGCCCGACCACATCGGCCGTTACCAGCTCAAAGGCGAGCTCGGCCGCGGCGCCATGGGCGTCGTCTACCTCGCCTCCGATCCCGCCATCGGCCGCCCGCTCGCCATCAAGACCATCCGCATCCGCGACATCGACGATCCCGCCCGCCAGCAGAAACTCCGCGAGCGTCTCTTCCGCGAAGCCCGCTCCGCCGGCGTCCTCTCCCACCCCAACATCGTCACCATCTATGACACCGATGAGGACGACGGCGTCGCCTACATCGCCATGGCGCTGGTCAACGGCCCCACGCTCGACCGCGCCCTCTCCGGCCGCAAGCCCATCCCGGGCCAGCAGATGTTCCATCTCCTGCGCCAGTGCGCCGCCGCGCTCGACTACGCCCACACCCGCGGCGTCGTCCACCGCGACGTGAAGCCCGGCAACATCATGATCGACGAGGACGGCTCGGTCAAGATCGCCGACTTCGGCATCGCCAAATCCATGACGCCGGGCAACACCACCGAGACCCGTTCGGTCACCGGCACGCCCGGCTACATGTCGCCCGAACAGGTGCAGGGCCGCTCGCTCGACGGGCGCTCGGACCAGTTCTCGCTCGCCGTCATCGCCTATGAAATGCTCACCGGCGAGCGGCCCTTCCAGGGCGAACACCTCAGCACGGTCGTGTACCGCATCGTCGCCGAACAACCCATCGAGTCGCACCGCCTCAACCCGACCCTCACGCCGCAAATCGATCAGGTGCTCCGCAGGGCGCTCGCCAAAACGCCCGCCGGCCGCTATCCCACCTGTACGGCCTTCATCGAGGCGCTGTCCATTGCCTGCGCCGAGTCGCGCGGCTGGGCGCCGCTCGCCGCCAATGCTTCCCGTTCGCTGCCCACCAGCTTCGCCGAACCGGCGCATGAGGAACGCGGCATCGCCCCACCGCCACCGCCGCCAGGCCGGCCGCGTCTCGGCCTGAATCCACCCCAGCGCACTCGCCGCCACTCGCGCTCGCCGCTGTTTCCGATTCTGGCGGGTATCGTCGTCGCACTCGGCCTCACCTCGGTCTTTGCCTGGCAGGCCGGCCTGTTCCCCGCACTCGGCGCCTTTCTGACCCAGATGGTCAGCCGTCTGCCCATACCCGCATCGGCGAGCCCGGCAACGCCACCCGCCCCGGCACCTGCCGCTGCCCCGGCTCCCGATTCGCCCGCCGATCCGGCAGCAGCTCCGGCAGGTGCCACCGGCGTGCCCGCTACCGATACGGCCAAGCCCAGCCCGATTCCCGAGCTTCGTGCCGATCCCGGTGCCGCTGCCGCGCCAGCCCCGGCGGCAACCGCCACCACAGCCGCGAAACCGCGCCCGCAGGACGTCTGGGTTACCTCCAACCCGCCCGGCGCACGGGTCTCGATCGACGACGATCCGCTGACCGTCTGTACTTCACCCTGCATGCTTCACGGCACGCCCGGCGTCCACCATCTCACCTACTCGCTCGCCGGCTTTAAGAACGAATACCGGGAAATTCGCGTGGGCGAAGCCGCCATGGATGCCCCCACGGTCGCCCTCCGCCTGCCCGCCGGCACGCTCATGCTCACCACCAACCCGTCCGGCGCCACCGTGGCGATCGACGGCAAGCCCGTGCCCGGCACCGTGACGCCCGCCCAGATCGCTCTTCCGCCCGGCACCCACTCGGTCACCGTGCAGCGCGGCGGGCGGTCGCAGACCCAGCAGGTGCAGATCGAAGAAAGCCCCGTCTACCTTCGCTTCACGCTGGGCCCGTAGTTCCGCTCATAACGCCAGTGATATTAGGAGGTGTTAACCGAAGTTATGAAAGTTTCCCGCCCCCGACCAGGCATTTCCCGATAGGCGGCGTCCCCTCCCGGCGCTATGTTTGATCTAGAGATCATGAAGCGCCAAACCACTTCCACCAACGTTCTGATCATTCACGAGGATCCCGCGGTACTGATCCTTCTGGGCCGCCTGCTTGAGCGCGACGGCATGCGGGCGCTGTTTGCGCGCAACGCGGCGGAGGCCGCGGAAATAGCCGCCCGGGCGTATGTGCCGATCGATCTTGTCCTCGCCGGTTTGTCCGGCGAAAGCGGCTTTGCGGAACCCGAAAGCGCTGCCGCTCTCGACCGCGTCCGCAACCTGCGGCCAGGCGTCCGCACCTTGCAGATGGCAGCCCGAACCGAAGGCGGCGCGATCCGCATCGATGGCGCGCCGAACGAGACCGGCGGGACGCTCTTTGAAAATATTGCCGGCGTCCTCGCCGCTGCCGCGCCGGAAGTTAACCTCCGGTACCCGTACCAGTAAACTCCAATTAGCACAGGGATTTCGCTATTCTGGAACCAGTGATATCCCGCGTTTCCGCTTTGGTGCTCGTGTTTTCGCTTCTGATCTGCGCTCCCGCGCGCAGCCAGAACAGCGATGCCGAAGAGCAATGGAAACGGCTGGTGATGCAGGCGCTTTACGCCGCCAGCTCCAGTCACTACACCGATGCGGAGGCCATTTTCGTGCATGCCATGCACGAAGCCGAGCGCTTCGGGCCCGAAGACGCCCGCGTCGGCACCACGCTCAATAGTCTGGGCCTGATCTACCGGGCGGAGAAGAAGTACTCAGAGGCCGAAACCTCCTACCATCGCGCGCTGGGCATCCTCGAAAAGGCTTATGGCGCGGGCAGCATCGACGTCGCCAACGTCAACTTCAACATCGCTACGGTGATGTTCGATCAGAACCACCATCAGGCGGCTCTGCCTTATATCCAGAAGGCGATGCTCTCCTACCAGGGGCTGCTGGGCGCGACCAGTCTCAAGACCGCTTCGGCGCTGTGCATGTTGGGCGACGCCTACCGCATTCTGAAGAGCTTTGTGGATGCGGAAGAACCGTTGCGCCGCTGCGCGGATATTCGCGAGAAGGACGGCGGCATTCAGAATCCCGATCTGGCCGAAGCGCAGCACAGCCTCGCCATGGTGTTCCAGGGACAGGGCAAGCTCGACCTTGCCGAACCGCGCTACAAGCTGGCGGAGAAGATCCAGGAGACCACGCTCGGCATCACCAGTCCCGTGCTGGCGCAGACCATGGACGACCACGCCGCGCTGCTGCACCAGATGGGCCGCGACAAAGAGGCGCAAAAGCTGCTGACCATGGTCGCGGCCATTCGCCGCAGCCAGCGCAAGTAGCTCAGTTCCGCCGCGTCAGCGACGGCTGACGAACTCGCGGATCTCATCGGCAAGCGCGGGCACGGTGATCACGAAGTTCCCGCCGTAGATGGTGTCGTTGCCCGCAAAGTCGAACGTCACGCAGCCGGCTTCCTCGGCGATGATCTTGAGCGGCGCCAGATCCCAGGGCTGCGCCTGCGGTTCGATCCAGGCTTCGGAGCGGCCGCTCGCCACCATCATGGCATCGAGGCAACCGCCCGAACTGCGCACGGTCCAGAAGCCGGAAATCCATTGCACAAAGTCGGGTGCGAACGGGTAGCGATAGAGGTAGCTCAGGCCGTTGACGCCCAGCATAGCCTCGCTCTTCCTGACCACGGCGGAGGCGCGCATCGGTTTGTCGTCCCACCAGGCGCCGTGTCCTTTGGCGGCCTTGAACATCTCGCCGGTGGCGGGAAAGTATTCGAAGCCGGCCACGATCCGGCCTTCCTCTTCGAGACCGATCAGGATGGTCCACGCCCGGGTGTGGCGGATGAAGTCGCGCGTGCCGTCGATGGGGTCGATGATCCAGCGCCGGCCGTTGGCGGACTCGCGCATGGCGCCTTCCTCGCCCATCAGGCCGTCTTCCGGGAAGGCCCGGGTCAGTTCGGTCACAATCAGGTTTTCGCACGCCTTATCGGCGATGGTCACCGGCGAGGCGTCGGCCTTGCACTCGATTCCGAGGTTTCCCCGGTGGATTTCCAGCGCGAGCTTGCCGGCTTCACGGGCGATCTCCGCCACTAACGTCAATTCTTTCTCGTAACTCATCCGTCTCATTTAAGACTACTAAGGCGCATCCGGCGGCGGCCGCGCGGCCGCCCGACTGCGGTCCAACGCTATATTGGTACTTCCCGTGACCATGCCATTTGCTTCCATCCCCGAAGCCATCGAAGAGACCCGCGCCGGTCGAATGCTAGTTGTCGTGGACGACGAAGACCGCGAAAACGAGGGCGATCTGACCATTGCCGCCGAAAAGGTCACGCCCGAAATCATCAACTTCATGGCGGTCCACGGCCGCGGCCTCATCTGCCTGACGCTGACCGGCCAGCGCTGCGACGAACTGCGGCTGCCGCTCATGTCGCCGGTCAATACGTCGAATTTCGGCACGGCGTTCTGCGAATCGATCGACGCCCGCGAAGGAGTCAGCACGGGCATTTCCGCCGCCGATCGCACCAACACGATTCTGGCGGCGGTCAATCCGGCGACCGGCCGCATGACCTCGCGCGGCCGGGCCACGTTTTCCCGCTGCGCGCGCGCGACGGCGGCGTGCTGGTTCGCGCCGGACAAACGGAAGCGGCGGTCGATTTGTCGCGCCTCGCGGGGCTGAGCCCGGCCGGAGTCATCTGCGAAATCATGAATGAGGACGGCACCATGGCGCGCGTGCCGCAGCTCAGGGAATTCTGCGTGCGCCACGGCCTCAGGATGATTTCGGTGGCCGACCTGATTCGCTACCGGCTGCGCCACGAACGGATCATCCACCGCCGGGCCGAGGGCGTGATTTCGACCGAGTTCGGCGACTTCCGCACGTTCCTGTTTTCGAGCGATCTGAGCAGCGAGTCGCACGTGGCGCTGGTGCGCGGCGACGTGGCCGGCGCCGAACGCGTGCTGGTGCGGATGCATTCGCACTGCTCGTACGGCAACGTGTTCGGCTCCACCAGCTGCGACTGCCAGCGGAATGTGCGGATGGCGATGAAGCAGATTGCCGAAGCCGGCGCCGGCGTGCTGGTCTACCTGCACCAGACGCGGCTGAGTCTGCGGACCGAGAATGGCCGCATTGCCGGGCACGACCGCAACGATTCGCAGGCGCCGCCGCAGCACGAAGTGGGCGTGGGAGCGCAGATTCTTTCGGATCTGGGGCTGCACACCATCCGGCTGCTGACCAATCATCCGCGCCGGATTGTGGCGCTCGAAGGGTTCGGCATCGAGATTGTGGAGCAGGTGCCGCTGGGCTGAGAATCCGGCTTACAGGAACGACCCGTCGAAGGCGCGCGGAAACAAGGTTCCGAGACGCACGGTTTCGGTCTTGCCGGCGAGGTTCGACATCACCACTTCCACGTCGCCGCAGAACTCCCAGAGGATCTGCCGGCAGGCGCCGCAGGGCGGCGTGAGCGTCTCGGTATCGGCCACCACGGCCACGCGCACGAAACGGCGGGCGCCTTCGGAGATCGCCTTAAAGATGGCCACGCGTTCGGCGCAAACGGTGAGACCGTAGGTGGCGTTTTCCACGTTGCAGCCGGTGTGGATGCGGCCGTCGGCATCTTCCACCGCCGCGCCGACGCGGAACTTCGAGTACGGCGCGTGGGCGTTGTTGCGGACGTGAATGGCGGCGTCGATCAGGCGATCCGGCATGGCTGACTCCAGTACTTCGGCTGCGGCCGCGGCTTATTCTTCCGCGGCTCATTCTTCCGCGGCTCATTCTTCCGCGGCTCATTCTTCATCGAGGCGAGGCAGGATGCGCTGCAGCAGATCGATCATCATGCCGCGCATGCGCTCGCCGGTTTCGAGCACTTCTTTGTGATCCAGCTTCTGGTCGGTCACGCCGGCGGCGAGATTGGTGACGCAGGATATGCCGAGCACCTTGATGCCCGCGTGATTGGCGGCGATGGTTTCGGGAACGGTGGACATGCCGACGAGGTCGGCACCGATGGCGCGCAGGTAGCGGATTTCGGCGGGCGTTTCGTAGCTGGGGCCGGCGAGCGCGGCGTAGACGCCCTCCACCAGATCGATGCCGGCCTGACGCCCGGCCTGGCGGGCGAGGTCGCGGAAGCGCCGGGAATACGCTTCGCTCATGTCGGGGAAACGCGGCCCGAGATTCTCGTCGTTGGGCCCGGTGAGCGGGTTCTGGCCGGTGAGATTGATGTGATCGCCGATGAGCACCGCCTGGCCCGGCTGGTAGTCGGGGTTGATGCCGCCGGCCGCATTCGTCAGCACGAGCGAGCGCACGCCCAGCTTCGCCAGCACGCGCACGCCGTAGACGGCCTGCTGCGCGGTGTAGCCTTCGTAGAGATGAACGCGGCCGGCCATGACCGCCACCGGGAAGCCGTCGAGCGTGCCCAGCACGAGGTTGCCGGCGTGGCCGACGGCGGTCGAGACCGGCCAGCCCGGGATTTCACCGTACGGGATCACCACGGCGTCCTGCAGGGCGCCGGCGAAGGCACCGAGGCCGCTGCCGAGGACCACGGCCACGCGCGGCCTGAGCGATGATTTTGACTGGATAAACTCCGCGGCGGCTGACATCGAAGAAGACATCACCGGTTCCTCACCTTCCGTTGAAACTGCTATTGGAGCAGAATGCCCGCGATGCAGGCGGACATGAAATTCGCCATCGTGCCGGCGGCCATGGCGCGCATGCCGAGCCTTGCGAGATCGGACTTACGATTCGGCGCCAGGGCTCCGATGCCGCCCACCTGAATCGCAATCGAGCTGAAATTGGCGAAGCCGCAGAGAGCATAAGTTGCGATGGTGAACGAGTGGGGATCGAGCTGGTCTTTGATTTTGCCGAGATCGATAAAGGCGATGAATTCGTTGAGCACCAGCCGCGTGCCGAGCAGATTGCCGATGGCGGCGGCATCCTTCCAGGAGACGCCCAGCAGCCAGGCGACGGGCGCGAACACCATGCCGAAGATGGTTTGCAGCGAGGCCGGGATGAAGGCCACCACGCCGTGCGCCCAGCCGAGCGCGCCGTTGACCAGCGCGATGAGGGAGATGAAGGCGATCAGCATGGCGGCGATGTTGAGGACCAGATGCAGTCCGTCACCGGCGCCCTGCGCGGCGGCGTCGATGATGTTGACCGCCGACTTTTCCAGCTGCACTTCGACCTTGCCCGCGGTCACCGGCGTACCCACTTCGGGCTGCAGGATCTTGGCCAGCATGATGGTGGCCGGAGCGGTCATGATGACGGCCGTGAGCAGGTGCTGGATTTCGACGTGCGCGAATTTGACGTAGGCGGCCATGACCGCGCCGGAGACGTGCGCCATGCCGCTGACCATGATGGTGAAGAGTTCGGATTCGGTGAGTCCGGCCAGATACGGACGGATGGTGAGGGGCGCCTCGGTCTGCCCCATGAAGATGCTGGCGGCGACGTTGAGCGATTCGGCGCCGCTTGCGCCCATGACCTTCTGCATCACGATGGCAAAGGCCTTGACGATCATCTGCATGATGCCGAGGTAGTACAGGATGGAAAAGAACGACGCGATGAAAATGATGATGGGCAGAACCTGAAAGGCGAAGATGGTACCGAGCGAGCCGGTGGACTTGCCGATGGTATCGCCGAACAGGAAGGCGGTGCCGTCTTCCGCGTAGCCGAGCATGGCGGTGACGGCGGCGCTGGCGGCCTGGAAGATTTTCCCGACGTCCGTGCGCAGCACAAGGACCGCGAAGCCGAACTGCAGGCCCATGCCCCACAGGACGATGCGGAGCTTAATGGCGGACTTGTGCTTGCTCAGCAGCCACGCGACTGCCAGGATAACAGCGATTCCCAGAAGACCAGTAAACCGCCCCATATGGTCAGTCCGGCCGTCAGCCAACCACTTCGAGGATCAGTTCGCGCTCTTCCGGCCGCGAGCCGGAGATGCGGAAGGCGTCTTCCACCAGTTCGGCGGCTTCGTCGAGGTTGTCTTCGCCTGTGTAGTAGAGGCGGCAAAGAACAGCGCCCGCATCCACCTTTTCGCCGGCCTTGACTTCGAGGATGACGCCGACGGCGGGATCGATGGGATCTTCCTTGCGGCTGCGTCCGGCACCGATCATGGTGGAGGCGCGGCCGATGTCTTCGGCCATGATGGCGCTCACAAAGCCCGAGCGCGGCGAGAGAATTTCGCGCATGCCGGTGGCGTTGGGCAGCAGTTCGAAGCGGTCCAGCGCCAGCGGGTTGCCGCCCTGCGCCTGCACCACCTGCTTGAATTTCCTGTAAGCCGAACCATCCATCAGCTTGTCTTCGGCGAGCTTGCGGGCGTCGTCCAGGGTGGGGGTGACCTTGGCGAGGAAGATCATGCGCGCGGCCAGTTCGAGACTGATGCGGGTGAGATCGGCGGGACCCGACTTCTGCAGGGTCTGCGAAACCTCCATCACTTCGACGGCGTTGCCGACCGCGAAACCGAGCGGCTGGTTCATGTCGGTGATGAGAGCCTGCACCTTCTTATCGAGGCGGCGGCCGATGCCGACCATGGCCTGCGCCAGACGGCGGGCTTCCACCTGCTTCTTCATGAAGGCGCCGTTGCCGACCTTGACGTCGAGCACGAGAGCGTCGCAGCCTTCGGCCATCTTCTTCGACATGATGGAAGAGGCGATGAGCGAGATGGATTCCACGGTGCCGGTGACGTCGCGCAGCGCGTAGAGGCGCTTATCGGCGGGGGCCACTTCGTCCGACTGGCCCATGAAGGCCATGCCGTGCTGGGTGAGCATGGCGCGGAACTGTTCCACGGAAAGATCGGTACGGAAGCCGGGAATGGCTTCGAGCTTATCCAGCGTGCCGCCGGTGTGGCCGAGACCACGGCCGGAGATCATCGGCACGATGACGCCCGCCGCCGCCGCGATGGGCGCGCAGATGAGGCTGGTCTTGTCGCCGACGCCGCCGGTGGAGTGTTTATCGACCTTCACGCCCGGGATGTCCGACAAGTCGAGAATCGCTCCCGAGGCCATCATCACCTCGGTAAAGGAACTCAGCTCGCGATCCGTCATGCCATTGAAAAACGTGGCCATGAGGTAGGCGGACATCTGATAATCGGGGATTTCACCGGTGGTGTACCCGTTGATCAGATACCGGATTTCTTCCACACTAAGTTCTTCGCCCGCGCGTTTACGCAGGATCAGGTCGACAGTACGCATGATAAGCGACTAGGTTATCATGGTAAAACGCTGAAAGTAAAGGACAAGCTCGATTTTATCCGAAATACTTTCCAGGCCGGCCCGGAAGGGGTGCCGGGAAGGGCGGGCTGGCGGGGACCGGCGGACCGTCAGGCCGGTTGAACTACGGGCAGCGAACGGGGCGCTTCGCCACGGAAGATGGAGCCGAACAAAGCCACGATTTCCTCGTGAATCGCGCCATTATCGGCCAGAATGTGGGGTCCGCGGAGGTGATGCGGGCCGCCGGTCATCCCGGTGCAGACGCCGCCGGCTTCCTCAACCAGGAGACGGCCGGCCGCCATGTCCCAGGGATTGAGGCCGAACTCCCAGTAGGCGTCGAGCCGGCCGCAGGCGACGCTGGCGAGGTCGATGGCGGCGGCCCCGCCGCGGCGAACGCCGTGAGTCGCCATGGCCAGCTGATAGAAGAAGTGGACGTTGATGTCCTGATGGCGGCGACGGCTGGGAAAGCCGGTGGCGACGAGGGAATCGTCGAGCCTGCGGGCCCTGGAGACGTGGATGCGGCGACCGTTCTTATAGGCCCCGGCGCCGCGTTCGCAGGCGAAGAGTTCGTCGAGGCTGGGATCGTAGACGACGCCCGCGATCATTTCGCCGGCCTTTTCGAGACCGATGGTGACGTTATAGACAGGATAGCCGTGGGCGAAGTTGGTGGTGCCGTCGAGCGGATCCACGTACCAGCGGTACTCGCCGCCGGTTTCGTGGCCGCTGCCTTCTTCGGCGAGGATGCTGTGATCGGGGTAGAGCGACTTGAGCCGGTCGACCACGAGTTTTTCCGAGGCGCGGTCGGCCACGGTGACCAGATCGTAGGCGCCCTTGAGTTCGAAGCTCACCCGCTGTTCGAAGTAGCTGCGGAGCAGGGCTCCGGCGTCGTGCGCGATGTCGATCGCGTTTTCGAGGAATGTCGCCATGGAATTGGTAGAACCGGTTACGGCTGCTCGTAGAGGTACTGGATGTCCTGTTTGAAGATAAACAGGTTGGGCTGGCCCACGCGCGTGAGGCGGATGAAACGCTGATCGTAATACTCCACGGTGCCTTTCACCAGTTCGCCGTCGCACATTTTGACGCAGACGGGGATTTTGCCGTCGATCAGATGCTTCAGATAGCGGACCTCTTCAAAGGTCTGGTCGGCAGGGCGCGCGGATTTGCTTTTTTTGGGCGCGTCCGCGCTCTTCGCGGCAGCGGGTTTCGAGGTGGGAAATTTGGCGTCTGGCACGTTAGTTGGGCGATACTTTCGGCTTCACCGGCGGCGCGGCCGGCGCTGCAGGCGACTGCGGCTTACGGGGCTTGCGGACCGATTCGCCATCCGCCGTTCCACTCACCTGCCCGGGGGCGACGGAACTGCCCGCCAGGGCTCCCGGGTGCGCCTCCCCATAGTAGCCGCTGCGCGCCTTCACCTGCAATCCGGCGGCGGCGACGCGGACATCGAGCAGATGGAAAGCTTCGGGCGTTGGCGGGATGTCTTTCGGGTAATAGCCGACCAGGTACTGGGTGCGGAGATCGCGGATGATCTGCTCGAAACTCTGATCGAGCGCCGCGCCGACGGTGGGCAGGAAGACCTGGCCGCCGGTGCGCTGGGCGAGCGTGCTGAGGGCGTTTTCGCCGCCGATATTGCGTCCGGCGCTGTTGGTGATGGGGACGACGAGGATGGGATAGATGACGGCATCGGCCAGTTGCGCGGCCTCGGTGGCGTGCTGGAAATCGGTCCTGCTGGTGGTATCGCCGCCATCGGTGACGACGACGAGGACCTTGCGTCCGGCGCGGCTTTCGATGTCGCGCGAGGCGAGCAGAATGGCGTCGTAGAGCGACGTGCCGGCTTCGCCGTGCAGGGCTTTGAGCGACCGGTCGAAGGCAGCGACATTGCGGGAGAACGGCGTTTGTTTGACGACTTCCCAGTTGAAGCTGTAGAGCGCCACGGCGTCGTCCGGGTTGCCCTCTTTCAGGATGGCGCGCACGAATTTGGTGACCGAGTCGGCTTCGTTCTTCAGCTCTTTGGCGGTGGAGCCGCTGTTATCGATCAGCACGGCGACCGAGAGCGGCTGGTCGGTCTGGCGTTCGAAGACGGCGATCTGCTGGGCCACGCCGTTGTCGCGCACCGAGAAGTCGTCTTTGCCGAGCGAGCCGACCAGCGCGCCGTTGCGGTCCTTGACGGTCGCGAGGATGCGAACCAGGCGGACGTCGCTGCGAAAGGTGGCGTCGGGAGATTCGGCCTGTTGCGCCGGCAGGAGGGCGGCGGCGCAGCAGAGGGCCAGCAGCGCTGCGCAGATGCGCCGGGGCGTACGAATTTTAACTGCCCGCCGCGCGCGGCGCACTGTCATCCCACTCCCCTTCCACCCAGACTTCTCCGTCGGCAAAGAACTCCTTCTTCCAGACCGGCACCAGCTTCTTCAGGCGATTGATGCCTTCGAGCGCGGCCTCGAACGAGGGGCGGCGATGCGGCGCCGATACCACGACCATGACGCTGGCCTCGCCGATTTCGAGAACTCCAAGCCGGTGAACCATGGCGATGCGGCCAATGGCGAACTGCGCGGCGATCTCGCGGCCGATCTCCGCCATCTTCCGCAATGCCATGGCCTCGTAACATTCGTATTCGAGACGCAATGTGGCGCGCCCTTTGGTATTGTTACGGACCACGCCCTGAAAGGTTACAAGCGCGCCGTCACTTCCGGCGAGAACGCGGGCTTCGAGAGCGCGGGCGTCGATGGCTTCGCGCGTGATGGCAAAGTAGTGGCCGGCGTCGTCGAGGATTTCGAGCGGATACGCGGGCGGCTCGGGCGCGCCTCCGCTGACGGGCGGCAGGAGCGCGATTTCGTCGCCCTCGGAGAGCGCGTCGGCGGATTTGGCGAATTCGTGGTTGCGGGCGAGCACGATGCTCGCCGCCATGTCGCGCAGGCGCGGAATGGCCGCCGCGTAGTGATCGAAGACGGAGCCGGCGGTGGAGCCGGAGGGCAGATCCAGCGTGTCTTCGGAGCGTCCGCAGACGTCCTTCAATAGACCGAAAAAAAGTACCTTGATATGCAAACTACTGGCAGCTTAACAGAGTCGAACGGCTACAATTTGAAGTTCGTGGAACAACATCGCAGCATTATCCGGGTCCGCTACGCCGAAACCGATCAGATGGGCGTGGTTTATTACGCCAACTACCTTGTCTGGATGGAGGTGGCGCGAGTGGAGTTTTGCCAGGCGATCGGCTTCCGCTACCGGGAAATGGAGATCGAGGACGGCATTTTTCTCGCCGTTTCAGAGTCGCATTGCCGGTACGTGAGCCCGGCGAGGTTTGACGATGAAGTGGTGGTGGTGACCAGCGTGAGCGACGTGAGCCGGCGCTTTGTAACCTTTCACTACGAAATGTCGGTGGAGGGGCGCCGCGTCTGCACGGGCAGCACACGGCATATTTTTCTGGGGCGGGATCTGCGACCGGTGCGGCTGCCGGACAAATATCTGGACCTGTTCCCGGCGCCGCCCGCGGAATAAATTGCGGCGGGCGGCGCCGCGAGATCAGGTCGGCACTGCTATTTCACGCTCTTCATCCACTTCAGGACCGGACCGGTCACCGAGGCATCGGCGGTATCGGCGGTCATGACTTCGGAGAAGTGGTTGTGTCCCTTATTGAACAGGTAGACGGGGCAACGGCCCGCCTTGCAGAGTTCATCCTTCAGCGTTTCGGAGAAGGCGGCGGTGTTCGGCGGGTCGAATTCGGCGTTCGACACCATGTAAGGAACCTTGGACTTCACGAGGCCAGGCATGTTGGAGCGCGCCAGCATGGTGGCTTCATCGGGCTGTTCGGCCGGCGCGGCCTTGCCGCCACCCTTGGCGTCACCGCGGCCGCCACCTTTGGCGTCACCACGACCGGCGCCGCCACGTCCGGCATCGGCGGCAGCCGCCGGCGCCGGCAGGCCCGAGGGCTGATTGCAGGTGGGGGCCGGACCGGCAACCGTGGGCGCCTTGGCCGGCAGAATGTCGAACGCGGCGGCGGACATGAAGATCACGCCTTTCACGCCAACGCCGGTGGGCGTCCAGTATTCCGGATGCGCGATGTAGGTGCTGGTGGAAACGTTGCCGAGCGAGTGCGCCCAAACGAAGATGCGCGCGGGGTTGCCCTTGTACCTGGCGGCATTCTTCTGCGCCCACTGGATGACGAGGCTGATGTCTTTTGCCGGATCGTCCCAGGCGGTGCCGGCGCGGCGCTGCATGTTCACGCCGACCATGCCATTCCTTGCGGCCCAGAGCAGGACGTTGTCATAGAAAATATCGCCGTTGGTGCCGCCTTCAATGCGGTTGCCGGGACCGCCGGGCACGAAGATCAGGATCGGGCGGTTCTTGCCGCCCTTATCGGCGACGAAGACGTCGGCCACGTTCTTCGGATCGGAGCCGAAGGACTGATCGCGCGAGATGGTGATGCCGGCGTAGGGCGGATTCGGGTGAATGGGCCGGTAAATCTGCTCCGTCTGATCCTTGCAAACGCCGCGTCCGATCTCGGAGATCTGTTTGGCGACCTCCGGGGTCATCTGGGCCTGTGCGAATCCTGCCGCCAGGGCGATGGCGAATAATGTTTTAGCTTTCACGAAAACCTCCAAAGGAGCCGAGTATATCGCATCCGCCGCGCGCTGTTGACGCAGATCAGTGCGCGCGGGTGAGGGCACGCGGGTCAGGGCACGCGGGTGAGGGCACGCGGGTCAGAGCGCGCGGGTCAGGGCAATACGGCAAGAACATCGGCAATCTTTTTGGCGACCGCCGCAAATCCATTGCCGGTCGGGTGAAGTTCGTTGGCCCAGGACTGCTTGTAGGCGTCGCCGGCGAGGTCGGAGGTGAGCGTGCCGCGCAGGTCGACGTAATGGACGTTGCCGGCGTAATCCGACTCGGCCACAACGGCGGCGACCATGGCGTTGAAGCGATCGATAATCCCGTGCATCAGTTCGGTGGATTTCGGCAGATCGCTGAAGAGTTTTTCGTCGAAGCCGGGCTTCAGCCACGGCCCGGGGAACGGCCAGCCGCCGAGAAAGCCGCGGCCGTCAGGCACGGGGTAGTCGTAGCCGTGCACGACGATGGGCACGACGCGGCCGAGGTCCTTCCGGCAGTAGGTCATGATTCCGGTCAGCATGGTCCGGTAGGCTTCGGCGATGCGGACTTTGAGGACACCGTCCACGATGGCGTCGTTCCAGCCGGCGATGGGCGAAGTGGCGTTGTTGAGCAGCATGCCGAATTCGTTGCCGGCGATATCGTCGCCGCCGCCGGAGAGCAGAACCGCACGGGGCACGGCGCCCTGCGCCTTCACTTTGTCGATACAGCGCGCCACTTTATCGAGTTGGCCGTTGCGGTAGGCCATGGACTCGATGGGATCGCCGCGGTGGGCGGCGGATTCGACGGTGTAGCCGTAGTCGTCGTCGAGAACGGTGAGGACGTCGTGAATCGGGTAGTCGAACCAGGAGTCGCCCGCCGCGACGAGGAAGCCGGCGGTGCGGGTCACGGAGGCCGCCGCAAAATCGGCAGCCCCGCCGGCGGCCATGGCCACGCGCATGCTCAGGGGATTCGGATGAGCGTTCAGCGCGGTGGCCCGGCTGGCGCGGGCGGCGAGGCGGCGGGTGAAGACTTCTTCGGCAATGCTGGCGCCGATCTGCTGCGGTGTGTCCGGCATGGGTCTACCTTTCGAAAAACTGGATTTGCAGGTAGTTTAATACAGCCGGAGGAAAAAGAAGCGTATTTTTGATTTAAATCGGATGAATTATTCGGGAGGCAGGCGGGATTTCAAATTCGGGCGGAGAAGCATCGGGCGGACGCGTATGCGGGCGTGGGCGCAGGCGGGCGGACATGCGGTGATGTCCACCCGCGCGATGTCCGCCCGCGCAGTTTCCGCCCGCGCAATGCCCGCCCGCGGAACGGTTACGGGACGCGGACCCAGAGCTGGGTCTTGCTGATAAATGCCACCGAACCTTTGACGTTCAGCTTCTTGCCGCCTTCGAGCACTTCCACCTTACCGGTCACGATGCGGCCGCTTTCGGGGTCGAGCAGCTTGCCTTCCTTCCAGCCGTCGCCGTCCTTTTTGGTGTCCCACAGGATCAGGAGGCCCTTCATCGGCTTGCCCTTGGTGTCTCCGGAGCACTTGTCGCAGACTGCCGCGGGGTCGTCCGCGCCACCTTTGGTGACCTTCTCGATGGTCGCCTTCAGCTGGCCGCCCTCTTCAAAGGTGCGGATAAATGTGGTCTTGGCGCCATCGACATACTGCCAGTTGCCGACGGAGGGGCTTTGCGCCAGTGCGGCGGCGGCAAAGCAGAGGGAAAGTGCGATTGTTTTCAGCATGACCATCAGTTTAACCAAAACCGAAACCGCCGCGCCACGCGCTACTCGCGTGAATTTTCGAAGGCGGCAAAGCGATCTTCCAGATCGGCCTCGAGACGCGCCTTTTCGTTCTTCCCCAGATAATCCGCGCAGGCGGCCGACTTCCGTCCCGCCGCGCAGGCGCTGACCGGCGCGCTGTATTTTCGTTCGCGCCAGTAGCTCGCGCCGGGAGCGAACGAATATTCGAGGCTGTTGCGGATCATGTCTTTCAGGTCGGAATAGGTCAGGTTGTGGGTGAGGACAGCTCGCACGAATTCCTCGGTGAGCTGCGAGCGAGAGACGCCTTCATCGTCGGTGGAGAGCGCGACGGGAACACCGTATTTGCGATACACAGGCAGGGGATGGCGCTCGCCCTTCACGCCGAGAATGACGTCGTTGCTGGTCAGATTGATTTCGACGGCCACGTGCCGGTCGCGCATCTGCTTCAGAAGACCGGCCGGGTCCTTTTCATACATGACGTCGACGCCATGGCCGATTCGCTCGGCCTGGCCGGTTTCGACGGCCTCGCGAATGTGGAAGCGCAGTCCGTCCGGCGGCACTAAGCCGGGGGCCAGTTCACCGGCATGAAGGCTGATGTGAACCTGCGGATAAACGGACTTTGCGTAGGCCACCATCTTCATGTGCAGCGAGTAATCGTGCATGGAATTGTAGCCGTCTTCGGGCTGCACGAAGTTCACGGCGACGACGCGCGGGTCGGCGGCGGCGATGGCGAATCCGGCGATGACCTGGGCGAAGACCTGCTGCTTCGGGAACTCACGCAGCACCTGATACTGATAGCGGACCACGAGCCGGCAGGCCGCCGAATCGGGATTCCGGGTGCAGCCGAGCGCGGCGCGGCGGGCCTGCTCCATCTGATCGACCTTGGCTCTGGCGGCCTGCACCTGCGCGGCAAGTCCGGCGGCTTCGAGCTTCCTGCGGGTGGCATCGAAGTCATCGGTCAGGCCCACTGTTTGACCGAGCGCGGCGATGGGGCCGCCGCCGGAGAGCGCCATCAGCTCGATATAAGATTCGTTCTGGTCCGCCGCGCGCTGCGCCACTTCGGCGACGAGCGTCCCGGTTCCGGCGGCGCCGAATTTGCCGAAGGTATCGAAGAAATGGTCATGCCCGGACTGCGGCCCGGCGACGAAGTTGCGCATGGAGAAGGCATCGATCAGGGCATTGCGCAGCGTGTTGTCGGCCGGAACTGCAGAGGCATCGACGAGTCCGGCCGGGCACTGCGCCGCGCCGGCGGGACGCGCGACAAGAGACATGGTGCTCTTGTCAACGCACAGGTGCTCGGCGACAGCTTCTTCCAGAAACGATTCGGCGTAGATGGCGCCGGAGAGGTGATTGTGAAGGTCGGCGCCCTTGGGCATGCGGTAAAGCAGGGCCGTCAGTTCGAGCGGGCTCTTGCGCAGGTCCGCCATGCGGCGCTCCATGCGGGCCGCCGGCGAAGGCACGCCGGAAGTGTCGGCCGCGCTGGCAGCGGCGAGCAGCGAGAGAATCGAAACAATAACGGTAGCGATCCGGCGCGGGAACATTCGACTATCCTAACGCGGGTTCGGCATCGCGGGTTCGGCATCGCGGGTTCGGCATCGCGGGTTCGGCATCACGGCTCCCAAACCCCGGGCGGTAATCTGGTATTGCTTTCCATGCAGACGCGCAGGAACTTTATCGGCAACGTGGCCACGGGCCTCGCCGGCACTATTGCGACCGGCAAGGTGCTGGGCGCAAGCGACCGCGTCCGGCTCGGCATCATCGGGGCCGGAGACCGCGGCACGCAGCTCGCCCGCGAAGCCGCCTCCTGCCCAAATACGGAGATCGCCGCATTTGCCGATGTGTATTCGCGGAGGCTCGAAGAGGCTGCGCGGCTGGCCCCCGCCCGCACCTGCGCCGATTATCGCCGCCTGATTGAGGATCCCGCGGTGGATGCCGTCGTGATTGCCACGCCGCAGCATCTGCACGCCGAAGCGTTCGTCGCCGCGATGGAGGCCCGCAAGCCGGTCTATATCGAAAAGGCCATGGCGTTCACGGTGGATCACGCCAAACAAATGCGCGGCGCGTGGGAGAACGCAGGCAGGCCGGCCGTGCAGGTGGGCCACCAGGTCTGCTCGTCGGGCCATGTCGTCGACGCGGGGAATTTTCTGGCAGGCGGCACGGTGGGGCAGATCACGGCGATCCGATCCCATTTTTACCGCAACACGCCGCACGGCAAGCCGCAGTGGTTCCGGCCCGCCTATCCCGACATGACGCCGGACACGGTGGACTGGAACGCCTTTCTCGGCGGCGCCCCGGCGCGCGAGTTCGACGCGCATCGCTTCACCAACTGGCGCTACTTCTGGGACTATTCGGGCGGCGGCGTACACGAGAACATGTCGCAGCAGCTGGCCTTCTGGTACAAGACCATGGCGCTGAATATCCCGCGCGCGGTCACCATGACGGGCGGGATTTACCGGTGGAAGGACGGCCGCGAAGTTCCCGACACCATGGCCGTTTCCATGGAGCACGACGACCTGCTGTTTACGTGGAATTCGGCCTTCGGCAACAACCAGCCGGGCATTGGAGAAGATGTGCTCGGCACCGAAGGCACCATCGCGCGCGGCCAGCAGATCCGCTATTTTCCGCAGCGAGTGACGCGGCCGGACGGCGCCGAACTGATCGGACAAACGCCCACCTTGCCGCGCGCCCACATGCAGGACTTTCTCGATGCCATCCGAATGAGCCGCCAGCCGGCCTGCCCGTTCGAACTCGGCTTTCGGGTTTCGGTGGCGTGCCATCTGGCGGCGGAGAGCTATCTGCAGTCGCGCACGGTTTATTGGGATGCCGCGCGGGAAGAGATCGTCTGACGATGGCGCGAATTTCGCTCGGCTCGGTGGCGGCGGCGGCCGGCGCGGCGGCCTTCATCGGAGGCGCGACGTGGGCCGTGCGGGGGAGATCGTCGCAGGTGTTCGCACCGTCGGTGTACCGCGGCGCGGGCGATCGGCAGTCGCTGGCGCTCACGTTCGATGACGGGCCCTCGCCGCACACTGCCGCGATTCTCGATGTTCTCGCCGAATACCAGGTGCCCGCCACGTTCTTTCAGGTGGGCGCGAACGTGCGCCGGAACCCCGATCTGGCGCGCGCGGTGCGTGAGGCGGGCCACGAGATCGGCAATCATTCCGATACGCATCCGAACTTTGCGCTCCGCCCGGCGGACTTCATCGCGGGCGAGTTCAGGCGCGCGCAACATACCATTGCCGCGCTGGCCGGAGTGCGCCCCGCGCTGCTCCGCGCGCCTTACGGCGTTCGCTGGTTCGGCTTCCGCGAGATGCAGGAAGAGCTGGGGCTGGTGGGCGTGATGTGGACGTCGATCGGCTGCGACTGGAAGCTCGCCGCGCCCGCGATTGCCGCGCGCATCCTCTCGCAGGCTTCGAACGGCGGCATCCTGTGCCTGCATGACGGCCGCGGCACGCAACCGGATCCCGATTGCAGCCAGACCGTGGAAGCGGTGCGGCGCATTGTTCCCGAGCTGCTCGGGCGCGGCTATCGGTTCGAGACCGTTTCCAGCATCCTATGCCCGAAAACCAGCTGAGCGACGACGAGCTGACGCAAAAGATCCTCCACATTGTGGCGGATACGCAGCGCCGCGATATGGCGACCGTCACGGCGGAGAGCAGCTTCGAAGAGCTCAACATCGATTCCATGGACGCCGTCAACATCGTCTTTGCCGTGGAGAACGAGTTCAACATCAACGTGCCGGATGAGGAAATGCGTACCCTGAAGACGGTTCGCGACGTCATTGACGGTGTGCGCCGCCTCATCTCCGCGCAGGCTTCGTGAACCACCCGAACGCGAACCGGGTCGCGGTGACCGGTCTCGGCGTTATTTGCGCGATTGGGTCCGGTCGCGAGGCATTCGCCGCGGCACTGCGTGAGGGGCGTTCCGGTGTGGCGCCGCTGTCGCTCGCGCGCGCGGGCGAGCTGCGCTTCGCCAACGCGGCGCAGGTGCGTGACTTCAACGCAGAGGACCACTTTTCCGCCAAAGACGCCGATATGCTGGACCGCTTCGCGCAGCTGGCCGTGGTGGCGGCGCGCGAGGCGCTCGCGCAGGCTGGAATCGGGCTGACGGAGGAATTGCGCGAGCGCGCGGCGATCGTGACCGGCTCCTGCATCGGAGGACAGACGGCCGAGGATGCAGGCTTTGTGGAGCTTTACGAGCAGGGGCGGCCGCGCGTGCATCCCATGACGATTCCGAAGACCATGGCCAATGCCGGCGCCAGCGCCATCTCGCAGGATCTTGGCATCACCGGCCCGGCGTTCACGATCTCGACTGCGTGCGCCTCTTCGGCACACGCCATCGGGCAGGCGTTTCACATGGTGCGTAGCGGACAGGCGCCGATGGCGATTGCCGGCGGCAGCGAAGCTCCGTTCAGCTTCGGCATTCTGAAGGCATGGGAGGCGATGCGCGTTGTTTCGCCGACGCTATGCCGTCCGTTTTCCCGCGATCGCAACGGCATGATTCTGGGCGAGGGCGCGGCGATGCTGCTGCTCGAACCGCTCGAGGCCGCACGGGCGCGCGGGGCGCAGCCGCTGGCGGAGATCGTGGGCTTCGGCATGTCGAGCGACGCGCACCACATCACGCAGCCTTCGGCGGAGGGCGCGGCAAAGGCGATCCGCGCGGCCCTGCGCGACGCCGCACTCACTCCGGACCAGATCGGTTACGTCAACGCGCACGGCACCGGCACGCTGGCGAACGATTCGACCGAGGCCCGCGCGCTGGGGTTCGTATTCGGAGATCAGGCGCGCGGAGACAAGCCAGGCGGCCGCCGTCCCGCGGTTTCTTCCACGAAGGCGATGCACGGCCACACGCTCGGCGCGGCGGGCGCAATCGAGGCGGCGGCAACCATCATCGGTTTACGGAACGGCTTCCTGCCGCCCACCATTCATTTCACCGAAGCGGATCCGGAGTGTGAACTCGACGTGATTACCAACAGCGCTCGCGTGGTTTCGGTCGATTACGCCGTCTCGAACTCATTCGCATTCGGCGGACTGAACGCGGTGCTCGCCTTCGCGCGGGCTATTTGATGCGCAGGGGCTCGAGGATGCTCGCCGGCGTCAGCGCCGTGATCTTCCACTTGCCTTTGATCTGCTTCATTTCGACCAGCACGCGAACGCGCCGCCGCTCGAGCTGATTGCCGCCGCCGCGCGAAGTGACCTGCATGAACCAGTCGAGATCCAGCTTGTGGATGCCGGCCGATGGCGCATCGCTCACGACTTCATGCCCCACAATTTCATCGCTCACAATTTCGATGGTGCTGCCAACGTCGCACTGCTCTGCGAGCGCCTGCACGTTGCGTTCGAGCGCGCCGTAGCCCGGCATCTGGCGGTCGAAGACCGAGAGCGCACCGGCGGCGTTGCTGTTGCTGAGGGAAGCGGAAAGATCGGAGAGGACCGAGACGGGCGTCTCGGGAGATTTGGCGGCGAGGGCCATGAAAGCCATCGCCGCCAGAAGTGCAACAGACCGAAGTCCGGCGATTCGGGCGTGCCCGAATCCCGGCCACCTAAGTCCGGTAATTCGCATTGATATGAATATAGTCTTCCGTCAGGTCGCAGGTCCAGAAAGTCGCGCTTCCCTTCCCTTTGCCCGCAATACGGAAAACGATCGAGACGTCGGTGTCATCGAGCCGCAGCTTCATATCGCCTTCATCGAAGGGAGCGGCGAGGCCGTTTTTGCAGACCCGCACGTCCTGCAGGTTAATGTCGACCTGCGTGGGATCGAAGTTCACTCCCGAGTAACCGGCGGCCGAAAGAATGCGGCCCCAGTTGGGATCGGAACCGGCGATGGCCGTCTTCACCAGCGGCGAGTTGGAAATGGTGCGGGCGATGGTGGCGGCCGAGGCGTCGCTCAGCGCGCCGTGCACCTCAACCGAGATCAGCTTCCGGGCGCCTTCGCCGTCGCGCACAATCTGGCGCGCCAGCGACTGCATGGTTTCCGTCAGCGCCTCTTCGAAGATGCTCATTTCCTTCGGATCGGGCCGGACGCCGGAAGCGCCGTTGGCCAGCACGACGAAGGTGTCGTTGGTTGAAGTGTCGCCATCCACCGAGATGCGGTTGTAGCTCAGTTCGGTGGCGCGGATCAGCATGCGGCGCAGCAGGGTCTGCGGGATCACCGCATCGGTCATCACGAAGCCGAGCGTGGTGGCCATCCGGGGATGGATCATCCCGGAGCCTTTGGTGATGCCGGCCAGTTTCACGATGCCGCGGCGAAGAGTGACTTCGCGCGAGGCGCCCTTCGGCTGCAGATCGGTGGTCAGGATGGCGCGGGCCACGTCGGGCAGCTTATTGTCATCGAGGCCGTCGACCAGCTCCTGCAGCTTCGACAGGATGAGATTTTCGTCCAGTTCCACGCCGATGACGCCGGTCGAGGCCGGAATCACCTGATTCGGTGGCAGCTTCAGCAGTTTGGCGAGCGCCTTGGTAGTGGAAGAGGCAACTTTATCGCCGGATTTTGTGGCGCAGTTGGCGTTCCCGGCGTTGACCAGAATCGCTCCGCAGACTCCTTTCGAGGCGCGCATGTTGGTCCGGGCCAACTTCACCGGCGCCGCCTGTACTTTGTTCGTGGTGAAAACCGCCGCTGCCGCGGCCGGAACACCGGACACAATCAGGGAAAGGTCGTCCTTTTCCTGCTTGCGAATGCCACCATAAGCGGTGGCGTATTTAAACCCCAGGGGTAAGTCGAAAGGTCTCATGCTCCAAGTAAGTCGTTCTGCGTTATGCGATGACCGTTGGCGAAGACATCCGCCGCCATCCGTTTACGGCCTTCGAGTTGAACTTCCAGTAATTCCAGGGCAGCGCCATCGCCACCAATTGCGAACACACCACCCTGACACAACAGCGCTCCGGGCGCAAGGTGCCCCCCGGATACAACGGGCCGATTGGTGGCAAGACGCGAGCGCCAGAGATGCAGCGACTGGCCGCGAAACGAGGTCCAGGCACCGGGCCAGGGCTGCAGGCCGCGGATCAGGTTATGAATGGCGTCGGCGGAAAGAGACCAGTCGACACGACCGTCCTCTTTCTTTAGTATAGGCGCAAACGTGGCCTTCGCGCTATCCTGCGGCGTGGCGGAAAGCGTTCCGGCGGCGATTCCGGCGAGCGTTTCCACCAAAAGGTCGGCGCCCAGCACGGCAAGCCGGCGGGAAAGTTCGGGCGCGGTTTCGTCCTGCGCGATTTCCGTATCCCGTTCGAGCAGGATGCCGCCGGTATCGAGCCCCGCGTCGATCTGCATCGTGGTCACGCCGGTGCGGCGGAAGCCGCGCGCCACCGACCACTGGATGGGCGCCGCGCCCCGCAGTTCCGGCAGCAGCGACGCATGCACGTTGACGATGCCGTAGCGCGGAATATCGATCACGCTCTGCGGAATAATCTGGCCGTAGCCCACCACGACCATCACGTCCGGCGCCAGCGCGCGCAGATGCTCCACCGCTTCCGGACGACGCACACGCTCCGGCTGCCACACGGCGATACCGTGGCGCAGGGCGGCGGCCTTCACGGGCGACGGGATGAGTTCCTGACGGCGTCCCTGCGGACGGTCCGGCTGGGTGACCACTTCGGCGACCTCGTGCCCGGCGGCAAGCATCGCTTCAAGCGTATTGACGGCAAATTCAGGAGTGCCTAAGAAGACAGCGCGCACGCTACTCCCACTCCCCGGCCTTCATCATCTTGCGGATCTTCCGCCTGATCAGATCGCGCTTGAGCGAACTCAGGTGATTGATGAAAAGAACGCCGTTGAGGTGATCGATCTCATGCTGGAAGACGCGCGCCAGCAGATCTTCGGCTTCGATTTCGAAAGCGTCACCCCGCACGTCCTGCGCGCGCACCACAATCTTTTTCGCGCGGCTCACCGGCTCGCGGAAGCCGGGGATGCTGAGACAGCCCTCTTCGCCGCTGACGCGCCCGTCTTTGCTGGTGATCCGGGGATTGATGAGAACGATGCGGTCTTCCGGGTTACCCTTGCCGGCTTCATCCTCGTCGTCACCATCGGCAACCGAGATGTCCGCCACGGCGAGCCGCATGTTGACGTCGATCTGCGGCGCCGCCAGTCCGATGCCGCGCGAAGAGTACATGGTCTCGAACATGTCCTCCACCAGCTGATGCAGTTCCGGCGTGTCGAACTCCGTGACCGGGTCGGCGACGCGTTCGAGGATCGGGTTGTTGAGATAGCGGACGACCTTGTAGATCATCTAGAACTCGCTGACCTGCGCAAGATAGCCTTCGTAATTCCGCCGGGTCTCGGTGAGCGAATCGCCGCCGAACTTTTCGAGGAACGCGGCCGCGAGCACGATGGCGACCATGGCCTCGCCGATGACGCCCGCGGCGGGAACAACGCAGACATCGGAACGCTCGTAGGCCGCCTTGGCCGGTTCGCGCGTTTCCAGATCCACCGATTCCAGCGGGCGGCGCAACGTCGAAATGGGCTTCAGGAAGCCGCGAACGCGCAGTTCCTCGCCATTGGTCATGCCGCCTTCGAGGCCGCCGGCGCGGTTGTTGCCGCGATAAAACCGGTGTTCGGACTTGTCGTAATAAATTTCGTCCTGCACGCGTGAACCGAAGCTGCGCGAACCCTCTTCGGCCCAGCCGACTTCCACGCCCTTCACCGCCTGCATGGAAACAATGGCCTGCGCCAGTTTGCCATCGAGCCGCGAATCCCAGGTGATGTGCGAACCGAGCCCGACCGGCAGTCCGCGCGCCACCACTTCGAAGATGCCGCCAACCGTATCGCCGGTCTTGTAGGCCTCATCGACAACGGTCTTCATTTCCGCTTCGGTTTCGGCATCCACGCAGCCCAGCATCACGTCCGTCCTGCGGCTGAGTTCCACGATTTCATCCCACGTGGCCTGGCGCTCAAGGCGAACCGGACCGACCGCCAGCACATGGCTCAGGACTTCAATTCCAAACTGAGCGAGAAACTGCTTGGCGATGGCGCCGACGGCAACCCGCGCGGTGGTTTCCCGGGCGCTGGCGCGCTCCAGAATGTACCGGGCATCCGGCAAACTGTACTTAATCGCACCACTCAGGTCGGCATGACCCGGCCGGGGACGAGTGACGGGCTTGCGCAGCGCCGGGTCGCCGCCCTCAACGGGCAGATTTTCGGTCCAGTTTTTCCAGTCGGCGTTGGCGATGATTAAGGCGATGGGCGAGCCAATTGTGGCGCCGTGTCGCACGCCGGCGACCACGGAAGCGGTGTCGGTCTCGATCTTCATGCGGCCGCCGCGGCCAAATCCCTGTTGTCGGCGCCAGAGTTCGTGGTTGATCGCGTTTAAGGCGATTGGTATTCCTGCCGGAAGTCCTGTGAGGGTGGCCACCAGGCATTCCCCGTGGGACTCCCCGGCGGTTTCAAATCGAAACATGAGGGTGAACCTCTATGTTGACAGAAAACAGGGGGGTTGCGCTACTATTGCCGCCTCTTTCCCGGAGAAACGCTGCCGCGTTGCCGGAGAAACGCTGCCGCGTTGCCGAAGAAACGCTGGCGCGTTGCCGGTCAAACGATATTTTCGCGGATGGCGATTCGGACCAGATCTCCAATGGATTCAATACCGAGCTTGGCCAGGATGTTCGCCCGGTGAGTTTCAATGGTCCGGACGCTCAACCCGAGTTCGGCCGCGGCAACCTTGTTGGTCTTGCCGCTGGCGAGGAGCCGCATCACCGTCAACTCGCGGGCGGTCAGCAGATCGCGGGCCGGCGCCGCGTCGCCCGACCAGTTGAAAGCAACCGGTTCCGTGCCGGGGGCCGGCACCAGAAAAGGCTCGCCGGCGAGAATCATTTCGATCGCCATCACAATTTGCGTGGAGGCTTCCTGGCGCACGATGCAACCGCGCAGACCGAGCCGGCGCAGACGCCGCAAAAGAGTTTCATTGGCGCTGCCGGCGACGGCAAGGACGCGAATCCCCGGCACTTCGGCGATCAGCCGCGTCGCCACCTCAAGCCCGGTGCGCTCTTCCATCAGCAGGTCGACTACCGCGACATTCGGAGCCGCCGAACGCGCCAACTCCAGCGCCTGCAGGCTTTTTGATGCCATCCCGACGATCTGCCAGTCCGGGTGAGCGCGCAGGATGACGCTCGCGATTCCGTGCAGCACAAGCTCCTGATCGTTGGCGATCAGAATTCGCACTCCGCGCGGACCGTCGGCGGGAATCGGGATCATCGTCATACAAGGGCAGGGCCGGAAAAACCACCCGTCAGGTCAGTAGTTGCCTGATCCGCAAACGGGCAGCCGGATATTGATGCAAGGTTCGCAGGGTTCGCCCCTTCGCCGCAATCAGAAATCTACCGGGATTTATTACAATCCGGACGGCCGGCAATTCTTACTTTCCAATACAAAACGTACTGAAAATGCCGTTCAGAATGTCGTCCGCCGTGGTTTTGCCGGTGAGCTGGTCGAGCGGCCGCAGTGCGCAGTAAAGATCCAGCAGCAGCAGTTCATGCGGAAGCCCGGCGAGCACGGACTGGCGGGCCTTTTCCAGCATGGCGAGGCACTCTTCGAGCAGGTGCGACTGCCGCAGAGAAGTAATGAACTCCCCTTCCTGCTGCAGGTGACCGCCGGGCGTCAAAGCATCCAGGATGGCGTCGCGCAGGGCGGCAATGCCCTCGCCCGTGGCGGCGGAAACCGGAAATTCGCCGGGAAGGGCGGCGAATCCGGGCAGGTCGGCCTTATTGGCGGCAACCACGTATTTGCCCTGCGTGCGCACTTCCGCCAGCAAAGTCTCGAGATCCGGCGATGGCGGGGCGGCGGCGTCACGCACCAGAAGCGTGAGATCGGCGTCCGACATGGCTTCGCGCGACCGGGCGATACCAAGTTGCTCGATCGGCTCGGCGGAATCGCGAATTCCGGCCGTATCGACGAGCCGCACCGGCACACCGGCGAAATCCGTGGATTCGGACACCGTGTCGCGCGTGGTGCCGGGGATGGGGGTGACGATGGCGCGATCCTGCTCCAGCAGCCGGTTAAACAGCGAACTTTTGCCGGCGTTCGGCAGTCCCACCAGCGCCAGCGAGAAGCCGGACCGCACAATGCGGCCCCAGGCGAAGGAGCGCGCGAGCGCCGACGCCAGCGCAATGCACGGGTCGAGGCGGCGGAGCAGTTCAGCGGCGGGCGCGACCGAGATGTCGTCCTCGGCAAAATCGATGCCGGCTTCGAGCAGCGCGATCAGTTCCAGCAGATTCGCCTTGAGCGGGGCGAGGCGGGCCGAGACCGAACCCTGCGCCTGGCGAGCCGCGACCCGCGCCTGATAGAGCGTGGTGGCATCGATCAGGTCGCGCACCGCTTCGGCCTGCGGCAGGTCGAGCCGCCCGTTCACGAACGCCCGCAGGGTGAATTCGCCGGGTTCGGCCAGCCGCGCGCCGAGTTCGAGGGCGCGGGCGAGCGCGTGGCGCAAAAGCACAGGCGCGCCGTGGCAGGAGATTTCGACCACATCCTCGGCTGTGTAGGAGCGCGGCGCGGCGAACCAGGTGACCAGTACGGAATCCACCAGCCGGCCTTCGGCGTCCGACAATTCGCCGGTCGCCGGGCGGCGCGGCTGCAGAGGCTGTTTGAGGGAGATCAGCGCGGCGGCAATGCGCGGCGAGTCGGGACCGGAAAGGCGCACGATGCCGATCGCGCCCCGGCCGGGCGGCGTGGCAATAGCGGCAATGGTGTCGTGGACGCGCAGAAACGAAAGCGGGCTAGCGCGGAGGGCGCGGGCCGCGGTCGCGATTGCCGCCGCCGGGGCGACGGTCACGGCCGCCGCGCGGACGATCGCCGCCCGGTCCGCGACGCGGGCCACGGTCACGGTCACGATCGCCGGAACGAGGGCCGCCGAACGCCGAAGGCCGCGGCGGGGGCGGTGGCAATTCCGGGAGCGATGCCATGCCGGCCGGATAGATGATGACGCCGCGGAACGGACCCGAGCCCGAGCTTTCGCTGCGCAGTTCCGTTTCGTTGCGGAGCGCGATGTGGATCACACGGCGTTCGCGGCTGTTCATGGGGTTGAAGCGGAACGGCTGGCCGGTGCGCTTCACCTTTTCGGCGGCGGCGGCGGCGCTCAGGCGCAGCTCTTCGATGCGAAGAGCGCGGTAATCGTTGGCGTCGAAGGAAATTCGCGAATGATCGTCCGAATGCAGCCGGAGCGACTCCTGCGTGATCAGTTCGAGGTCGAGCAGCAATTCGGCGCGATTGCTGAGCAGCATGTCGACGTCACCGCCGGAGAATTTCACCAGCAGATCGGGATTCTCGAAGTCGGGATTCGAATGGTCGCCCGGCTCGATGCTGAAGTCGAGCTCGAAGCCCGCGGTATCCAGCATGCGGCGCAGAAACTTCGTGATTTCCGGACCGGTCTCAGAAACGGAAAACTTAGGTGCCAAACCTTACCTGCGACCATCCTTTGACATAGGTTTTTTTGCGCCCTGTTTCACGACCGCCGCGGCTTCGGCAGGCGCCGCCGTCGTGTTCATAAACCATTGCTGCGCAATATTCACAACGTTGCCAGTGAGCCAGTATAACACCAGACCGGAAGAGGCGGACCAGAAGAAGAAGCCCATCATCAGCGGCATGAACTGCATCATTTTCTGCTGGCTGGGGTCGCCCTGCGCGGGCGTTGGCGTCATCTTCTGCAGCCAGAAACTGGTGGCAACCATCACCATGGGCAGAACGCGCAGCGCCAGATGCTCGGGCTGCGAAAGGTCGCCGACCCAAAGCCACTGGGCGTGGCGCATTTCGATGGTCACCGCCAGCACTTTGTAGAAGGCCCACAGGAACGGCAACTGGATCAGCATCGGCAGGCAGCCACCCATCGGGTTGACGCCGTGCTGCTTGTAGAGATCCATCATCTCCTGCTGCTTTTGCGACGCACGCGGGTCGCTCATGCTGATGCCCTTGTACTTCTCGTTGATCTTGTTCATCTCCGGCTGAAGCTTCTGCATCTTGCGCATCGACTTCAGGTTGGTGAGCTTGAGCGGGAACAGAGCGAGGTTGATGAAAACCGTGAGCACGATAATCGCCCACCCGTAGTTGTGAACGTAGCGGTCGTTCATCCAGTGCAGGACAAGAAACAGCGGCTTGGCGATCACGCCGAAGAAGCCCCAGTCGACAATGCCGTCGAGCTTGGGATTGACGGAGTGGAGAAGATTGATCTCTTTCGGCCCCACGTACAGCGCCATCTGATTGCGCGCCCCGCCGCCCACGGCGACGCCGGGATACGGGTCTTCGGAAGCGTTGAAGGCGGAATTCGAAATGTCGTCGAAAGTGGTGGTCTGGATGGCGCTGCCGGGCGGCGCGAGGAAGGCCGCGGCGAAGTACTGATCGTCGAGTCCGGCGAAGGAGAACTGGCCATCGGCCGCGACCGGTCCGCTCTTGGCCGTCTTGGCCGCGTTGCGAACCAGCTTGCTCTTTTCGGTGTCGTAATAGATGGAAGCCTGCAGGCCGGCCGCGTTCTGCACGGCCATGTCGCCGAAGCCGCCGCGCCACTGCGACAGATGGTTGAGGCCGCTGCCGGCGAGCGTGACCTGGTCGGCATACTGCACGAGGTACGCGCTCTGCGTAAAGGCAAACGTTTTGGTCGCAACGGTCTGACCGTCGGAGAACTCAAACCGCATGGTCAGGCCTTCGGGGTGGGCCACCCAAAGCGCTTTGTTGAGGTCGGTGGAAGGCTGTTTATCGCGGAAAAGGAAGCTGAACGGATAGCCGTATTTGCCGGCGCCCTGCAGGTTGACCACTTCGAGCGGCTTGCCCGCCGCGTCCTTGTATTCCTTGAGCGTCCAGCTCTTCACGGCGGCGCCGCGGTTGGTGAAGACAACGTGATAAAGCGCCGTGTCGATCACCGATTCCTGTTCGCTGGTGGCCACCAGCGCGGCGGTCGACTTCGCGTCCGGCGCGTTCAGCGACGAAGCCATCGGCGCGCCGGATGCCGCGGCCGCCTGCGTTGCCGCGGGCTTCGCGCTGGTATCGCTCTTCTTCGCCGCTTCCGCCGGTTCGGCCGGCGCAAGGCCGAGCTTCCTGTAGACGAACGGCGTGGCGACGAGGATGAGCCCCATCAGCACAAAGGCGATGAGCATCCGCACTTCGTTGGATAATTCTTTGGGCGCTTTGGGATCTGTTGATGGAGAGCTCATGCGTTTATTTACGAATGTGGCACCGGGTCGTTCCCGCCTTCGTGAAAAGGATGGCACCGGCCCAGCCGTTTCACCGCCAGCCACACGCCGCGGCCGGCGCCGTGCGTGCGAATGGCCTCGGCGGCATATACGGAACAGGTTGGAGAATACCGGCAGGCTGACGGCAGCCAGGGAGAAATCAATTGCTTGTAGCCGCGGAGGAGCAGGAGGAGGATTCGGGCAACAAGGCCGGCTTCGGTCTCGGCAGACGGCTGAAATAACGCCTCACTTCGGCCTGCAGGTCCGTGAAGACGCAGTCCAGAAGCTTCCGCCGGGGATTGAAAACGATTGACCACTCCGAACTCAATGCCGCCAGTTCGAGCCGCACCGCTTCGCGCATCCGGCGGCGGATACGGTTGCGAACGACAGCCTTACCGAGTGCCCGGGGCGCCGTAAATCCGACATGCGGACCGGACGGCGAGGGACTGACGGAAACGTTGGATTCGGACAGACTGAATGCGGCAAAAAGGGGACACGTATAGCGTGTACCCCCGTCGTAGACTTTTCGGAAATCGCCTGATCGAAGGATCCGGACACTTTTGGGGAAGCCCTGCTTGGCCGAAATAGGCGCGGGGCTACCTTTCCGAGCTGACAGTCAGCTTCTTGCGGCCGATGGCGCGGCGGCGCGAAATCACGGCGCGGCCGTCGGCGGTTTTCATACGGGTACGGAAACCGTGCGTCTTGGCGCGGCGGCGGTTATTGGGCTGGAAAGTACGTTTTGGCATGGTGCTTCAGAGATCTTTCGGGAAATTTCGGGGTGAACCGAGAAAATCTGATTATACAACAGGTTGGCAGGATTTTGCGGATCGGGCACCGGCATCGGGCAATGGCGCGCCCGAGGGCCGGTGCCGGACGCGCCTTTCGCAGGCTTATCCGGCTCCCGGCCCCGCGGCTGGCGCAAACGCAATCAGCGGCGGAAATCGCGGTCGTGGTCGCGGTCGAACCGGTGATCGTGCAGGATCACGCCCCGCGGCCCTTCCCAGTGCCCCTCAAAGAACTGCCGGCCGTCATGCCGCGGACCCACCCAGATCGCGCCCTCGTAAGGCGGGCGGGTCCAGTAACCTTCATGCCACTTGTAATGGCCGCCGACGGGATACCAGTAACCTTCCACCCACAGGAATCCCGGTCCCGGAGCCACCGGCCGAACCCGCACCACGCGCGGCGCCGGCGGCGGTCCTATCGTGATGCCGACCGATACCTGAGCCGACAGGGCTCCGCCAGCCAGCAACATCAAAACCATCAGTTTTTGTTTCATAACTGCCTCCTGTTCTGATTAACGCAAACACGCGCCGGAAGTCTTCAGCATTCGGCGATTGCGAAAGAAATTTAATATGGAGCCGCCTTCATCCGGCGGCCTTGATCGCCTCATGCAGCGCATCGCTCAACTGCGATTCCGAAAGCGCCGTGCTGATGAACAACTCCTGCCGCGCACCGTTGGCCAGCGCAATCGCCTTCCAGCCGTTCTGCACCGGCACCGTGATGCGGATCGTCACCACCCCGCCTTTGGCATCGCGAACGGGCCGGATCACGCCGGGAATGATGGAGCGGATATCTTCGCGCGCCACCAGTTTCTCCAGCACCGGGCGGAGGTTGTCGAGAATCGAATGCTCGATCTTCAGCTTTCCCTTCGCGGTGCGGAGACGGAACGACATCACACCTGTTATCCCACACGCCGCACTCATCGGGTTCGGTCAGTAAGGCTACAGCAACAGCCCGGGTCGGCCGATGCAGGCCGAACAACGCGGTTCAAGATGCATTGCCAGCCTCCGCAGTACCGCCATCGCCATTCCGCGGCGTTTCAGATGCCCGCTTTTGCGCCCTTCGTATACTACGATCAGTGACCCACAAAATTACCTTAATACCAGGCGACGGAATTGGGCCGGAAGTGGCCGATGCGACAGTGCGGGTGGTGGATGCGACGGGTGTCAGCATCGAATGGGAGCGCGTGGACGCCGGTGTGGCTGCCGAAAAGGCCACGGGAAAATATCTGCCGGAGACTATTTTTGAATCCCTGGCGAGAACCAACTGCGGGCTGAAGGGGCCGGTCGGGACGCCGATCGCCAGCGGCCATCCGAGCGTGAATGTGGCGCTCCGCAAGCGGCTGAATCTGTTCGTGAATTTCCGGCCCGTGCGCATGCTGCCAGGCCTCGATACACGCTTCAACGACCTGCCGATCGACATGGTCATCTTCCGCGAGAACACGGAAGACCTCTACTCCGGCATTGAACACGAAGTGGTGCCGGACGTGGTCGAAAGCCTGAAGGTCATCACCCGCACCGCGTCGGCGCGCATTGCGCAGGCGGCGTTTGAATATGCGGCAAAGGAGCACCGGAAGAAGGTCGTCGCAATCCACAAGGCCAACATCATGAAGATGAGCGACGGCCTGTTCCTGCGCTGCTGCCGCGAGGTTGCCGCCAACTTCCCGCAGATTGAATACAGCGAACTGATTGTCGACAACGCCTGCATGCAGCTGGTGATTCGTCCGGAAACGTTCGATGTGCTGGTGCTGCCCAACCTGTACGGCGACATTGTTTCCGACCTCTGCGCCGGCCTCGTCGGTGGACTCGGCATCGTGCCGGGCGCCAATCTCGGCCTCACGTGCGCGGTCTTTGAAGCGGTGCACGGCTCGGCGCCGGATATCGCGGGCAAGGGCATGGCGAACCCGACGGCGCTCATGCAGTCGGCGCGGCTCATGCTGGCGCACCTCGGCGAGCGTGACGCGGCCATCCGGATGCAGCGCGCGATTGAAAAGGTCTACGCGGAAAAGAAACATCTCACGCGCGACGTTGGCGGCGCCGCCGGAACCGAAGAGTTCACCCAGGCCGTCATCGACGCTTTATAGCTGACGTCAAGACACGGTCAGAAGGCGCGTCGCAAAAAGGACGCGCTGCAGAAAGCAGGGCAGGCCAATGAAAACTCGCAAGCTGGGCACGACGGATCTGATGGTGCCGCCGGTCATGCTGGGCGGCAACGTTTACGGCTGGACGCTGAGCGAGGCGGATTCGCTTCGCCAGCTCGACCGCGCCTTCGACGCCGGTCTGAACTTCATCGACACGGCCGATCTTTATTCGCGCTGGGTGCCGGGCCATTCGGGCGGAGAATCCGAATCGATTATCGGCAAATGGTTCGCTGCATCCGGCAAGCGCAACCGCGTTGTGCTCGCGACGAAGGTTGGCATGGATATGGGCGGCGGACGCGTCGGGCTGGCGGCTTCCTACATCGTCAAGGCGGTGGAGGATTCGCTGCGCCGCCTGCAGACGGATTACATCGACCTTTACCAGTCGCACCAGGACGATCCGCAGACGCCGCCGGAGGTGACGCTCGGTGCCTACCGGAAGCTGATCGAACAGGGAAAAGTACGCTACGTCGGAGCCAGTAACTACTCCGCGGCACGTCTGCGTGAAGCGATGGAGGCGGGCCGGCAGCCGGGCAACGCAAGCTACGTCACGCTGCAGCCGCATTACAACATGATGGAGCGGACAGCCTACGAAGCCACGCTTGCCCCGGTGGTGGCCGAATACGGACTGGCCGTGATTCCCTACTTCTCGCTCGCGGCGGGATTCCTGACGGGCAAATACCGCAAGCCGGCGGATGCGGCCGGCAAGGCCCGCGGCGGCATGGTGGGACGGTACCTCAATGAGCGCGGTTTTCGCGTCCTTGCTGCACTCGACGAAGTTGCGGCGCGCACCGGCGCATCGGTAGCCAGCGTGGCGCTGGCGTGGCTCATCGCCAGGCCAGCCGTTACTCCGATTGCCAGCGCAACCAGCGATGCGCAACTGCGGGATCTGATCGCAGCGGCCGACCTCGCGCTCGATGCCGACGCCATCGCTCAGCTCGACGCGGCCAGCGCCGCCTGACGTATCGATCGGACGTTCAGCTACAGCGCGTGGGCGAGGCGGTGCAACAGACTTCCCTGCCCCTGCTTTGACGCCACCGGCGGCGCATCCGCCGCGGGTGTTGCCGAAACCGGCTTGTCTCCCGCGGGCGGCGCCGCCTGGTTCGTCCCAGGCTGCGCAACCTCGTGCGTATTCTTCGGATCGGCCATCTCGTGCGACCGCAGCTGATCGTAAGTCGGCAGCGCCGAGGCATCCCATCCCCCGCCCAGTGCCTGCACAAGCGCAACCGAGGCCGTCATCCGCCGCTGCAGCACGGTAACCGCCGTGCGTTCGTTGTTGAGCGCGATGGTCTGGGTATTGATGACATCGAGGTACGAATTCGTCCCGGCCTTGTAGCGTTCGGTGATGAGCGACAGCGACTGCTCAGCGGCCGCCACGGCTTCGGCCACCTGAGTGGCCTCCTCCGCCAACACCCGCAGCGCAGCCAGATCGTCCTCTACGTTCTGGAAGGCGGTCAGCACCGTCTGCCGGTAAGTCGCAACGCTGGCATCGTAATTGGCCATCGACAGCTCAAGCGCGGCATCGCGGCGGCCGAAATCGAAAAGCGTCTCCGAAATGCCCGGCCCCACCGACCAGATATGCGCCGGCCACGTGAACAGATTCTGCAGCCCGGACGCCTGCAGGCCGGCCGAACCCGAAAGCGTGACGGTCGGATAAAAGGCAATCTTCGCCAGCCCGAGGTTGGCATTTTGCAGCGCAATCTGGCGCTCGGCGGCGGCAACATCCGGCCGGCGCTCCAGCAGCTTCGACGGCACGGCCAGCGGAATCGGCGGCGGCGGCGCGGCAATCTTCAGCGGCGGCAGCGAAAAGCCCGCCGGAGCCTGCCCGGTCAGAACGGCAATCGCATGTTCGAACTGCGCGCGCGCCACGCCAAGGTCCGTCAACTGCGCCTGCGTGGTGGAAAGCTGCGTCTGTGCCAGCGCGATGTCGGACTTCGCGGCCACCCCGCCATTGAAGCGATTGATCGTCAGCGTGAGGTATTTCTGGTACCCCTCCACCGTATCGCGCAGCAGCGCGATCTGCATGTCGATGGAAGCGATGGTGAAGTAGTCGGCCGCAAGCGTACCCTGCAGGCTGAGCCGCACGTTTTCCAGATTCGCCGCCACCACCTGCGCATTCGCCGTCGCGCCCTCAACGGCCGTGTGGATCCGGCCCCAGACATCGGCCTCCCACGTTGCGCCGCTCGAAAGCGTCATCGACGAACTCTGGCGATTGTTGGCCGCCGAGGTCAGCACGCCCGAACCCTGATTTCGCGAAGCCGACGGACTGCTGGTAATGGCGGGAAAATATCCGGCGTGCTGCTGGTCGATAGAGGCGCGCGCCGCAAGAAACTGCGCTTCCGCCTGCTTGACGTTCTGGTTGTCGACGCTGATCTTTTCTTCCAGTTCGTTCAGCTTCGCGTCGCCGAAAATCTCCCACCACTTGCCGCGCAGCGCCGCGTCGCCGGGCTCGGCAAACTTCCACTGATCGTTGGCCTTCAGCTCTTTAAAACCGGCCGGGAAGGCGGCAGGCGGAAGCGCGGCCGGCCTGACGTACTTCGGCGCCACATTACAGGCGGAACAGAACAGCGCGGGCAGCAGCGCCGCCCGCAGATATCGGGTACAGATCAATCGGCACTCTCCGCGGCGCCGCCGGGAATCAGGATTTCGGGCAAACGTGTCTGCCCGGGGACAATCTTACGGCTGAATCGTTTGCCGAGGCGGTCTAGATATAAGTAGGTCACAGGAGTGGAGAAAAGTGTTATCAGCTGGCTGACAATCAGTCCGCCCATAATGCTGATGCCGAGCGGCTTGCGCAGTTCGCCGCCGTTGCCCCAGCCAATGGCGAGCGGCAGGCCGCCGAGCAGCGCGGCCATCGTGGTCATCACAATGGGACGGAAACGCAGCAGACAGGCCCGGTAAATCGCATCGCGCGCGCTCAGGCCGCGGCGTTCGCCCGCCAGCGCGAAATCGATCATCATGATGGCATTCTTCTTCACAATGCCGATCAGCAGAATGATTCCGATGATCGCGATAATGCTCAGCTCAATGTGGAACAGCGACAGCGCCATCAGCGCCCCGAGGCCCGCCGAGGGCAGCGTCGAAATAATCGTGATCGGATGAATGAGGCTCTCATACAGCATCCCGAGGATGATGTACACCGCCAGCAGCGCCGTCAGAATCAGGATCGGTTCACTGTCGAGCGAATCCTGATACGCCTGCGCGGTGCCCGCGAATTTACCCGTGATGCTGGCCGGCATGCCGATTTCTATGGCGGCCTTGTTGATCACCGCGACCGCATCGCTCAGCGAAACCCCGTCTTCCAGATTGAAGGAAATGGTGGACGCCGGAAACTGGCCCTGATGCGGCAACTGGAGCGGCGTGCTCGCGTCCCTGTACTTGCTGAACGCGGAAAGCGGCACCGACAGTCCGCGCGGCGACTGCACGTAAATCCGTTGCAGGAAGTCCGGGTTCTCCCACCACTGCTGTTCGAGCGCCAGCACCACATGGTACTGGTTGATCGACTTATACATCACCGATACCTGCCGCTGCCCGAACGCATCGTACAGCGCCGCGTCCACCGCCTGCGCCGTGAGACCGAGGCGCGAGGCCGTATCGCGGTCAATCGTCACGTACGAAGACAATCCCGCCGTCTGCTGATCCGAACTGAGATCGGTAATCTCCGGCAGCGTCTGCAGCTTGGCCAGCATTTTGTTGGACCATTGCGACAGCTGATCGAGATCCTGCGTCTGCAGCGTGTACTGGTATTGCGCGTTGGAAATGCGCGCGCCGATCTTAATATCCTGCGACGTCTGCAGCAACAGCGTTGCTCCGGGCATCGCCGCCGCCTTTCGCCGGATGCGGGCGATAATCTGATCCGATGTCGCCGTCCGCTGACCGAGCGGTTTCAGCTGAATGCTCATGCTGGCGCGGTTGGTCGCCGTGCCGCCGCCGCTGGCGCCCGCCGACATGTTGACCACCTCAACGTCGGGATCCTGGCGGATGATCGCTTCATAAAACCGCGCCTTTTCCACCAGCGCCTGATAAGAAATGTGCTGTTGCCCCAGCACCACGCCGAAAAGCCGCCCGCTGTCCTGCTGCGGGAAAAAGCCCTTGGGAATCTTGACGTACATGTACACGCTCACGCCAAGCGTGACAAACATGATCACCAGCACCGGCGCCGGGAAGCGCAGCACTGCCTCCAGTGCCGAGGCGTATGTGGAGAGAATCCACTCAAACAGTTTTTCCGTGGACCGGTAGAAACGCCCCTGGTCCTTGTGCGGCTTCAGCAGCCGCGCACACATCATCGGGGTCGTCGTCAGCGACACCAGCATCGAAATAAAAATGGCGAAGGCGAGCACCATCGCGAATTCGCGGAACAACCGGCCCACAATGCCGCCCATCATCAGAATCGGAATAAACACGGCAATCAGCGACACGCTCATCGAGAGCACCGTGAAGCCGATTTCCTTCGCCCCCAGATACGCCGCGCGCATCGGGCTCATTCCTTTTTCGATGTACCGCGAAATGTTCTCGATCACCACAATGGCGTCGTCCACCACAAAACCGGTGGCAATCGCCAGCGCCATCAGCGACAGATTATCGATGCTGTAGCCGAACAGATACATGGCGCCGAATGTCGCGATCAGCGAGACCGGCACCGCCACGCTCGGGATCAGCGTCGCGCGGAAGTTCCGCAGAAATATGTAGACGACCACGACAACGAGCAGCACGGAAATCGCCATGTTGATTTCCGCATCCCGGACCGAGGAGCGGATCATCACCGTGCGGTCCATGTCGATATTCATGTTGACGTTCGCCGGCAGCGACGCCCGGAACTGGGGCAGCAGCGCCTTGATGCGCTCCACCGTATCGATGATGTTGCCGTTCGGCTGCCGGTAGACCGATATGAGCACCGCCTCGCGCCCGTTGGAAAGGCCGAGGTTGCGAACGTCTTCCGCCGAATCGACCACGCGGCCGAGATCGCTCAGCCGCACCGGTGCGCCGTTCCGGTAAACGACCACCAGATTCTGGTATTCGCTCGCTTTGAACAACTGGTCGCTGGCGGAGAGCGGAATGCTCATATCGCCGTTCGTCAGCATCCCCTGCGGCTTATTCGAGTTGGCCCCCTGCAGGAAGGAACCGACCTGATCGAGCCCCACGTTGTACTGCGAAAGCGGCTGCGGATTGAGCTCCACGCGAACGGCCGGCAATGAGCTTCCGCCCACCGACACCTGCCCCACGCCCTTTACCTGCGCCAGTTTCTGCGCAAATACCGAAGACGCCAGATCGTACAAGGTCGTCCGCGGCACCACGTCGGACTCCATCGAGAGAATCAGAATCGACGTATCGGACGGGTTCGACTTCCTGTACTGCGGATTGCGCGGCAGGTTGGCGGGCAAAAAGCCGCGCGCCGCATTGATCGCCGCCTGCACGTCGCGAGCCGCGGCATTGATATCGCGGCTCAGGTCGAACTGCATCGTGATATAGGCGCTCCCGAGGCTGCTGTACGACGTCATCTCGGTCACGCCCGCGATACGCGTAAACTGCTTTTCGAGCGGCGTGGCCACCGAGGCCGCCATCACCTGCGGACTGGCGCCCGGCATATTGGTGAATACGCTGATGGTCGGAAAATCCACCTGCGGCAGCGACGACACCGGCAGCTGAAAGTACGCGATGCCGCCCGCCAGCGTAATCGCGATCGTCAGCAGCGTGGTCGCCACCGGTCGTTTGATAAAGGGCGCCGAAATACTCATATCAGCTCCGGAACCTGCCCGGCGGATTGTCCGCCGTCATCCAAATCGCTTCCGCCTTCGCTTCCGTCTTCGCTACCTTCTTCCGCCGCTTTGCCGCGCGCCATCCACCGGGCAATGCG
The DNA here is from genome assembly GCA_903828455.1 of uncultured Acidobacteriia bacterium. Taxonomy (GTDB): domain Bacteria; phylum Acidobacteriota; class Terriglobia; order Bryobacterales; family Bryobacteraceae; genus BOG-234. Next base: position 21,448 of record CAIKMJ010000014.1, on the reverse strand, counting down.
GTCGAACCAGAGGTAAATCACCGGCGTCGTAAACAGCGTCAGCACCTGACTCACGCACAGCCCGCCGATAATACTGATGCCGAGCGGCTGGCGCAGCTCCGAGCCCACGCCCGTGCCCGTCGCCAGCGGCACGGCGCCGAACAGCGCCGCCATCGTCGTCATCATGATCGGGCGGAAGCGCAGCAGGCACGCCTGATATATCGCCTCCTGCGGACTCTTCCCCTCTTTGCGCTCGGCTTCCAGCGCGAAATCGATCATCATGATGGCGTTCTTCTTCACGATCCCGATCAGCAGGATGATGCCGATCAGCGCAATGATGTCGAGGTCCTTGTGGAACAGGTACAGCGCGGCAATCGCGCCCACCCCCGCCGACGGCAGCGTGGAAAGAATCGTCACCGGGTGGATGTAGCTCTCGTAGAGCACGCCCAGCACAATGTACACCGTCACCAGCGCCGCAAGAATCAGATAAACCTCGTTGGCCAGCGAGCTTTCAAACGCGCGCGCCGTTCCCTGGAAGGCCGGCTCAATGCTCCCCGGCATGCCGATTTCCTTATACGCGGCCCGGATGTGCTGCACCGCGTTGCCGAGGGAGGCACCCGGCGCCAGGTTGAACGACAGCGTCACCACCGGGAACTGCCCCTGGTGATTGATCGTCAGCGGAACCTGGACGGGCGTAATGTGGGTGAACGAACTGAGCGGTGCCTGGGCGATCGCCGCCGCTCCGGTCAGCGCCGTGTTCGTGCCGGCCAGCGCAATTGTGGAAGCCAGGTTCTGCGACGCCGAGCCGATCTGGACCCGAAGATTCCCCAGCGTTTCGGCGCTCTTCTGCCACTCCGGCGCAGCTTCCAGCACCACGTGATACTGGTTCGACTGCGTGAAAATCGTCGACACCTGACGCTGCCCGAACGAATCGTACAGCACGTCGTCGATGTTCTGCGGCGTGATGCCGAACCGGCCCGCCGTATCGCGGTCGATCTGCACCCGGTAGCCGAGCCCGCCGTTCTGCTGATCGCTCGCCACATCCCGCAGTTCGGGAATCTGTTTCATGCGCTGCACAAGCCGCGGCACCCAGGTATCGAGCGTCGCTTTGTCCGGCGCATCGAGCGAATACTGATACTGCGTGCGGCTGATGCGGTCCTCCACCGTGAGATCCTGCACCGGCTGCATGAAAAGTTCAATTCCCGAGACGCCGCTCACGCGCGTCTGCAAACGCCGGATGATGTCTCCGGCCGAGATGTGACGCTCCTCGAGCGGCTTCAGCGTGATCTGAATTCGCCCGCTGTTCAGCGTCGTATTCACGCCGTCCACACCGATGAAAGAGGTCAGATTCTCCACTGCCGGGTCTTCCAGAATGGCCTTGACCAGTTCCTGCTGACGCCGGCCCATGGCCTCGAACGAGACCGTCTCCGGCGCGGCCGTGATGCCGATAATGATGCCCGTATCCTGAACCGGGAAAAATCCCTTGGGCACGATGACGTACAGGTAAATGGTTGCGCCCAGCGTCGCCACCGCGACCATCAGCGTGGCGAACTGGTGGCGCAGCACCATCCGCACCGCCGCCCCGTAAGCCTCGATCGTCTTGACGAAGCACCACTCCGACCACCGGAAGAACCAGCCCTGCTCCGATTCCGGCGTGTGCTTCAGGATGCGCGCCGACATCATGGGCGTCAGCGTCAGCGAAACAAACGCCGAGAACATAATGGCGACCGCCAGCGTGATCGCGAATTCGCGGAACAGACGGCCCACAATATCCGCCATGAACAGCAGCGGAATCAGCACCGCGATCAGAGACACGGTCAGCGACACGACGGTGAACCCGATTTCTTCCGAGCCCTTCAGCGCCGCTTCCATCGGCGAGAAACCCATTTCGAGATAGCGGGCGATATTCTCGATCACCACGATCGCATCGTCCACCACGAAACCGGTCGAGATCGCCAGCGCCATCAGCGAGAGGTTGTCGATGCTGAAATCCAGCAGATACATCACCGCGAATGTGCCGATCAGCGACAGCGGCACCGCGATGCCCGGAATAATGGTCGCCGACACACTGCGCAGGAAAACAAAGATGACCGCGACGACCAGCACGATCGTCAGGATCAGCTCGAACTCAATGTCGTCCACCGACGCGCGAATCGTCGTCGTGCGGTCCGTAATCACCTGAATTTTGACCGATTCCGGCATCGACGCCTGAATCTGCGGCAGCAGCGCCTTAATCGTATCGACAACCGCAATGATCGAACTGCCCGGCTGGCGCTGAATATTCAGCACAATCGCCGGATTCGTATTGATCCACGCCGCCTGGTTCTTGTTCTCCACGCCGTCGATCACGTTCGCTACGTCGCGAATACGCACCGGCGCCCCGTTCCGATAAGCGAGCACGATCGGCCCGTACTGCGCGCCCGACTCGATCTGATCGTTATCGTTGATGGTCCAGGAGCTTTCCTTGCCGTCGAAATTGCCCTTGGCCTGATTGGCATTGGCGCTTCCCAGCGCGGTGCGCAGCGTTTCCATGCTGAGCCCGTAAGCGGCCAGCGCCGCCGGGTTCGCCTGTACACGGACGGCCGGCCTCTGCCCGCCGCTGATCGACACCAGACCTACGCCTTTGAGCTGCGAAATACGCTGCGCCATGCGCGTTTCCGCCAGATCCTCGATCTTACTCAGCGGCATGACCGATGAACTGATCGCCACCGTCAAAATCGGCGCGTCGGCCGGGTTGGTCTTACTGTAGATCGGCGGGACCGGAAGGTTGTTGGGCAGGAAGCTGCCCGCGGCGTTGATGGACGCCTGCACTTCCTGCTCGGCAATATCGATATTCAGATCGAGCGAGAACTGCAGCGTGATGAGCGAACTGCCGTAAGAACTGATCGACGTCATCTGCGTCAGCCCCGGCACCTGCCCGAACTGCTTTTCGAGCGGAGCCGTCACCGACGAAGTCATCACTGCCGGACTGGCGCCCGGATAAAACGTCTGCACCTGAATGGTGGGGTAATCCACCTGCGGCAGCGCCGATACGGGAAGCTGCCGGAACGCAACCCAGCCCACCAGCACCACCCCCGCCATCATGAGGGAGGTCGCAACCGGCCTCAGGATGAATATGCGGGAAGGACTCACTGCGTCTTGCCCCCGCCTTTACGGTGACCGCCGGCCCGGCCTTCGCCCTTGGCCTCGCCGCCTGCCTGTTTCCCCGCCGCACCCTCTCCGCCTGACGAAGCTCCGCCCGACGAAGCTCCGCCCGACGAAGCAGCGCCCCCCGAACCAGCCCCGCCCGCGCCCTTCTGCTCGGCCGCGCCGCCTTCGGTGCCACCCGATTTCGCGTTCTTGCCGCCCTTGCCGCTGCGCTTGCCGCCGCCCTTCGCAAGGTCGGCGTTAATCTGCTCCAGCTCACCCGGCTTGCGGACACGAACGGTCAGCCCGTCGGAAAGGCGGTCAGTTCCGTCAACGACCACCTGATCGCCATCCTGAATTCCGCTCGCGATGTCGGCCGTCTCTTCACTCTGCTGCCGGATTTGGACGGGCCGGATGTGCACCTTCGAATCCGCATCCACCACATACACGAACGTTCCCTGCTGGCCTGTCTGGACGGCAACGGCGGGAACCACCAACTGGTCGGTCAGCGTGTTCGCCAGCAGCCGGATATTGACGAACTGGTTGGGGAAGAGCTTGTCGTCCTTGTTGTCGAACACAGCCTTCAGCTTCGACGTACCGGTGGTGCTGTCAATCTGGTTGTCCAGCGTCTGCACCACGCCAGAGGCAATCTTGCGGGAATTGTCCCGGCTGAATGCCTCCACCGGCAGCTTCATTCCGGAACGGATCTTCTCCACCACCTGCGGCAGACTGTCTTCCGGAATGGTGAACAGCACGGAAATCGGATCCAGCTGCGTGATCAGCACCATGCCGTTCGCGTCATTGGCATGCACAATGTTGCCCGGATCCACCAGGCGAAGACCCACGCGTCCGCTGATGGGCGCCACCACCTTCGAATACGTGAGCTGCAGCTTCGCGCTGTCCACATTCGCCGTATCCTGCTTAATACTTCCCTGATACTGAGCCACCAGCGCCGTCTGCGTGTCGAGCTGCTGCTTCGGAATCGCGTCCTGCGCCATCAGGTTCCTGTACCGTTCCAGATCGAGCCGGGCGTTATCCAGCAAGGCCTGATCGCGCGCCAGCGTTCCTTCCGCCAGCGCCAGCTGCACCTGATACGGCCGCGGATCGATTTCGATCAGCACCTGATCCTTCTGAACGAAATCGCCTTCCTTGAAATTCACGCTCATGAGCTGGCCGTCTACCCGGGACTTCACCAGCACCGAATAGAACGCCGTCACATTGCCCAGTCCGTTCAAATACACCGGCACCGAGGCCCGCTTCGCCTCCGCCACCACCACCGGTTGCGGACCGAACGCCGTCCGCGAAGTCGCGCTCTTGGCCGTCTTCTGCGCGCCGGTCGACTGCGGTTTGCCGGCGTTATAGACGGCGTAGCCGCCCACGCCGAGAACAATGACCAGGAAAATGGCCCAGATAAATCCGCGTTTCTTTGGCTTGCCGCCGCCGGTGGGCTGTCCGTGACCCGTATGCGGGTGTTCCGGCAGAGTTTTGGCTTCTGTGGGTGGGATATTAGTCGTCATTCAAACCGCGTTCGCAGGGAGCTGTTTTGGCTTGTCCAACTTATAGAGACTGCTGGACGGTCCGAGAAGTAACCGGTCCCCTCCCGTCCAAAGCAAAAAGATCAAATTTCCTTACGCTTGCCAGGACGGCATGGAATCCGGCAGAAACAGGTAGCTCAACGATTATACTTCGGCAATCCACTGAATTGTCAGCCGAAATCGCCTTCCCGCCCCGCCGCTTCCGGTAACGGATCCGCGCCGCCCCTCGACACTTGTCAGATTCCATGGCCACGCGACGGATGCAAAACGCAAAAATGCGGATTGCCCCGGCGTGGAGCAATCCGCATCTCTTTACCGTACTTGAATTTAGCGACTCAGACGTGAATCGTGGTCCGCGGCAATTCACGCGGAGCCGAAACCTGCGCGGAAGCAATCGCTCGCAGGTCCGACCGCTCGTCGATCCGGTTTTCCACCAGATCCACCCCTTCGGCCGTAATCCGGTACTTGGTATCGTCCCCGGACTTTACCAGGCCCTTTTCATTCAGGTACCACAGCCCGAATCCCAGCTCTTCGCGGGTAAAGCCGGAGAGGCATTCCAGATCCAGCATCGTCAGGCCCGGCGTTTCCGGGTCCGTCGCCCGCTTCCGGTACAGCAGGCAGAGCACTGCCAGCCGCCGGTTCTGTTCGCCCTTCAGGCCGGCAAAGAAGTCACGCGAGCTCAGCTCGAACCGAACCAGCCCCTGGCTGCTGTTCCGCTGCTGGTCATAGCGTTCCCGCTGCTTGGGGTCGCTCAGAATCCGGTGCGCTTCGGCGATCCGCAGGAAGATTTCCGCATCCCCGGTCTTGTCGTTATCCGGATGGTAGCGGCGAGCCAGGGTGCGATAGACGCGCTCGATGGTCTCAAAGTCGGCCTGAGGACCGAGCCGGAGAATTTCGTAATGGTCCGGCCCCAGCCGGTCCACGCTGCTGGTCGAGGTACGGGAAACGAACTTGAGCCCCACCACATAGGCCGTCCGGCGCCAGGAACAGTGCATGACCCGCGCCAGCGCCGCCACTTCGAACTCGCCGGCCCGGATAATCACATGCGTCGAAAGCGGCAGCGCCATGGGTGTTTCGATGCCAACGCCGGTTTCGGAAAGATCGAGCGCCTTATAAACCTCCTGGCGCTTCTCCCCGCTTTCATCTCTCCAGGTCACTTCGATCGCGCAGTCGGCGGGCTTGCGCAACTGCGCTCGCTTGTCGAGGGCCCCCGCCGCGGGTATCGGAAACTCTTGCGTGTGGCTACGAGTGAACATGTGGTCTTCCCACCCCGATGATCTCTTCCGTGAGCCCCCCGCATCAACGCCCGAAGTACCGAATCCGATAACAGGGGGACTACGCGGCACCTGGCCTGCGGTTAACAGCGCCATTAACAAAACCGCTGCCGCCGGCAACCGGAACAGACGCAGGCAGTGTGGGAAAATCAGTATTTGAAACGCCTTCTCGCCGCGCCGCTCCTGTTCCTCGCAGCCTGTGGAACCGGTTCCCAACCCAAACCGGAAGCCGCCGCAGTGCAAAACCTCCCGGCGGCCCATGTGGATCCCGCCACCGCCGGCTCCATCACCGGCCGCATCACCTTCGCCGGCACACCGCCCGCGATGCCTGTCATCGACTTCTCCTCCAACCCCCAGTGCGAGCGCGCCCATAAGACTCCGTGGAAGGCCGAAACGGTGGTCGTCAACCCGAACGGTACGCTCAGCAACGTCTTCGTCTGGATTAAGGACGGCCTTCCGCCAGCCCGCTGGGACGCCCCGTCCGAACCCGCTCATCTCGATCAAAACGGCTGCATCTACGAACCGCACGTACTCGGCATCATGGAAGGCCAGCCCCTCGAAATCCTCAACAGCGACCCGGTCAACCACAACGTCCACGCCGAAAGTAAGGTCAACGCCGCCTGGAACGAATCCCAGCCGCCCCGCGCCGAACACAAGTTCAAGCGCTTCGATTCCGCCGAGGTTCTCTTTCCCGTCACCTGCAGCGTGCACCCGTGGATGAAAAGTTACATCGGCGTTTCACCGCACCCTTTCTTCGCCGTCACCGGCGCGGAGGGAACGTTTACCCTGAAAGGTGTGCCCCCCGGAACCTACACCGTGGAAGCGGTGCATGAAAAGTACGGCCGCAAAGAGGGCAAGCTGACCCTCGAAGCCGGCGGCAAGGCCACAATCGATTTCGCGTATGGAAGCTAACAACCCTTATCGCCGCGGCTTGCACCGCTGGTCCATCCTGCTCGCCTGCTGCACCCTGCTGCTGGTTGTGGCCGGCGGCCTCGTGACCAGCCGCGATGCCGGTCTTTCCGTGCCGGACTGGCCACTTTCCTACGGCAAACTCATGCCTCCCATGGAAGGCGGCATTCTCTACGAGCACGGCCACCGCATGGTCGCCACCACCGTCGGCCTGTTCACCATCGTCTCGATGATCTGGATCCTGCGCACCGAACGCCGCCGCTGGCTGCGCTGGCTGGGCGTCGCCGCTCTGGTTGCGGTCATCGCGCAGGGCGTACTCGGCGGCATGACGGTACTCTTCCTGCTGCCCTGGTGGATCTCCACCTCCCACGCCTGCCTCGCCCAGCTCTTCTTCTCCACCACCGTGGCCATCGCCCTCTTCACTTCGGACTGGTGGCTGGCCGGGCCCGAAACCATCCACGAAGACGAGCGCCACCCGATTCGCGGCCTTTCGCTGCTGGCACCGGTCTCTGTTCTCGGCCAGCTGGCGCTCGGCGCGGCGGCCCGCCACAAGGCCATCGGCACCATCTTCCACATCTCCTTCTCGCCAGTCGTTACGGGCGTGATACTTTGGGTTTCACTGCGAATTTTGCTCCATTACCCGCGCCATCGTGAACTCCGTCGGGGTGCCGTCACCCTGCTCGGCATCACGTTCTGCCAGGTATTTCTGGGCATCGCCGCCTACATGACCCGCATTGCGTACGCCGACGCTGTCCAGCCCATGCCGCTGATGGTCACCTTCACCGTGATCCACGTCGCCGTCGGCGCGCTCACCATGGCCGCCAGCGTCGCCCTCGCCATCCTCGTCCGCCGGAATGTTCCCGCCATTTCCTCCGGCTTTGCCGGCGCGCGCGCCGTGGCCGCGGGTTAAACATCGTTCGGGAATCGTCATGCGCCACTACGTTGAATTAACCAAGCCGCGTATCACCTGGCTCATCCTCATGAGCACCGGCGTCGGTTACTTTTTCGGACTGCGCCACGACGGCAACGGCACCGGCGCGCTCGACTGGGCGCTGCTGCTCCACACCCTCATCGGAACCGGACTGACCGCCTCCGGCACCGCCGCTCTCAACCAGTGGTACGAACGCGACGCCGACGCCGTCATGCGGCGCACCGCCGACCGTCCCCTGCCCTCCGGCAAAATGACGCCGCCGCGCGCCCTCTGGTTCGGCATCGCGCTCGCCGCCATGGGCGTGGCCGAACTCGCCATCTGGGTCAATCCGCTGGCCGCTCTGCTCGGCGCGCGGACGCTCGGCAGCTATCTTTTCATTTACACGCCGCTCAAGCAGCGTTCGCACCTGGCCACCATGGTCGGCGCGCTGCCCGGCGCCATGCCGCCGCTGATGGGCTACGCCGCCTCGTCCGGAGTCCTCACCGCCGAAGCCTGGACGCTGTTCGCCATCCTCTTCGTCTGGCAGTTCCCGCACTTCCTCGCCATCGCGTGGATGTACCGCGAAGACTACGCGCGCGCCGGCATCCGCATGCTGCCGGTGGTCGAGCCGGATCTGATGTCGACCGGCCGCCAGATCATCCTCTACGCCTCCACGCTGATTCCGGTCAGCCTGTTCCCCGTGCTGCTCGGCATGTCCGGCAAAATCTATCTCGCCGGCGCGCTGATCCTCGGCGTCTTGTTTCTCTATACCGGCATCCGCGTCGCCTTCGATCGCACCAACCTGCGGGCGCGCCAGGTGCTCCTGGCATCTGTCATCTATCTGCCGGTGATTTACGGCCTCATGGTCTTCGACCGGCCTGTGTAGCGTTCTCAGCAATGCGCCTCTGTATCTTCGTCACACTGTTCTCCCTCCTGCTCGGCGGATGCTCCTCCAAACCGCTCCCCGTGCTCGGCGAAATTCCGCAGTTCGAACTGACCGATCAGAAGGGCGCCACCTTCAGCCGCGCCGCGCTCGACGGCCACGTCTGGGTCGCCGATTTCATCTTCACCAACTGCGAAGGCCCCTGCCCCCGCATGAGTTCGCGCATGCACCAGTTGCAGGGCGTCACGCCCGCCGACGTGAAGCTCGTCTCCTTTACCGTCGACCCCGAGCGCGACTCCCCCGCCGCACTCACCGAATACGCGCGCAAGTTCGAGGCCGACGCCGCCCGCTGGTCTTTCCTCACCGGCAGCACCGAGACCCTGAATCGTCTCGATCACGACGCCTTTAAACTCGGCACCATCGGCGCCGACATGGACCACAGCACGCGCTTCGTTCTTATCGATAAGAAAGGCCGCGTGCGCGGCTACTATGGCCTCGGTGAAAACGACCCTGTGGGCCATCTGGCCAAAGACGCGGCGCGCCTTGAAAAAGAAGATGCTTAAGTAAGTAAAAGAAGATGTTTAAGTAAGTAAAAGAAGACGCTGAACAGGAAATCTCTTTGAACTACGACTTACTGCCCTCGCTCAACGCCATTCTGAACGGCACCGCCGCCATCCTGCTGGTGTGGGGCGGCATGCTGATAAAGCAGGGCCGGCGCGACGAGCACAAGCGCGTCATGCTCGCCGCCTTCTGCGTCTCGGTCGTGTTTTTGATCAGCTATCTCGTCTACCACTGGCACGCGAAGATCGTCTACTTCCGGCACGAGGGCCTGATCCGCACCGTTTATCTCACGATCCTCGGAACCCACACCGTTCTCGCCGCCGTGGTGCCGGTGCTCGCCATCATCACGCTGAACCGCGGCCTGAAATCACGCTTCGACCGCCATCGCGCCATCGCCAGATGGACGCTGCCCATCTGGCTCTACGTCAGCGTCACCGGCGTCATCGTGTACCTGATGCTTTATCACATGTAGCCCGGCGCGGCGCGGCTTCTTCAGCGGCCTTTTTTGGGCAACATCGCCAGCAACTGCTTCGGTCCGGCAAGCGCGAAATAAACCAGCGTGTACGGAATCAGAATGGCCCCCGCCGCCAGCACCGGATGCAGCGACCCCGCGAAACGGCTCCGGATCGCCCACGCCGCGCCCGCCGCAATAATCGCCGCACCCCACAACCGCGCGAAATACGCCGCGCCGGCCGATGCCGCGCCGATCCGTTTCCGCAGCGCCCGCCGCAGCAGCAGGAACTCCACCCAGCCGCTTACGCCCGCCGACGCCGTCAGTCCCGCCACGCCCCACTTCGGATCGATGCCCAAAAGTGGCGGCAGCGGAATCGCACACAGATATCCCAGCACCGTCGTCAGCGCCACCCGCAGCACCGCAAACGCCAGCGGCGTGCGCGTGTCCTTCAGCGCATAGAACGCCGACGAATACAGCCGCCCCTGCGTCGAAGCCAGCAGCCCCACGCCCGAACCCGCCAGAATCCCCCACACCCACACCGCGTCCGCGCGCCCGAACTTACCGCTCTGATAGATTGCGCCCGCCACCACATCGCCCAGCGCGATAAACGCCGCCGCCGACGGGATCACGAAAAACGCAATGCGCCGCAACCCGGAAACCAGCCGCGTCCGCAGATACTCCGCCACTTCCTCCTGGCTCCCGGTCGCGCTCGACATCTCCGGCAGTTCCGACGCCGAAACCGCCATGCCGAACAGACTCACCGGCAGCAGATAAATCGTCTGCGCATACGCCAGAGCCGAGACCGCGCCCGTCGGCAACAGGCTGGCCAGCAGCGAATCGATGTACGCGCTCAGCTGCACCACGCCGCGGCTCACGAACACCGGCCCGAAGTTCCGCATCACCGTGCGAACGCTTTCGAGCTGTGTCGCCAGCTGCACCCGCAGCCCTTCCACCAGCTGCAGCACCACCGGCAACTGCGCAAAGAACTGCAGCGCGCTTCCCGCCACCGACGCCAACGCCACCGTCAGCGCCAGCTTTTCCTGCGACTGCCGCGATCCGAACCCCGCCAGCGCCGCAATCATCGCCACGTTCCACAACACCGGAACGCTGTAGGAAAGGAAGAATCGCCGATGGCTGTTCAGAATCCCGAGGCACCACGCCGAAAGCACCAGCAGCCCGGCGCCGGGAAACAGAATGCGCACCAGGGAAATCGTCAGCTCGCGCTTGTCGCCGTGGAAGCCCGGCGCAATCACATCGATCAGCAGCGGCGTCGCCAGCACGCCCAGCGCCACCAGCAGCGAAGTCAGCAGGCCTAAGATCGCGAAGACCGCCCCGGCCACCCGCCCTGCCTGCTCGCGGTCGTTGCGCGCCACCAGCCCCGCGTACACCGGAATGAACGAGGCCGACAGCACGCCTTCGCCGAACAGATTCTGCAGAAAATTCGGAATGCGCAGCGCCGCGCGGAACGCATCGGCCGCGTCCGAGTTGCCGAAGTAATGCGCAAACACGCGGTCGCGAACCAGCCCGGCGATGCGGCTCAGCAGGATTCCGGCCGCCACCAGCACGGCCGAACCGCGCGATCGTTTTTGTGTTACCACCGCGCGCGCCACTTTCGCCTGCACCGTTCACCATCGGGCATGGAAGTTTTGTTCAGCGAAGTCCTGTTCAGCATCGCACCGCTTCCTGCGCTCCGTCCAGCGCCGCCCGCACGTTACTTCTGCAGAAGAAAATTCCCCACCACCAGCGCGTCGATCCCCGAAGACCAGAAGCTTCGCACCGCATCGCGCGGCGTGCAGACCAGCGGCTCGCCAAACAGATTGAACGACGTGTTGTACAGCGCCGGCAACCCGGTCGCCGCGCCGAATGCATGCAGCAGCTGCCAGTAGAGCGGATTATCTTCCTTCGCCACCGTATGCACGCGCACCAGATCGTCCGCCAGCACCGCCCCGCGGAACTGCCCGCGATACTCCGGCCGCACGCGGCTCACCGTTGCCAGATGCCGCGCATTCGCACCCGCTTCAAAATACGTCGAGGCCAGCTCCGCCGGTACCGAAGCCGCGAACTTGCGCGACGCCTCCCGATGCTTGATAAACGCGTTCAGATTCTCCGCCGAATAAGTATCGTGCGGCGACGCCAGAATACTCCGGTGCCCCAGCGCCCGCGGGCCGAACTCCATTCGCCCCTGCATCCACGCCACAATGCGGTGCTCCCTGAGTTGCTCCACCGCCGCGCCGATCAGCGCCGGCACCGTTGGCAGCAGCGTGAAACGAAGCTTGCAGTTCTCCAGTACGTGCTTGATCTCCTCCGCCGAATAAGACGGCCCCAGCGCATAACCGCCGCCGTCGGCGCGCACCGTTTCGCCCAGCAGTTCGTTCCACACGCTCAGCGCCGCGCCCAGCGCCGTGCCCGCGTTCCCCGCCGCCAGTTGCGCAAACACGCCCTTGTACCGGCCGGAATTTTCGAGCGATGCAATCAACAGCGCATTCCACGCCACGCCGCCGCCGAGACACAGATATTCCGCATCGCCCGCAAGGCCGATCACATAATTCACCAGCGCCTGCTGCATGCTGGCCGCAATGTTGGCCCGCTCCGTCTGCGTCAGTTCGCCGTCCGGACGAATCCCCAGTTCCTCGAAGAACTTCACGCCGAAGCCGCCGCGTCCCTGCCGTCCCGTGTCGAAGTAAGTCTGATCGATGCGCCGGCCTTCGATCATCCCCTCGAACACCTTCGCGTAAGTTGGCCGTCCGCTCGCCGAAAGCCACTGCACGCGATGCTCATCGGCGCGCGACCGCATCCCCAGTAACTCCGTCACGCGTCCATACAATTCGCCAATGGAGTCCGGATAAAGAATCTCCCGCTCCAGCGTGAGCCGGTTCCCTTCGCCGCGCCATCGCGCGCCGCAGCGCAGATCGCCTTCGCGATCCAGCGTCACCACCGTCGCAGCGGAAAACGGCGATGCCAGATAAGCGGCCGCGGCATGCGCCGCCTGGTGATCGATCGACACCACCCGCGCATTACTGAATTCGCGCAGCGCAATCGGAAGCGCCGAACCCGGCGGCAGCGGCCGCGCCAGCGCCACGAAGTCCACCTCATGCGGCGCAATTCCGGCGATCTTCAGACACTCCGCAACCGCCGCTTCCGGCAACTTTCCCGACTGCGGCCGCCGCGTCAGCTTCGCTTCTTCAACGGCCGCCGCAATGCGCCCGTCCTGTACGATTGCCGCCGCCGCGTCCCCAAGTACACCGCCGATGCCGAGGATATTCACGCCCCACTAACCCTTTCCACGCTTTTCGATCTTCGCCCACGAATCGCGCAACGCCACCGTCCGGTTAAACACCGGCGCCTCCGGCGCGGAATCCGGATCCACGCAGAAGTACCCGAGCCGTTCGAACTGATAGTAGCCGAACGCCGGCGCACCGCGCAGCGAAGGTTCCAGCTTGCATCCCGTCAGCACTTCCAGTGACGCCGGATTGATATTGGAAAGGAAATCCTGCCCTTCTTCAACCTCATTCGGATTCTCCCGCGTGAACAGCGTCTCGTACACGCGAACCTCGGCATCCACCGCCTGCCCCGCCGACACCCAGTGAATGGTTGCTTTCACTTTCCGCCCGTCCGGCGCATTCCCGCCGCGCGTTTCCGGATCGTAAGTACAGTGGACTTCCGTAATCCCGCCGTTCGCATCCTTCACCACACTGGTACACCGGATAAAGTAACCCCAGCGCAGCCGGACTTCCTTACCCGGCGACAAACGATAATACTGCTTCGGCGGATCCTCGCGGAAATCGTCCTGTTCAATATAAAGAACCTTCGAGAACGGTACCTTTCGCGTACCTGCCGACTCATCTTCCGGATGATTCACCGCATCCAGTTCCTCGACCTGTCCTTCCGGATAGTTATCGATCACCACACGCAGCGGCCGCAGCACCGCCATCGCTCGCAGCGCGCGCCGGTTCAGATCCTCGCGAACGAAATGCTCCAGCAGCCCGAGCTCAATCGTGCCGTTGGTCTTCGATACTCCGATCGAACCGCAGAAATTCCGGATCGCCTCCGGCGTGTAACCGCGCCGCCGGATACCCGACAGAGTCGGCATACGCGGATCGTCCCACCCTCGCACATGGCCTTCCTGTACTAACTGCAGCAGCTTCCGCTTACTCAGCAGCGTGTAAGTCAGGTTGAGCCGGTCGAATTCAATCTGCTGCGGATGATAGATCCCGAGCTGATCCACATACCAGTCGTAAAGCGGACGGTGATCCTCGAACTCCAGAGTACAGATCGAATGAGTAATTCCTTCAATCGAATCCGACTGGCCGTGCGCGAAATCGTACATCGCATAGATACACCACTTATTCCCGGTGCGATGATGTTCGGCGTGCAGAATCCGGTACATCACCGGATCGCGCATATTCAGATTGGGCGACGCCATGTCGATCTTCGCCCGCAGCGTCCGCGCACCATCGGGAAATTCGCCGGCCTTCATGCGCCCCAGCAGATCGAGGTTCTCTTCCACCGAACGGTTCCGGTACGGACTCTCCTTACCCGGTTCCGTCAGCGTCCCGCGATACCGGCGCATTTCATCGGCCGTCAGATCGCAGACAAATGCTTTGCCCGCCCGAACTAACTGCTGCGCCCACGCGTACAGTTGATCGAAATAGTCGGAGGCGTAACATACCGGCTCCTGCCACTCGAATCCAAGCCACCGGACATTATCGATGATCGAATCGACATACTCCTGCTCTTCCTTCTCCGGATTGGTGTCGTCGAAGCGCAGGTTCGTCCTGCCGCCGAACTCCGCCGCCAGTCCGAAGTTCAGGCAGATCGACTTGGCGTGGCCGATATGCAGATATCCGTTCGGCTCGGGCGGAAAGCGCGTGTGGACGCGGCCCTGATACTTACCCGTCCGCAGGTCCTCGAGGATGATGTCACGAACAAAGTTCGACGGCGTGCGCGGCGTGCCTGGCGCGTTCTCTTCCGTCGCTGCTGTATTGGAGTCGCTCATATCGAAATGTCAGTTCTTCTCAGTCAGCTTCGCCGCTGCCTGTTCCACGCGGGCCAGACAGGTATCTCGTCCCAGCACTTCCAGCGTCCCGAACAGCGGCGGCGCTGTCTTGCGGCCGCACACCGCCACGCGCACCGGCTCGAACATCTGCCCGGCCTTGATCCCCAGCGTCTCGGCGGCGCCGCGCAGCGCGGTCTCCAGACCGTCGTGCGTGAACTCGGCATTCTCCAGCGCCCGCCTGGCCTCTTCGAGTACCCGCAACGCCAGCGCCGCGTCGCCTTTTTTGGGAATCAGCTCCGTGCTGTCGTACGCGGCCAGCTCCGGCTGAAAGAAGAAATCGGCGACCGAACGAACTTCGCCCAGCAGCCGGATTCGCTCCCGGATGAGCGGCGTCACCGCCGCCATTTTTTCCGGCGTCGCATCCGGCCAGTCGCGCTGCACGAACGGCAGCAACTGCTCGGCGAGCGACTCCGGCGCCAGCGCGCGAAGGTGTTCGGCGTTCAGCCACACGGCCTTCGGATCGAAGGGATCTTCTTCCGTAAAATTGACCACCGCGTTGCTCTTGTTCACGCCTTCGAAAGAAAACGCCGCCGTCAGTTCTTCAGGACTCAGCTGTTCGCGGTTATCCTTCGGCGACCAGCCCAGCAGACAGATGAAGTTCATGTACGCCTGCGGAAGGAAGCCCGCATCGCGGTAAGTCGTCACCGAAACCACCGGCCCGTGACGCCGCTTGGAAAGCTTGCTGCCGTCCGGCGCCACCAGCAGCGGCAGGTGCGCGAACGCGGGCGGCTCCACGCCGGCCGCGCGGAAGATCAGGATGTGCTTGAACGTGTTGGTCAGGTGATCCTGCCCGCGCACGATGTGGCTGATCCGCAGATCGGCATCGTCGGCGCAGGAGGCCAGATGATACGTCGGCGCGCCATTGCTGCGCAGCAAGGCGAAGTCTTCGATATCGCGCGTCTCTTTGGCCTGTTCGCCATAGACGAGGTCGTGGAACTTCACCGTCTCCTCATGCTCACGCGGCACGCGGAATCGCAGCACGAACTTCTCGCCCATGGCCGCGCGATGGTCGCTTTCTTCACGCGGGATCTCACGCTGGCCTGGATTGAACAGCCATGGCCCGCCCGAATTCGTCTTCTCCGCGTCATCCACATCGGCGGGCGTGAAGTCGCGATACGCGAGGCCCTTCTCGAGAATCGCCTCGGCAAGCTGTTTGTGCAGCGCCAGCCGGTCGGACTGCCGGTACTGCTCGTCCCACCCGAGCCCGAGCCACTCGAGGCCCTCGAAGATGGAGTTCAGCGACTGCTCGGTGTTGCGCTCCAGATCCGTATCGTCGATGCGCAGGATCATCGTGCCGCCGTGGCGCCGCGCGTAGAGCCAGTTAAATATGAAAGTGCGCGCGCTGCCGACGTGCAAATAGCCCGTCGGAGACGGCGCAAACCTCAATCTGAGCATGAAATTGCAGTATAGCGAGCAAGCCGGTACGGGGACCGGGCGCGCGCGGCGAATCAGACTTCGAGACGCCCGCGCGAACGGTCGCGCCAGCGGAGAAACGCGACGATCACGGCAAACAGCAACACCGAGCCGGCCACGAACTGCCACACGTGCGTGCGCAGGAACGCTGTGGATTCGCGGCCCAGCGTCATACCCAGCCAGGCCTCGCCGAAGTAACGCAGGATGCGCGCCGTCAGCAGCACGCCCATGAACTCGCCAAGACCGGTGCCCATCACGCCGGCGCTGATCACAAACAGCTTCAGCGGCATCGGAATCGGCACCAGCGCGGGCACGAAAACGGTTGCCATGCCGTAGCGGCGGAACCATTCGCGAAAGCGGTCGGCCCGGCTTCCGGACGCGGCGCGCTCCATGAAGACACGCCCGCCGCGGTTGGCCGCCAGAAAAAGAATCGTGCTGCCCGCCGTCGAGCCGACCACGGCGAGCGCGGCGCACAGCCACGCAACGGAGGGCCGCTGCACGGCGAGGAAGATCAGCAGAGCGTCGAACACGCCCGCCACCGGAACGCCGGAGGAATCGAGAATTGCGAGCAGCAGAATGCCGGCTGGACCCCAGGCGACAAGGACTTCGGTCAGGTGGTGGAGCAATTGCCGATTTTAGCGCGACGCAGTTCAACCCAGACCGGGAACATCGCCGGATCGCCCAGCCACACGAGCATCCACTCGGCCATCTCGGCTTTCAGCCGGCGCTTCTCCTCATCCACCCGCTGGCTGCGCGAGGCGAACAGCGCCCGCGCACGCGCCTCAATCACGACGTCACGGCAGTAACGATGCAGCTCGGGCCGCTCGCCGTAGACTACCGTGAGTTCGCACAGCGACGATTCCAGTTCGTCGAGCGAATGCTGCGCCACGCCCTTCCACGGAGCGGCAATTTCGAGACCGGCCGCGCGAATGGTGCTCTCGGACACATCGGGCAGCGCCGCGCGCAGGGCCGCCCACTCCGCCTCGCCGACCGCGTGCCAGCCACGCGACGAGGCGAATTCAAGGACGCGTGACTTCTTAGTGATGCGCACGATGATACTGCGCGACGTTGGCGTCATGCCTGGCCAGCGAATCGGCGAAGTTATGGCCACCGGAACCGTCGGCCCTGGCGACGAAGTACAGGTAACCGGTCTCGGCCGGATGCAGCGCCGCCGCCAGCGCGCCCATCCCGGGATTGGCGATCGGTCCGGGCGGCAGGCCGGCGTGCTGATACGTATTCCACGGGCTCTGGTAATCCAGATCCGAACGATGGATGACGCCCGTCCAGCGGTTGGCGGCGAGGGCGGCGTAGACAACCGTCGGATCGCAGTCGAGCTTCATGCCAATGCGCAATCGGTTGGCGAAGACCGATGCCACCAGCGGCTGCTCGGCGGCGAGACGGGCTTCGCGCTCGACCATCGATGCCAGCGTCACCGCGCGATGAACATCGGCTCCCGCGGGCAGCGACTTCCAGCGCTCGCGGAACTCGGCAACCATCATGAGACAGATCTGGCGTGCCGTCATGTATCGATAGATCCGGTACTTATTGGGGAACAGATAGCCTTCGAGCGACGGCGCCAGCGGATCGAGATCGCGAATGGGAGAGGGATCGCGGGCGACGGCGAGAAAGTCGGCGGCTTTCACGGTACCGAGCTTTCCCACGGCTTCGGCCACATCGTACATGTTGAAGCCTTCGGGGATCAGCAGTTCCAGATAGAAGATGTCGCCGCGCTGAATCCGGCCGAAGACATCGAGCGGCGAGGCGGCGCTCGCGAACTGGTACTCGCCCGCCTGCAGCTTCGCCCCGCGACGGAAGGCACGCGCGGCAAGGAACAGCCAGCGGTCGCGAATCACGCCCTTGCTTTCCAGCAGGGCGGCGATCTCACGGGTGCTGGTGCCGCGGGTGAACTCGACGAAGACCGGCTGATCGAAACCTTTGTATGTCTGGTGCAGCCGGCTCCAGATGAACGAGCCGGTTGCCACCAGCAGGAACAGAACAATGGCGGCGAGCTTCTTCACCCTTCCGCCTCCGCCGAGTCGAGATAGCTTTGCAGGAGCAGCACGGCCGACATGCGGTCGATGGCCGGCTTGCGGGCGGCGGCGGCGATGCCGGAGCCCATGAGCGCGCGCTCGGCCTCGCGGCTGGTCCAGCGTTCATCCCAGAACTTCACGGGCAGATTGGTCTTGTAGCTCAGTTCGCGGGCGAAGTCCTGGTTGTAGCGCGACTGGCGGCTCTCCTCGCCGCTCATGTGCTTCGGGTCGCCCATTAGTATCAGCCGGACGCCGCTTTCGACGGTAAGCCGGCGGAGCACTTCGATGTCGTCCCGCTTGCCGACGCGATCCATGGTCTTCAGGCCCTGAGCGGTGATGCCGAGTTCGTCGCTCAGGGCAAGGCCGATGCGCTTCGTGCCGAGATCGAGCGCCAGAATTCGGCCCCGTATCGTTCTCGGGCGCCCGGCGGGTATGGCCGGCTCTTCGGGAATCCAGTCGCTCACGTTTCGATTGTAGACATCGCTTTCGGCTTCGGCGATGAAGCCGCCGCGTGTTAGGCTCAGAAAACAGGCTGCGCAAGGGTGACCCGAACTAACGAAACATCGACGGGCGTGAGCCGCGAGCAACTGCACAGCTACTCGCTGCCGGTCATTGCGGCGGGCGTGATTCTGGCGGCGCTGTATCTGGCGCGCGTGGTTTTCATTACGCTGGCGTTCTCCATTGTGATTGCGCTGATTCTGGAGCCGTTTGTCGGGCTGGTGATGCGGCTCCGGCTGCCGCGCCAGCTGGCTGTGTTCGTGGTCGGCGTGATCGCGATTCTGCTGCTGTATCTCGCCGGGCTGGGCATCTGGAATCAGGTGTCGGCACTTTCCGGGCAGGCGCCGGAGTTCGAGCAGCATCTCACCTCCTTCATCACCAATATTTCGGAGCAGATTACGAGTCTGGAGCGAGCGTCGGCGAAGCTCTTTTCGCCCGCCCCGAAGGCCACGGCGACGGCACAGCCGGCCACTTCGGCACCGGGGACGACGACGCGGCGCGGGCGGAAGGACCCGGGACCGCCGCCGGCCATCACGCCGCTGCCGCTTTCTCCGGTGCTGATCCCGGAAGTGCGGATTCACGAAGAGCGCAGCCCGGTGGCCGATTACATTTACGCGCGGCTGGGCACGGTGTACGAGTTCGTGCTGATGGCGTCGTTCGTTCCCTTTCTGGTGTATTTCATGCTGAGCTGGCACGATCACCTCAACCGCAGCTTTCTGCGCTTCTTCGAAGGCGCCGACCGCATGGCCGCGGCGCGCAGCATCGAAGGCGTGGCCGACATTGCGCGCGCGTTCGTGGCGGGGAACTTTCTGATCGGCATGATGCTGGCTTCGGTGAGCTGCGCGATCTTCGCGGTGATCCACCTGCCGTATCCGTTTCTGGTGGGCGTGCTGAGCGGCTTTCTGAGTCTGGTGCCGTACATCGGGATGCCGCTGGCGCTGGCGCCGCCGGTACTGGCCGCGCTGGCGAGCGGTGCGCCGACGCCGGTGATCTTCCTTTCGTTCGCCGTGGTGCTGGGCCTGCATCTGGCGGCGATGAACATTCTGTACCCGATACTGGTGGGCGCGCGGGTGCATCTGAATCCGCTTGCCGTGACATTTTCCCTGCTGTTCTGGGGCTTCCTGTGGGATGCCGCCGGGCTGGTGCTGGCGATACCGATCACGGCGGGCATCAAAGCCGTCTGCGACAACGTGACGCCGCTGCGCCCGTGGGGCCGGCTGCTCGGAGACTGATGCAGACAACTTACGATCGACAGGCGCAGGATCAACAAAAGCGCGAGCGCCAGGCCGCGGTGCGGGTATCTGCCAAGGGTGTGGCGCGCTTCCGTTCGGGCCATCCGTGGATCTTCCGGTCCGATGTGACCGGGACCGGCGAGGCGCAGGCGGGCGACACGGTTCGCGTGCTGGATCACCGGGGGCAGCTGCTCGGCCAGGCTCACTACAGCGCGGCTTCGCAGATCACGCTCCGGATGCTGACGAGGGCGGGCGATCCGCAGGCCGGCGAAGCGATCGACATCGGCGCCCGCATTGCCGCCGCGCAAAGGCTGCGCGAGCAGGTGGTGGCGGATTCGACGGCGTACCGGCTGGTGCATACGGAAGCCGATTTTCTGCCCGCCCTGATTATCGACCGCTACGCCGATACGTTCGCGGTGCAGACGCTCGACCAGGGGATGGACCGCGCGATGCCGGAGATTGCGGCCGCGCTGGAGCAGCAGTTCGGGCCGCGCGCGATTGTGGCACGGAACGACGCGGCGGTGCGGACGCTGGAGGAGCTGCCGCGCGAGATCGGCGTGGTGGCCGGGAGCCTGGCGGGGCCGGTGCCGATCGGGATGAACGGGCTGCGGCTGGAGGCCGATCTGCTGCACGGGCAGAAGACGGGCGTGTATCTGGACCAGCGGGAGAATTATCTGGCGGCGGCGCGTTATGCACGCGGGCGCGCGCTGGACTGCTTCACTTCGACCGGCGGCTTTGCGCTGCATCTGGCGCGCACATGCGAACTGGTGGAGGCCGTGGATTCGAGCGCCGCGGCGCTGGCGACGGCGCGGCGGAATGCCGATGCCAACGGCATTGCCAACGTGCAGTTCCGCGAGTACGACGCCTTCGATGCGCTGGCCGGGCATGCGGCGGCGCGGCGCAGCTTCGACACGATTGTGCTGGATCCGCCGGCGTTTGCCAAGTCCCGCAAGCAACTGGACGGGGCGGCGCGCGGATACAAGGACATCAACGTGCGGGCGCTGCGGCTGCTGGGGCCGGGCGGGATTCTGGTGACCAATTCGTGCTCGCACCACATGAGCGAAGCGATGCTGCTCGAAGTGGTGGCCGAGGCGGCGCTCGATGCCGGCAAGACGCTGCGCGTGCTGGAGCGGCGGACGCAGGCGCAGGACCATCCGATACTTCTGACGGTGCCGGAGACGCTGTACCTGAAGTGCATCATCCTGCAAGTGGCTTAACCGTACAGAGACACGTGGAGCGTGCCTGAGGGCTGCGGGGCTCGCGGCGAGGGCCGGAGCTTGTGCAAAACGGGGTCAGGCGGCCATATTTTCGGGCGTGGCGGCGGGCGCTTCGGGTGGCGATGCGGGGCCGCTTGGCGGAGTTGAAAAAACGAAGCCAGTGGCGGGGGCAGCGGCTGGTTTTTCAATGACCTGCGGGCCGGCGTTGGGCGTTGCGGCCGGCTGCTTCGCGGCTGTTTTCGCGGCTGTTTTCGCGGCTGCTTTCGCGGCGGCTTCGGCCTGACTTGCCGCCTGCTGTTCCATGATGCGGCGGTGCTTCTGCATCTTCTTCAGCATGTCGAGATCCTTATGGATCGCGCGCTGGGTTCTCG
>CAIKMJ010000013.1 GCA_903828455.1 uncultured Acidobacteriia bacterium | reverse complement strand
GTCTTTCTGGCCACCGAGAAAGGCTACGCTCATCACTCGTTTGCCGCGACGTACTTTGAAGACAAGAAAGTCACTGTCGAAGGCGAACTGGTGCAGTTTCTGTATCGCAATCCGCACTCCTTTATTCAGGTGGAATCGAAGGAAAAGGACGGCACCGTCATTCGCTGGGCCGTGGAATGGGGCGGCGGCGGACAGCTGAGCCGTCAGGGCGTGACGCGCGAAACATTGAAGCCGGGCGATCACGTGATTGTGGTCGGCAACCCGGGCCGGAACGATGAAGACCACCGTCTGCGCATGGTCACGATCGAGCGTCCTTCCGACGGATGGAAGTGGGGCGGCACGATCGAATAATCCGGCGCAGCCGCGCGTAATCTTTGCGGCCGCCCGCAGGGCTGCACTCGTATTTCTACGCGGCGCCGGCGCGCTGCCGGACTGGCGGACCGCGCCAACACTTTCAGTCAGGAAAACACATGAGAGCAAAACTGCTGGTCCCGTTGATTGCCGCGGCGTGCGTAAGTTCGCTGAGTTACCTCACGCATGACGCCACGCCGGCGCTGCCATTCGAGGCATCGGCCTTTGCGCAGACACAGGCCGGTGCGGCGGCGGCGCAGCTGTCTGAAGTTGCCTTTAAGAACATTCAGGTGATGAAGGGCATGCAGGTCGACGAGTTCATGGGCGCGATGGGCCTGTTCTCGGCGGCGCTCAGTTCCTGCTGCGGCGATTGCCATACCGGCGCCGGCACGTCGAATCCGGACTGGGCGGACGATCCGCCGCGCAAGAAGATCGCGCGCCGCATGGTGCAGATGGTCAACAACATCAACAAGGAAAACTTCGGCGGTCGCCAGCAGGTGACGTGCTGGACGTGCCACCACGGCGATCCCAACCCCGCGGTCACGCCGGCAATCGACACGATCTACAACGTGCCGGCTCCGACGCCGCCCGATGTTCTGCCGGTGGCCGACCCTGCCACCAGCGCCACGCTTCCGGCCGCGCAGATTCTGGACAAGTATATTCAGGCGATCGGCGGCGCCGAACGGCTGGCGAAAATCACCAGCTTTACAGCGCGCGGCACGAGCCATTTGTTCGACGAAGTGAAGGCCGATCCCACCGAGGTTTACGCGAAGGCGCCGAATAAGCTGGCGACCTTCGTGCATCAGCGCGAGGGCGATGTGGCCCGCACCTACGATGGGCGCGACGCCTGGGTCATGTTGCCGCTGACGGTGGTGGGCGAGTATCCGCTCAACGGCAGCGCCAGGGAAGGCGCCCGGCTGGACGCGCAACTGGCGTTCCCCGGCGGGCTGAAACAGATGTTTACTTCGTGGCGAGTGAGCTATCCGGCGACGCTGGACGGCCGGCCGGTGAATGTGGTGCAGGGAACCGGCGCCAATGGGTTACTGGCAACGTTCTACTTCGACAAAGAGACCGGCCTGCTGACGCGCATGATCCGGTATGCGACGACGTCGCTCGGCCGGGTTCCGACGCAGATGGATTATTCCGATTACCGGTCTGTGGACGGCGTCAAAATGCCATTCCACTATACGTT
>CAIKMJ010000012.1 GCA_903828455.1 uncultured Acidobacteriia bacterium | reverse complement strand
GGCGCGCTCGGTGGGGGTGCGGGGCTGGTGCTCTTCCATGAAGCCGTCGTAGAGATCCTGGAACATTTGGGGATTTTCGCCGGGGAGGACGAGGCCGCTGGCGAGGGCTCCGTGGCGGAAGGCGTTGAGGGAAGAGTTGTATTTGCCGCGGGCGGTGACAGGTCCGCGGGATTTGGAGCCGTTGGCACGCGAGGCTGCGGCACGGGCTTCGGAGGTGGTTCTTTTCATACCGACCACATTGTGGACCCGCGCGGGTGAGGATGCGGCAGGGCGCAGCGGGAAGTGGTTGACATGAGGGGGAATAGAGTTGGGCGAGTGGTGTGACCGGCGCTGATCGGTCGATCACGAAGCTGCGGGAAGCGGCCGGAGACGGCAGTAAGTTCCGAGTTGGTGACGGTACATTCGCTGGCCGGCTAACCATTTGAAGCCGAGGTTTCTGATGGCAATATCAGCCGAGTTCGGAGTCGCTGTTCCAGTCGAGACTGTTGTCGCTGGCAGTAACCGGCGACATGATTGGCGTGAATCCGGAACAAGTTTGCCCGTGACCTGCAGCCATCTGTCGTCCGGGTGCCGCCTAAATTTGTCGCACAGCTTTTTCCCCGGTAATGAACTGGGCGGCGAGCCGTCAGGCGGCGCGAGATTTGGAGCCACCGGCACGCGAGGTTGAAGCACGGTGACGAAGCGGCACAGTCAGGTTGCGGCACCGTGGCGATGCGGCATGGTGAATTCACCGGGAAGCAGAATTCGGTCCCCGGCGGCCGGAACTTCCCGAGAGGGCGCGATGCCGGGGGCGATCCCGCCGAACTCAGCGAACGATGAGTTTTCCCTTCAGCATTTTCATGCCGCATTCGAAAACGAGCGGGCCGGTCTTTAGAGGCGTAATATCGACGACGACCGTTTGACCGGGGGGAAGCTCTTTCCTGACACCGAGGTCGGGGAAGACGACTTCGCGGGCGCAGTTGGCGGCGTTGGGGCGAAAGAATGCCAGCTTCATGGGCTGGCCGGCTTTCGCCTCAATTTCCGCGGGGTCGAAACCTACCATGGTGATGTTGACCAGCACCGAACCAGGAGGCGCGTGTGGCACCGGCATGACGTTCGCGTCCACAGGGGCTGGGCGGGACAACGAACCGGACGAGGTGAGAGAAGGCGCAACTTTCCAGGCGAGAACGCAGGCGAGCGCGACGACGACGAGGTACAGTGCCTGACCTTTGCTGATGCTGGCGCCCATATAGAGATTTTAGCTGCTGGAATTCAACAGTCTTCGGGCCGGCGGCGCTACGGGATCCGGGCGCCGGTGTCGACCCAGCGACCGAGAAGCGAGCGTTCCTCATCCGTCATGCCGCTCATGTTGGCGAGGGGCATGGTGCGCTCGACGGTTACGCTCGCCTGAATGCGGCGGGCCCACTGTTTCATCTGCGCGGCGGTATCGAGCATGACTCCTTTCGGAGCGATCGGGAAGGCGCGGCTGGCAGGGTGCGCGGAGTGACATTCGACGCAGCGGCGGTCCACCACCGCGCGGGCTTCGGCGTAGCTGACGGGCTTGCCGCAGGACGTGAACACAACGGCTGCCAGAGTGCCCCACAAGGCCGCGGTGAAAAGCGGAGCGGATCTCACGACGGGGAGAGTGAGCGCAGCAGGCGTCGCAGGCGCCAGCTGAGCCGCTCCCAGGGCCAGGTTGGCGTGTCTTCCACCAGGACGAGGAGCTGTCCGTTGGCGTGAGCGGTGCAGTTAAAGTTATTTTCCGACGCCCGGGTGAAGGGGATGCGGAGGCTCTGGCCGGGCATCAGGAGGGTGGGCCCGAAGGTTTGGGGCACGTCGTCGGAGTTTTTCAGCGTCAACACGTTATGAATGCCGACCACCAGATCGATCTCCGACGGCAGCAGGTCGTGATGGTCGCCGGCCATATGACGGGCGAAGGTGCCCTTCGGAATTTCGAAGAGCTCTTCCCGTGAGTCGAAGGTGACGGGCCAGAGCGACGCGATGAGGACGGGAGTGAGGAACAGGCCGGCGACGATGACGGCGAGCCGTCGATGCGGGCGGGCGGGAGCGGGGGCAGCACCGGGGATCATGAGACGGTCTTCCGTCACGCCGTGGCCGTCAACAGGAGCCGAAGGTCGTGCACGATGTCGTCGACCGGCGTATTGAAGGGCACGAGCCCGCGGAGCCTTCCCTGGCGGTCCACCAGATAGAGGGACGACGAATGGTCCATGGCGTAGGGAAGCGCGGGATTGCGGGAATGCACCTGTCTGGCGACGGCGCCATAGGATTTCAGTACGGACTGGAGGTCTTCGGGAGCACCGGTGGCGCCGAGGAAGCCCGGGTTAAAGGCGGTCAGGTGTTCGCGCAGACGTTCGGGATTGTCACGCGCGGGATCGACCGTGATGTAGATCAGCTGGACGTCGCTCGCCGCATTGCCCAGGCTCTTAAAGGCCGCGGTCAGGTGGGAGAGCGTGACAGGGCAGACATCTTCGCAATAGGTGTAGCCGAACTCGACGATGACGACTTTGCCGAGATAGTCATGCAGGCTGAGCTTTTTGCCACCGGAGCCGTCCAGAGTAAAAGCGGGCGCTTGGTGCGGCGGCTCGAAGGTGCCGGAGCGAAAGCCCTGTTCGGTGGCAACCGGCGGTTTAAATGCGAAGTGGCTTACCAGCGTCAGGAGAGGAAGAAGCAACGCGGCGGCGAGAAGCGTTTTCTTCATTGAGCCATCACAGCGCGATGCGGGCCGCCTGCGCGGCCTTCACGAAGCGGTCGTCGACGTAACTTTCGAAGGCCACGGGACTCTTGAGCGTTCCCGCCTGTACGGAGAGCTGCATAAGTTCGTCGAACTCTTCCCGGATGAGGCGCAGATCTCCATAGGTAACGCGGTCGGCGGGGTTGTCCATGACGTACTGGATGATCGCCCTGTCCTGATTGAAATACTTTTTGTCGGCCGCGATGCCGGCGGCGCGGGCGCGGTGGCTGCGCTCCGCATCGAGCCAGTGGCCTGCGCCCTGCACGTAGTTGACGAGATCCTGCACGAGGGCGGGGTTCTGATCGATGAGCTCCTGGCGCACGGTGAGGACGCAACACATATAGTTGGGCCATTCGTCGCGCGTCATGCGCAGGGGCGTGGCGTATCCGGCGCGCTGGGCGGCGGCGCCGAACGGTTCACCGACGCAGTACGCGTCGACGGCGCTGGCGAAGAGCGCGGCGGGCATGTCGGGAGGCGCCATTTCGACGATCCTGACGTCTTTTTCCGTCATGCCTTCCTTGGCCAGCATCTTACGGAGAAAGAGAAAGTCGACGGCAAAGCGGCTGGGGATGGCGACGCGCTTACCGGCGAGGTCCTGAAACTTGCGGTAACCGGAATCGGTCCGCACCATGATGACGGCACCCGACCGGTGACCGACGGAGACGATTTTGACCGGAACGCCCTTGGTGACAAGATCCATCACGAGCGGAGCCAGCATATAGCCGGCGTTGATCTGGCCGGAGATGAGCGATTCCTTGATCTCGGGCCAGCCGGGGAAGCGTTTGTAGTCGAAGTTGGCTCGCGTGAAGGTGGTTTCGAGATTGCGCGCTTCGCAGGCGATGGGAAGAGTGAGGTTGCAGGTGACGGGTAACCCGCCTACTTGCAAGGTTTGGAGATGATCGCGCGAACGAAGGCTGTCGCGGAGTTCAGCCCAGTTGACGTTGAGCCAGGCGTGCAAGGCGCTGACTCCGACCGTCCAGGCCCCGACCCCGAGGAAAACGCGCCGTCCGGTGTTCATTCCTGACTATTTAACTCTGCGCCTGCCGCGCTGTCAACGGATCCTAGTGATTAGTGATTAGTGATTAGTGATTAGGCGCGGCGTCACCAGGGACACCGGGGTCGGATACACGATCCGGGCCTTTCCGGATGGTGCGGGCGGTAGCGGGGCGGAGTGCCGCGATCCGGGCCGATTTGGGGTCAGCCGTGGGCGCGTGCGGCTGCCCGACGATTGCACTGCCATTCGACTGAAAACAGGGACCTTCACGACCGTGAACGAGACGAACGAGCTGACTTGGTATGCCATTTCGGCGGCACGGTGCCGGTCGCCGGCAAGGGAGAACACGGCTTCCGCACGGAGCGGCACCAGTTCGGCGTCTCCTGGCGGGGCGCAGAACAGCGGAATTTGGGACGGGATGACGCTCGCCGGCAACTGCGTCAGGCAACGGCATGCGGCAGCTGGATCCTTGCCGCCAATGCCGCGCGGCGATAGACTTGGGCGATAACATGCGACTCTCCGCGGGCGACAAGCTTGGTCCGTACCTGATCCTGGAAATGATCGGCAAGGGCGGGATGGGCGAGGTGTATCGCGGCACCGACACGCGTCTCAACCGGCCCGTCGCGATTAAGGTTTCCTCGCGCGAATTCAACGACCGTTTCGAGCGCGAGGCGCACGCCATCTCCGCGCTGAACCATCCGAATATCTGCACGCTCTACGATATTGGCCCCGACTATCTGGTGATGGAGTTCGTGGAGGGCGACCTTCTCACAAAGATGATCGGGAGCGGGCAGTTGCCGCTGGATAAGGCCGTGGCGTACGGGATACAAATCGTGGACGCGCTCGCGGCCGCGCACGCCAAGGGAATTTTTCATCGAGACCTCAAGCCGGGCAACATCATCATCACGAAAAATGGCGTGAAAGTGCTGGATTTCGGGCTCGCCAAACTCAGTTCGGAGCGGCTGGCCGGCGTGCCGGCCGATCAGATGGACACTCCGCTGACGAACGCGGGCGCGGTTCTCGGAACTCCGTATTACATGGCCCCGGAGCAACTGGAAGGCAAGGACACCGACGAGCGCTCCGACATTTTTTCCTTCGGCATCGTGTTCTACGAGATGATCACGGGGCAGCGTCCGTTCACGGGAGACACGCAGGCGGCGGTGCTGGCTGCGATCCTCAAGGATCCGCCCGCTCCGATGAGCCAGAGTAAGACGGGCGTGCCGCGCTCGCTGGAACGGCTGGTTCGCAAGTGTCTCGAGAAGAAGCCCGACGATCGCTGGCACTCGGCGCGCGATTTGAAGCCGGCGCTGGAATTGATCGACCTGGACGCACCGACGGCAGGCAGCGGCAGCAACAGCGGCCCCACGACGGCTCCTGTTCCGGTGAGCGAGCCGAGCCGTAAGCGCTGGTTGTGGCCCGCTGTTGCCGCTGTGTTTTTTCTGGCGGCGGTGACGGCTACAGCGCTCTATCTGACGAAGCCATCGGCGCCGGCCCGCGCCACGCGCTTTCAGGTCACGCTGCCCGAGGGCATTCAATTTAACGAAGCCGTATCGCTGTCGCCCGACGGCCACAAGCTGGTATTCAATGCTACCGGATCAAAGGGAGGCCTGTGGATTCGCGATCTGGAAAAGCTGGAGTGGCGGAAATTGCCGGACACGGAAGATGCATTTGGACCGTTCTGGTCTCCGGACAGCCGGTTCCTCGCATACGGCTTAAAAAAAGAGCTTCGGAAGATCGACGTCTCGGGCGGCCCGCCGCTTACCGTGTGTTCGTCGCCGTTTAACGTGGGAGCCGGAAGCTGGAGTCGCGACGATGTCATCATCTTCGACAGCCTCGGTGGCGGGGTTATTCGGCGGGTTTCGGCGGCAGGCGGCATACCTGCGGATGTTACCGTTTTGGACAATTCGCGCAAGGAAATCACGCATGCTTTACCCGTTTTCCTGCCGGACGGGAAGCATTTTCTGTACCTTCGAGCGGCGACGGCGGCGGCGAACTATGGTATTTATGCCGGCTCCCTGGATGCCAGGCCGACCGAGCAATCCAGAGAACGGATTCTGGACACCAAGCTCGCCGCCCGGTACGCCGACGGCAACCTGTTTTTCGTGCGCGACGGGAATTTGATGGCGCAGCCATTTGACGCCGGGAAATTACAACTGCATGGCAACCCCGCTGCCGTCGCAGAGCATGTCATGTTCCTGCACTTGAATGCTTTTTTTTCCGTTTCCGACGCCGGCGTTCTGGCGTACCGTTCGGATGGAGCCAATATGACAAACCTCCAGACCACCTGGTTTGACCGGGAAGGAAAAGTCACCGGAACGTTTGCGCAGCCTGGTCCCGATCATGGTCTTGCCTTATCTCCAGACGCCGAGCGGGCCTCCGGACGCGACGCGGATAGTTTTCATGACGGGGATATCTGGCTGCTGGATTTTGCGCGCGGCGTGCGCACGAAGGCTACCTTTCGCCGGTCGCGCGGAACGTTCCCTGTCTGGTCTCCGGACGGAAGCCGCTTAGCGTTTGCGGCGGGTGAGGCTCTGGAAACGATCTATGAAAAAGCGGCAAGTGGAACCGGGGATGAAAAGGAATTATTGCGCACCCCGATTTACAGCGAACCCACGAGTTGGTCGCACGATGGGCGATTCCTGCTTTTTACCTCCCATTCGCCGAAAGCCGGCTTCGACGTGTCGTTGCTCCCACTCGACGGCAATCGCAAACCTGTCGTTCTCCTGGGAACGGATTTCGACGAAAAGGCAGGCAGGTTCTCGCCGGACATGCGCTGGATTTCGTACCAATCGAACGAGTCCGGGCGGGACGAGATTTACGTCCGGCCATTTCACCCCTCGGGACCCAACGGGCCCGCGTTCGGTGAAGAGAAATGGCAGATTTCGAGGGACGGCGGCACGGAAGCGAAGTGGCGCGGCGACGGCAAGGAACTCTTCTTCCGCGCTCCCAACGGCTCTCCCATGGCAGTGGACGTGAACGGAAACGGCGCGACGCTTCAGGCCGGAGTTCCGAGGCAATTGTTCGCAGCTCCGCCGAATACGGACTGGGACGTAACCGCCGACGGCAAGCGGTTTCTGATGGCCGTGCTGCCGGGCCCGCAAGGAGGACAAGTGCCGATCACTGTGGTCCTCAACTGGCAGGCGGATCTGAAAAAGTAGGTCCGGAATGCCAAGGGCCAGGTGCGCGGCGCGTGCGCGCACGTGGCAATGTAGCCCCGGCACAACAGAGATCGATTACTCGCGCTTCACACCCTCGACGATGCTCGCCCCGAAGTTATCCTGAAGCGGCGTGATCTTTGAAATCCTGAGCCCGGCTGCCTCGTACATTCTCCGCCACTGGTCCTCGGTTCGTTCCTTCCCTGTAATCGCCACAAGCATTTCCAGGTCCAGCATCTTGGCTGGTGCGCCTCCCGTATTTCCCATGGGCGGAAGCAGCGCATCGACGCAAATCACCCGCCCATCGCCGAGCATGGTTTCCCGGCAGCTTGTCAAAAGGCGGAGGGCGTTCAGGGTCGACTCGCCGGCGTCCATGGCTTCGACACCGTGACGCGCACGACGCTAAATCAGGTGAGTTACATTACCCGGCGGATGCCTATAGAGCAAGGCAAGTTATCAGGCGACATCGGAATTCGTTATCAGAGTATTCCTCGGCGGGACGAACGATCGAATTAGAGCGGCAAACGCATCATCGATCAGAAGCGGAACATGCGGAAGATGGGACCGCCATGATTATCCAGCGTGGCCTCAGTATTTTAGGCGCGCCAATGCGCAACGCCGCCTGCCCGGCGCGCCGCACTTTCATCACTTAGGCGATGGCGGAACGTACCCGGCGCGACCAATCGGGGATCGGGACAAAGCATCGGAAGTGCTTCTTAGTTACATCAGGGGTCCAGTACCGGATCCGTTGCGTGGTATTACGATCACCCGTACCCTTGAGTTTCGTTAGCTATCGATATGTTAACGAGTTTGTCACTCGGCAACTCAGAAGCAACGAATTACTGGTGAGCAACCAGTTTATTGAATGACTACGAGGATGGATGAATGCGAAGATTACTCCAAACAAGTGCAGTGTTCCTGTTCAGCACTCTGTTTTTGAGGGCCGGCAACATTCCTCTGTCCAGTTGCAGCCTGATCACCCCGTCTAACGGGGCCGGCGGATTTACCTGTAATCTTTATCCCTCGGATGTAAATGGAAACTTTAACGGGAACAATGTAGTGGTTCCGTTTCCCGCAACCTGGAATTCCGCGAGCGATCCGATCACGTCGGGCTACGTTGTGCTGAGCAATCAGCCGGCAAATATAGTCACCGATATCAATAATTTTTACGGCAGTTCCGATTCCAACGAGGCGGACTGGACGCAGATTATCGAATTCACAGACCACAACGGTCAGATATCCGCGTACGGCGCGACGCAGATCATTCTCGACAACGTGGGATGCAATACCCTGGGGAGCAGCGACCAGAGTTGCTATCCCGCGTACTCCACACTGATGGCCACTGCCGATTTTGAAGTGGAACCGGTCAACGGCATCTTTGTGTACGACCCCTGCCCGGGCTGCTCCACCAGCCACGTGTACACGGCTAACTTAATCACCGGAAATTCCACAGTACCGGAGCCGGCGACGTTCGTATTTGCCGCCGGAGGATTTGCTCTTCTTGCCGGGCTGCGTAAGTTCGCGCGGCAATACTCCGCCTGAGCAATCACGGGGCAAAGGAAACGGCCGCCCGAAAGCGGCCGCTGTGTTCTGAAGTTACAATTGCCCGAAGTTATTCCGCTTTTTACTGCGTACAGGACCGCACGCGATGCGGGCGGCTTGTGCAGCCGCCGCAAGCGCGTGACGACTGGTCGTTCTAGAAGATCACCTTGAGAGCCAGGGTGATGCTACGGCCGGAGCCGACTTGATTAGATATCTGGCCGGCGATGGGATTGAGCGCAGCGGGCGTGGTCGCCGTGCCGCCATTGAGGAAGATCTGCGTGGCGTTGCTGGCGCCGTTCCCGTTGAGGTTCAGATTGGGGTGATTGAACAGGTTGGCAATCTCGGCGCGGAACTGAACGTCGAACAATTCGGAAACCTTTGAAATCCTCGTATCCTTCAACAGGCCCAGTGCCATGTTCCGGTAGGCGGGGCCAACGACCGTAGTCCGCCCCAGATTGCCGAGTGTTCCGACGGCCTGCAGCGAGTAACAGCCCGGGTTGAACCATTCGGCGATGTTGGGCTGCGCGGGGTAGACGCTGCAGCCGGCGACGAAGTTGGGACGATTCACGCCACCGGAGTTTCCGGACAGACCCGAGCGGTCGAAGCCGGTATAGACGGTGGTGGGAGCGCCGGTATTCATGGTCCAGACACCGGTCAGCTTCCAGCCTTTGACGAACTGGTTTTTGGTGAACGGCAGCTCATACACGGTGTTTGTGCGGAAGACCTGAGTGCGGTCGAAGGTGGAGCGGCCGCGGTCCAGCTTCGTGTTATAGGGATCCTCGATCTGGACGTTGTTGCCGATGGCGGTGTCCTGGGAGAACGACGAGCCGTAGTCCAAAGACCGCGAATAGGCGTAGGAAATCTGGCTGGAGAAGTGATTGGCAAAGCGGCGGGTGACGCTCACCTGCAGGGCGTTGTAATCGGAGTTGCCGGTGGTTTGCCGCATCCCGAGACCGCTCAGGCTGGCGTTTACGCGGGGATTCGGCGTGGTGTTTCCGTTGGAAGCGAGCGTACCGAAGACGCCGTTGATGAGAAGCGCCGGGTTCATATCGACGGTCTGCAGCAGATGGACGCCGCGCGAACCGACATAGGCGACCGTCATGATGGTTCCTTTGTAGATATCCCGCTGGACATTCATATTGAACTGCATGGCGTAGGGAGTGCTGGTTTTTCCGTTGCCGTAGAGCAGGCCGGCCGTCAGCGTGGGCGTGGGCGGGGTCACGGGGTTCAGGAAGATCTGGTACGGATTCGGCCACGGCGCAGTATTCACGTTGACGGAGGTAAAGGGGAAGCTGCCGAAGTAGGAGGGCAGAATAATATGACCCGTCATGACGTCATAGAAGATGCCGAAGCCGCCGCGGATGGAGGTTTTGTGATCCGAGAACGGATCGAAAGCAAAGCCGAAGCGGGGGGCGAAGTTCTTATTGGTCGGGTTATTGGCGAAAGCGGTCGGAATCTGCACCCAGGTTTTGTTGGTCGTGGGGCTCGGGAAGTTCCAGAAATTGTTTCTCCGCTCCGAGGGATTGGCGGCCCATTCGTATCGCATACCGATGTTGAGCGTGAGACGCCGCGAAACTTTCCATTCGTCATGAATGTAAGGCGTCACCAGTCGCTCCGTCATATCGCGGTTTGCGTAGTTCTGACCGGGCACGGGGGCGTTCAGTTTGCCGGGCAGCCCCTGGAGGAACGTCAGCATGGTGGAAAACGTAATCGCTCCGCCTGGCGCATTGACTTCCTCGGCGAAATCCTGCGTGTAGGTCATGGCGGCGCCGAACTTGACTGAGTGGGCGCCGCGGGTCCAGATCACGTCATCCATTCCCTGGTAGCCATCCTGCGTCAGGTTGAACGGAACCGTCTTGGCGGGGCCGAGCGTGGTGTTGACGATGGAAAACTGGGCATCCAGCGTCGAACCCGGAATGAGTTGCAGTGGAGGAAAGCTCGGGGTATTCTGCGTGCCGGTTTCCTGGGGGCGCAGAAAGCTGACGCGGGCAAGGTTGATCATGCTGGGCGAGATGGTGTGGCGCTCTTCGAGCGTGGCGTACCAGTTGGACGTTGCGTCCTTTTCGGTGAAGACACCGACGGCGTCGGTCTGGAGCCGGTACGCCTGCTCACCGATCACGCGGAGGAAGATGGTGTCGCGATCGGACAGCGTGTAGTCGAGGCGCCCCAGCGTGTAGTTATCGTGGTTGACCTGCGGGTTCAACTGCGTCTCAACACCTAACCCGGTAGGCAGTCCGTTGGAAAGGCTAAGCACCTGGGCAGTCGGCAGCAGATTCATGATGGGCTGAATGCCCTGCGCGAAGCCGACGTAAGCGAGTCCGGTGGCTGCATTACAACCGAAAGAAGTACCGGCGATCTTGCAGGGCAGGTAGCCCAGCTTGGCGTTGGCATCGGGAACGTTCTGATTGATCGAGGTGGAGCTTACGGCCTGACGCGTTGCTTCGTAGTTTAAGAAGAAGAAAAGCTTGTTCTTTTTGATGGGGCCGCCGATGGTGCCGCCCGCGACGATGGTCCGCGACGGAGGAACTTTGGCGACGGTCTGCCCGGGGAGAACAACCGAATCGAATTCGCCACGTGCGTTCAGGGCGCTGTTGCTGAGAAAAGTGTACGCGGAGCCATGGAAGGTGTTGGTTCCGGATTTACTCGCGGCGTTCACCACGATGCCATTGCCGCCGAACTGCGCGGTATACGTATTGGTGAGAACCTGGAACTGCGAAAGAGCTTCGATGCCGGGCGAGAAGCCGGTGGCGCCGGAACCCGCCGATTTACCGTTGAAGGTAGTCAGATTCGTGCTGTCGATGAGGAAGCCGAGACCGGTGGGGCGGGAGCCGGACACGGTGTAATTGGCCTGCTGTCCATAGACGTTGCCGCCGCCCTGAATAGAAGCAACGCCGGGGGCGAGGTTAATCAGGTCGACGAAGTTGCGGGCCGTTCCCATCGGCAGATCGGCGATTTGCTGCTGGTCAAACGTGACGCTCAGGGCGGTGGTGGAGGTGTCGACCTGGGAGACGACGGAATCGACGGTGACCACCTGACTGGCCTGACCGACGGGGAGTACGATGTCGACAATCGATTCTTCGCCGACGGAGGTCTGGATACCGGCGCGAACCACGGTTTCGAATCCGGGATGAGTTACGCGAACTTCATAGTTACCGATAACTACTTCCGGCGCACGATACAGACCGGCGGAGTTACTGGTGAGATTTTCGGTGACACCTGTATCGAGATTCTTCACGGCGACACTTGCGCCCACAACCGTTGCACCCGATGCATCTGTCACGGTGCCGGAAATGGTGGAGGAGCTGGTCTGGCCAAACAGCGACGGGGCGCTTATTGCCAGCACGAAAGCCGCAAAAGCGAGATAGTGGCGTGTCCGTGTCGTGCGTTGCATCGTGAAAACTCCCTGTCTTTATTTACTGGAAATGAATCGCGGACATTAAGTCAGGCGTAACCGCAGCCTGCCGGGCTAACCCAACATGTAATCGAACCGGAATAACACGGCTCGACGCTGGCATCAACGTGCGAATTGGCCTGCGTTGCCGTTCTGTCAATTTACTACGAACAGGGCATGGAAGCAAGACGACGGCAGTGCACCACGGCGGCGCGAATTCAGATCCCGAACCGGCGTCGTGGCCCCGTGTTTCCACGCTCCCTTGTCCATGTGTCCCCTTTGACACCGGGGCAGCGGAGTTATAGCATTTCCGCCAGCCTGCTCGGACGAGCAGGAAACCGAGGACAGGGAGGCTACCCATGATGAGCAGAATTTCGCGAATCCGGCGGATTGCCGGGCTGGCCGTTTCGATACTGATTGTGAGCGTTCAGTTTTTAGTGGGGCAAACCAGCACTTCGATCATTTCGGGCACGGTCACGGATAGTTCCGGCGCGGTCGTTTCGGGCGCGCAGGTGAACGTGAAGAATGTCGGAACGGGCATTGTCACCGGCCTGACCAGCGACGCGCAGGGGCGATTCCGCGCCTCGGAAATGATTATCGGCGACTACGAGGTGCAGGCTTCGCACGCGGGCTTCCAGACCGTTGTTCGCAAGGGGATCACGACGACCGTGGGCGGCGAAGCGATTGTCGATATCGCACTGGCGGTCGGGCAGTCGCAGCAGGTTGTCACGGTGGACGCGCAGGTTTCGCAGGTCGATACGACGACGTCCGCCATCAGCAATACGGTTACGAGAACGCAGATCGAAGAACTTCCGATGGGGTCGCGCAACCAGACGGATCTTCTCGGACTGGCGCCGGGAGTGGGCTACGTCATTCCGGTGGGCGGAGCCAATTACGGCAAGCAGGATAACTATTCGATTTCCGGAGCGCGGCCCAACGGCATCCTGTTTCTGATCGACAACACGAATCTGGAAACGTATAACGGGCATTCGACCGGCTCGGGAGCGACGGGCGCCACGCTCGGTCTGGAGGCCATCGGCGATTATCAGACGCTGACCAATACTTACAGCGCGCAGTTCGGCGGCAACGGCGGACTGGTGAACGCGGCAAGTAAATCCGGCACGAACAACCTTCACGGGTCGGCTTATTTTTATCTCACGAATTCGGATGTACTGACGGCGCGGAGTCCGTTTGCCACGTTCATCCGGCCCGGCGATACCATTGCCAAGGCGCCGCCTTCTCACAAGGGTCTTTTCGGGGGCAGTCTGGGAGGACCGATCCAGCGGAACAAGGCATTCTATTTTGCAAACTATGAGGGAATCCGGCAGGGCTCGGAGAACGAAAGTATCATGACCGGAGTGCCCGACATCAATGCGCATGCGGGGTACCTGCCCTGCGCGACCGCGGGTCCGAAATACGGCTGCAATGCGTCGACAGGCCTCGCGTATGTTGGGGTACCGGCAACGATCGCGCCGCTGCTGGCG
The DNA here is from genome assembly GCA_903828455.1 of uncultured Acidobacteriia bacterium. Classification (GTDB taxonomy): domain Bacteria; phylum Acidobacteriota; class Terriglobia; order Bryobacterales; family Bryobacteraceae; genus BOG-234. Next base: position 57,505 of record CAIKMJ010000012.1, on the reverse strand, counting down.
CTGTTTCCGGTGGGTGCGACGACGTCTTCGGGAGTGGGAAACGCAGTGAGTGTGGTGCCGACCTCCAGCCAGGACAATTATCTGCTGACGCGGTTCGATTACACGTTTTCGGCAAGGGATTCGTTGTTTGTCCGTTACGTCAGGAATACGGCGCTGGCGCTGACCTTACAGCAGATTCCGCTGGTGCAGGAAGCTGACCGGACGGCAAATCACTTCGTGACGATCGAGGAAGATCATGTGATCTCGCCGACGCTGATTAACCTGGCGCGGATCAGTTTTCTGCGACCGTATGAGAATGCGCAAAATGTGACGGCTCCGATTCCGGCGCTGCAGGCGATTAATATTCCGGGCGCGACGCAGGGCCTGCTGACGCTGGGGAACAAGCTGACTATCGGGAGCAACAATCTGGTTCCCTATCGCATGGCCGAACAGACGTATCAGGTGATGGACGATGTCATCTGGACGCACGGGGCGCACAACGTCAAGTTCGGAGGGCTGTATGCGGTGGTGGCCGATTTTTCGAACCAGGGCACGACGGGCGCCAACTGGGCGTTCGGAAACATTCTGGGCTTCCTGACGGCGCAACCGACTTCTCTCGCCGGCGGATTGCCCGGACATCTGGACGATTATCGCGACGCGATTTCGAAACAGGTGATGCCGTACGTCAATGACGAATGGAAGTTTTCGCGGCGGCTGACGCTGAATCTGGGGGTCCGCTACGAATGGCTGAGCAATCCCGGCAGCCGGCACAATTTGTTTTCCAACATCACCAGCGTGGCGACGAACACGAACTGGGTGCCGGTGCCCACGGCAATGCCGAATAATCCGAGCAATAAGAATTTTGCGCCGCGCGTGGGTTTCGCGTTCGATCCGTTCGCGGATCATAAGACTTCGATTCGCGGCGGCTACGGAATCTTCTATAACGAACTGACCGCGCACGTCTGGCTGAACGCCTACTGGACGAGCGCACCGTATCTGAACGGTTCGGTGCCGAATCCCGCATGGCCGGTGCCTTTTTCGGGCGGCGCAACCCCGGTGGTGCCGAACACGGCGCAGTTCGGACTCAATTACATGTCGAAAATGCACACGCCCTACATGCAGCAGTACAACCTGAGCATCCAGCATGAAATTGCGCAGGGCACGATTTTCAGCGCTGCCTACGTGGGTTCGAAAGGCACGCATCTGCTGCAGGCGATCGACCAGAATTTCCCGGTGCCGGTCAACGGGACGTATGGCACGGCGGGACCCAACGGCACCGTCACGCCGAACATAAGGCCGAATCCCAACTTCGGCAAGTTATATCTGCGCAGCACGGCGGCGAACTCGAACTACAATTCCCTGCAGCTGAGTCTGAATCGCCGCTTCGCCAATCATTTTCAGACACAGGTGGCGTACACGTTCCAGAAGTCGATGGACATTGTTTCAGGAGACCAGGGCCCGGACAGCAGCAACGGCGGTAACAACATCATCATGGATCCGTTTGCGGCGAGCCGGGAGCACGCCCGTTCCAACTTCGATTTCACGCATGTGCTGAAGATCAACGGCATTTACGAAATGCCTTTCACCCGCAATGAGGCGGTAAAGGGCTGGAGACTAAGCGGGGTCATCACGGCGCAGAGCGGCGAGCCGTTCACCATCTTCGACGGGTTTGACGAGACGGGTTCCGGGCAGACCGGCAAGGCCGGCGCGGGACGGCCAAACCTGAATCCCGGCGGGAATGCCAACCCGATAATCGGGAGCGTGAGCCAGTGGTTCGATCCGTCGCAGTTTACGTTAAACCCGGTCGGAACATTTGGCAATCTGGGACGAAACACGGCGGTGGGTCCGCGGCTCATCAACGTCAACGTGGCGTTGCTGAAGCGCACGACGATCCATAAGATTTCCGAACACTTCAATCTTGAGTTCCGGGCGGAGATCACGAACCTGTTCAACCACCCGAACTATGGTCTGCCGGATCAGAATCTGTATAACAGCGGCCCGACCAGCCCGGGCGGCAAGCCGGTGGCGAATCCTTCGGTGGGACAGATCACGTCCACAATTACGGGATCACGAGTGGGACAACTGGCGCTGAAGGCCACGTTCTAGAAAGGTTCGGCAGGGGACGGCGCGGGACGCAGCATCGCTGTTCAATGCGGCTGCATCATTCAATGCGGCTTCGCGTTCAACGCGGCTGTTTCGCGCGCATGGGCGCGTCCTTACAGATACATCTGAAGGGCACGGCCGCGCAGCTTAAGGCAGCGAGGAAAAGCTTCCCAGACGAACGGAAGCGCCGAGGAACGAGACCGATGCGAGCGTGAGAAAGGCCATCAGAAGCGTGAATTCGTAAAGGTCCTGTCCCTGTTCGTCCCGGAGAAAACGTTTTACAAGGTCCATAGCAAAAGTTTAAGAAGCGCGGAACAAATCGGCCAGACTCCCTTTGGTAAATTCGAGGGCATTCCGCGCCGGAAAGAGCCGCAACGCTAATTTCGCCGGAGGATTTCGCGATGCAGCAGGTAGGACGTCTCGGTCGGAACGCCGCCCTTGTAGCGGACGCGGAGCAGGAGCTGGAAGTAGCGCGGGATATGGCCGGAGGGGCCGCGCATACGGGATGCCAGCATCGCGGCGAAGCCGGGTTCGGTCAGCGCACTGACCGCGCCGGCGCGGCCGAAGGTACTGTTGCCGGCGAACGTCATCACGTCTGAATTGCCGCCCGGGCCGGCGGCGCGGGTGATGAGAATGCAGGCCTCACCGTCTTCACTGAGAAATCCGGGGGGATCGCGAAATTCGTAAAAGGGCTGCTCGCCTTTGGCGGGATGAAGCACCTGAAATCCGGTTGAGCCTTCCACGATTTCGAGTGAGACGGGCAGGCCGTTCAGCTTATCGCCGAAGAATCGCGGCGGACCGAGAAACAGGACATTGGCATCCGCGAGTTGCTGCCACTGCAACTGGCTGCTGCGAACAATCGACATCGCCGGCTGCCGCGGCCCGAGGCGCTGGCCCAGCTGAAACGCGGCGCTCACGTCACCAACGGCGGCATAGTAGTGGATTGCGCGGCTGGCCTGGCTGCCCAGTGCCTTTTTCACGGCCTCCCCGTGGGGCGACTTCAGCAGGTCGTCGGCATTTTCCAGCGAGAGGTCGCGATAGATCGCCTTGTTCTCAAACTGCAGGAAGAGCGGATTGCCGACCGCAATAAGAAGAGGATGACCAGGGCGGATAAACGGCGCCCAGAATTCGGCCAGTTCGGGCGTCCACGCGTCGGATGCAGACGCGGAGGCGAGGGGGCCGGAACGGAGGGCAACCAGACCGTAGATCGAGGCGCACAAGAGCAAAAAGCAGAGGCCGGCGAGAGCGAGGGCGGCGAGGCGCCAGCGGCGCTCCGGCGAGCGGGCGGGCGGGAGTCCTGGCTCGGGCGCGGGCGGAGATCCGGCCGGCGGACGAGGTTCGCAGGTGAGCGCAAACTGACCCTTGGGCAGGTCGACGATCAGTTCGTCGGCGGCGCCGTGGTCGCGATAGTATTCCGCCAGCTTCTGGCGCAGGCGGCCGATCTGAATCCGGACGGTGGAGTCCTGACGGGGGTCGTAGCTTTCCGCCTTGCCGAAGGCCTCGACGCCGATTGTGTACTCTTTCAGTTGCTCGGCGCTGCCGTCCGCGGAGTGGTCGGCAAGATATTTCAACAGCCGGCGGGAGGAGGGCGCGTTGGCGAAAGTCGCGCTTTGCAGGATGCGATCCACGCCGTCCCGGATTGCCTCACTGCCCCTGATCATTCGAACAGAATCATATCACCCCTGTTTCCGACGCAACAGAAGTTGCTCCTCGACTGCATACCGCCATTTCTTTTCATAACTTTAGGAGTGCTACACGACTGCTAGCCTCCGCACGGCGCGGGCTCTATTGCGGACGGTGTGTTTCGGGGATACCATCGGGAAGCTTTCGGGGCGGGAAGCTTTCGGGGCGGGAAGCTTTCGGGGCGGGCAGCTTTCGGGGCGGGCGTTATCTTCTTAAGGAAATCATCGGCATGAGATTGCGGTTCGCTATTCCTTTCCTCTGTGCGGTCGGCATCGGTATGTTCGGGACGGCGACGGCCCAGCAACCGGCATCACCGGCCAGCAGCGCCGTGGAAGGCTCGGAAAACGACGCCGATCACGTGGCCAAGCTTTCCGACGACGTGATTTGGCGACTGGAACTCAGCGACATCGCCGAGGTTCGGACGTTCCGGTACACAGGGCTGCCGAAAGGTTCCCCGAACGGGAATCCGCTGATCCTCTACGCCTATAGTTTCATCCCGAAGAATCTGGATCGGACAAAGAAGGCGCCGATGGTGGTGATGATCCACGGCGGGGTCCACGCCAGCCACATCACCGGCGGACCGGCCAATGCGGCGAACATCACGCGCGAATTGCTGGAGCAGGGATACGTGGTGGTTGCGCCCGATTACCGGGGCAGCACGGGTTACGGCGCGGCGTACGAGAAGGCGATCGATTACGGCGGGAAAGAGAACGACGATATTCTGGGCGCGCGTAACTGGATGGTGGAGCGCTACCCGTTTATCGACCCGGCGCGGGTGGGGCTGATGGCGTGGAGTCACGGCGGGATGATCGCGCTGTTTAACATTTTTCTTCATCCGGAAGCGTATGCGTGCGCTTTTGCGGGCGAGCCGGTGAGCGATCTGATGGAGCGGCGGAAGTATCTGAAGTCGCTGCCCAACACCATTGCGGAGAGCGCCGGAGCAGAGGCGGCAAAGGATGACGAGGAGTACCGGAAGCGCTCGCCGGTGACCTATGCCGCGAAGCTGACCAGGCCGTTGCTGATTCACGGCAACACGACGGACGAGACCGTGCATGTAAGCGAGGTCCGGAACCTTGTGTCGGCGCTGCAGGCGGCAGGGCGGGAATTTCAGTACAAGATCTACGAGGCTGCTCCGGGCGGGCACCATTTCAACCGCATTGACACTGCACTGGCGCGCCAGTCGCGCGAGGAAATCTACCAGTTTTTAAGGAAGTATCTGAAGCCATGAATAAACTCCGTTTTCCGGCCGCTCTGTGCGCGGCGATCCTGATTTTCTGCGGCTCCGCAGCCGCGCAGACGACCGGCACCATCACGGGAACAGTAACCGATACCACCAAAGCGGTGATGCCGGGCGTGAAAGTCACGGCGACACTCAAGGGGCCGGAAGAGGCGCGCGAGGTGACGACGAACAGCGCGGGGCAATATTCGCTGCCATTCCTCGCGCCGGGCAACTACGAACTTACGTTTCAGGCGCAGGGCTTTGCGACGGGCGTTGCGAAGGTGACGCTCAACGTCACGGACCGCATCGGACTGGACGCGGTGCTGCATCCTTCTCAGGTGACGAATACGGTGGAGGTCACGGCGAGCGGCGAGGTGCTGCAGACGGAATCGGCGGCGCAGGGCCGGGTGGTGGAAGGAGACGCACTTCGCGCACTCCCGCTGGCGACGCGCAACTTCACGCAGTTGCTGTCGCTGTCCGCAGGGACCGCGTCGGCGCTGAATAATGCGGGCGCGCTGGGCCGCGGGACGCAGATCATTTCGGCTTCGGGCGCGCGGACGACGTCGAACGCGATTGAAATCGACGGTGTGGATGCGATGAATATCCACACCAACAGCGCCGGCGACAACGGCGTGGGATCGAACGGAATTCTGATTCCTTCGCCGGAGGCGGTGCAGGAGTTCAAGATTCAGACCAGCCTGTACGACGCGCAGTCGGGGCGAAGCGGAGGGGCCAATATTGCGCTGGTGACGCGCTCGGGGACCAACGACATTCACGGTTCGCTGTTCGAGTTTCTTCGCAACAAGGATCTGAATGCCAACTCGTTCTTTTTTAATTCGACGGGGACGCCACGCGCGGTACTGACGCAGAACCAGTACGGCGGCACGGCAGGCGGGCCGATCCGGAAGAATAAGACGTTCTTCTTTCTTTCGTATCAGGGAACGCGGCAGATTGACGGGCTCTCCAGCTCGACTTCGCTGAAGCTGCCGAACATTCCGCAGGTGCGGACGGCGGCGACGCTGGGCGCGGCATTCGCGGGCGGCAAGGCAGCAAACGGCGGGCTGACGGTAGCGGGAGACGGATCGGACATCAATCCGGTGGCGGTGGCGATGCTCAACCTGAAGCTGCCGAACGGGACCTATATGATCCCGTCGCCGCAGATTGCCGGAGCGGGCGTCAACTATACGGCGTCGGTGCCGTCCACTTACAACGACGATCAGGGGATTGTGAACATTGACCACCAGTTCACCGATAACAATCACCTGGCCTTTAAGGCCATGATCGGCGACCAGCCGACTTATAAGGCCTTCACGAGCGCCGGCGCCAATGTGCCGGGCTTCGGTTCGACGCAGGATTTCAAGGGCCGTAATGCGAACCTGACCGATACCTATATATTTTCCAGTTCGCTGGTCAATCAGGCGCGTTTCGGCGTATCGCGCGTGCTCGGCCAGGTCGTGCCGCAGAGCATCTTCAATTTATCGAGCATCGGCATGAACCGCTTCAATTCGGCGATCTACCCCGATATCCCGCTCCTCACCGTGACGGGAGCGTTCGCCATCGGATACGACACGAACGGAGATCAGGGCGTGTTTCCCACCACCTGGCACTACGGCGACACGGTGTCCTGGATCAGAGGCAAGCACAATGTGCGGGTGGGCTACGAAGGCCGCCGTTACGACGACAATTACTACAGCCGCAATCGCTATCGCGGATCGCTGGTGGTTTCCACGTTCAACGATTTTCTGATCGGGTTACCCGGGACACCGGTCTCACAGGGTGGCAACGGGAGCGGGTTCAGCAACATCAATCAGGCCGACGTCGCCAGCGGCATTCCTAACGGCGCGGACCGCATCACCGACGCCGGACTCTTCGTGCAGGACGACTGGAAGCTGACCTCCCGCCTGACTGTGAATCTGGGGGTGCGCTGGGATTATCTTGGCTGGCCAGTGGACAAATACGGCCGGCGCGGCAATTTCGACTACACGCGCTACCAGCCGCCTGCCGATGGCGGCTCCACTTCAGCGGGCTTCGTGCAGACTTCCAATTCGCCGAAGCCGCTGCCCGGACTGCCGCTGGTTTCGCCGACACTCATTAACAACTCGCCGGATAAGAATTTTGCACCGCGTGTGGGCCTCGCGTACCGGATTACCGATAAGCTGGTGGTCCGCGCCGGCTACGGCATCTTCTATGACCAGCTTTCGAACCAGCTCGGGCTGCTGACCTCGCAGTCGGCGCCGGACTACGTGAGGAGCACGCTGACGGGTGCGGGGAACATTGCTGCGTCGCTGCAGAACCCCTTCCCGGTGCTGCCGCAGCAGACGCAGTTCCCTATTCTGCCGGTGTTGTATTCGCCGAACTATAAGCCGACGCAGTCCGCGATCGGCCTGAATTCGGTGGACCCCAATCTGCGCACACCGTATCTGCATCAGTGGGGCGCGAGTTTCCAGTACGAAGTGCTGCGAAACACCCGTCTCGAGGTTGGCTATTCGGGTTCGAAGGGCGTGGCGTTGCCGGATCGCCGCGCCATCAATCAGGCACTGCTGGCCAGCCCGACGAATCCGATCAACGGGATCACGACCAACACGGCAGCCAATACAGCGCTGCGGGTGCCGTACGTTGGATTTTCGCCGGCGGGGCTGCTGGCCGAAGAGACAGCAGCCGATTCGCGCTACAACGCGCTGCAGGCGAGCCTGACGCGTCGCTACGCGGCCGGCCTGAGATACCAGGTTTCGTATACGTGGTCGAAGTCCATGGACGATACCTCAGGGGGCAGCACGAGCATCTTCAGCGAAATTACGGGCGATGAGTCGAACATGGGCTCCAGCAAGGGACGCTCCGATTTCGACCGTACGCACCGGCTGGTGGGGAACTTCGGATACGAGATCCCGAAGTTCGGCTTTGGCCTGAATAACACCGCGGTCGGCAAGCAGCTGTTCTCCGGATGGGAGCTTTCCGGCGTGGCGGTGTTTCAGTCGGGATCTCCGTTTTCGATTACCGACGGCGCCGCGGCGCTGTTGTACGGCGTAGCCGGAAGCCGGGCGAGTTACGCTCCGGGCGCGACTTTCGCCACGTCGCAACTGTCGGGATCGACCGAGAGCCGCCTGAACGCGTACTTCAATACCGCGGCGTTTGCCAAGGAGACGAACAACTTCGGCAACGTGGGGCGCAACACCATGCGCGGCCCGTTCCAGAGGAACATCGACCTTTCCGTAAGTAAACTTTTCCAGATCAACGAACGCTTCGGGGCCGAATTCCGCACGGAGTTTTTCAACGTCTTCAACATGGTCAACTTTTCCAACCCGAACAGTTCGATCACTTCGAGTTCATTCGGAGTCATTACGGCAACCGAGGGGAACCCGCGAATTATTCAGTTCGCTCTGAAGCTGCGCTTCTAGCAGTTCATCCTGAAGCGAAGCTTCCGGCAATTTGCGTTGAAGCTGCGCTTCCGGAAGTCCGATCAAAAGCGGCGCGGTGACGCCAGACCGAGGCGTCGCCGCGCCGCCGTGCTTAGGGCGGAGGGCCCCGGATCCGGGCGGGTCGCAGCGATACACTAGGGCGGAGTGCTGGCGAAAGAAAGGCAATGGCAATGAAGCTGGGGGAGAGCGCAGGCCGCGAGGAAGCGGCTGCAATGAAGACTCCGCTGCCGTTCTACCGGTCGCTGCATTTCCAGGTTATTGCCGCGATTGCGCTCGGCATTGTCTTCGGAATCGTCAACCCGGCCGCGGCGGAGAGCATGAAGCCGCTCGGCGACGGATTCATCAAGATCATCCGGATGATCATTGCGCCGATCATTTTCTGCACCGTGGTGGTGGGGATCGGCAATATGGGCGACATGAAGAAACTGGGGCGCATCGGAGTCAAGGCGCTGCTCTACTTCGAAGTCGTGACGACGATGGCGCTGCTGATCGGGCTGGTCGCGGTAACCGTGTTCGCCCCGGGCGCGGGCATCAATGCGGATCCGGCGACGCTCGACACCAAAGCCGTGGCGGAATATGCGGCGCCGCAGAAGGTCCTCCACACGGTGGATTTTCTGCTCAACGTCATCCCCGATACGCTGGTGGGCGCGTTTGCCAAAGGCGAAATTCTGCAGGTGCTGCTGGTGGCAGTGCTGTTCGGGATTGCGCTGGGCAAGATCGAAAACGGCCGGGCGATTGTTTCCGGCTGCGACACGATGGCGCGCGCGCTGTTCGGCGTCATGGAGATCATCATGAAAGCTGCGCCGCTGGGGGCGTTCGGCGCGATGGCTTTTACGATCGGCAAGTTCGGAGTCCGGACGCTGATCCCTCTGGGCAAGCTGATCCTCTGCGTTATGGGGGCGAGCGGCACCTTCGTTTTTGTGGTGCTCACGCTCATCGCCCGCGCGCACGGATTCCGGCTGTGGCGGTTGCTGCGGTATCTGAAGGAGGAGTTCCTGATTGCCTTCGGTACGTCGTCGTCCGAGCCGGCACTGCCCGGTCTGATGAAGAAGCTGGAGCAACTGGGCTGCGATAAATCCGTGGTTGGGCTGGTGGTGCCTTCGGGCTACTCATTCAATCTGGACGGAACGTCGATCTACCTGACGATGGCGGCGATGTTTGTGGCGCAGGCGACGAACACGCATCTGACGATCCAGCAGGAGGCGATTCTTCTGCTCGTGCTGATGATGACATCGAAGGGCGCCGCCGCGGTGACGGGAGGCGGATTCATTACCCTGGCCGCGACGCTGTCGGCACTGGGCACGGTGCCGGTGGCAGGCATCGCGCTGCTGCTGGGCGTGGACCGCTTTATGTCGCAGATCCGCACCATGACGAACCTGGCGGGAAACGCCGTGGCCACAATCGTGGTGGCGCGCTGGGAGAACGAACTGGATCGCGCTGTGCTCGGCAGAGAACTCGGCGATGCAGAAGTTCCGCTGGCAGACGCGGCCGGGGCACAGGCAGAAATTCCGTATTAGCCGCAACGCCGCGAGAATCGCGATAGCGATCTCGTCGCCAGCATTGAATAACGTCCCGCTTCAGCCGCGCGCGATGCGATCGAGCGGCTTGCCGGCCTCGGCGGCCCGCCGCACGAACCTGGCGCTCTCTCGTCTTTGACGTGGAAATCCGGCAGGCAGCGGGGACTGGACACATCCAGCCGGTGACGGCACACATCAAAGTGAGAACCCGCGATGACGGCATGTCATCGCCAGCCCGATTGCTCCTGCCGAATGAGGGACGGTGTGTTACCCGTCCCTCGCCGGTTTCGCGGAGTGCCCGAACTCGCCGACGAATCAGAACATGAACTTCAGGGCAAACTGGAGCTGCCGTGAAGTGGTGACGGTGCTGGTAATCTGGCCGGCGGTCTGATCGTACGTGCCCGTGCCGTTGGCGCCGGCCACGAACGATACACCGCCCTGGTTTCCGTTGGGCAGCGCAAAGTTCGGATGGTTGGCGATGTTAAACATTTCGGCGCGGAACTGCATCGACGCCGTCTCCGAAACCTTTTGCAGCCGGACGGACTTGGAGAGCGAAAGGTCGGCGGAGATGAGCCCCGGGCCGGGCAGAGCGCCGCGTCCCAGGTTGCCATATTCGCCAACCGGCGGAAGGGCAAATGCCGTTACGTCATACCAGTGATTCGGATCGCCGAGGATAATGTTCCCGGCATTGCGTCCGGGCATGAGGCTCGCACGCGGGGTCTGATTGGCGAGGCCCGCCTGGTCGAAGCCCACGACAACGGTGAAGTTGCCGCCGGAAACGGCGCTCAGCAACCCGGTGATCTGCCAGCTTCCGGCGACGGCGTCCAGCATCTTGTTCTGGAACGACCTGACGGAGTAAATTCCGCTGAGCCGGAAGGTGTGGGTACGGTCGAAGCTGGAACGGGCGTGATCGATGCCGAAATTGTAGGGATCCTGCGCCGTGGGATTGCCACCGTTGGTGGTGGCGATGAACGGGCCGGATTCCGAGTCAATCGACTTCGAGAAGGTATAAGACGCCTGAGTCTGCCAGCGGTTGCTGAATCGGCGGTTCAGATTTGCCTGCAGCGAGTTGTAGTGAGAATTGCCCCAGGTTCCCGTGCTCTGGTACGGACCGAAGTTTGGATTGAGGCGGGGGTTGGTGACGATCTTTCCGTTTACCAGCGTTGCGAAGACCGGCCGGCCGTTGGCGTCAAACGTCCGCGTCGGCGGATTCAGGTCGCTGGCGCTCAGCAGATGCACGCCGTGCGATCCAATGTAGCCGGTGGTGAGCACGAAGCCCTTGCCGAGATCACGCTGGATATTCAGGTTGTACTGCATCATGTACGGCGTGGTGCCGATATTGTAGTCGGCGCTGACGCCGCCCGCGGCGCTGGTGGACGAGGGAAGCACGGGCGTGCTGCCATTCTGGAACGGCAGCGGGTAGATGGGATTCTGCTGGGTGGCCTGCAGGAACGGCGGCGTGCGGAGATAGCCGGGAGCAAACAGATAGGCCATCAGCATGTCGTGGAACATGGCGAAACCCGCGCGGATCGAAGTCTTGTGATCGCTCGACGGATCGAACACGATTCCGACGCGCGGCTCAAAGTTGTACTTCGTCGGGTTGCTGGAGAAGGCGTGCGGAACAGACTGATAGGCACCGTACGGCGGATTGGTGAGGATGTGCAGTTTGTTGAGCCGTTCGGTGGGATTTTCCGCCCATTCGTAGCGCACGCCGAGGTTGAGCGTCAGCCGGCGCGACGCCTTCCATTGATCCTGGAAATACGGCTGAATGCGGAACTCGCGAATGTCGCGGTACGTGTCGGCCTGACCGGGGAGCGGGGCCGTCAGGAGGTTCGAAGTGCCAGTCAGAAAGTTCTGGAGGCTGGTGAAGCTGTAAGTGCCGCCGCTTGAGACCGCGATCAGCACGTTGTCCTGAATACGGTCCAGGTTGATGCCGAACCGAATGTCATGCGCGCCGTGAGTCCAGATGAGGTCGTCGCCTTCGTCATAACGATTCGTGATCACGCCAAACGGGTTGTTGGCGGCGGGGCCGAGAGCGGTGATGCCGGGAATGGTGAGGCGGCCATCGGGGCGGCCTTGTCCCGGGAACCACTGCAGCGCCGAAATACTCTGCGGCGTGACGCCGGTTTCACCGGGACGAATGTAGCTGACGCGAGCCAGATTCACGAGAGTCGGCGAAATTATGCGCTTCCATTCCACGGTGACGAAATTGTTCGCGGTGGAATCCGTTTCGACGTAATTGGCGGTGCTCACCGGAGCTACGGGCGTGCTTACCTTGGCATAATCCCGGATGTAGCGCGCGAAGATAGAGTCTTTCGCTGAGATCGTGTGGTCAATGCGGGCCAGGAAATAGTTTTCGCTGGTTACGATGTTGGGCGCCGAGGAGAACTGGGCGAGGCCGCCGCCGATCGGCGTGCCGCCGGGCTGAAATGCGGCCAGCGTGGAAGCGATGTTCTGAGCGATCCCGACGTAGGCGAGGCCTGTCGTCCTGTCGCACGGCAGAGTGGCAGCAGTCGCGCAGGGAAGATAGCCGCGCCGGGCGTTGGCATCCGGCACGGTGGCAACCAGCGTGTTCTCCAGCCCCTGGCGCAGCGATTCCAGATTCACATAAAAGAACGTCTTGTCCTTCCTGATCGGACCGCCGACGCTGCCGCCGAACTGATTCCGCTTAAACGGGGGAACGCGCGCGGAGGTCGCGCCCGGCTGGCGCAGGACATCGAAGAAATTGCGGGCATCGAGCGCGCTGTTGCGAAGGAACTCATACACCGAGCCATGCAGCCCGTTGGAACCGGATTTTGTGACGGCGTTGACTGCGCCGCCGGCGCCGCCGAACTGGGCGCTATAGGTGTTCGTCAGCGTCTGAAACTCGGCGATAGCTTCCAGACCGAGCGAGGAACCCGCGGCCGCGGAACCCGTGCCGTGGTTAAAGAACCCGGCGAAATTCGTATTGTCGATCAGATAAGCAATACCCAGCGCCCGCATCCCCGCAATCGAGTAATTGGACTGATTGCCGAACAGCGTTCCGCCCGATTGCGGCAGCGACTGCACGCCGGGGGCCAGCGTCATCAATGCCTCGAAGTTCCGCCCGTTCAGCGGCAGTTCGCGCATCTGTGTGGATTCGACGAGGCTGGCGACGGCCACCGATGTGGTGTCCACCTGCGAGGCCTGCGCTTCCACCGTGACGGTTTGCTGCGACTGGCCGACGGGAAGAACAATATCGATGACCGCTTCGCTTCCGACGGTCAGCGTGATGCCTTTGCGGACCACAGTCTGAAAGCCGGACTGGCTGGCCTGCACTTCGTAATTGCCCACGCGCAGTTCGGGCACGCGGAAGCGGCCCTGTGCATCGGCAGAGGTGGATTGGGTTACATCCGTCTCGACACTCTTCACCGTCACGCTGGCACCGGCGACCGTTGCGCCGGAGGAATCGGTGATTGCGCCGACAATGGTCGCCGTGGAACTCTGCGCGCGAAGTGAAGCGCCACAGAGACCGATCAAAACTACGGCAACCGCAAGACGCGGCGCGAGTAAGAACACACTTCCGGATGTACGCATTATGGCCTCTTATTTCCTGCAGATATGGATACGAAACCGCCCCTGCATCCAAACGAACCGGCTGCCATTATATAGCAAAAATGGCCCGGGCGGCGGGACACCACCGCACCGGACCATACGTGCCGGGAATCCGGAATGCCGGACAGCGCGAACCGGGTCAGAACGTGAACTTCAGCGCCAGCTGAATCTGCCGCGACGAAGTGTTTGTGCTCGTAATGCGTCCCGCCGTCGGACTGACCGTTGCGCCGCCGTTGGGCGCCTGAAGGAGTACCGTGTTATCCGGCAGGCCGAAGTTCGGGTGATTGAAGATGTTGAAAATTTCGGCGCGGAACTGCGCGGCGAATAGTTCCGAAATCTTCGGGATTCTGGCGGTCTTGGAAAGCGAGTAATCCAGATCCACCAGTTTCGGCGCGATCAGCGTGGCTTTGCCGAGATTGCCGAACGTGCCCACCGCCGGAACGCCGAAGGAAGACGGATCGTACCACTGGGTGGGGGTTCCGAGAATCGGGTTCGAACTGTGCCCGGGCAGCAGATTGGGACGCTGCCCCGCTGTCTGCTGAGTGCCGGCCTGATCGAAACCCAAAAATACCGTGAACGGCGAGCCCGATACCGCGCTGAAAATGCCGCTCATCTGCCAGCTGCCGGCAATCGCGTCGAGCAGAGCCGAACTCTTCCACGCGGGCAGCACATAAACGCTGCTGAGCCGGAAGGAATGTGTACGGTCAAAGGTGGAACGCGAATACTCATTCTTATTGTCGTAGGGATTCTGCGCGTTATTCGAACCGCCCTGGCCCTGGCCGGACTGGTTGTCGTTGGCCGAGCCGTAGTCCATGGACTTGGAGAAAGAGTAAGACGCCTGCATCTGCCACCGTTTCGCGAAACGCCGGTTCACGCTGGTCTGCAGGGCGTTGTAGTTGGAACTGCCCCAGCCCTGCCGCTGCAGTACAAAGGCGAGCGCGGGATTGATTCTGGGATTCGGCGTAATCTTTCCGTTGACCAGGCTTCCCAGCACCGTTTGGCCGGCGGCATTGGTGGTCGGGACGGGAGGATTCGAGTCGCGCTGGTTGATGAGATGAACGCCGCGCGAGCCCACGTAGCCGACGGTCAGGACCATGCCGTCGCCCAGATCGCGCTGAATGTTGAGGTTGTACTGCATCTGGTAAGGCGTGTTCTTCGTCTGATAGTCCACCAGCGAGTTGACCTGAAGAACGGCCGCGGCTGCCGACGTGGAAAACGCCGTCGGGTACACGGGATTGGCCTGGTTGGAAAGTCCATAGGGCGCTGTCCGGACAAAACCCGGCGTGTAGTCTTTGGCGGTGATTGTGTCGTAGAACATTCCGAAGCCGCCGCGGAGGGATGTCTTGTGATCGCCGAACACGTCGTACGCAAAGCCAATCCGCGGAGCAAAGTTCTTCTTCGTAATGTTGTTGGCGTAAACGTTGGGCACGCTCACGATGCCGACGTAGGGCGCATTCACGATGGAGTGGAGCTTATTAAGCCGCTCATACGGATTGGCGCCCCAGTCGTAACGAACGCCGATATTCAGGGTCAGGCGGGGAAGTACTTTCCATTCGTCCTGAACGTAGGGCAGCACGAACAGTTCACGCATATCGCGAGTGGTGTCGTCCTTGCCGGGCAGCGGGCCCTGGAACTGCGTGGCTGCATTGGTCAGGAAACCGAGCAGGCTGCTGAAGGTCCACGCTCCGCCGTTCCCGGCCGATAGATTGGTGTTGTTCTGGGTTCGGTCGACGGTGATGCCGAACCGGATGTTATGCGCGCCGTGCGTCCACAGCACGTCATCGCCGAATACGAAGTGATTCACGATCAGGCGGTACGGGTCGTCCTGAATCGGTCCCAACTGGCTGAGGCCGGTCACACCCACGCGACCGTCCGGCCGGCCCGGGAAAAAGCTGAGCGGCGCCAGACTCGCGTCCTGTAACGACTGCTCCGTCGGCCGGAGGAAGCTGGTTCGCGCGAGATTGACGATGTTGGAGGAAACCAGGTGCTTCCACTCCACCGTGACGTAGTTGTTCAGCGTGTGAACAATTTCGGGATAAAGCGGAATGGGCGACGTGGCAACCGGCAAATTGATATCGGCCGCGTCCCGGATGTAGCGCGCAAAGATGGAATCCTTTGCGGATATGGTGTGATCGATGCGCGCAACGAAGTAAGTTTCGTTGGCTACGGACGTGGAAACAGAGTTCAGAGTTCCGATGCCGCCTCCAACGGTAGCGGTTGCGACCGGGTAGAGGGCCAGAGTGGATGCCATCGCGGGATTTACACCGACATACGCAAGACCCGTTGCGTTATTGCAGGCATAAGCAGTAGCCGAGGCGCAGGGCAGATAGCCGTTCCGGGCATTCGAATCCGGAACATTGGCGACCGAAGTCTGGCCCAGACCCTGGCGGAAGCTTTCCCAGTTCACAAAGAAGAACGTCTTGTCTTTCTTAATTGGGCCGCCCGCGCTGGCGCCAAACTGGTTGCGCCGGAAAGTCGGCACGCGGGCGTAGGTTTCACCCGGCCGCCGGTAATTATCGAAGAAGTTGCGCGCGTCCAGAGCGCTGTTGCGCAGAAATTCGTACGCAGAACCATGGAGGGCGTTGCTTCCTCCTTTGGTGACCGCATTGATGGCCGCGCCGTTACCGCCAAACTGCGCGCTGTAAGTATTGGTGAGAGTCTGGAATTCCGATATCGCTTCAATCCCGAGCGACGATCCCGTCGAGCCGGCCCCAGTGCCGTGACCGAAGTAATTCAGCATGTTCGTGTTGTCGATCAGGAAGGCCTGGCCCTGCGGACGCGAACCGGAGACGGAATAGTTCGGCTGCACGCCAAACAGAATCTTGCCGGAGGGGTTCAACGCCTGCACGCCGGGAGCAAGCGTCAGCAGTTGTTCAAAGTTGCGCCCGTTGAGCGGAAGTTCCCGCATCTGCGTACCTTCCACGAGGCTGGCGACTGCCGACGAAGAAACATCGACTGTGGACGCCTGCGCATCGACGGTGACGGTCTGCTGGGATTGCCCGACCTGAAGCGCCACATCAACCACGGCCTCATTGCCAACGGTCAGCGTGATGCCCTTGCGGACCATGGTCTGGAAGCCCGGGTGCGAGGTCTGGACTTCGTAATCGCCGACGCTGAGCTGGGTGACGCGGTAACGGCCCTGCTGATTCGATGTCGTCGTCTGGGTGATGCCGGTTTCGACGCTCTTCACTTCAACGGAAGCGCCGGCCACGACGGAACCGGACGCATCGGTTACCGTACCCGATACCGTGGCGGTCGAACTCTGCGCCATAAGCGCATGAAATCCCGCGGCAGCGATCAGGATCGCGGCGATCCCGAAAGCGCGTAAGCTAACCCTCGAATTTGAAAGCATGTCTAATCCCCATCCCCTTCTGTTTATCTAATATTGATTCGACAAAGGCGCGTGCGACTAACTGGTCACGAATGTTTATCACAACCGAACGCCGGGAGCAAGCCCCGAAGAGGGCACGAAGAGAGCACGAAGAGGGGGTAATCTTTACGCGGACGTAAGCTTGCAGCAATATCTTACGCGGGCCGGCACGAACGCGCCATTCACGGTTACAAAGTCCCGGCTGGGTCTGACGTATGCGAACTAAGTTCGCGACTCCGGTCCGAATTATTTTTTCGCAAACAGGCTGTCGTAGTACGCCTGAAAAAACGCGATCTGCCGCGGATTCAATACCGAACCGTTTTCGATCTTATCGCCGAGCACCAGCGCACCCGGATTCTTCACTGCGTCGAAAGGCGGCCACTCCGGCAGTCCTTTCCCGTTGGGATCGCCGCCGGCCGCAAAGTTCACCCAGTAAGTGGACATAGCGTCGGACACGCGGCGATCGGAATCGGTCCAGGCGCGTGGCGCGCGAAGGTTCTGAAAGACGTAGACAACCTCCGACGTGTGCGTCGCGGTTCCGAACTTATTGGGAGTCAGAGGTCCCGTTGCATTCGGCAGCACCGGCGGCTGCTTCGTAAAGAAGTAAACCCACGACCTGGATTTGCCGGTGCTCTGCGCGCTGCGGGCCCAGTTCCGCATCAGCCAGGCCATTTCATCGCGACCGGCAATAAATGCCGAGTCCTGCGCCTGCTCGACGGAAGCCGCCGGATACAACTGCAGAAACGTATCGGCCAGCGGGCCGTATTGATTGCGGGCCCGCTCGACGAATTCCTCCACCGTGGCCGGATGGCCGCCGAAGGATTCATCGCGATTGGAACCGACCAGCACCGGGACATCGTTCTGCTTGCCTTCGGCAAACGTCACGCCGGGATCCTGCGGAATCGACCAGCCATCCACAACCGGTCCGCCGCCTCGTCCGCCGGTCACCATCGCGGCCGCGGGTTCGGCGCGGAGCGCGGCCAGCGATTTCACACCGAGCCCTTCGGCAAATTTCACGCCCGCCTGTTCGGCCATCGCCAGCGTGCGGAGTTTGCCGATGCTGGAGGTATTCCAGCCGCCGCTTTCGCCGATGGCGCGATGGAACAGGCCCTTCGCCAGCGGCGAGGCCATCAGGTTCGAGACCATTCCCGATCCGGCCGACTCGCCGAAGATGGTGACACGCCCGGTATCGCCGCCGAATGCCGCAATGTTTCGCTGTATCCATTGCAGAGCGGCAATCGCGTCCAGCAGACCGAAATTCGCCGCGCCCTTGCCGCCCGATTCCTGCGTCAGTTCGGGATGCGCAAAAAAGCCCAGCGCGCCGAGCCGATAGTTAAAGGTCACCACCACGGCACCCTTCCTCGCCAGCGCTTCGCCGTCGTAGTCGGGCTGCGAGCCGGAACCTTGACTGTAGCCGCCGCCGTAAATCCAGAGCATCACAGGAAGCTTTTCGCCGGGCTTCGCAGCGGTCCAGACATTGAGGTAGAGGCAATCCTCGCGGGACTGCGGGTTCGTCTGCGTGCAGACCGGGCCGAACTGCTCGGCCTTCCGTACGCCCTCCCAGCGGGCGGGCGGTTGCGGCGCGCGCCATCGCAGATTGCCAACCGGGGGCGCGGCGTACGGAATGCCTCGGTATATGTGCATCTCCGGAGTCGCGCCAGCGGCGCCGGCGATCAGGCCGGTGTCCAGCTTCACCGGATCGGGGGAGGCCGCCACAGCCAGCGAGGCAGCAAGGGAAAGCAGGAAGATCAGGCGCACAGGTATTCTCTCCGAAGGCAATTGTTCCGACGCCAAATGAGTATACATGCCCCGGCGAACGTGCGGCGCGACGGCCCATGCGACCGGAATTCGGGCGGCGAAAGCGAAAATCGGACCAGCGTAACTTTATCGGCGCCTCGTTCGAAGTGATAATCAGGAGCAGTGGATTTATTCCGGCAAACTGCTGCACCGCTGACCGCCGCCGGCGAGCCTTCCGGTCACCCCGGAGAGCGCGAACTTGCGGAACTGATGGTTCGCTATCAACTGGGCGATGCCGCAGCGGTGGAAGAACTGGTTCAGCGCCTGTCTCCGCGGCTGATGCGTTTTTTTGCCGCGACCGAGCCGCCCGGCGAGCGCGAAGACCTGTTCCAGGACTGCTGGATTCGGGTCCACCGGTCGCGGCATACGTATCGGGCAGGAGAGCCGTTGCTGCCGTGGATTTTTGCAATTGCGCGCCATACGCGGCTGGATGCATATCGCCGCCGGCGCCGGAGAGAATCGCGCGAACTGGCGGTGGATGTGCTGCCGGAGGTGGCGAGCGCAGGCCCGGAACAGTCCGGGGGAGAGAATTTTGACCGGTTGCTGGAGAAGCTGCCGGAGGGACAGAGGGAAGTGATCGTGATGCTCAAGGTTACCGGCATGAGTCTGGAGGATGTGGCGCGCGCCACGTCCTCCACCGTCGGAGCCGTGAAGCAGAAGGCGCACCGCGCGTACTCCACGTTGCGCAGCGTCTTAGAGAAGGAGGGACACGCGTAATGGCTGCGGAAGAAAGAGCCGTCTGCCGGTCGGTGGATGCGGAATTCGACTGTCTGGCGGATCCGGGCGCGCCGCTGTCCGCCGCAGCGCGGCAACACATGGCAACCTGTGCGCGCTGCCGGTTGCTGTACGGGCATGCCGACGCGCCGCCGGCCACGCCCGCGGTGTCGATGGCGGCTGTCGAAGCCACGCGCAGGACTCTTTTGACGGAACTCAGCCCGGTCCGGCCGATTCGTTCCGCCGCGGCCACCACCGCGCTACTGGGCCTGGTCTTCGTGTCGCTGGCGATTCCGCTGATCGCGATGTCCCGTATCGGCGGCTTCCGCGTGATGCGCTGGTGGCAAATGCTGCCCATGTCCGCACTGTTCGCCGTCTGCGCGATTTTGCTTTGCTTGTCTGTGTCATGGCAGATGGCCCCGGGACGTTTACAGCGGATCTCCGGCAAGAGTCTGAGGACCGTCCTCGCCGTGGCCTTTGTAGCCGGTGCCGTGGTCCTGTTCCCGTGGCAGTTGCAGGGCGAGTTCGTCCGAAGCGGGGCGCGCTGCCTTTTGGAGGGGAGCGCAATGGCGCTTCCTGCGATGGCGCTGTTCGTTTTGCTGCTGCGCAGAGGTGCCCCGCCCGAGCCGGGAATGCTGGGCAGCACGATGGGAACGCTGGCCGGATTGCTGGGTGTGACGGTGTTGCAGTTTACCTGCCCGCTGCAGCAGACGCTGCATCTGGCGCTGTGGCACGGCGGAATCCTGCTGGTCGCCGCGCTGGCGGGAGCGGCAATCGGCCCATACAGCACGCGCGCCGGCGCAATGCGGCCCTGACGGCCCCGCACGATTTCGCGCAAAAAATATTTTTGCGCGAAAAATGCCAACGGGCGTAACTTTTCATCGGATACTGCGAAGTATCAGTTGTGAACCATGTACGGACCACATGCGAGTCCGGCGCGGCACAACCCAATCACCAAGGAGATAAACGCAAATGAAACTTTCAAAGAATTCTCTGGCACTGGCGGCCGCGTTCGCGGGTCTGGCAGGCGGTACGGCAGCTCGCGCGGCGCAGGTGCCGTCGTCGGTGGATGCTCACTCGTCGGCCGTGGCCGGCTGGATGGCCAGCGATTTCCAGACCAAGACCGCCATCGAAAAGCACGCCTGCAAGGGCCTGAACTCGTGCAAGGGCAACGGCGGCGGCGACGAAAAGCAGTTTGGCAAGAACGCTTGCAAGGGCCAGGGCGCTTGCGCCACGGACGGCTCCAACAAGAAGAAGTAGTTTCCCCCGGGGGGCTGCGCCGCTGTTTCGCAAGCCCCCCTTTTTTTCGATTCCCTTCCCTTTTTCCCATGCCAGCCAGCCGCTTTAATGGATTTACCGAATACGGAATCGGTGTGGGCCTGCGCGCCCCGCACTACGGTCACATCCTCGGGACGAAGCCCGGGGTCGACTGGTTCGAGATCATTTCGGAAAACTATATGGTCGACGGCGGCCGCCCGCTGGCGATGCTGGACCAGATTCTCGAACATTACAAAGTGGTGCAGCACGGCGTCTCCATGTATTTCGGCTCGACTGACCCGCTGAACCGCGAACATCTCAAGCGGCTGA
Source organism: uncultured Acidobacteriia bacterium (assembly GCA_903828455.1). Lineage (GTDB taxonomy): Bacteria > Acidobacteriota > Terriglobia > Bryobacterales > Bryobacteraceae > BOG-234. The sequence goes on along the minus strand of CAIKMJ010000012.1, from coordinate 36,547 downwards.
AGTCGCTGGTCAGGCGGACGAAGACTCCCTGGCTGACCGATCATCTCTGCTGGGGAAGCGTGGACGGGCGTTACACGCACGACCTGCTGCCCATGCCTTACACGATGGAAGCCGCTAAGGTGGCGGCGCGGAAGATCCGCCAGGCGCAGGATTTTCTGGAAGTTCCGGTTGCCGTTGAAAACGTGAGCAGCTACGCCGAATTCCACATTTCGGAAATGACCGAATGGGAGTTCCTCAACGAAGTGGTGGAGCGCGCCGATTGCGGCATCCTGCTGGACGTGAATAATATCTACGTTTCGTCACGCAATCACGGCTTCGATCCCCATGTTTACCTGAATGCCGTGCCGGCGGAACGCGTGGCGCAGATTCATCTGGCCGGGCACTCGAAGTTTGAAAAATATATTCTCGACACCCACGACCACCCCGTAGTGGCGGCGGTGTGGAAGCTGTACGAACACGCGACCGGAAGATTCGGGCCCACGGCAACGCTGCTCGAGTGGGATGACCGGATTCCCTCATTCGACGAAGTTCATGCCGAAGCACTGAAAGCGCGGAAGTTCCAGGGCAACCAACTGGCGGGCGCCGCATGAGCGGCAAGCCAGGGCTCCGGGAGATTCAGCACCGGTTTGCAGCGGCCGTGATGTCGCCGCTGAATCCCGAGGGGCGAATTCGCCGCAATGCCGCCGCTGTGCGTGAAGCGAAAGGGCTCGTCAACGGCAGCGGCGGACTTGGTTCGCTGGAGCGCCTCGAAATCTACAGCCGCAGCTACTGGTTCCGGCTGCTGGAATCGCTCGGTGAGGATTTTCCCGGCACCATCGCAATACTTGGATGGAAAGATTTCGCCACTCTGGCGCTGGCTTATCTGAAGGAATGTCCGTCGGCGTCGTTCACGCTGCGCGATCTGGGCTCAAGGCTTGAAGAGTGGCTGCGCCGGCACCCGAAATTTGCGGGGACGAATCAGCTCCTGACGCTCGACATGGTGCAACTGGAATGGGCCCATATTGTGGCGTTCGACGGCGCGAAGTCGGCGACGCTCGAAGCGCAGGATCTGGCCGGGTTAAATGCGGGGACGAAGTTCGCGCTGCATCCCTGCATGAGCCTGCTGGAGCTTCACTATCCTGTCGACGAACTGCGTATCAGCGTCAACGCTTCGCCCGAAGGCGCGGCCACCGCAAGTAACGTCGCGCTGGAAAAGAAGCACCGGCTGCGGACGGGGCAGATGGCGGGCAGGCTGAAACGGTCGAAGCCGAAACCAATCTTCGTCGCCGTGCACCGCGTGGACCTTAACGTGTTTTACCGGCGGCTGGAGCAGGAAGAATTTCGGCTGCTTCAGGCCTTGCGAAAAGGCCAGCCAGTGGGCCGGGCGATTGAAGCCGCCTTCGATGGCAGCGCCGTCCCGGCAACCGAAGTCCCCGCGCTGCTGCAAACGTGGTTTGCCCGCTGGGCGCAACTCGGCTGGCTTTGCCGGCGGTAAACGTTACAAGAGACAAGCGCTGCAAGAGATAAGCGCTGCAGGCCATAAGCTCTGCGGCCGCCAGGCATCGTAAACACAACTTGCTGTACACGACTAATAAAGGAGCGAAAGCAGATGAAAGCGTTACTCGAAACTGGATACGGAATTCTCAACAAGCTTGCGGACGCGATGCGGTCGCCGTTTCTGCTGCTGGTTCGCCTTTACTGGGGCTGGCAGTTCATGCAGACCGGCTGGGGGAAACTGCACAATCTCCCCAAGGTCATTGACTTCTTCACATCGCTGGGCCTGCCGATGCCGGCCGTGATGGCGCCTGCAATCGCGTGCGTGGAGCTCGGCGGCGGCCTTCTGCTCGCGCTCGGTCTCGGGTCGCGGCTGATCGGTCTCATCCTGACGGTGAATATGCTGATGGCGTACATTACCGCCGACCGCGAAGCTTTCTTCTCGTTCCTGTCTGACCCGGATAAGTTCGCCGCGGCTGCGCCGTTCACTTTTCTGTTCGCCTCGCTGATTGTCCTGACCTGCGGATCCGGACGACTGGCGCTCGATACCCTCATCGGCTCATGGTGGAAGAAACAATCGGGCAGCAGCCCGGCCAGCGCTTAATCTGACCAGAGCTTAATCCGGCCGCTTCAGCCGTTTTGTGCCGGGGGCGTAAACGGCTGAAGCAACTGATCGGCCATCCCTGAAGCAACCGGCGCCACGGTCCCGTATCGCGACGGCCACTCTGACTTCGGCGAATAATGCGTACCAAAGAGCCGGTCCACAAACGGGAGCATGGCGGAATAGTTTTTATTCAGCGGCTCTTCGTAAGTATGGTGCCAGTGATGGAATGCCGGAGAAGTCAGCAGCCATTCCAGCGGACCGAGCCGCCAGTTCAGATTGGCATGAATGAAAAAGCCCCACAGCGTGCTGGTGAAGATGACGAGCAGCGACACATAGTCGAGCGTGCCGCGCGCGGGCTGTGACAGCCCGAGAATGTAGATCGGAATGAAGCCACACAGCCGCGTGAACACCATGTCCACCGGATGAGCGCGGGTGTTCACCAGCCAGTCCATTTCTTCAGCGCTGTGATGAACAGCGTGGAAGCGCCACAGAAACGGAATTTCGTGCGACCAGCGGTGGCCCCAGTAGAAGCCGACTTCGCCGATCACCAGCGCGGCGGCAAAGCGAATCCGCAGCGGCAAACCGGCAACACCTGAATAAAACGCGGCGGGAATCACGCGATGCACTGCATAACCGACCAGCGCCATCGGCAGAATCAAAATAAGTTTGGGAAGAAAGTTATTCAGGAAGTAATAGCCAAGATCGATGACGAAGCCGCGGCGAAAAACTTTCTGCACGTGCAGTGCGCTGATTCGTTCCAGCGGAACGAAAATCATCATGATGATGAGCAGCCAAAGGCACAGCCGGAAAAAGTCGACAGCGAACCGGTGAAACATGCTGCTTCAGAAATAGCACAGGCCCTCCTTGCGAAGGAGGGCCTGTCGGGTGCCAAAGTGAGCAGGGAGTTAATTATTCAGCTCTGCCGCGCCTGAGCGTGCTTTGAGTTTTCTGCGGAACCAGATAAGGCCAACCAGCGCCGCCATTCCCGTCGCCGACGTCACTGCGGAGGCTGGCTCCGGCGTTGCCGTTGCGTTCACCACGACGTCGGAGAGGAGGTCGGCCGGCGGCTCCCCATCGGGCGTGCCCATCGACAAAAAGGTCAGCACCTGGGTGGAGGCGGACGCCGTGAAGGTCATCGTATCCAGCGCCCAAGCCTGAAAACCGCCGCTCACAAGACCGGGGGTGCTTGTGCCGGAGATATTCGCCTGGGTCGGGGTGTCCTGGATGGTAGTGCCATTGGCAGTAACCTGAGTCTTTTGCGCGCTGTTTTCGAAGGACACCTGCCAGCCTTCAGTAGTGTTGCCGCTGAAGGTATCCTGCTGACCGGCGGCATAGTAGAAAGACACCGTGTATGAGGCGCCGGGTGTCAGGCCGGTAAGCGTCTGATAGATCGCGACACTATAACTTGCGGCACCGTCGGCAACGATGAAGTTCCCGCCGCCGGGACTTGTATTCGGGATCGCACCGCCATGCGGAGTAGCGCCGGCAATGTTACCCGGATCGTAAAGACCGTAAGTACCGAACCGTCCGTTAACGGTCACGCCGTCACCATTGGTCGTGGTACTCCCCTGATTGCCGTTCATATAGAGGAAGGCAAGCCCCTGAGAACTGCCCACATCCACGACCGTCCAGTTGGCGAGCGAGCCGCCGCCTGTGTAATCGTTGGTGACGGCGTCACTCTTCAGCGTATTGAGTCCGCCGCCAGCCGTGCCAAACGTTCCGGTGGTTGAAGTAAATGTCCCGTTCTGAATGATGTTGGCTGCGAGCGCACGGGTTTCGAAACCCGCGACAGTAAGTGTGAAACAGGCCGCCAGTGCGAGTGTTTTCAGCGCGCTTTTGCTCCTGCGATTGTGCGTATTGTTCGTGTTCTTCGGCACCATGCTCTAACCTTAGCCTTCAAACGCAGGCATAACCAGTCAACGGTGGTTGATGATTTTCTTGCTGGTACCAGCGGCGAGCGTCGCTTCGAAAGTACCGTGGCGATTGGTTAGAAGGCTTGCTATTTACCAGGTGCCAGCTAACGACAGACAGCGGCGAACGCCGTTCATCAGGAGATGCCCCGCGGCGAATATCAGTCGTGCTTCCAGAAGATTTCGGCGTCGGAGCGGCGTACGTAGTTTGCTTCGATGACGGCGGGGTCGAGCGCGAGTCCGGCGGCTGCGCGGCGCAGCGCGATGCGGGCGATTGTGCCGGCCATGGCGCGGGGCGCACGCACCACGGGGTATTCAGCAAAACGCGTTCCGGCGAGCGCCGGAGCGATCAGTTCGAAGTCCGGCGAGATCCATTCGAACGCCTCATCGGACATGAGTGACTGGGGCAACAGCGAGAGGAACCGTTCAAACGGGATCACCGTCGCTTCAATTACCGTACCGCCGCCGGCCCGCACCAGCGCCGCGTAAACTTCGCCGCGCTGCGCATCGAGCACCGGACAGCGAAGAGAAGCGCTGCCCAGTTCGGCAAGCGCATCGAGATTCGACACCGCAACCACCGGGCGTCCGGTAACTTCGGCCAGTCCTTTGACGGCCGCCAGTCCGACGCGAACGCCGGTAAACGAACCGGGCCCCGATGCGCCGGCGAAAAGTTCCACATCCGCAAGCTTGCAGCCGTGGCGCGCGAGCAGTGATTCAACGGCGCCAAAAAGCACGTGACTAAATCCGCGCGGAGCATGCAGCGCGACTTCCTCGCGGAGACCGGAATCGTCCGCCAGCGCGATGCTGCCGTCAGCGGCAGCCGTATCGACAGCGAGGATCAGAGGCACGTATTGCCGGCCTCGCGGGAGTTCATTTGAAGATTCATTTCGTAATGGTGTAATTGCGGTCCACTGAGTAGACTTTACCGAGTGCGTTCATGCCAAAGACGCGCAGATGAAGCGCGGCGGGATAAGTGCCGGTAATATCCGCCGGGATATTCAGCGTGCCGCTTGCGCCCGTGCCGGCAACGCGGTAACTGCGGCCATCGGCCGTAACCTCGGCGGTCCACTCATAGAGCATGCGCTCCAGGGCTTTGGACTGGCGCTTCAGCTTGACTTCGAAGCGGGCCGGGCGGCTGAGCGAAAGTTCAGCTGCCGACGGCTCAACAACGTCGAACGGCACCTTTGCCGGATCGCTTTCAATCTGCTGGAGTTCAGCAGGTTGCTCCCGCGAATCGAATTTAACGCTCTTCAGCATGCCGGCCTTCGCGCCCTCGCGCGAAATGTGGAGAACCCAGTCGTGCGTCAGGTCGGGCGGCGTGCCGGTAAACGATTCGCCCTTTACATCTTTGATCTTCACCGTCTGCCCGGTGGCCGGGTTCCACCATTCGCCGTCGTAACTGTGCTTTTCGTAATTCACCGTAACCGGCCCGGGCTTGTCCAGGTAAATGATGTACTCGATACCTTCGAGCGCCAGTCCGCGGCCAACGGACGTATCGAAGAAAGGCTCCAGCTCCCAGTGGCGCGTGGACTGCATGAACTCGTACCACAGCTTCATGGCGGCAGCGGCCTGTTCGTTTGGAATCACCGGCGCCGGGTAGTTGCCGTTCACCGTCGCATTCCAGAGACGATGGCGGAAACTATCGGCGTCCATCGTGGCGGTGGCGAAGTTGTTCACGGACGGATACTGAAAGACCTGCTGCTCGATGGCCGTTACTGCGTCGTCGCCGGTTTCATAGGAGCGGTAGCGAAGCCAGCCGTCGTCGGCAAGCGGGCCGGTCGTTAGCGCCGTTCGTGTTGAACGCGGATGTTTATACGGATCGAGACTGGTCACCAGTTCGCCAATTTCCTTCATCAACTGGCGACCGTCATCGCCTGACTCCCATCGCTCTACCCCCTGCCACGTCACATCGAATGCAGCCAGCCGTGAAACAGCCAGCAGGAGCCATTTTTCGCGATCGGCACGCGCGGGCAGCAGGCGGCGCATCAGCTGATTGCCGCTGAAGAACGCAATGTCCACAACGATGCCGGCAGCATTCGCGGCACGGATTTTCTCTTCCGCCGCACGAAAGAATTCGGGCGCTTGAAATCTTGCGGCCGACGATTCACCCCCGGCGGATTCATCCACCAGCGTCACGCCCAGATGGTTGAAATGCTGCCGGGCGCGGGTTGCCACAAGTTGCTGCCACTGGCCGGCATCCATGGCGGCAAAGCCCGGAACCAGCGCGCCCATCCAGAGATGCGGCGAAATGGCGTTCCCTTCCACATCCGCAAAATGATGGAGATTCGCGGCGCGCAACCAGCCCGTCTTCTTCGCCGCCGCGGGCGTAACGGTGAGCTCTCCTTGCTTGCCGTTGAACTGCGCCACGCGACTGGTGACGCGCCACGCATAGGTCCCGATCTCTATCGGCGTGAAGCGGACGATCCAGCGGCGCGGCCCGTCTTCGAACGCATGCACCAGCGCCGTCTGCGCGCGCGGAGAGCGAAACTCGGCCCGGATATCCACATTGCCGGCGGCTTCCGGAAGTTCGAACACCAGATCGCAGGGTGTGAACTGCGGTATCGGCGCACAGACCGTTTGGGCTGCGGAAAATGCCGCCGATATTGCCAGAGCGGCCAGGAGACGGCAAAACATGCTGTCCCCAGTTTAATGCTCCGCTGCCTGCTCCCTCGGCGCCGCTACATCTTCGCAATCTCGGCCAGCACGGTGGCGAGCGCGCGCCGAAACTCCTCCGGCGTCGAAATGTCGAAGACCTGCGGATCGAGCGGCTTCAGCACGGCGGCCAGTTGATCCGGAACAACACTGTACCCTGTGGCCCGCATGGTCGTGTAAATTTCGTCGGTGGCGCGCCGCAAACCAGTGAGCCGTCCGGACACAGACGGCACAGCCTGTACCGTCCGGATCATGCCGACCGGCTGGTAACGAAGGTAGAAGACCCGTGAGCCCGCAGGCAGCGCGGCTTCAACCGGCCGCAGATCCGCACCCTTCTCGAAGTTCACCGCGCTGGTCAGAACGATGACGGCACATGGCCCCGAAACGGAGCCCGGCGACGCCGGCGGGTCGAGGCGGCGCAGCACTTCGGAAGCAAAAAAACGGGCGCTGGAATGACGGTTTTCGAGAGCCTTGACATCGATGATCCCGGGCTGGTCGCCGTCGATCGCATCCAGAAGTCTGTCCGCATTCAGGCGCACGACGTTCTCCTGCCCGAACACCACCCGCTGGTGCTCGAGGTCGAACACGGCGGCATTCAGTACCGAGCCATCATGAGCCATCTGCGCCAGCACTTTAAAAGACGGAACGAGCGACGCGAGATTCCTGATTCGCAACCCGGTCGTGCGTTCGGATTCATCGCCGGGGCTGAGATTCAGCAACACTTCGATGCGGCCGGCGCGCGCCGACTGCGCCGCGATCCGGACGCGGCTCTCGACGGAGGGAAGGTACCAGCCTTCGGTGCCGTGCGCCACCGGCAGGAATTCCACCGCGGGAACGCTTTGCCACGCACCGGGCAGCGGGTCATTGCGAAGCGCCGCAACGTGAAGCCTCCGGCGGACAAAAAAATGCTTTTTCGAACTGGTGTCGTAAGCGGCAACGGCAATCTGGTAGTCGCCCGGCACCACGAAGAAACGCCGTTCGAAAACGAAGTCCTTGAATCGCGCCGCTTCCGGGAGGCGGGAAAGATCTACCGTCTCGGCGTCACGATAGCTCATTTTCTGCTGGTCGGTGATCTGCACCAGCAGCATGAATTCGCCTTCGCTGCGTCGCTTCGCCAGTTCGCTGCCGTCGATCGTAATGTCGATGCGCGAGACGAGCCGCTGGTGGCTGGAAAGCTGCGGCTCGGCGATCCGAATGTCCCACCGGAGTCCCTTTTGTTCCGGTTCGGCAAGCCATTGCTCGAAAGGCACCGAGCGAAACTCGCCCGGCGAGACGTTTTGCCCCGCCAGGCGCGCAACCGTCACGGCGGCAAGCAGCGCCGTCCGGATGAACCGGACCCCGGCCGGCCCGGAACCCGACCGCCGGATTCGTGGCGCCCGACGCTCCATTAACGGCACACCATGCAGCAAAGGTTAGCATCCGGGCGCCGTACGTGGCTATGCGCCACAAAGGCACAAATCCATGGCAAAATCACGAAACGCGCCGGCTTCCCGCTGCGTCCCGAATCTGGACCCGGTATTAAACTGTTGAATACGCGAAATCGCGGCGAGGCATTCCCGGCGACCGCTGACGCCACACACACTCTATTCCCATGAAACTGTCCTCTCGTTTGAATACAATTCCGGCTACCCGGACGCTCATTTCCGGCGCACGCATGATGTTTGCCCTCTGCGCCCTCGCCGCTGCCGCCCTGGCGGGGCAGGCGCCCGGCGGCACGATTCCGGTCGTTACTTCGATCACGCCCAGTTCGGGCCCGTCTACGGGCAACACTCCGGTCACCATTGTCGGCGCCAATTTCACGGGAGCGACAGACGTCTCGATCGGCGGCACCTCCGTGGGAACGGGCGGGTGGATCGTGGTGGACGCGAACACCATTACCACGGCAACGCCTCCCGGCAGCGTTGGCACCGCGAGTGTGGTGGTCACCACGGCAAGCGGTAAAAATGCCGATAACACTTTGTTCACGTATCTCGCCGCACCGCCATCGGTCGGAGGTGTCAGTCCCAATACCGGGCCAACAACAGGCGGAACAAACATTACGATCGTCGGCGTCGGCTTTACCGGCGCGACCGCGGTCACAGTCGGCGGAGTGCCGGCAACGAACGTTAAGGTCGCCAAGGACGGGCAGATGACGGCCACCACCGGTGCCGGAACAGCCGGAGCGGCAAGCGTGGTCGTCACAACGGCCAACGGCAGCAATCCCGCCAATCAACTCTTCACTTACATCACTCCCGGCTCCGTCCAGTACACCCAGATCCTTGGGCAACCAACCGATCACAACGCCACGGTGAACGTGCAATCCAGCGCGGCGATCGACATGTACTACCAGTACGGAACCTCGTCCGGCAACTACACGGCAACCACGCCGGTCGGCACCACAAAGGCGGATCCGTATACCAGCGGAGCTTTCGTTGCGCAAACCGTTTTCAACAATCTGCAGATCGATACCCAGTATTACTATCGAATTCAATACCGGCCGGCCGGCACAACGGCGCCCTATACCGCGGGAGCGGAGCGGTCCTTCCACACCCAGCGCAAGCCAGGCAGTTCGTTCGTATTCACGGTGCAGGGCGATTCCCATCCGGAACGCGTACTCAAGATGTTTCATTCGGATCTGTACAACCAGACGCTGTCCGGCGTGGCCGCGGCGAATCCGGATTTTCACATCACCAACGGCGACGATTTCAGCGTCGACACACTGGCGCCGCCTTACAATCAGGCGGGCGTGGTGGGCCGCTACACGCTGCAGTTGCCGTACTTCAATCTGCTCAGCAGCGGCGCCCTGTTCCTCGGCACCGGCAATCACGAAGAGACATCGCTTTACAACTACAATCTCCCGGTCGATTCGAGCAACAGCAGCCAGGTTGCCGTCTGGGCGCAAAACGCGCGCAACCTCTACTATCCGTCGCCTGGTCCGAACGACCCCGTCACCGGGACGTTCTATAGCGGCAACCAGACCCAGCTACCCAATATCAACGGCAATCTGCGCGATTACTATGCGTGGACCTGGGGCGATGCGCTGTTTATGGTCATCGACCCTTACTGGGGATCGCAAGCCATGGTTGACACTCCGCTCGGCGCCAACAACTCCGGTGTCAGCAAGACTTCCAACGAGTGGCTCAAGAGCCACGGCAACGAGCAGTACCAGTGGATGTCGCAGACGCTGAAGAACAGCACGGCGAAATGGAAGTTTATCTTCGCCCACCACGTCATGGGCACCGGACGCGGCGGCGTCGAAACCGCTGCATTCTATGAATGGGGCGGCGAAAACGCTACGGGATCAGCGGGCTTTGCGGCCAACCGCCAGCCCTGCACCGTATGCGATCCGCCCGGCACGACCCCGTATTTCTGGACCGAACCGATCCATCAACTGTTCGTGGATACCAACGTGACGGCCTTCTTCCAGGCTCACGATCATATTTATGTTCACCAGGTGAAAGACGGCGTGACCTACCAATCGGTCCCCAATCCCGCCGACAATACCTACACCGCATTCAACGCCGATGCTTACACGCAGCCGGGACAAACTCTGTACGGCAACGCGGGCTTCCTCAAAGTAACCGTGCAGCCAACCGGCGTGAACGTACAGTACGTTCGCGAGTGGCTCCCGGCCGACGCCGTGACCCGCGGCGTCTCCAGCACCATGATCCAGGACTCGTACAACATCGGCAACCCGACCGCAACAGGCCCGCTGCCGACCGTCGCCTCGTCCGGCATCGTGCCGGTCTACAGCACGGTCCCGACCATTCAGCCCGGATCGTGGGTCTCCATTTACGGCACCAACCTTGCCAGCGGCACCGCGACCTGGACCGGCAACTTCCCGACGTCTCTCGCCGGCACCAGCGTGACCATCAACGGCAAGCCCGCGTATCTCTGGTACGTCAGCCCCACGCAGATTAATCTGCAGGCCCCGAATGACACCACCACCGGTCCGGTCCCGGTCGTCGTGACCACTCTCAACGGAACAGCATCGTCGACGGTGACGCTGGCCCCGGCCGCTCCTTCCTTCAGCCTGCTCGACAGCAAGCACGTGGCCGGCATCATTCTCCGCTCCAACGGCAAGGGCGCATTTGGCGGCGGCACCTATGACATCGTGGGGCCGACCGGCAGTTCGCTCGGCTACGCTACCGTTGCCGCCAGGGCGGGTGACAGCATCGAATTGTTCGCGGTCGGACTGGGACCGACGACGCCGGCGGTTCCCGCGGGCGCAGCGTTTTCGGGTTCCGCGCCGACCAGCAGTCCCGTCACGCTTCTCATCAACAATGTGAAGGTGACGCCAACCTACGCGGGCATGACCAGCGCCGGACTCTACCAGATCAATCTGACAGTTCCGCAGGGACTCGGCACCGGCGATGTTTCGATATCCGCATCGGTGGCCGGAACGCAAACGCCGGTGGCGACGATTTCGCTGCAGTAGTCGCACAACGCATAGTACGAATGAGACAGACGCGCCATCAGCTCAGCTGGTGGCGCATTTGTTTTTCCGCGTTACAGAGTGAGCAGTACCGGGTGCACGAGTAATCCGGCAGCATAACGTATTAGAATCGTGGAACAATAGAACCCGGCTCGGAATGCCAGCGGCAGCAAGCCGGCATCCGACTCTGTCCGCTAATCAAAACATATGTCCCTCCGCATGAGCAGCACGTCTTTCCCGCGCGTCTACTTTCCCTCCGCACGCATCGCAGTCATGCTGTGTGCCTTTTCCGCCGTTGGGCTGCTCGCCCAGAAAGGCGGCGGTGGTGGCGCAGGTGGCGGCGGTGGCACGGCTCCGGTCGTTACCTCAGTCTCGCCCGGTTCCGCTCCGGCAAATGTATTCACGCCGATCACCGTGACAGGAACCGGCCTCACCGGAACTTCCTCCATAACGATCGGCGGAACGAATCTCGGAACCGGCGACTGGGTCGTCATCAACGACACGACGCTAACCACGCAAGCCCCTCCCGGAGCAGCAGGACCGGCGAGTGTTCAGGTGACGACGTCGGGCGGCACCAGCGCCGCGAATAAGCTTTTCACCTATTTGCCCTCGCCGCCGGGCATCTCCGGCATCACGCCGAGCACAGGTTCCACCGCCGGCGGAACGAAAGTCACCATCTCGGGCTCCGGCTTCTCCGGAGCAACCGGCGTCACGATTGGCGGCGTCCCCGCCACCGGCCTCACGATCAAAGGCGACAGCTCGATCTCCGTCACCACCGGCAAAGGAACTGCCGGCACTGCCAGCGTCGCGGTCACCAACGCAGTTGGCACCAGCGCGCCCAACAGTCTGTTCACCTACATCGCGCCCGGCGCCATCACCTTCACCCAGATTCTCGGTCAGCCGACCGACCGCAACGCCACCGTCAACGTGCAGGCCAGCGCTTCCATCGACATGTATTACCAGTACGGCACCACATCCGGAAACTACACGGGCACGACGCCGGTCATCACCACAACCGCCGATCCCTACACTCCCAACTCCTGGGTCTCGCAAACGGTGTTCAGCGGCCTGCAGATCGATACGCAGTATTACTACCGGATTCAGTACCGCGCCGCGGGCTCCGGCGGCCCCTACACAGCAGGCACCGAACGTTCCTTCCATACCCAGCGGAAGCCGGGAAGCAGCTTTGTATTTACCGTGCAGGGCGATTCCCATCCCGAACGCGTGGGCACCATGTTCCACTCGGATCTTTACAACCTGACCATGAACGGCGTGGCGGCGGCCCATCCCGATTTCCACATCACCAACGGCGACGACTTCAGCGTCCAGAGCGTGCAAAACCCTTACACACAGGCGGCCGTGGTTGCGCGCTACCCGATCCAGTTGCCCTATTTCGATCAGATCACCACCGGAGCACTTTTCCTCGGCACCGGCAACCACGAACAAACGTCGCTTTATAACTACCTGCTGCCGGACAACGTCAACAACGATAACCAGGTACCCATCTGGGCCCAGAATGCCCGCAATCTCTACTTCCCTTCCCCTGGCCCGAACGACCCGATTACCGGCACCTTCTACACCGGCAATCAGACTCAGTTAGCCAGGATCAACGGCAACCTGCGCGATTACTACGCCTGGACGTGGGGCGATGCGCTCTTCATGGTCATCGATCCATACTGGGGCTCGCCCGCACAAGTCGATTCCGGCCTGAACGATCAGGCGGCCAAGACCTCCAACAGCTGGCTGATCACCCAGGGCAACGCGCAATACCAGTGGATGGCCCAAACGCTCAAAAACAGCACAGCCAAATGGAAGTTCGTCTTCGTCCACCATGTTCTCGGCACCAGTCGCGGCGGCGTGGAAGTTGTTCCGTATTACGAATGGGGCGGGCTCAACGGCACCGGCACGTCCGGCTTTGCCGCGAACCGCCAGCCATGTACGGTATGCGATGCTCCCGCGTCTGCTTCGTACAGCTGGCCGGAGACCATCGAGCAACTCCTCGAAGACACCGGGGTCACCGTCTTCTTCCAGGCCCACGATCACCTCTACGTTCATCAGACCTATCACACCGTCACTTACCAGTCGGTGCCGAATCCGGCTGACAACACCTATTACGCATTCAACGCGGACGCCTACACGCAGCCGACCCAGACGCTGTACCCGAACGCCGGCTTCCTCAAAGTCACCGTGCAGCCAACCGGCGTCAACGTCCAGTACATTCGCGAATGGCTCCCGGCGGATGCAACCAGACTCGGAGTGACCAGCGGCACCGTGCAGGACAGTTACACGATCGGCACGCTGGCAACATCCGCCCTCGCACCCACCATCGCCTCCTCCGGCATCGTGCCTGTGTACAGTTCGGTTCCCGCCATTCAGCCCGGTTCCTGGGTCTCGATCTATGGCACAAATCTCGCCGCCTCCACAGCCACATGGAAGGGTAACTTCCCCACGTCGCTGAACGGCACCAGCGTGACCATCAACGGCAAGCCCGCGTATCTCTGGTACGTCAGCCCCACGCAGATCAATCTGCAGGCCCCGGATGACACTACCGCCGGACCCGTCCAGGTAATTGTCACCACGCCTTACGGCACGGCAACATCCACCGTCACCCTGGCACCGGCGGCGCCGTCATTCAGCCTTCTCGACGGCAAACACGTCGCGGGAATCATTCTCCGCTCCAATGGCTCGGGAGCTTACGGCGGCGGTACCTACGACATCATCGGCCCCACCGGCAGTTCGCTCGGCTACGGCACCGTTGCGGCGAAGGCAGGCGACACCGTGGAACTGTTCGCCGTAGGACTCGGCCCCACAAATCCAGCGGTCCCCGCCGGATCGGCGTTCTCCGGTTCCGCACCCACGGCGAATCCGGTCACCCTGCTCATCAACAACGTCAAAGTTACTCCAACTTACTCCGGAATGACCAGCGGCGGACTGTATCAGATCAACTTCACGATTCCTCAGGGTCTCGGCGCCGGTGATCTGTCGCTCTCCGCATCGGCTGGCGGAACGCAAACTCCCGCCGGCGTTGTCATTTCACTCCAGTAACTCCGCGGAGGCGCGAATCGGCCAACTCTCACGATTCGCGCCTCCCTGCTTCCGCAACTTCGTTCCCCGGCTCACCGCTTCCGTTTCATTCGCCCGAAATCACTCACGCTTCTTTACGATTCCCTCGCAATTGAAGTCCCCTTCTTGTGATAGACTTCGCTCCAACCAGGGATCAACGTACCACCCCGGAGCACTGCTTTCTGAGTTGAGAGGAAACCTGAATGCGTTTGGAATCGAAAAACAGGCGGGGCATCTTTGCGCTCGCCGCTGCAATATCTATCTGCCTCTTCGGAGCGACTTCCCTGTGGGCACAGAGTTCCACGGCCACCATTCTGGGCACCGTCACTGACGCTTCCGGCGCTGTCGTCGCCGGCGCTTCTGTCGACGTGAAGAACGTGGGCACCGGAACCTCGCAGCTTTCCGAGACCGATTCCCAGGGACGCTTCCGCGTGCCCGAACTGAAGGTTGGCGACTACGAAGTTCACGCCTCCCGCCAGGGCTTCCAGACCGTTGTTCGCAAGGGCATCACGCTGACTGTCGGCATCGAGGCCGTCGTCGACGTCACACTGCCGGTAGGCCAGTCGCAACAAACGGTCACCGTCGATGCGCAACCTTCGCAGGTGGATACCAGTTCCGTCGCGCTCGGCAGTCTGGTGGATGAGAAGCAGATCCGCGAACTGCCGCTGAACGGCAGAAACTTCCAGGACCTCATGGCGCTTGCGCCAGGCGTGCAGGTGCTTCCCGCCACGGGTGGAACGCAGTACGGCAATCAGCCGAACTATTCGGTTTCCGGATCCCGGCCTACCGGACAAACGATGCTGATCGATAACGCCAACTTTGCCGGTTATTCGGATCACGGCACCGGTTCGGCCGCGGCGGGTACGTCGCTGGGTATCGAGGCCATCGGTGAGTTCCAGACCCTGACCAACACTTACAGCGCGCAGTTTGGCGGCAACGGCGCAATCATCAATGCGGTCACGCGGTCCGGCACCAACGCGCTGCGCGGCTCGGCCTACGAATTCCTGCGCAACAGCGTGTTCGACGCGCGCAACTTCTTCGACAATTTCATTAAGCCGGGCGCCACCACTGCAGCCGTCCCTTCATTCCGCCGCAACCAGTTCGGCGGCAGCCTGGGCGGTCCGATCCGAAAGGACAAGACGTTCTTCTTCGTCAATTACGAAGGCCTGCGGCAGAGCCTGGGGCAGACGTCCACGGCGAACGTCCCCGACGCCAACGCCCAGAAGGGTTTTCTGCCCTGCAACGTTGCGACAACGTTTAAGTGCGACTCGTCAACCGGGCTGGCCAATGTCGGCATCAATCCGATCATCGCTCCGCTGCTGCCGCTCTTCCCCGCGGCCACCACTCCACTCGGCAACGGCGTTGGCACCGCCACGCAGGTCCGTGCCGCGATCACCAATGAAGATTATGTGCTGACGCGCCTCGACCATAACTTCTCGGCGAAGGACTCGATTTTCGTGCGCTGGGTCAGGGACAAAGCGAATATCAATCTGCCCTTCGCTTCAACGCCGATTCCGCTCTATCCGGAACTGGACTTTTCAAACAACAATTACGTGACGGTGGAAGAGCGGCATATCATTTCACCCACGCTCGTCAACCTGGCCCGCTTCAGTTTCCTGCGTCCCACCGAAGGCGCCCAGCCGCCGAACACGATACCGGCGCTGCAGTACTTCCCTGGCACGGGACGTCCCGACGGCCGTGTCTCCGTCACCAGCCTCAGCACCCTCGGTCCGGTTCAGGACGACCCCTACTACTACATCGTGAACCACTTCACCGAAGGCGACGACGTCATCTGGACACGCGGAGCCCACAGCGTTCGCTTCGGCATCACCATCGACCGCGCGCAGGAGAACCAGGCCGCTTCCGGTGGCGCGGGCGGAGCATGGACCTTTACCAGTCTTCAGAACTTCCTGCTGGGAACATCATCGCAATTCCAGGCGCCGATCATCGGGCAGCAGGATACCACCCGCGACATCCGCGAGACCTACGTCAAACCGTATGTCCACGACGAATGGAAGGTCACGCGGCGACTGACTCTGAACATCGGGCTCCGTTACGAGTGGGAAGCCAATCCCACCGAGCGCAACAACAAACTGCACAATCTGATCAACCGCCCGTTCGGCAGTTACGTGACGGTTCCCAACGTTTTCCAGACCAATCCCACCACGAAGAACTTCGAACCCCGCTTCGGCTTCGCCTATGACGTCACCGGAGACCACAAGACGGCAGTTCGCGGCGGCTTCGGCATCTACCACGATGTCTGGGTGGCACGCACCTTCGCGGCCTATCTTCGCAGCTACCCGTATAACAATTCGATCCAGACCTTCCCCACGTATCCGACTCCCTTCCTCGGCGGCACCACTCCCGTGATTCCGTCCGCCAACAGCAACTGGGATTACACCATCAGCAAGACGCCTTACATGATGCAGTACAACCTCAACATCCAGCGCGATCTCGGCGGCGGCTTCGTTCTCACCACCGGCTATGTCGGCTCGCGCGGAGTCAACCTCCTGAGCAGCCGCGACACCAACCCGCCGATTCCCACCGTCGGCGCCAATGGCCAGCCTGTGTTCGCCTCACTGATCGGCGGCAAGATCGTGACCAATGCCCGCGTCAACCCTGCATACAGCTTCCTCGTTGCCCGGCAGGACTGGGGCAGTTCGAACTACAACTCGCTGCAGACCAGCCTGGTGCGCAGATTCAGCAGAAGCTGGCAGGCTCAGGCAGCCTACACTTACTCGAAGTCCATGGACTATGCTTCCGCCAGCAGCAACCCGGAAAACAGCGGCGGCACCGCACTCACGCAAAATCCCTATGACATTCGCGACGAATATGGACGGTCGAACTTCGATCGCACCCACGCACTGCGCGTGAGCGGCATTTATGAAATGCCCGCATTTGCCAATCACATAACCAATACGCTTCTCGGCGGCTGGCAAGCCAGCAGCGTGATGAATTTTGCCTCCGGCGAACCGTTCACCGCCTTCGTCGGCTTCGATCAGGCCGGTCTGCAAACCGGCAACGTCCAGCGTCCGAACCTGATCGCCGGCAACAGCCCCGACCCCATCCTCGGCACTCCTGCCCAGTGGTTCAATCCGAAAGCCTTCTCGCTTCCCGCCGTGGGAACCGTCGGCAATCTGGGAAGAAACACCCTGGTCGGGCCGAGCCTCGCAACCATCGACGTTTCCATGACGCGAACCATCAGGCTGCAGCGGATCTCTGAGCACACCGACATGCAGTTCCGCGCCGAAGCCTTCAATCTGTTTAACCACGCGAACTTCGGCCTCCCGAGTCAGGGTGTCTTTGTCGCGGGCGCCAACGGTACCGGAACTTACGATGCGACGTCCGGTCGCATTACTTCCACTGTGAACTCATCGCGGCAACTTCAGCTTGCACTGAAGTTCCATTTCTAAACTCGCAACGGCAGCAACAATTCGGCTCAACACCGATCGCGGCGCACCCCAACCATGCGCCGCGATCGCCGTTTTCCGGGGCGACATCCACCTGCCGCCGCGCCCCAACTCCACATCGTCTCCCGATTCTGCGACGCGCCGACCGGGACACTGCTCCGCTCCTTTTTCGCGACGCCGTTCCGCCGCCGGACGTGATATCCTCCGCAGAGGAGAAACCGAATGGAATCCACCAAACCCAACGTGCCCGCCGAGGCGATCCAGCTTTACAACCTCTTCATTCACGGCGAAATCAGTCGCCGGGCCTTCATGGATGGCATCCAGAAGTTCGCCGTCGGCAGCGTCGCCACCGCGGCTCTGGTCGATGCGCTGATGCCGAACTACGCGCAGGGCCAGCAGGTCGCAAAGAACGACGACCGCATCAAGGCAACTTACGAAACCGTCCCCTCGCCCCAGGGCAACGGAACCATTAAGGGATATCTCGTGCGGCCCGTCAGCGCCGATTCGCGCGAAAAGGTGCAGACCAAGCTCCCCGGCGTCATCGTGGTCCACGAAAACCGCGGCCTCAATCCGCACATCGAAGACATCGCCCGCCGCTTCGCCCTCGCCAACTTCATGGCGTTCGCTCCCGACGGCCTCACCTCCGTCGGCGGTTTCCCCGGCGACGACTACACCGGCGGCCAGTTGTTCGCCAAGGTCGATAAAAACAAGATGACCGAAGACATGGTCGCCGCCGCACGCTGGCTCAAGGCCCGGCCCGACTGCTCCGGCAAGATCGCAGCCACCGGCTTCTGCTACGGCGGCGGCATCGCCAACACGCTCGCCGTCCGTCTGGGCGCCGATATCGCCGCTGCCGCACCCTTCTATGGCGCGGTGCCCGGCAACGACGACATCCCGAAGATCAAGGCGGCGATCCTCGTCCATCACGGCGAACTCGACACCCGCTTTGCCGCTTCCTGGCCGCCCTACGATACCGCGCTGAAGGCAGCCGGTGTTCCTCACGAAGGCTACATCTACGCCGGATGCGTCCACGGTTTCAACTGCGACGCCACCCCGGAGCGCTACAACAAGGCCGCCGCCGACCTCGCCTGGCAGCGCACCATCGACTGGTTCAACAAATACACGCGAGCCTGATCCCTTCCGCTCGCCGTTGCCGTCTTCTGTCGAAAAGACAGGAGACGGCGACGGAACCGTCCTCTTCCCTTTCCCGCCACAAGCACCCTCCCTGCGCCGCCTGAATCATGGGGAGCATAGTATATACTCTTTGCGAAGGAATCCAATGTCAGCCCCGAACTTCCTCTTGAGAAGTCGTTTTACGTCTTCTCCCACACTGTTACGCGCGGCCGCCGGTCTTGCGTTCGCCGCCGTCCTGGTTATTTCGTCGCAGCAGAAAGGCTCCGCCTTCGGCGCGTCGTTTAAGTGGCACGCGGACGAAAACTATTACTATCTGGAATCCAACGGGCTTCCCACTCACAAAATGATGGTCGGCATCCGCGCCTGGCAGCAGCAGGTTCCGCTTCCGCAGGATTACACCGGCGACAACGCGTTCATGATTCCGCGGCATCCCATCGAATCGGACCACCCTGTCGACGCCCGCTCCGCCATGTTCAGCGGCGCCATGTCGGTGGCGATCAACGGCATTCCGATCTTCAATCCCATTAAGAACGACGGTAAAACCGACACGTTCATCGCCGGCGAACTCGATGACTTCGGCGGACACTGCGGCCGCACCGACGACTACCACTATCACGTCGCCCCGCTTTTCCTCCAGGACACGGTCGGCAAAGCAAATCCCATCGCCTACGGCCTCGACGGATACCCGATTTACGGCTACGAGGAGCCGGACGGATCGCCAGCCACCGGCCTCGATAAGCTCAACGGCCATAAGGATGCCGCCGGCAACTACCATTACCACTCCACCAAGGCCTACCCGTATCTCAACGGCGGCCTGCACGGCAACGCGAAAGTCGTTCTCGACGCTGTGACGCCGCAACCGTTCGCCCGCGCCGTCCGTCAGTGGCTCACCCCGATTCAGGGCGCGCGGATCATCGGCTTCTACTGGCCCTCCCCGAATCACTATTCGCTGGAGTACGTTGTCGGCAATGCCCACTCCTTCGTCAATTACTCGCTGAATCCGGACAACACTTATACCTTCAACTTCGTGGACCCCACCGGCAAAACGCGCACTGAGGTTTACCAGAAGAAACCGACCCGCGTCTCGAGCTTTATTACCGCGGACTACACGGGAAATCTTGTGGTGCCCGTCGGCAAGTCAGTTCTTTACACATGGGGCAGCACGAGCGCAAAGAACGGCGCCACCATGCTGCAGATTTATAAGAGCACGAACAATTCCGGGCCCACCGACCCGGTCGCCTCCGACCCCTGCGGCACCGCCAGCGGTCCGTATAAAGCAATCTCCGGAAAGTCCGGCGCAATTAAGATGACCGCCGCCGCGTGCAGCGCCGGCTACACCTACAAGTACGTATTCACAGCCTCCACCGCCACCGAAGGCGCGTCGGACGAAATCTTCGTGACGGTGACCAAATAATGTTTACCAGAAATGTGGCATTTTCCGCGATCGCGCTGGCAGCCTCCTGCCCTGCCTTCGCCGCCGGCCCTTATGCTTACATCGCCAACCGCGATGTCAACACGCTTTCCGTTCTCGACACTTCCACCAGTAAGATCACCGCGAAGGTAAAGGTCGGATCTTTCCCCATCGGCGTTGCCGCCAATCGCGCCGGCACCCGCGTCTATGTGGCGAATAACAACTCCAATGACGTTTCGGTGGTCGACGCCGCGGCCAATAAGGTCGTGGCCACCGTACCGGTCGGCAGCGGACCGCTCGGCATCGCCGTGGACCCTGCAGGGAAGAAAGTTTACGTCGTCAACCGCAACAGCGACACAGTCTCCGTCATCGATGCCTCAACCAACAAGGTGACGGCAACCATTCCCGTCGGCACTTATCCCCACGGCGTGGCTGTAAATCCGGACGGCACCAGGGCCTACGTGACCAATAAACAGTCCAATACCGTTTCGGTGATCGATACGGCCACCGACAAGGTCACCGCGACGGTTCAGTTGCAGACCGGTTGCCAGCCGTTCGGCGTCGTGGTTGCGCCGGGCGGAGCGAAGGTTTACATCACCAACGAGGGCTACGGCACCATCACCGTCCTCGACGCAACCACCAATACGGCCAGGCAGGTCGTGACGCCGGAACTGGGCCCCATCGGTCTCACCGTAAGTGCCGACGGAAAGAAGATCTTTATCGTCGTCGAACTGGTCAATTTCGTATATGTAATGGATACCGCAACCGGCAAGATCACCAATACGATCGACGTGGGCGGTTCACCTTACGGGATTGCCCTGAATGCCGAAGGAACCAAAGCCTACGTGACAAATCACGGCTCCGGCAATATGTCGGTCATCGACATAGCGTCCGAAAAAGTCATCGCGACGATCCCGGCCGGAACCACACCGTATTCATTCGGCCAGTTCGTCGGCCCGTCGGCGCACTAAATATCGGACTTGCGATACCGGGCAGTTGCGCCACATATCTGTGCGACTGCCCGTCGGCACAACGGCACCAAATCACCGTAAAATAACCTTATGCGATATGTACTGACTTGCGCCCTTCTCGCCAGCTCGGCGATTCCAGCCAGCGCACAATGGCTGAATTACATTCCTCCGGGAACGCCGCTGCTGAAAGACGGCACACCGAATCTTTCCGCGCCGGTGCCCCGCGGCGCCAACGGCAAGCCGGACCTCAGCGGCACATGGAACCGCGATCTGGGCACTACGCTGGCAACCGCGCGCTCCACACCCGAGCTCGTGAATACAGGTGCCCCCGGGATTGGCGGCCCTTCCTATTCCGCCAATATCTTTCGCGACCTGAAACCGGGCGAGAATCTCGAACTTCCCGCCGCCGCAAAGATTCGTCAGGCACGCACCGCGGACGGCAAGCGGCTCGACCCCACCGTATTCTGCCTGCCCATGGGCATCCCCATGAACATGATGTTCCATGAGGTCGTAAAGTTCGTGCAGGGTCCCACCATCATGATGATCCTGTTCGAGGTCGATGGAACCTATCGCCAGGTTTACCTCGACGGCCGCAAGCTTCCGGTGGACCCGTCGCCCGCCTGGATGGGCTACTCCACCGGCCATTGGGAAGGCGACACACTGGTCGTCGAAACAGCGGGCTTTAACGATAAATCCTGGCTCGACATGCTCGGCCACTCGCACAGCGAAGATCTGCACGTCACCGAACGCTTCACGCGGCGCGATTTCGGCCACATGAATATCGAGGTTACGCTGAACGATCCAAAGATGTACTCAAAGCCCTTCACGCTCAAGCTTCCGATGGTCCTGTTGCCCGATACCGACATCCTCGAAGCTTACTGCAATGAGAACGAACGTGACCGCGCGCATCTGGTGAACTAAGTACATCTCAGGAGCTGCCGCTCCGGGCCCTGGAGACAATCAGGCAATAAGTAAACGGCGGGGAAGGGTCAGCACCCAACCCCGCCGTTTGCTTTCTGAACCGCTTTTACCGAGCCCCCGCGCGCGGCCGGCACACCCGGTCAAATGCGAACGGGGCGACGCTTCCCCTGACGAGAAGCGCCGCCCCGAAATACCCGCTCCAAATTCGGTCAGACCAGGCATCGTACGCCCGGTCTGACCAACTTACTCTGACTCAGAACTGGATCCGAAGACCCAGCTGCATGCGGCGCGTATCACCGTTACCGATGATCGGGCTCGAGTTGATGATGTTCGGCGTACCAGTCGTTGCGCCGAACTTACCAGGCTGTGCAAGGCTGGCGCCGTTGGCGGCGCTCAGCGGAGCATACTGCGTCTGATTCAGCACGTTGTAGATTTCCAGACGGAACTGCGCCGAGTAGTGCTCTTTAATCGTCCAGTTCTTCATGATGGAAATGTCCCACTCGCTGAAGCCCTGTCCCCGCAGCGCGTAGCGGCTCATGGTCCCGAAGGTCCCCTGCGCCGGCGGCACGATGACGGAACTGCCCGACATGTAGCATCCAAGGCGGTTCAGTTGCGAGAGCCCCGTCGCTCCGGCAGCGTTCGCCGCAACACTCGGATTCACCGGCAGCGTGCTGGCGGCGGATACGCAGGCCGGCGGCAGCCCCGTGATGCAGCCCGCCGCGTTGGCGAACGTGCTCCCCGGTGCTCCGTAGCACGGGATGGCCACGGTCTTGCCGTAACCGTTAAAGTCGCTGGCCTTACCGAACAAGTCCCAGCGATCCTGCAGAAGGCCGACACCGGAGATGTCGTTGGTCCCGTCCACCGGGTTGTAAGGCAGCGAGCTCCAGAGCTGAGTGGCCGACGTAACCGACCAGCCTTCCAGCATCTGCAGCGGTGCCTTCCGGCCAGGCAGCGCATAGCGGCCCTGCAGCGTAAAGCGATGCCGCACATCCTGCACGCCGTTGCCGTACTCGGCCGAGGATTTGAGGCTGTTCTGCGGCGGCGTCGGATTCACGTCGCCCGTGGTTTCCTCCAACGCGTGCGCCCAGGTATAGCCGGCGGTAAAGTTCAGCCCGTGGCTGACCCGCTGCGTCAGCGCAACCTGCAGCCCGTTGTAGTTGGAGAACTGGAAGCCCTGCACCTGATTGATGGAGCTCAGCCACGGGAACTGCCCCGCATAAGGACGGCGGGCATTTTCCGCTGCCGCTCCGGCAACGCCGGGCGTCGGCTGGTTGAGGTCCGTGTAATCCAGCTGATGCTGTCCATGATTTCCGACATAGGAAGCTTCGAGCGTCATGCTGTTCGTCACCGCATGCTGAACACCAAGGTTCCAGAGGAAGAACTGCGGCGTCACAATTCGCGGATACACGCCCGCAATCTTACACGGCGCAGCCACTGTGCAGCTTCCGGTCACTCCCGGCGCCGACAGCGCGCCGAAGATCGAAGCGTTCGCCTGAATCGGCGCCGGCGTACTCACCGTCACCGTACCCAGATTGATGGTTCCGTTCGGCGTCGTAACCGTGCCGTTCGGCCCGATCATGTTCCAGCCTGTCGGAATATTCTGCAGCCCCGCCTGCCCGGCGCCGTTCGGCACCATCGCCTGCGAGGGATACTGCAGATACATCACATTGGCGCCCGCGTGGACCACCGTCCGGCCGTTGCCGAACACGTCCCACGCCGCACCAATGCGCGGTCCGAAGTTATAGGGATAAGCCCGGTAGAGGCCCGACCCGTTATCCTGCACCAGGCCCGACTTACTTGTCGGATCGAAGTTACCCAGCAGGTTATTCGGTTCGTGGATCGCCGTCGTCAGCTCATACCGCAGTCCCAGATTGATCGTGAGCCGCGGCACAATGCGCCAGTCGTCCTGGAAGTAAAACGCATACTGGTTGTAGTCCAGCACCCGGCGCAGCGTGCCGATCTGCAGCTGTTCCGAAGACGGGACCATCGCGAGGAAGTCTTCCAGCGGTGTCGCGCCGGCGAAGGCCGAAGGTCCGGCGGTGCCGAAATTGATGGTGCCCTTGTTGGCATTGATACCCGTCTGGATCACGCCGATCTGCCGCGCATATTCGGCGCCGAACTTGAAGGAGTGATTTCCCCACACGTAAGAAGCGTTGTCAGAGAACCGGAAGTTCAACGCCTTGGCGGAAATGCCAACCGGCTCACCCAGCGTATTCGCGCCGAAGCCGCTGATCGATACCGTCGGGAATCCGCAGACCGGTGCGCCCGAGACAAAGCCGAGGCTGGAGTAGTTCGGTGCTCCCGAACCCGCCGCGCAATCCGCCGACGGATCGGCCTTCTGGAGCGAGTAATCCCAGCCCACCCGGACTTCATTCACCAGCTTCGAATTCGGCACCATGGCCCACACGATGCGGCCCACCGTAACCGAACCCAGCAGCGGAGTGAACCAGTAGGGCTGCGTGACGTTCGAAACCGGAGCATTCACCGTACCCAGACCGCGGAAGAAGTCGAAGTTGAAATTGTTCTTGTCGTTCGGATGATAGTCCAGCTTCAGCACGCCGTTCTGCGTGTTGCCAATGTCCGGAAATACTGTCGGCTGGCTGGTGGTCAGCAGGTTATTGCTGAACAGCCCCTTGCCGGGCGTGCAATTGACCGAATAAGCGCCCGTTGCGCCCGTTGCCGTGCAGCCCGCGAGTCCAAGTCCCAGCGCCATCTGCGCCGGCGTGTAGCCGTGGTTGTTCAGCATATCGGTCGCTGCATCCGCCAGACTGTTGGCCTTGCCGGAAACGCCGCCGCCGAGCGATGCCGTCGTCGGAACGATCAGCGTCTTCGGATTGCCCACGTTGTAAAGCTGGCCTTCGAAGCCGGCATAGTAGAAGATCTTGTCCTTCTTAATCGGTCCGCCAACCGTGCCGCCGTAGTTCTCAAACTCCGTGGGAGGCACCGCGCTGAAGAAGGGGTTGCGCGTCATCAGACCGGTCCCGCGTCCCAGCGCAAACGCCGTGCCGTGCAGGCTGTTGGTACCGGACCGCAGTCCGATGCTGACCTGTCCGCCAGGCCGCCATCCGTACTCTGCCTTGGGATTCTGCACCAGGTTGAAATCCTGCACCGCGTCCACCGGCAGAATTACCGATTCGTCCGGTCCACCCGAAATGAATCCGATATTGAGGGGGCCCGCCGTACCGTAGGAATTCGTATCCGCAAGGCCGTCGAAGACAAACACGTTGTGCTCGGGCCGCATGCCGTTGGTGGAGGCGATATTGCCACCGCCGCCGCCCGGCCGGGTCAGCATGCCGGGCCGATAGTTCAGCAGGAAAACGAACGTGCGGCCGGCGATCGGAAGATCGGTAGCCGTCTCCGCCGAAATCGTTCCGCCAAGCTGCGCATTCGTCGTATTGATGAGCGGCACTTCACCGGTCACCGTGACGGTCTGCGTCTGATCGCCAGGCTGCAGCGAAAGATCGACGCGCACTTCCTGTCCGACGCCCACCACAATGTCCTGCCGGTTCACTGCCCGGAATCCGGCGAATTCAGCATGCACCGAATAATTGCCCGGAATCAGGTTCGGCGCGGAATAGGCGCCGACCGCATCCGTCGTGATCGAGCGATCGATACCGCGATCGACGTCCGTAATTTTCACAGTCGCACCGCTGATGGCGCCTCCGGTCTGATCGGTGATGGTGCCTCCGATCTTCCCCTGATTTACCTGAGCGTTCCCCGGGGCGCATGCCAGCAACCCGGCAATGATCAGCGCCCAAACGCTCTGTATTCTGTTCGACCTGGACAAAACTATCTTCATTCCACCCTCTTGTCTTGGAACTGTAACCCTGGCGATTCGCCTCGTGAATTATATATGAGTCCGCATCCGGATGCACCCCCCGTAACGCTCTCCTTCCCGAAACCCGCCCGTCACAATACCGGCATGCGGTCTCGCTTGCATTTTTCCCGGGCGCGGAGTAGCGTGAAAAATCATCCTGCCTCGCCGTTCAGCCCAGGCAACAATCAGGAGTCGCTCATGAAACTCAGCTTCGCGTTACTGATCCTCATCCCGTTGTACGCGCAGCGCCCCTCGGACCCCGCACTGATGGTGCCGCAGGTTGCGCCGGAAATGGATTACAAAGCAGTGCCCAGCCCGCTGGCGCTGCCCGCGGACGCCGGCGCTCCCGCCGCCACCGCTTTCGATTCCGCCGGCCACATGTTTGTCCTGACCCGCGGCCCCGTTGCATTTTTCGAGTTCGACGCCGACGGCAAATTCATCCGCTCGTTCGGCGCGGGCCTGTTCACCCGGTCGCACGGACTCTACATCGACAAAGAAGACAACCTGTGGGCGACCGACGTCTCTGCCCACATCGTGCAGAAGCTCAACCGCCAGGGGCAGGTGCTGCTGACCATTGGCACCAAAGGCCAGGCCGGCGAATGGAACGAGGCCACCCATTCCCGCAAACTGAACGAGCCGAACAGCGTGGTCATCGGCGTCAATGGCGATATCTTCGTGGCCGAGGGGCACACCGCCGGAGCCACGGGCGATCCCCGCATCCTGAAGTTCGACCGGAACGGCAACTTCATCAAGTCCTGGGGCGGCCACGGCGCCGAGCCTGGAAAGTTCGAAGTTGCTCACGGCATCGCCCTCGACGCCAAAGGCCAGCTTTGGGTGGCGGATCGCGAAAACCAGCGTCTCCAGCTCTTCACCCAGGACGGCGTGTTCGTGAAGGAACTGAAGTACGCCGGGCTGCCCTGCAACGTGAGCATCGGCCCGGACTTGATCTACATGGCGAACGGCTTCGCCGGCCAGATTCTGCGACTGGACCTCGCCGGAAAAGTGCTCGCCACCGTGGGCAAATCGGGCAAGGGACTGGGCGAATTCGGCGAAGCGCACGCTGTTTCCGTGAGCCCGCGCGGAGATATCTGGGTGGCCGACTCGGCCGCCGGCGTGCTGCAAAAGTTCGTCCGGAAGTGACACACCGGGGCGGCATGATATAAATTGACCCGAAGACCGGTGCGAGCCGGGAGAGGAACCATGCGAAATCGAAACATCGGAATATCGATCGTGCTGCTGGCCGTGCCGGCCCTGCTGCCGGGACAATGGGCGGAACAACCCACGCCCGGCACCCCGCGCCTTGCCAACGGCAAAGCCAATCTGACGGCGCCGGCACCTCGCTCGGCGGATGGCAAACCGAACCTTGCCGGAATCTGGCTGACCGAGTCAGGCAAAGGCGAGTACAACCCGGAAGGGCCGCCGTCGAAATACTTCTCCGACATCCTCTCCGATCTCAAAGCCGAAACCGGGCTGATGCAGCCGCCCACCGCCGCCGCGATGCAGAAGTATTCGGCGAACGAGTTTCTCGATGCGCCCATCTCGCATTGTCAGCCGGCAGGTGTGCCGCTGGCCGACATGATGACGAATCCGTACAAAGTTGTCGAGACGCCGGGACTCATCCTGGTGCTCTACGAAAGAGACATGACGTTCCGCCAGATCTTTACCGACGGACGCAAGATCCCCGACGATCCGCAGCCGACGTGGCTCGGCTACTCGGTGGGCAAGTGGGACGGCGACACGCTGGTGGTCGAAACCTCGGGGCTCAACAACCGCAGCTGGCTCGACGCCAGAGGCCACACGCACAGCGACGCGCTGCGCGTAACCGAACGCTTTCACCGCATCGACTTCGGCCACATGGATCTGCAGGTCACAATCAACGACCCGAAGGCCTATACCAAGCCGTTCACTTATACGCTGAAGCAGTACCTGATGCCCGATACGGACCTGTTCGAATACTTCTGCTCGGACAACGAAAAGGACGTGGGGCACTACAAGAGCAAGTAGCTGCTCTGTCGTTCCGCTGCGGTTTCAGGCCCCGCTGCCGGTTGTGCCTGCAATGAGACCGGACACCCGGTTCTGCACGTCTTCGAGCCGCGCCGTGGTGCCCGCCACGTAATCGCTGGTCTCCGGATCTTCCAGCATGGAGGGTTCCACCAGCTCCGCGGACTGCAGCGGCGCGAACGGCTTCTTCTGAATGATGGCGCCGGCCATGGCGTCCATTTGTGCAGCCATTTTGTTGCGCAGTTCGATCAGGCGAGGCTCGTTCAGCAGGCGACGCCCGCGCTGATCGTGGTGCAGCACCGCGAGCTGGTTCCAGAACAGCGGCACCGTAGCGAGCGCCACATCGAGCATCGCCTCACTTTCGCGTCTGTCCTTCGTGCGATGTGCGCCGAGCTCATACTCCATGTTGTCGTTCATGGTGCGCATGCCGGCAATGGTACGGGAGAGCTGGTCGCGAAGCGCGTCGATCTGCTGGTTCCGGGCCTGATCGCCGATGCTGCTTTCGAACAGGCGCAGAAACTTTGCCTCACCGGACAGGACCGAGGCGAGCGCGCGGCGCATGGCCGTCACGGTTCGCACGGGCCAGAGCTCGTCGAAGACAATCCACATCACAATCAGGGCCACAACGATGCCGATGAGCCGGTCGCGCGGCGGCGTCAGGTCAGTGGGCGCGCTGAACCCTTCGAAGGCCACGAGGTAAAACGAAAAGGCGATTTGCAGGCCGGTGTAGCCGAAGTGCCGTCCGCAGGCCACCCACGCCGACACGAATGCGATCGCGGAAATCAGGAGGACCAGCGACGCAATCGAATCCATGTGCGGAAACAGAAAGACCGAGGCCCCGATGGCCAGCGCGCCGCCGATGGCGGAGCCGAGCACGCGATTCGCCAGCTTCTGATTGATCGCACCGGTGTTGCCAAGGGCGGTCAGAAACACAGTGGTGACCGAGGTGGAAATGCCGGGCCATGCTACGGCGAAATAAAACACGTAGCAAACCATGACGCAGAGGGTCAGTTTCAGCGCGAAGGCAACCGCGTCCTTGTTCGTGATCACGCCGGGAACAAGGAACGGCGTCTTCTTCGCGGGAGCGCGCACCGCGGCAGACGGCTTATCGGCCTCGGCGGCCGATCCGGCGGGTATCGAAAGAAGGGACCGGAGGACGGCTTCCACGCGGTCGATGGGAGAGTCGGACGCGGTGCCTTCCGGAACGGCTTCGCCGATGCTGCGTTCACGGCAGAGGCGCGCAATTTCAGCGCAGCGGCCGCGCAGCTCAGGGTCGACTCCGCCGGAGTATCGCGAAGCGAAGGCAGCGGCAACGTCCATAAATTCGGCCAGCAGCGTAATCTGTTCACGCACGCCGGCGCCAAGTTTTCGCGTGTCACCGCCACGCCCCGCCGCGAGATTGTAGAGATCCTGCATCGGGCGCTGCCCGGTGGCGGCGAGACGGCTGAGAGCGGTCGCCGATTCCGCGAGCGCAACCGGCGACGCCCCTTCGGCCAACAAGGTGAAGGCGCGGGCAGCCGTCTGGTAGCGCTGCGCGAGCTGGCGGGCCAGAAGGTCTGCCGGATGATGATTGGCAAACACAAATTCCACCGCTGACGAAACCAGCGCAGCGAGCCCGACTGTAGCGAGCAGATAGAGGCAGGCCTTCACCAGAGCATCGGGCGGCGCGGGCCGTTCCCACAAAGCGATCAGCGTGCAATAAACGAATCCCCAGATGGCCGCAAGGGGCGGAAGCGTGCTGGCCACCATCAGCATCCCGGTAACGAAAGCAGCGACGGCCACGCTGAGCAATCGCGCCATCGGATCGTTGTCGAACAGGATCACTACGGCGAGCACCGAGGCGACGGCCAGCACCAGCGACAGCAGCGCCATGACGCTGGAGCGGACAGAGGTCGCCGGATTTTCGCGCGCGACGAGAAAAATATAGTAGAGGCCGAGCGAGGCGAACGGCAACTGCAGCACCATCATCAGCACGAGCGAAATTGCCGTGGTGAGAACAATGCGCAGCGTGGCGTTGAGACGACCGGGACCGGGCTGCAGATCGCGCCAGAAGCGCTGCGACCAGGACAGCGAATGGAAGTACGACGCGGAGGAAGGCGCGGCGGTCACGCCGTTACCTCACCACGGTTACGGCAGTGGCGCCGATGCGGAACAGCGCAGGATCCGGATCCTGCACGCGAACGCGCACCGGGAACCGCGCCGAAAGGTGCACCCAGTTCAGCGTGCGCTGCACATCGGGAAGGCCGGCGGAAACTTTGCCGTCTTCGGGGAACACACCGTAACCGGTGCTTTCCACCACTCCGTTGAACTTACGATCCGGATGGCCCATCAGGTATACGTCCACGTGCGAGCCGCTGTGGATTACGTTGAGCATCGACTCGCGATAGTTGGCAACGACGTACCAGTTGCGCGTGTCGATCAGCGTGAACATCGCGACTCCGGCGCGGGCGTAGGCGCCCTCCGAGATATTGAGGTTGGTCACCCAGGCATCGAACGGCGCCACCACGCGGCAGCGCTCCAGATCGAGCCGCGCGCTGGCGACTTTGGCGGCGCGGGCCGGACGCTGCGACATCAGCGTATCGAGCGTGTCGACGCCATGCACGGCCTGGCCGAGCCTCGCCTGCGATTCGGCAACGACCGTATCGGCTTCCTGCTGGCGCAGGATCGCCTGTGTCTGCTGCGCTTCAGCGGCAGCGACGGCGGAAAGCGCTTCTTCGTGAGTCCCCTGCGCCACGCGGACGGCGGTACGCGCCTGATCGACCTGTTCCACGGTCACGTACTGCTTTTGCAGAAGCGGCTCGATGCGATGCAGGTTGTTGGTGGCCAGCGCCAGTTGAGCCTCGGCGTTGGCGGCGGCGGAACGAGCACGCGCAACGGCTGCTTTGGCGACGTCGAGGCCGGAAGCGGCGGTCTTTACGCCGGTGCCGGAGCGGTCGACCGCGGCACGGGCGGCTTCCACCGCGCTGCCTTCGGCGGCGATGCGGCGTTTGGCATCCACAATCTGCTGTTCGAGCGCCTGCTGGTCGGAAAGCGCCTGCTGCAGGGCGAATTCGTAAGGCCGCGAATCGATGACAAAGAGAAGGTCGCCCTTATGCGCGAGCGTGTTGTCCTTCGCGGCCAACTCAACGAGCCGGCCGTTTACTTCCGGAGCGATCTCGATGAGATTGGCGCGCACATTGGCGTCATCGGTCCGCGGGTATCGCTCGGTTTCCTGGTTCACGAGCAGAACTGCCCAGATAGTGGCGACAAACACGGCCAGTCCGATCGCCCGCCCGACCCACTTTCGCGCTGAATTTCCAGTCGTCTGTTCCATGCGGATGTCCTATCGAAAATAAGTCAGCCAAAGCAGGCTGGTGATGAGAGTCAGGAGACACGGGTAAAAGAGCGCCAGCGGCCCGACCTCCGATTCCAGATGAAGCCGGGTGAGCAGCCAGCGCACCACGAACGTCAGCACGACCGCGATCGTGAGGCACACGAGCCAGGCGGGAAAGAACGATCCGATGATGTCGACGGAAGGCGCCCGCGAGCATCCGGTGAGTATCGCCGCAACCGGCGCAACTGCAATTAGTCTCTTTTTCGTCTGCATCATCTACTTGCCGCCTTGCGGTGTCTGTGAAGTGGGTGTTGCGGTCGCGGGCTGCGCGCTGGTGGCAGAAGACTGACTGCGCAGCAGGTTGCCGGTAACGAATTCGAGGTTGACCGCTTCGAGGAAAAGCTGCGAACGCGCCGAAACGCCGGCGAGGCGGGACTGCGCCAGTTGCTTCTCCGCTGTCACGACGTCGATCAGATTTCGCACGCCCGAGTTGTAAGCATCGAGCGACGCCGCGTACGACGCCGAGGCAGATTCGACCAGCGCCGTGGCCGCCTCATGCTTGCGCAGCGCCGAGCGGAAGCCGATGTAGGCGTTCCAGACTTCGCGGGTGGCGCGGTCGTGGATCTCGGTCAGTTCATCCTGCGCCTGACGGCGGCGCGATTCGGCGGCTTCGAGTTTGTTTTTCCGGACGCCTCCGTCGAAGATTTCCCATTCGACGAGCACGCCCGCCGTCCACGTCGGACGACTCGCGGAGCCGAGTTCGCCATAGCTGGAGGTGGGCCACATGGAAGTCTGCGCAACGGATACCTGAGAGACGACCTTAGGCTTGAACTCGGCTTTGACGGAGCGGATGGCGTCATCGGCGGCGCGAATCTCCGAGGCCGCGGCCATGAGGTCGGGCCGGCCGGCAAGGGCGCGGTCGATCAACCCGTCGATGGGCAGCGCGAGTTCCTGCGGCGGCGGCGCGGCCTGCGAGGCAATGCGGATGTTGGGGGTCGGTTCCGCGCCCATCGCCTCAGTGAGAGCGATGCGGGCAAGCTGCTCGTCGCCATCGGCGGATTCGCGATCGAAGGTGGCCTGAGCTGCTTCCGAACGCGCATGGAGAACATCCGGCAGAGTGCCGCGGCCGTTGGCGAGCCTGGCTTCGGCGGCATCGAGCGTCGTCTTTGCGGTCTTCAGCGATTCTTCGGTGGCCTGGAGGCGCTCCTGCGCGGTGATCAGCTTGTAATACGCAGCCGACACGCGGAAAGCAATTTCCTGATTCGCCTGAATGAAATTGGCGCCGGCGGCCAGCTTCTCTTCGGTTGCCGCGTCCACATGAGCATCGCGCGCGCCGCCATCGAAGATCAGATACTGCAGCTTCAGCTCCGGCTGGATGACCGGCACCTGAACCATGGTGTAGCCATCGGGCGCAAGTGGTTTGGGGAACGGATTGACGATGCGCTGATCGGCAAAGGCTGCGATGCCGGCAAGAATCGGATAGTAGGCGCTGCGCGCGAGGCCCAGGCCGGCGGCCCGCTGGCGGGCGCGCTCCCAGACGATGCGGGTGCGCGGGTTGTTGTGCTCGGCGATGTCGATCAGTTCAGCGAGCGTGTAGGGATGGTTGGGATCGAGCGAGGCGACGGTGGCCTGCGGGATGGACGAGGCAGCGCAGTCGGCCACGGCACGCGGCGTCGAGACGTTGCCGGCGCACTGGGCAAGAACCGGGACGGGAGCGAAGACGGAAAGCAGGAGCAGCGCAGCCGGGGCGAGCATGTGCCCGCGACTTTTGGCCTCGTGCGGTTCCGAAAACGCACAGGGTTCGAGTTGCCACATGGAATTTATGGTCTTCCTCCGTATCCAGACAGATTAGCGCATCCGGTTCGATTCACAGGTCACCGCAGGTCCGTACCGATGGTCTGCGCGGCGGGCGCGTCGGCCGGGATGGCCACAGGCGATTCGCTGACAGCGGGCCGGCGCGACTGCGGCATCTGCCAGGTGAAAAGATTGCTGACCGAGTAATTCCAGACGGCGCTGACCACGGTGCCGATGAGACCCGCGGCATACCATTGCACGCCCGCGCGCAGAAGGTTGCCCGCAATGCTGACGTTGGCCCACGCGCCGAAGGAACACGCCAGACAAAAGCTGATGAGACCGAGCGGCATGTACCAGCCGCGCAGACGGCGGTCCCGGTAGGTGATCAGGTTATTGAGAAAGAAATTGCTGGTCATGGCGGCGAGCGTGGCCCACGCCTGCGCCGCGCTGAAGCCGAGATGCAGGCGGACGAACAGCAGCGACAGGAAGACGAAGTTGACCAGCAGACCCAGCGCGCCGACCAGAGCGAAGACCACGAAACGCGTGGGCAGCGCGCCGCCGGTGAGCTTACTCAGGACAAGAAAAAGATACTCGACGCCGACATTGACGTCCAGCTTGCTTTCGCCGTGAACACGATTGCGAAAGCTGTAGCCCACTTCGCCGAGACGCACGGCGCGACGGCTGCTGGCGAGCATGTCCACGAGAATCTTGAAGCCGCCGCCGTTCAGGTCGCGCACGACTTCCAGAAAGAAAGCGCGCCGGAGAAGAAAGAAGCCGCTCATGGGATCGGTAAGATCGCAGCGGGTAACCAGACGGCTGATGCGCTGCCCCAGACGACTGAGGAAAACACGTTTCGCAGCGAATTCGGCCATGCTGCCGCCTTCGGCATTGCGGGTGGCGACGACGATATCGAGCGCCTCGGCGCGCAGTTTACTGAGCATCTGAGGCAGGATGCGTTCATCGTGCTGCAGGTCGGCATCCATCACGGCGATGTATTCGGCGGAAGTGGCCAGAATGCCTTCGATGCAGGCGGAGGAAAGGCCGCGCCGGCCGATGCGCTGGATGAGGCGGATCCGGCGATCCGCGGCCGCAATGGAACGGACGCGCGCCGCCGTGCCATCGGGCGAATCGTCATCGACGAAGATCAGTTCCCACCGGAGACCGGCGAGCGCGTCCGAGAGACGGGCGATGATCTCGGCGACGTTTTCCCGCTCGTTGAACGTGGGCAGCACCACCGCCAGATCAAGACGGGCTGCGTCAAGGCGAGCGGGTTCTGAACGAACTGCGCCGGGATGCCGGTCCGGACCACGCACGGCGGGCTCAACGCTCTGGAACTCTTCGGACATTTTCAGCGGATCACGATAAGGCGGGCGTGCGAACAGCGACCGCGGATGGAAACCCTGGGTATCATTAGTTCTTAACATTTTCCGTGCCGACAAATCAAGAGAACATCAACAGGAGCGCGGCTCCCGCGCCTGCCGCCAGCACTGTCTGGCTGCTGTTTTTCGCCATATTTGCAGCGGTTCAGTTCGCCTCGCTCTTCACTCCGCCGCTGCTCGACGACGTGGACGCGGCCCATGCGCAGGTGGCGCAGCACTACGTGGAAAGCGGCGACTGGGTGACGGGCAAGATCAACGGCATGCGGTACATCGAAAAGCCGCCGCTGCCGTGGTGGCTTGTCGCCGTGGTTTACAAGGTGGCGGGCGAGAATGCGTTTGCGACGCATCTGCCGAATGCGCTGGCGATGCTCGGGCTGGCGTGGCTTTCGTGGCTGTGGGCGCGCCGGGCCTGGGGCGGGCGCGCCGGACTGTACGCGGGACTCGGCGTACTGACTTCCATCGGGCCGTTCCTTTTTACCCGCTTCATCATTCCGGAATCGATTATGAGCCTGCTGCTGCTCACGGCGCTGTACGGCCTGCTGACGGGCTTCGAAGACGAGAAGCCGGGGCGGTTCTACTGGTCCTGGGCGTGCGTTGCGCTGGCGATTCTGATCAAGGGCATGATTGCTCCGGTGTTCTTTGCCGGGGCGGCGATTCCATACCTCTATTACACCGGTGAATGGCGGCGCTGGCGCATGCTGAAGCCCGTCGCGGGATTTCTGCTGTTCCTGGCGATCGCGGCTCCGTGGCACATCCTGGTGGGGATGGCGAATCCCGACCAGGGGCATCCGGTGGGCAATCACCCGACCGTGGGCAACGTACACGGCTTCTGGTGGTTCTATTTCGTAAACGAACACGTCCTTCGGTTCTTCGGGCAGCGCTATCCGCACGATTACAACAAGCTCCCGTTCGCGGCGTACTGGCTGTTGCACTTCGTCTGGCTCTTCCCGTGGAGCCTGTTCCTGCCGGCGCTGCTGGCGGCGGCGTGGAAGACGCGCGGCCGCTGGTTGCGGCACGTGCGCGCGGACGTGGCTGCGACGGAGCGATTCAAGGGAAGGTCGACGCTGCTGCTGAGTCTGTTCACGGCATTCACACTCCTTTTCTTTTCGATTTCGACCAACCAGGAGTACTACACGTTCCCGGTCTGGCCGCCGTTGTTCATCCTGATCGCCAGTCTGCTGGCCGATACGGAAGAAAATCGCGAGGCGCTGATTCCGACCCGGTGGCTGACGGGCGCGCAGGCGGTGTTCGCCGTCATTGGCGTACTGGTGGCGCTGGCGCTGGGCTGGGGCCTGTGGGATTCGCGCAACCTTCCCTTCGTGGACGATATCGGCACGCTGCTGGCACACCGCGCGGTGGCCGGGTACACGCTTTCGATGTCGCACTTCTTCGACCTCACGGGGCCTTCCTTCGCGGCGCTGCGTCTGCCGGCGGCGATGGCGGCAATCACGCTGCTGACCGGGCCGGCGCTCGGCTGGCTGCTGCGGCTCAGGGGGAAGCACCTGGCGGCAAGCGTCAGCGTGGCGATCACGGCGGCGGTGTTTCTGGTGGCCGCGCACATTGCGTTCGCGCGCTTCGAGCCGATGCTCAGTTCGAAGCGGCTGGCCGATACGATCCGGGAAAAGGGCACGCCGGCGGATTCGTTCATCATCCTGGGCGAGCAGTCGGACGCGTCGTCGGTCATCTTTTACACGAACAGCTTCTTTCACAAACCGGCACTGCTGGTGTATCCGCGATGCGGGCAGCATGGCGAGGGGTCGACGATCCTTTGGGGCTCGTGTTACCCGGATGCGCCGGACATCTTCCTGAGCGACGAGAAGCTGGCGCAGGTGTGGGGCACGGGCGAGCGCAAGTGGCTCTTCGCGCAGGACACCAACCAGACCAAGGCGGAACAGATTCTGGCTGGCCGGCTGATTCCGGTGAGGACCATTGCCGATAAGGCACTGTGGACCGACCGGCCGCTGCCGTAGATCGCCCGCGGCAGATGGCGAATGGGCTGCGAGCGGGCGCAGGTCTGCTGTCCTGTTTTTCGTGCGAGATGAATTCGGAGCTGAAATCGGGTCAGGCGGCTTGCTTTTGACCTCCGGACGATGACGATTGCGGGGTGGCGGGGCGCGGATCGGGCGACGGGGCCGGGTTCGGGGTGGCCGGGTGGTGGTAGTGGGCCGCGTTTTGCGCTGCGGAGGGTGCGGGCTGGGCGGCACGGTCCTGCGTTTTCAACTGGTTCTGGGGTTCTTTGGTATTTTCGGGTGCGATTTGACGTTCCGGGGAATCGGCATC
>CAIKMJ010000011.1 GCA_903828455.1 uncultured Acidobacteriia bacterium | reverse complement strand
GCTTGCCCTTGAGCGTATCGGAGAGGGACTTGAGCGGGCGGTTGTTGGCGCCGCGCAGCACGCGGCCGCGGCGGCCGTTGTCGAACAGCGCATCGACGGCTTCCTGGAGCATGCGCTTTTCGTTGCGGACGATGACGTCCGGCGCGTGCAGCTCCATGAGCTTCTTGAGGCGGTTGTTGCGGTTGATGACGCGGCGATAAAGATCGTTGAGATCGGAGGTGGCGAAGCGGCCGCCATCGAGCGGCACGAGCGGACGCAGTTCCGGCGGGATGACGGGGAGCACGTCGAGGATCATCCACTCCGGCTTGTTGCCCGACTTGCGGAAGCTTTCCACCACGCGCAGGCGCTTGGCGTACTTCAGCTTCTTCTGCTGCGAGGTTTCGGTCTTCATGCTCTCGCGAATGATTTCGGAGAGGGATTCGACGTCGACCTTGCGGAGGAGTTCCTTAATGCCTTCGGCGCCCATCATGGCGACGAACTGGCCGGGGTATTCGGCTTCGAGCTGGCGCTTTCTTTCGTCCGAGATGACTTCGCTCATCGCGAGATCCGGCACTTCGCCGGCATCCACGACAACGTAGGCTTCGAAGTAGAGAACGCGTTCGAGTTCGCGCAGCGTGATGTCGAGCAGGTGGCCGATGCGCGACGGGAGGCCCTTGAAGAACCAGACGTGCGAGCAGGGGCTGGCAAGCTCGATGTGGCCGAGCCGTTCGCGGCGGACGCGGGCGAGCGTAACTTCGACGCCGCACTTGTCGCAGATGACGCCGCGGTGCTTCATGCGCTTGTACTTGCCGCAGAGGCATTCCCAGTCGGTTACGGGGCCAAAGATGCGGGCGCAGAACAGGCCGTCGCGCTCCGGCTTGAAGGTCCGGTAGTTGATGGTTTCCGGTTTGGTGACTTCGCCGTGGCTCCAGCTGCGGATTTTCTCGGGCGAGGCCAGAGAGATCCGGATAGAGTCAAAGTCGGCAATCAGATTCGAACGATCGTATGGAGAGGACCGCATTTTTGCTCCCGATTCTTTTCAACCAAACTACAAAGCGGCGCGGATTTTACCCCGCGCCACGGGGATCACGAAAAAGCCTGAGTACTAATCCGCGGCCAGCGCCGTGTCTTCGGGCGCTTCGCGGAATTTCTTCATCAGTTCGACGTCGAGACAGAGGGACTGCAGTTCGCGAATCAGCACGTTGAACGATTCCGGCACGCCGGGTTCGATGGCTGCTTCGCCCTTCACAATTGCCTCGTAAATCTTGGCTCGACCGTAAACGTCGTCCGACTTGGCCGTCAGCAGTTCCTGCAGGATGTAAGCTGCGCCATAAGCTTCAAGGGCCCAGACTTCCATTTCGCCGAAGCGCTGTCCGCCGAACTGCGCCTTGCCGCCGAGCGGCTGCTGCGTGATCAGCGAGTACGGCCCGATGGAGCGGGCGTGGATCTTGTCGTCGACCAGGTGCGAGAGCTTCAGCATGTAGATGTAGCCCACCGTCACCGGCTGTTCGAAAGACTGGCCGGTCATGCCGTCGAAGAGGCGCGTCTTGCCGGAGGTCGGCAGGCCCGCTTTCGTGAGCATTTCCTTGATGCCTTTTTCGGTGGCGCCGTCGAAGACCGGGGTGGCGAACTGCACGCCGAGGGCCTTGGCTGCCCAGCCGAGGTGGGTTTCGAGAATCTGACCCACGTTCATACGGGAAGGCACGCCGAGCGGGTTGAGCACGATTTCCACCGGCGTTCCGTCCGGCAGATACGGCATATCTTCTTCGGGAAGAATGCGCGCGATGACACCCTTGTTACCGTGGCGGCCGGCCATC
>CAIKMJ010000010.1 GCA_903828455.1 uncultured Acidobacteriia bacterium | reverse complement strand
TGCACGCGCCGGACGTCATCGTCCGCAACGAAAAGCGCATGCTCCAGGAAGCCGTCGATGCGCTGTTCGACAACGGCCGCCCCGGCCGCGTGCTGCGCGGCGCCAACAACCGCCCGCTCAAGTCCCTCTCCGATACGCTCAAGTGCAAGCAGGGCCGCTTCCGTCAGAACCTGCTTGGTAAGCGCGTCGACTACTCCGGCCGTTCCGTCATCGTCGTCGGTCCCGACCTCAAACTGCACCAGTGCGGTCTGCCCAAGAAGATGGCGCTCGAACTTTTCAAGCCGTTCATCTACCATCGCCTCGAACAGCGCGGCCACTGCACCACCATCAAACAGGCCAAGGAACTCGTCGAGCAGCAGGATCCCGTCGTGTGGGACATCCTCGAAGAGGTGATCAAGGATCACCCGATCATGCTGAACCGCGCTCCCACCCTGCACCGCCTCGGCATTCAGGCCTTTGAACCGGTGCTCGTCGAAGGCAAGGCGCTCAAGATTCACCCGCTCGTCTGTACCGCCTTCAACGCCGACTTCGACGGCGACCAGATGGCCGTCCACATCCCGCTTTCGCCCGAAGCGCAGATCGAGGCCGCGACGCTCATGCTCGCGTCCAATAACATTCTGTCGCCTGCCCATGGCGGCCCCATCACCATCCCCACCCAGGACATGGTGCTCGGCTGCTACTACCTCACCAAGCTGCGCCCCGGCGCCAAGGGTGAAGGCCGCACCTTCGCTTCCACCGACGACGTGCTCATCGCGCTCGAAATGGAAGAGGTCGAAACCCTCACGCCCATCAAGCTGCGGTACACCGGCAAGGTCATCGATCTGTCCAAGGCGTTCGACAACCAGAACGTCATGCATACCGAGCCCATCGAGTATGTGAAGCAGTACATGGACACCACGGTCGGCCGCGTCATCCTCAACGACCATCTTCCGGAAGACATGCCGTTTATCAACGGTCTGCTGAAGAAGAAGGGCCTCGCCCAGCTGGTGCACTACTGCTACCTGAAGTTCGGTCTGCAGGTCACTGTCGGCATGCTGGATGAAGTCAAAAACCTCGGCTTCCTCTACGCAACGCGGGCCGGCATCTCCATCGGCGTTGACGACATGGTCGTCCCCGGTGAAAAGAAGGAACTGGTCTCCAACGCCGAAAAAGAAGTCGTGGCCGTCGAAAATCAGTATCAGGACGGTGCCATCACCCACGGCGAGCGCTACAACAAGATCATCGAAATCTGGTCGCGTGTGACCGAAAAGGTTTCCGACGAAATGTTCAGCGCCATGGAAGAGGACGACCGTACGGGCCGCTACCTCAACCCGATTTACATCATGGCCGACTCCGGCGCCCGCGGTTCCAAACAGCAGATCCGCCAGCTCTCCGGTATGCGCGGTCTCATGGCCAAGCCCTCCGGCGAAATCATCGAAACGCCCATCACGGCCAACTTCCGTGAAGGCCTCAACGTGCTGCAGTACTTCATCTCGACGCACGGTGCGCGTAAAGGTCTGGCCGATACCGCGCTCAAGACGGCCGACTCCGGCTACCTCACCCGCCGCCTCGTCGACGTGGCGCAGGACGTCATCATCACCGAACAGGATTGCGGCACCACCGAAGGCATCGTCGTCGAACCGATCATCGAATCGGGCGAAATCATCGAACCGCTGCGGGACCGTATCGTCGGCCGCGTCGCTCTCGAAGATCAGCGCGATTACGAAGGCAACGTCATCGTCGCCGTCAATAACGAAATCACCGAGGCGCTTGCGGCTGCGATTCAGGCCGCCGGCATCGAGCGCGTCAAGATCCGCTCCGTGCTGACCTGCGAATCCAAGCGCGGCGTCTGCGTCCAGTGCTACGGACGCAACCTCGCCACCGGACGCCTCGTCGAACGCGGCGAAGCGGTCGGCGTCATCGCGGCGCAGTCCATCGGCGAACCCGGCACGCAGCTCACCATGCGTACCTTCCACATCGGCGGTACCGCGACCAGGGTTTCCGAACAGTCCAAGCAGGACGCCAAGACCGACGGTTTCGCTAAGTACATCAACGTTCAGTGGGTCAAGAACGAAAAGGGCGAAATCGTTGCCATGAACCGCACCGGCATCGTGGCCATCCTCGACGACAAGCAGCGTGAAAAAGAACGCTACCCGGTCGTTTACGGCGCCCGCATCACGGTGGCCGATGGCGAACCCGTCAAGGCCAACCAGATCCTGCTCGAATGGGATCCCTATACGTTCTCCATCCTCACCGAACTTTCCGGTGTTGTGCACTTCAAGGATCTGCAGGAGGGCATCACGCTCGCCGAGCAGGTCGACGAAGTCACCGGCATGTCGCAGCTCGTCGTCACCGATTCACCCGACGAAAAGCGCCAGCCCATGCTGCAGATCAAAGGACCGGGCGGCTCCCGCAAGTACCTCATGCCGACTCATGCCCACCTCATGGTGCATGACGGCGAAGAGGTCCACGCCGGCGACGTTCTGGCCAAGATCCCCCGCGAAACCACCAAGACCAAGGACATCACCGGCGGTCTGCCGCGCGTCGTCGAACTGTTCGAAGCCCGCAAGCCCCGCGAAGCCGCCATCATGGCCGAAATCAACGGCGTGGTGCGCTACGGTGAGCTTTCCAAGGGCCTCCGCCGTATCTACATCGTGGACGATTCGGGCGAAGAGCGCGAATACTCTCTGCCCCGCGGCGTTCATATCAACGTTCAGGAAGGCGAGCGCGTTTCCGCCGGCGATCCGCTGATGGATGGTCCCCGCAACCCGCACGACATCCTCGATGTCCGCGGCGAAAAGGAACTCCAGAAGTACCTCGTCAACGAAATTCAGGAAGTCTACCGCCTGCAGGGCGTCAATATCAACGACAAGCACCTCGAAGTCATCTCCCGTCAGATGATGCGCTGGGTGCGCGTGGAAGATATCGGCGACACCGAATTCCTGCCCGAAGAAGTCGTGGATAAGTTCAAGTTCCGCGAAGAAAACCTCCGCGTGGAAGAGGCTGGCGGGCGTCCGGCGCAGGGCAAGGCCGTGCTGCTCGGCATCACCAAGGCTTCGCTCTCCACCGATTCGTTCATCTCGGCCGCTTCCTTCCAGGAAACGACCCGCGTCCTCACCGAAGCCGCCATCAACGGCAAGGTCGACTACCTGCGCGGCCTGAAGGAAAACGTCATCATGGGCCGTCTGGTTCCTGCCGGTACCGGCATGGAATTCTACCGCCGTACCAAGATCGCCGGC
This sequence comes from uncultured Acidobacteriia bacterium, assembly GCA_903828455.1. Taxonomy (GTDB): domain Bacteria; phylum Acidobacteriota; class Terriglobia; order Bryobacterales; family Bryobacteraceae; genus BOG-234. Next base: position 9,771 of record CAIKMJ010000010.1, on the reverse strand, counting down.
GAGGATGTGGTGGAAGAGCCGCTCCCCGAACCGTCGCTCGATGCGCTGGCCGGATACGAAGACGAAGCCCGTCTGCAGTACACTGGCGGGCTCAGCGAAGACCTCGGTCCGGAAGAGACGCTGGCCGAATAGTTCGACGCCACACAAAATAAAAAGCGGGCGGCCTGCGAAGGTCGCCCGCTTTTTTGTTGATTGTCGCCATTCCGCTTCGCCAAGTCGGATGGTCGCCTTAGCCCGATCGGCTGGTCGCCTTAGCCGGGTCGGCTGGTCGCGGTAGAACCCATCTGCTTCTGGACCGCCCCCGCGTCGGCTCGCGGGGCTCTTCTCCGATCCGGCGCCCGAAACGACTCCTCGCAGCCAAGGCACCGGTACTTCCGCAGGCCGGTGAAAAAGATCATGAACTTCTCCACGCCTGTATCCTGACGGATCATCAGATGACGGCACGCGCATCGGGGACATTGCATGCCCTCTTATCGGCAGGCCCCCGCCCAAGCTTTAGCTCCCCCCATCCAGCCATTCGCACCACCGCATCCCCAGGCGTGCGCTCGCCTCCCCCGCTCCTCGCGCCACCCGGCCCTGTTGCCCCAACTATCGCCCTATACGCTCTTTTTGCTAAAATCACATTGATCGTCGCCCTCCACGACGCCCGGTTAGCTCAGTTGGTAGAGCGCCAGTTTTGTAAACTGGATGTCGCTGGTTCAATCCCGGCACCGGGCTCCACCCCTTCCCCCCGCCGCCTTTCCCGGCCGGTTTGCAAATCTCCCATGTTATGTTTGGCAAAGTGATTCTTGGTCTGGACAACATCTCGCCCGGCGAATCCACCGGCGCGGGCTGCATCGGGGGCATGCGCACCTACCTGCAGGACCTGGTCACCCACCTCCCGCTCGTCCTTCCCGACGTTCACGTCAAACTCTTCACCCCGAACTGGTCGCCCGCCTTTAACCTCCCCGCCGGCGGCTCCATCGAAGTGGTCGATTGCGGCAACGTCCCCACCTGGCGTCCGGCCCGCGCCTGGTACGAGCAGACCACTCTCCCCGGCCTCATGCGCCACCACAAGGTCGACGTCTGGCTCGGTACCAACAACACCGTTCCTCTTCGCGCCCCCTGTCCCACCATCCAGATCGTCCAGTCCCTGCAGTACTTTACGCACCCGGACGTCTACAGCTTCGCCCGCCGCGCCTACCTCACCACCTTCGTACCGCTCGGCATGCGCACCGCCGGCGCCGTCATCCAGCTCTCCGAAGCCTCCCGCCAGGAAGTGCTGAAGCGTTTCCGCGTCGATCCCGCCAAAATCCGCGTCATCCACCACTGCCTCCACGACGTCTTCCAGCCCGGCCACCAGCCCGGCGACGCCGATCTGGTCCGCCGCATCCTCGGCGGCGATTTTCCCTACATCTTCTATCTCTCGGCCATTTACCCCTATAAGAACCACGCGCGCCTCATCGAAGCCTTCGCCCGAATCCATCACGACTTCCCCGACCACCGGCTCCTCATCGCCGGCGCCGATTCCCCCGAACTCGGCCGCGACGCCCTGGCCGCCATCGCCGCCCGCTTCGGCATCGCATCGAAGGTCGTGCTCGCCGGCCGCATCCCGCAGGAGGCCGTCGCTCCCCTCTACCGCGGCGCGCAACTCATGGCCATGCCAACCCTCGACGAAACCTTCGGCCTCCCCGTCCTCGAAGCCATGGCCTTCGGCTGCCCCGTCCTGACCTCGAACATCAGCGCCGTCGCCGAAGTCGCAGGCGACGCCGGCCTTCTGGTCGATCCCTTCAGCGTCGACGCCATGGCCGCCGCTCTCGCCTCGGTTCTCGGCAGCGAACCACTCCGCCGCGATCTCGCCGCCCGCGGCCTCGCCCGCGCCGCTCAGTTCTCCCGCGCCAATATGATGGCGAAGTTTGCCGACGTCATCCGCTCTCTTGCCCCGCCACCGGCTTCACCGGCGAACGCCTCCAGGCGACAATCGTAGGTGACTTGAACGGGCCCCTTCACCCATCTGCCTCCGCGCCGCGCCGCGCCGTTTTCCTCGATCGCGATGGCGTGCTGAACCGCGCCGAAGTGCGCGCCGGCAAACCGTTTCCGCCCCAGGCGCTCGCCGATTTCGTCATCCTCCCCGGCGTCCCCGAAGCCTGCCGCCTGTTGCGCGAGCACGGCTTTCTCCTCGTCGTCGCCACCAATCAGCCCGACGTCGGCCGCGGCACCCAGTCCCGCGAAACCGTCGAAGCCATGCACGCTCTCCTGCTCCGCGAACTTCCTCTCGACCGCATCGAAGTCTCCTGGGACGCCGGCGACACCCCCTCCGACTTCCGCAAGCCCGCGCCCGGCATGCTCCTCCGCGCCGCCACCGAATGCCACATCGACCTCGCTGCCAGCTTCATGGTCGGCGATCGCTGGCGCGACATCGATTGCGGCCACGCCGCCGGCTGCCAGACCGTTTTCATCGACTACGGTTACGCCGAATCCCTCCGCGCCCGGCCCGTCCACACCGTCTCCACCCTGCTGGAGGCCGCGCAATGGATTGTTTCACGCCCACCTGTCATCCTCGCGTCGAATCGAGTATAAGAAAGAGAGCCCATGTCCAGCCCTGATTCGATCCTCCAGCAGCTCCCGATCCGCATCTTTGCCGATGGCGCCGATCGCGCCGGCATGATCCGCCTCAACGACAACCCCCTCATCAGCGGACTCACCACCAATCCCACCCTGATGCGCAAGGCCGGCATCACCGACTACGAAGCCTTCGCGCTCGACGTCCTCTCCGCTATCAAATCCAAACCCATCTCCTTCGAAGTCTTCTCCGACGACTTCGATGAAATGAAACGCCAGGCCCGCAAAATCTCCTCCTGGCAGGAAAACGTCTACGTCAAAATCCCCGTCACCAACACGAAGGGCGAATCCTCCACCTCCATCGTGCGCGAACTTTCGGCCGAAGGCGTCCGCCTCAATGTCACCGCGCTGCTCACCCTGCGTCAGGTGGAAGAAGTCGTTGACGCGCTCGATCCCGCCGTGCCCGCCGTCATCTCCGTCTTCGCCGGCCGCATTGCCGATACCGGCCACGACCCCGAACCCATGATGCGCGAAGCCGTCGCCCTCGCCGCCCGCCGCCCGAAGGCCGAGCTCCTCTGGGCCAGCGTCCGCGAAGTCCTCAACATCTTTCAGGCCGCCCGCAGCGGCTGCCACATCGTCACTGTGCCGCACGACATCCTCGGCAAAGCCCTCTCGCTCGCCGGCACCGACCACGGCACGCTCTCGCTCGACACCGTGAAAATGTTCGCCAACGACGCTCAGGCCGCGGGGTTCACGGTTTGAACGTTCTCATTACTGGTGCCGCCGGTTTCATCGGCAGTAACCTCGCCGACTATCTCCTCTCCCTCGGCCACAACGTCACCGGCGTCGATAACCTTTCCACCGGCCGCCTCGATTTCCTCGATGCAGCCCTCCGCAACCCCGGCTTTCGCCTCGTTACCGACGACCTGCTGACCGGCAGCGCCTGGCAGTCCGCCTTCGCCGGCCAGGATCTCATCGTTCACCTTGCCGCCAATGCCGACGTGCGTTTCGGCCCGGACCACCCGGCGCGCGACCTCGAACAAAACGCCATCGTTACCCAGCGCGTTCTCGAAGCCACGCGTGTCAACGGCGTGAAGCAAATCGCCTTCTCCTCCACCGGTTCCGTCTACGGAGAATGTCCCGTCATACCCACTCCGGAAGACGCCCCATTCCCCGTCCAGACCTCGCTCTATGGCGCCTCCAAAGTCGCCGCCGAGGGCATGATCTCCGCCTACGCCGAAGCCTTCGGCATCCGCGCCTTCATCTTCCGTTTCGTCTCCATCCTCGGCGAACGGTACACCCACGGCCACGTTTTCGATTTCTATAAGCAACTCCGCGAACACCCCGCTTCGCTCCGTGTGCTCGGCGACGGCACCGCCCGCAAGTCTTATCTCTACGTCGGCGACTGCGTTCGCGCCATCATGACCGCCGTCGAAAAAAGCACCGGCCTCGTCAACATTTACAACCTCGGCACCAACGAATATTGCCAGGTCAACGACTCCATCGGCTGGATCACCGCCACGCTCGGCCTCACTCCCGACCGCACCTACACCGGCGGCGACCGCGGCTGGATCGGCGACAATCCCTTCATCTTCCTCGACTGCTCGAAGATCCGCTCCCTCGGCTGGCAGCCCTCCCTCACCATCCGCGAAGGCGTCGTTCGCACCGTCGAATACCTCCGCGCCAATCCTTCCGTGCTGGAGCGCAGCTAACCGCATGGCCGGCAAGCTCAGCGGCTCACGCGCACTCATTACGGGCGCGACCGGTGAACTCGGCGTCGCCCTCGCCCGCGCATTTTGCAGCGAAGGCGCCAGCCTCCTCCTCACCGCTCGCGATGAAGCGAAACTGCGCCGCCTCGCCGAGTCGCTCACCCCGGCGGGCGACGCTTCCGTCGCCACGTTCGTCTGCGATCTCGGCGCTCCCGATGGCCCCGCCGCGCTCGTCGAACACACCCGTCGCAACTTCGCCGCCATCGATATTCTCATCAACAACGCCGCTCTTCTCGGCCCCGCCGGCCCCGCCTGGGAAAACGATTCCGATGCCTGGGAAGCCGCCTTCCGCGTCAACTTCCTCGTGCCCGCCCGCCTCTGCCGCGATTTGATGCCTCTTCTCGCCAGGAGTCCGAAAGGCGCGTCCATTATCAATCTTTCGGGCGGCGGCGCCACCTCGCCGCGCCCCAACTTCACCTCGTACGGAGCAGCCAAAGCCGCGCTGGTCCGGTTCAGCGAAACTCTCGCCGTGGAAGCGGCTCCGCTCGGCGTTCGCGTCAACGCCATCGCCCCCGGCATCATGCGCAGTCGTATGACGGAGGACCTCGTCGAGCAGGGCGAATCCCGCAGCGGCTCCGGCGAATTCCGCAAGGCACGCGAGGTCCTCGAACAGGGCGGCACCGATCCCGAAAAGCCCGCCGCCCTCGCCGTTCTTCTCGCCTCGGACGCCGGCAAAGAAGTCACCGGCAAGCTCATCAGCGCCGCCTGGGATCCATGGGCCGATCTTCCCCTCCACGCCGCTGAACTTCGCTCCTCCGACATCTACACGCTCCGCCGCATCGTCCCCGAAGATCGCGGCCTGAACTGGAGTAAATCGTGAACCTCGCCGCCCCCTCCGTCGCCATCGTCGGCTGCGGACTCATCGGCCAGAAGCGCGCCAAAGCCCTCGGCCCCGCGCGCCTCGCCGTCTGCTGCGACGCCGTCGAAGACCGCGCCGCCAGCCTCGCCCGCCCGCACGGCGCGCGCGTCACCACGAACTGGCAGAACGCCGTCTCCGATCCCGCCGTCGACATCGTCCTCGTCGCCACCACCCACGATCTGCTCCCCGTCATCGGCGCCGCCGCGGCAGCCAACGGCAAACACGTCCTGATCGAAAAGCCCGGCGCACGCCGCGCCGCCGAACTCGATCCGCTTGCCGCCGCAGCCGCCCAAACCGGCGCCCGCGTTCGCGTCGGCTTCAATCACCGCTTCCACCGCGCGCTGCAAAAGGCGCACGAACTCGTTGCCGATGGCAGCCTCGGTCCGCTTATGTTCGTCCGCGGCCGTTACGGCCACGGCGGCCGCATCGGTTACGACAAAGAGTGGCGCTCCATCCCTGAAAAATCCGGCGGCGGCGAACTCGTCGACCAGGGCTGCCATCTCATCGATCTCGCCCGCTGGTATCTCGGCGCCGACTTCACCCGCATCCAGGGCTCCATCGCCACCTACTTCTGGGACATGCCCGTCGAAGACAACGGCTTCCTCCTGCTTGAGACCGCCGCCGGCCAGACTGCCTTTCTCCACGCCACCTGGACCGAATGGAAGAACCTCTTCTCCTTCGAAATCTACGGCCGCGTCGGCAAACTCGAAATCTCCGGCCTCGGCGGCAGCTACGGCACCGAACGCGTCACGTTCTACAAAATGTCCCCCGAAATGGGTCCGCCCGAAACCTTCGCCTGGGAATACCCGATGGGCGACAACTCCTGGGACCTCGAATTTCAGGCCTTTCTCGAAGACATCCGCCTCGGCCGCGACCCCAACCCCGGCGTCGCCGACGCCCAGGCCGCCCTCCGCGTCATCGAATCCGTCTACAAGGAGAATCCCCGTTGATCATCTGCCGCGCTCCACTCCGCGTCTCCCTCGGCGGCGGTGGCACCGACCTGCCTTCGTACTATCGCGATCACGGCGGCTTCCTCATCGCCGGCGCCATCGATAAGCACGTCTTCATCACCCTTCACGAAACCTTCCAGCAGCAGATCATCGTGAAGTATTCGAAGCTCGAAGCCGTCAGCACCGTCGACCAGATCCAGCACCCCATCGTCCGCGAAGCGCTCAAGCTCGTTCCCCTTCCCACGCCGCATCTCGAAATCACCAGCCTCTCCGACATCCCCGCCGGCACCGGCCTCGGCTCCTCCGGCAGTTTCACCGTCGCCCTGCTCCGCGCTCTCCACACCCTGAAGCGCAACTACATCGACCCCGGCGCACTCGCAGAACAGGCCTGCCACATCGAAATCGATCTCCTCAAAGAGCCCGTCGGCAAGCAGGACCAGTACATCGCCTCCTACGGCGGCCTCACCTGTTTCACGATCGATAAGGACGGCACCGTCGAAGCCCGCCCGCTTGAACTCTCCAGCACCACCCGCAACGATCTCGAAGACAACCTCGTCTTCTTCTACACCGGCGTCACCCGCTCGGCCAGCTCCATCCTCAGGGATCAGGACGACCGCACCAAAAAGTCCGACGACGACATGATCCGCAATCTCCACTTCGTCAAGGAACTCGGCTACGCCGGCAAAAAGGCCATGGAAGCCGGCGACCTCCGCCAGTTCGCCGACCTCATGCACGTCCACTGGGAAAACAAACGCAAACGCTCGGCCGGCATGAGCTCTTCCGCCATCGACGAGCACTACGAACTCGCCCGCCGCAACGGCGCCCTCGGCGGCAAACTCATCGGCGCCGGCGGCGGCGGCTTCCTCATGCTCTACACCGAAGACAAAACGCGCCTCCGCCACGCCATGGCCCCAACCGGCCTCCGCGAAGTCCGCTTCCGTTTCGACTTCCAGGGCAGCGCCGTCGTCGCCATCTCGTAACTCGCCATGGCCGACCTTTCGCTTCCCGTCGCCATCCTCGCCGGCGGTCTCGCCACGCGCCTCCGCCCCGTCACCGCAACCATTCCGAAATCGCTCATCCCCATCCACGGCGAGCCCTTCATCGCCCATCAGCTCCGCATGCTGCGCCGCCAGGGCGCCACCCGCGTCGTTCTCTGCGCCGGCTTCCTCGGCGAAATGATCCGCGACTTCGCCGGCGACGGCTCCGCCTTCGGTCTCCGCGTCGAATATAGCTTCGATGGCGACAAACTCCTCGGCACCGGTGGCGCTCTCCGCCGCGCCGCCCCTCTGCTCGGCGACGCCTTCCTCGTCATCTACGGCGACTCCTGGCTCGACTGCGACTATCGCGCCGTCGAACAATCCTTCCTCGCCAGCGGCCAGCTCGCCCTCATGACCGTCTACCGCAACCACGGCCAGTTCGACACCAGCAATGTTATTTTTGAGAACGGCCGCATCGTGAAATACTCCAAGACCGATCGCTCTCCGGCCATGCAGCACATCGACTACGGCCTCGGCGCGCTCCGCGCCTCTGCTCTCGATCGCCTGCCCGCCGATCAGCCCGGCGACCTCGCCACTCTCTACAGCGGCCTTCTCGCCGAAGGTCAGCTCGCGGCCTTTGAAGTCCACCAGCGCTTTTACGAAATCGGTTCCTTTTCCGGCATCGCCGAACTCGAAGCCTTCCTCACCCGCACCGCAGGAGAACAATCATGAGTTTCACGTCCCTGTTTCTCGATGAAGTCAAACAGGTCGTCGATGGTCTCGACCGCGACGCCATCGATCGCGCCGTCGCCATCCTCGCCTCTCTGCGCGACACCGGCGGACGCCTCTTCATCCTCGGCGTCGGCGGCAGCGCCGGCAATGCGTCGCACGCCGTCAACGATTTCCGCAAACTCTGCGGCATCGAAACCTACGCACCCACCGACAACGTCTCCGAACTCACCGCGCGCGCCAACGACGAAGGCTGGGCCACCATCTTTTCCGGCTGGCTGAAGATCAGCAACATCGCCTCGCGCGACGTCGTCATGGTCTTCTCAGTCGGCGGCGGCGACCTCGAAAACAACGTCAGCCCCAACCTCGTCACCGCGCTGCAGCTGGCGAAGGAAGTCGGCGCGAAAGTCGTCGGCATCGTCGGCCGCAACGGCGGCTACACCGCGAAGGTCGCCGACGCGGCGGTCATCGTCCCCACCGTGAATCCGGCCCACATCACGCCGCTCAGCGAGGCGTTCCAGGCGGTCATCTGGCACCTCTTCGTCACTCACCCCGCGCTGAAGCAGGCGGCGACGAAGTGGGAATCCATCGCGCCGAAGCCGTAGCCGCGGCGCATCCCCGCTGCGACAAACGCGATCTCCTGAAGCTGCTGGCCAAAGAGGGCTGTGCTGGCCAAAGAGGGCTGTGCTGGCCAAAGAGGGCTGTGCTGGCCAAAGACGGCTGTGCTGGCCAAAGACGGCTGGGTCCTGAAGAACACGGAAGGCAGTCATCGCCAATTCATTCACCGCATGAAACCAGGCGAGGCCACCGTGAACGGGCACCCTTCGGGCGATGTTCCGGCCGGAACGCTCAAGTCCATACCGAAACAGGCAAGCTTGAAATGAACGAGTCCGGATATCCCGTTATCTTCGAGAAGTCAGCAAACGGTTATGGGGCCTACGTCCCGGATCTGCCGGGTTGCATCGCCACCGGCCGTACGCTCGCGATCATCCGTCGGCGCATCACCGAGGCAATCTCCATTCATCTGCGCTCCATGCGCAAAGATGGCGATCCAATCCCTGCGCCTTCTCATGTCGAGATCCTCGAAGTCGCCTGATACAGAACACCTCGCGCGGCGAAAATTCGGTTTCACTCGGGGTTGTGATAAAATCGGATATTCGGCTGGGGCAGACTTTCGGTCATTCGCAAGTTCCCTTAAAATTAAATTTAGCCACCAGTTTGGACAGGTGGCCGAGCGGCTAATGGCAACAGACTGTAAATCTGTCGCTCCTTGCGAGCTACGGAGGTTCGAATCCTCCCCTGTCCACCAGTTTTAAACCGGGGTCTGCTGTCCCCCGGCGCGGGTTAAGGGTTGGCCGTTTGTAGTCGGCCGGCCATTCGAGGGCCGTTGTAGCTCAGTTGGTAGAGCGCGTCCTTGGTAAGGACGAGGTCACCAGTTCAATCCTGGTCAACGGCTCCAGTTTTTCATCCCGGGCGATTTCCCCGGGTTCGGTTGCGAAGCGCCCGGGCGAATTTGGGTTCGAACGTGCAAATCGCATGCAATCAGTGGTCTGGGTTGCCGGTGGGTCTGGTTTGGGTTCGAACGTGCAAAATGACGTCGGGCTCCGGCCGGGCGAAAATTGGCTTCGAACGTGCAAAAACGTGCAAGCCGAAAACGTGCAAGGCGATGAGCTTTCGCACCGGGTGGGCTGGATTATCCGGGTTGGCTGGATTATACGGGTTGGTTGGATTATCAGGTTCAGTGGTTTCGCCGCAACGGTCGCCGACGGAAATGCAGGTGCGGGCGGAGCGGGTTTTGACTTTCTAAAGGACGAACATGGCGAAAGAGAAATTTGACCGCAGTAAGCCGCACATCAATATCGGGACGATCGGGCACATCGATCACGGCAAGACGACGCTGACGGCAGCGATCACCAAGGTGCTGGCGAAGCACAATCCGAAGGTGT
>CAIKMJ010000009.1 GCA_903828455.1 uncultured Acidobacteriia bacterium | reverse complement strand
GCCGTGGGGTGAAACTGAACGAATTCGATGTTGGCGATCTCCGCGCCGGCCCGCCACGCCATGGCAACGCCGTCGCCGGTGGCCACATCCGGATTGGTGGTTTCCCTGAAAACCCGCCCGAGTCCTCCTGTCGCCAGCAGCACGGCCCGCGAACGGATTTCCCGCAGCACGCCGCGCTTTTCGTCGAGCACCACGGCGCCCGCTGCCCGCCCGTCGGCCAGCAGCAGATCGGTCACCGCCGAGTAACTCTCGAAACGCACGTTGGCGAACGAGGCTGCCTTCCAGTAGAGTGTGCGCGCCAGTTCGCGACCGGTCGAATCGCCGTGCGCGTGCAGCACCCGGTTGCGGCTGTGGGCCGCTTCCCGCGTGAAGGAAAGCTGGCCGCCTTCTTTGTCGAACTCCGCGCCCCAGCGAATCAGATCCTGAATGGCGGCGGGGCCTTCTTCCACCAGCGTACGGACGGCCGCCTGATCGCAGAGCCCGTCGCCGGCGTAGAGCGTATCCTGCTCGTGCAGCTCTACTTCGTCATCGTCACTGAGCGCCACGGCGATGCCGCCCTGCGCGTATTCCGACGAAGATTCGCGCAGTGAATCCTTGGCGATCACCAGCACGCTGCCGCATCCGGCCAGTTCGATTGCCGCGCGCAGACCGGCTACGCCCGCCCCGATGACCAGAAAATCGCAGTCCATATGTTCAACGCGATTTTAGCAACCACACCCGCAACGGCTTGAGAAAGCGAGGGGAATGACACAATTGAGGAAATGGCCCGGTTTCAGGTAACGACTCCGTTACATTCCTACACAGCGGTGGTGGAGCGAGGCGCGATCTCGCGGATTGGCGAGGCGATTCCCGCCCGCAGCGGCAAGGTTTTCGTGGTCACGACGGCCGACGTGTGGCAACTCTGCGGCGAGGCGGTGCGCCGCTCGCTGGGCGCGCGCAGTTTCGACGTCCTCTTCTTTGCCGGCGGCGAAGACAACAAGCGCATGGCGCATATCGAGATGCTGGCCGAGCAGATGGCGGAGAGCGGCGCGGACCGTTCGAGCGTGGTGGTGGCGGTGGGCGGCGGGATCGTGACGGACATGGCGGGCTTTCTCGCCGCCATCTTCATGCGCGGGATTCCGGTGGTCCAGGTGCCGACGACGCTGCTGGCGCAGGTGGACGCGGCCGTGGGCGGGAAGACGGGCACGAATCTGGTGGCGGGCAAGAATCTGATCGGCAGCTTCCATCAGCCGCTCGAAGTGCTGATCGATCCGGCCGTGCTCGGAACGCTGCCGGAGCGCGAGTATCGCGCGGGGCTGTACGAAATCATCAAGACCGGCGTGATTGCCAGCGAACCGCTTTTCCGGCTGCTGGCGGAGCGGCGCGCGGAGGTGCTGGCGCAGAAGCCGGACGTGGTGGATCACATCATTGCCGAATCGGTGGGGGTGAAGGCCGAGGTGGTGTCGGGCGATGAGAAGGAATCGGGCCGGCGGCGCATTCTGAATTTCGGGCACACGTTCGGCCATGCGCTGGAATCGGAGACGAAGTACACGCGTTTCCTGCACGGCGAGGCGGTGTCGTGGGGGATGCGGGCGGCAACCTATCTGGCGATGGAGCTGGCAACGGCTGCGGAGGCGGACTGCCGGGCGATTCTGCAGATGCTGGACGATTACGGGCCCATCCCGAACGTGGACGGCATTGCGGCGGCGGCGCTCGAAGCGCGGCTCGTGAAGGACAAGAAGACGATTCAGAACCGCGTGCATTTCGTGCTGCCGACGAGGATCGGCGAAGTGGTGGTGCAGTCCGGCATTGCGGAAGCGGCGGTGCTGCGGGCCATTGAAAAGGCGCTGGCGGATTGCCGAAGCAAATGAAGGCGGCAGGCACAACTCCGGACGGCGCCCGCACCGAGCAGGAGGCCTCGCAGTACGTCCGCGCGATGTTCGGCCAGGTGGCGCGGCGCTATGACCTCGCCAATCACGTGCTTTCGGCGAATATCGATAAGTCGTGGCGCAACCGGACGGTGGCGCGGGTTCGCGACATTGTGACGCGGCCGGATGCGGTGGTGCTGGATCTGGCGTGCGGAACGGGCGATCTGCTGATCGCGCTGGAGCGCGCGGCGGGGCGGCGGCTGATCGGCAGCGACTTCTGCCATCCGATGCTGACGGGCGCGCAGGCGAAGCTGCGGAAGGACCGGCTGCAATCGGGGCTGGTGGAATCGGATGCGCTGGCGCTGCCGTTTGGCGATGCGAGTCTCGACCTGATTACGATTGCGTTCGGATATCGGAATCTGGCGAACTACCGGGCGGGTCTGGTGGAGATGCGGCGGGTGCTGCGGCCGGGCGGGGCGCTGGCGATTCTGGAATTTACGCAGCCGCCGAACGCGGCGTTCGCGGCGCTGTACAACTGGTATTCCACGAAGATTCTGCCGATTCTGGGCGGGGCGATTTCGGGGGCGCCGGAAGCGTATAAGTATCTGCCTGAATCGGTGAGGAAGTTTCCCGATGCTCCGGAGCTGGCGCGGATGATGCAGGAGTGCGGCTTCGCGCGCGTGGACTGGGAGTACCTGACGTTCGGCATCGCGGCGCTGCATATCGGCCGCGTGGGCGGAAGCAGCTAGCGCCACTCGGGAAACGGGTTGCCGGGAGCGTTACGGCACTCCTCCAGCAGGGCCTGGATGCGTTTGCCGCGGCGCAGGAGCGTTTGCAGCATCTTTTCCAGTGCGTCGAGGTCCGGACCGATCCAGGCGGGCGGCAGGGCGCTCAGGGCGCGGTCGAAGACTTCGGGCGGGAAGTTGCGGATGCGCTCGATCCAGGGCTCGAAGTCGTGGATGGATTTCACGGCGCGGTAAACGGTGCGGCGCGCGTAGAGGCCGGCGATGGCGGAATCGGGAAAGTCCCAGTGGGGGCCGTTGAAGGCGAAGCCGTGGTCGATCATGAGCGCAACGAAGCCGAGTTTGCGGGGGGGGACGCCGGGGCGCGCCAGCCAGTCGCGGAGCTGGGCGCGAAAGAAGACGGTCTGGCGGCCGTCGGCGTTGGCCACCCAGCGGTCGAAGGCGAGGACGGCGAGGAACTGGTCGGAGTTGGCGACCTGGCCGAGGAGGGCATCGGGAATGAAATCGTAGACGGCGAGGCGGTCCGGGTCGCCGGGATGGCGCGAACCGAAGTGCCAGCCGGGAGCGACGGGAATGCAGTTGCTGCCGGTCTGAATGTGGATTTCCGGGTTGGCGGCGAGAAAGGCCGGGGAGAGAATAACGGGCTCGCAGGGTGGCGCGGCGATCTGCAGGTGCGTAAGAATGGCGGTTGCGAGAAACTCGTTGACCAGGATGCGGCGGTGCTGCGGGTTATTCTGAAACTTGACGATGTAGAAGTGCCCGTCGTCGGCTTCGATCAGATGGGCCTGTGCGCCGCCTCGCATTTTGCGGATAAAGCGGCGGGCGTTTACAGGCATAGGCGGAGCGGAACGGAATCCCGAGAGGAGAGCATCACCGAATGGCAGACGAAGCGAAGAACACCAAAGAGAGCGAACAGGCGGCAAAAGATGCGGCCGCCAAGGGCCGCGACGAAGTGGCGCTGGAGCTGATGAAATTCATCGCGGTCACGACCGGGTACGGCAAAGGCAATACGACGGCGGCCGGGTTTTCCGGCAAGCCGGCCAAGACGACCGAAGAGTATGCCGATGCGCTCATCTATCTGTTTGAGAAGTGCCGCATGGTTGTCGCCAAACCGGTGCCGGAGCAGAAATAAAACGAAGGCCGGTCTCTGAACCGAAGGAGACCGGCCTTTTTATCGTTCGCCGTCGAAGGCGCCCATCCTGAGCGGGCGTTTACTTCTTTCCCTTTTTGCCCTTCGACTTTTTATCCTTGCCCTTCTTGTCTTTGCTCTTCGCTTCTTTGCCCTTCGTTTCTTTGCCCTTCGTTTCTTTGCCCTTGGGGGCCTGAACCTTTTTCGGGGCCGGCTTCGCGGCTGGCTTTTTGGCGACTACCTTTTTCGGCGCTGCCTTCTTTGAAGCGACGGAGGGAGCGGCTTTCTTCGCAACCTTTTTCGCAACGACCTTCTTTGCAACGGCCTTCTTCGGAGCGGCCTTCTTCGGCGCGACCTTCTTCGCTGCGGCCTTCTTCGGAGCGGCCTTCTTCGCTGCGGCTTTAGCCGGCGCCTTGCTGGCCACCTTCTTCACGGACGCTTTTTTGGCCGGAGCTTTTTTGGCCGGAGCTGCTTTGGCCGGAGCTTTCTTGGCCGGAGCTGCTTTGGCCGGGGCTTTCTTGGCCGGAGCTTTCGCCGCAGGTGCAGCGGCTTTCTTCTGTTCAGCTTTCTTCGGTTCGGCCTTCTTCGGTGCGGCCTTGCGGGCCGATTTCGCCGGTTTCCGCTCGGGCGGAGCTTCCACGACGGGTTCGGGCGCCGATTCCGTTTCCGGTTCGGTCTCGATCACGAAGGTCTGCACCTGCGTTTCGATCGGCATCACGACCATAGTCGCGATGATCTCGTCTTCGTCCTCGTCCTCATCTTCCATCTCGTAGTCGTCGAGCTTGGAATCAACTTCATCGGCATCGTCACCGTAGTCGCGAAAGTCTTCCATTTCGTCTTCTTCTTTGGGCGAGAACTTCAGATCATCGAACATTCAATCGGCCTCCTGTTTCGGCGTGGACACCATTAGCATACCTGTTTTTTTTGGCGAGGCAAGTGCCGGGGGCCAGAATCGGGGGGTTGAACGAAAAAAAATGCCCGGGAGCGGCAAAACGACCGCCTGCGGGCAGATCAGCGTCCTGGGGCGGCCGGGGAATCAGCGGCTGAGCGGAGCGGCGGGATTCTTGGTCTGCGCCAGCGTTCCGGCGGAGCGGGGCGGGGCGGGAGTGGTCTTCGCCGCCACAGTCTTCGCCGCCACAGTCTTTGTCGCAACAGTCTTTGTCGCAACTGGCTTTCGTGCGCTGGCCGCGGTGCGAACCGGAGTGCGTCCTTTTGGAGCAGCTTTGGCCGCCACCACGCGAACCGGTTCCGGGCGCGGGGCGGCGGGAATCATGAGCAGGTCGCCGGCTGACAGGTCTGCCGTGGCGGTTTCGAGGTTGTTGGCCGAGGCAAGCTGCGCGGGCGTCGCATTAAACCGCCGCGCGATGGCCGCCAGATTCTCGCCCGCTTCCACGCGGTGCATGCGCCAGGCGGCGCGCTTATCGGGCGGCACGGTTTCGAGGGCTGCCAGCGTCTCCTCACCGGTTCCCTTCGGAACCCGCACGTCAAAATTGGCCGGGGCAAGGCTTCGCAGCAGCGCCGGGTTGAGTTGCTGGAGTTCGGGAACGGAAGTGTCGGTCAGATCGGCGAGTATGGCGAGGCTGGTCGGCGCGGTGGTCTGGATGGTGTCGTACTCGAGCGGGGCATCGGGCGTCACGTGGTCGAGGCCGTATGCCGAGGCGTTCTTCGCCATGATCGTCATGGCGAGAATGATCGGCACGTAGTTGGTGGTCTCGACGGGAATCGCGTGGCGGTCGCGCAGTTCCCAGAAGTCGGCGTAGCCGGTGCGTTCTACGGCCTTCTCGATGTTTCCCGGACCGCAGTTATAAGCGGCGATGGCGAGATACCAGTCGCCGAATTCGTCGTAAAGATCGTGCAGGTGGCGCGCGGCGGCACGGGTGGCCTTTTCGGCATCGTAGCGGTCGTCCGAGTACGGCGTCTGCGTGAGCCCGTACTGGTTGCCGCGGAACTTCATGAACTGCCACATGCCGCCGGCCGAGGCGCGGGACACGGCGCGGGGCAGGAAGCCGGATTCGGCCTGCGCCAGGTGGATGAGTTCCTGCGGCACGCCTTCTTCCGCCAGAATCCGCGAAATCATGGGCTGGTAGCGGCCGGCCCGGGCCAGACCGTATTCGATGGTGTGGTGGCCCTTGCCGGCGAAATAGTTGATGAAGCTGAGGACGGCGTCGTTCACCACCAGCGGCAGCGCCGACGAGGTGGAGCGGACTTCGTTCTGCACCTTGTCCTTCATCCGCGGATCCACCGGGAAGGTCAGGGTCAGGATGTCGTCGAGCGGGGCCTTATCGAAGCCGGGGACTTCATCGATGGCGGCGGCGCCCATGCCGGCGAGGTCCTGGCGGTGGATCGCATCGATCATTTCTTCGAGGCGGGTCTCGTAGAGGGATTCGTCGGTGGGGCCGTCGGAGGCCGAGAGCATGAGGTCGATGGCGGCGTCGAAGTCGGCGCGCGCGCGGTCGATTTCGCTGTTCTGATAAAACTGGCGGGCTACGCGGACTTTTTCCTCGGCCTGCTGGATCAGAAGGTCGGACGGAGTGGGCCGGAAAACCGCGCCGGCTTCCTTCGCGGCGAGGCGCCGGGCAACCTCGTTCAAATACGGAAGGTGGCTGGTGGCGGTAATGGCCGGCAGCGGTGAAGACTGCCCCGGCTGGCGAACGGTAGCGGGAGCGAAGAACGAAGCCGGAACACCGGACTGCTGGGCCAGCAGAAGCGAAGACGGATCGGCCACCATGGCGAAGGCCAGCAGGATGGCGGTGCATTCTCCGGTTTTACGCGTCATTCACAGTCCTGTTAAAAGTAATCGGGTGCAGTCCGGGCAAACCAGGCAACGGCGACGCCCACCGGGGGCAAATGCAGTGACAGTTGACGTTTCACCTAAATGAAACGTACCGTTCCATCATACTAAAACCCGATCCCGACGCGGAACCGGGCTCCGCGCGCGCGGGGGTAACGGCGAGCGATGGGATCGGGGCGAGCGATGGGATCGGGGCGCGCGGGGAGATGGGGAGATCGGGGAGCGCGGTGAGATCGGGCGTCGAGGATACCGGCGAGGGAGTTATCGGGCCCGGGATCGGGGCGCGCGGGAATCGGGGCGATCGGGGCGATCGGGGATCGGGGCGCGCGGTGGGATCGGGGCGCGTGATGGGATCGGGGGGGCGCGCGGGAATCGGGGAGTGCGGGGCGGGGTCAGCCGCCGGATGCCGGCACTGCCGATTCCCCGCCCCCGCCGTGAGCCGACCGGTTACTCGTCGTCGTCCTCCACCTCGCCCGTTTTGGCCGCCTTCGCCGCCGCGATGATTTTTTCCGCCTGCAGTTGGGGGACGTAATCGTAGTGGTCGAATTCCATGCTGAATGAGGCGCGGCCCTGGGTCATGGAGGTGAGATCGCTCTGGTAGCTGAGCATCTCGGCCATGGGCACGTGGGCGTTGATGAGCTGCGTGGAGCCCTGGGTTTCCATGCCGGAGATGCGGCCGCGGCGGCCGTTGAGGTCGCCCATGAGGTCGCCGGCAAACTCCACCGGGGCCTGCACGTGGACGTTCATGACGGGTTCGAGCAGCGCCGGTTTGGCGGTGGCCATGCCGGCGCGGAAGGCCTTGCGCGCGGCGAGCTTGAAGGCGAGTTCGGAGGAATCCACATCGTGGTAGGAGCCGTCGTAAACGGTGACTTTAAAATCCACCATGGGGAAGCCGGCGAGGTAGCCGCGTTCGGCGGTTTCGATGATGCCTTTTTCCACGGCGGGGATGTAGTTTTTCGGAATCGAGCCGCCGAAGATTTCATTGGCGAACTCGAACCGGCCGCCGCGCGGGAGGGGCTCCATGCGGATCCAGCAGTCGCCGAACTGGCCGTGTCCGCCGGTTTGTTTCTTGTGGCGGCCCTGCACGTCGGCGGTGCCGCGGATGGTTTCGCGATAGGGAATTTTGGGCGCCTTGAGCGTCACGTCGACGCCGTAGCGCTTCTTCAGGCGGCTGACGGCGATTTCCACGTGCTGCTGGCCTGTTCCGGCGACCAGAAATTCCTTGGTCTGCGGATCGCGATAAAAGCGCAGCGAAAGATCTTCTTCGAGCAGTTTGTGGAGTGCGTTGCCCATGCGGTCTTCGTCGTTGCGCGATTTAGCTTCGACGGCGAAGGCGATGGATGGCTCACCGATTTTCACCGGCGGGAACACAACGGGCGACGACTTTTCGGCGAGCGTATCGCCGGTCACGGTGTCTTTCAGTTTAGCGACCACGCCGATGTCGCCGGCATGCAGTTCATTGACCGGCAGCACGGTCTTGCCGAGCGGGGAGCCGATGTGAGCCAGACGCTCGCCGCCGCCCTTGCCGGCGTTCACCAGGTTCGCCTCGTTTCTGACGACGCCGGAGAGCACCTTGAAATAAGTGAGGCGGCCGGCGAAGGCATCGGCCGTGGTCTTGAAAACGAACGCGGCGGCGGGTTCGGAATCGGCGCACCTGCGCTCGATCGGCTGGCCGTTCAGCGTGACGGTGGCGGGAGGACGATCGGCCGGCGACGGGAAGGCTTCCACGATGAGGTCGAGCAGGCGGTCCGAGCCGACGTCGTGCAGGCCGGACATGCAGAGCACCGGGAAGATGCGGTCTTCGCGCATTTCTTCATCGAGGCCGGAGACGATGTGCTCTTCCGGCAGCGTGCCCTGTTCGAAGAACTCTTCCATGAGGTCGTCCTTACCTTCGGCGACGACTTCGACCAGCTCTTCATGCGCCACCTTCGCCGCTTCGGCGTATTCGGCCGGAATGTCGGCCTGCTTCGATTTGCCGTCGCCATCGGGAACAAAGATGTGGGCGCGCATGTGTACGAGGTCGATGACGCCGGTGAATTCCTTTTCGCGGCCGAGCGGCAAATGGATGGGCACGGCGTTGCGGCCGAAGCGCGTGCGGATGCTTTCGAGCGTGCGTTCGAAGCTGGCGCGGTCGCGGTCGAGTTTGTTGATGACGACGGCGTGCGGGAGTTTGCGGTCTTCGGCGTACTGCCACATCTTTTCGGTCTGCGCTTCGACGCCGGCCACGGCATCGACGACGATGATGAGCGCGTCGGCGGCAATCAGCGCCGAGTGGGCGTCGTTAGTGAAAAGGTTGAAGCCCGGAGTGTCGAGCAGGTTGATCTTCGTGCCCTTCCATTCAATGGAGGCGACGGAGGTGGAGATGGTCAGTTTGCGGTTGATTTCTTCTTCGTCGTAATCGGTAACGGTATTGCCTTCATCGACCCGCGTGAGGCGCGAGGTGGCGCCGGCCGCGTACAGGAGACCGGCCACCACGGAGGTCTTTCCGCAGTGACCGTGACCTACAATGCCAACGTTTCGGATGTCCTTCGTTTCGTAAGATTTCATGGCAACTACCTCCGTTCGGACAGGCCTGATGGCCGCCGATTCGCCCGAATCGTATCACAAATGAAACATGAGCAAAATGGCGGCAAACGGCTGTGGAATCGGGGCGAATCGGGAGTTGGCCGGCGACGAATCTAGGGGTGCCCGGCGAAGTAGGAAATGGCGGCGATTCCGGCGGCTCCGGCGTCGAGGCAGCTTTGCTGGTTTTCGCGCGCGATGCCGCCGAGCGCCAGCAGCGGCACGGCGGTGAGGCGCGCCGCGGCCCGTATTCCTGCGAGGCCGAGAGGCGGCGCGACGGCGGCCTTCGACAACGGATTAAAGATGGGCGCGAGCACGATGTAGTCGGCCGCGGCAAGCGCCCCGACAGCTTCCGGCCGGTGACAGACGGCGCTGACCAGCAGCCCTTGTTCCCGGAACCGTTCGGGACCGGCGCCATCGAGCGGCGCGGTGCCTTCGCGCAGGTGGACGCCGTGCGCGCCGGCGGCGAGGGCGACATCGGCGCGGTCGTTCACCAGAATCTTTGTGCCGGTGGCATGGGACAGCGCCACTACCTGGCGGGTGAGCGCGGCCAGTTCGCGGGCGGTCAGATCGCGTTCGCGAATCTGGATCAGCTCGACGCCGCGCTCGATCCATGCGGCGAGATGCCGCAGCCAGAGCGCTTCGTCGCGCGCGGCCTTTCCGTTGGTGATGAGGCAGCGAATCACGGGGCCTGGATCCGCGGCTGCCCGGCGGCTTCGGCCTGCTTCAGTTTTCGTTCTTCCGCATGCAGCCGGGCGCGCTCGTGCAGTTCATTGATGTCGTAGCCGGTGAAGCCCACGGCAATGGCGCCGGCCGCGGCGAGCGGCAGCGACAGGATCCAAAACATGATTTCGGCAAAGATCTGCGCGTTCTGCTTTTCCACCAGCAGCAACAGGAGCGCCGACACCATGGCCGCCTGGTAGACCCCGAGGTTGGCAGGCGCGCTCGGCACCACGGTGTAGACCGACTTCACCACCAGCAGAAACGCCACGGCCGCGAAACCGAAATCGAAGGCATCGGCTCTGGCCAGCACCCAGACGGCAAGCACCTGGAGGAACCAGTACAGGCCGCCGATGGCCATCGCAAGGCCAAGTTCGCGCCAGCGTCCGAGCCGGTGAATTTCTTCGAGCAGACTGACGAAGCGGGCGCCCCAGCTCCGGCCGCGCAGGAAACGATTGGCCGAGAGCCGCCAGAACAGCACCCAGAGCAGCACCGCCGCAATGGCCACGACGCCCGTGCCGAAGCCCCACATGACGCGCGCCACCAGCACGTGGGTGCCGACCTGCAGCGTCACCACCACGTAGAGAAGCACGATCCACAGCCCGTCCATGATGCGCAGGATCACGTCGCTGGTGAGCGCGAGCGACAGCGGCACTTCGCTCTCCCAGCTCAGCAGGAAGCAGCGCAGCAGTTCGCCCGCCCGCGCCGGAAGGACGTCGTTGGCGAAGAGGCCGACGAAGACCGACTGCAGGCACAGGCCGTAGGAAGGCTCGCCCGCGGGCCGCAGCAGCACCATCCAGCGCCATGCGTCGGCGAAATAGACCAGGATTTCCAGCACCACGGCGACGGCCACCAGCAGCCAGTCCATGGTGCGCAGATGGTCTCCGAGCTGCGCGTAGGGGAAACGGGAAAGGGCCCAGACGAGGGAAACGGCGGCGATGGCGTATCCGAGGGCCGGGACCAGCCACTTCGGGAATTTTTTCCGCATCAGTGGCGCATCAGCCGTGTGCATTCGCGTCGGGCGGTCCGACACTTCATGATAGCGTCAGTCGCGCAAAAGCCGCAGCAGTTTCCGGCCGATCCAGGCGACCGTGGCAAAGAAGCCGGCAAAGCTGATGAGGATCACGCTGAGGCGGGTCCGCGGATCGAGGCCGCGCGCTATGTCTTCCGCCCGCGGATTGAGCGTGGTCCGGAAATCGAGCGTCACGCGCGCCGTCTTCGCGCCGGGCTCGTTCATGAGCACCAGTACGTAGCGGCCTTTGTCGGCAATAAGTTCGCGGAAGCGACCGGAAGCGGCCGCCGGGGTGACGGCCATCGAACTATGATCCTGTCCGCGATACAGGAGGCGGAACTCGCTGCGGGGCAGCAGTTCGGCGTGAACGGAGGGCGGGCCGTCGACGACCTGGTAGCTGCACTCCACCGCCGTCGGGGACTGGCCAACGGTGAATTCCACCCAGCGGAAATCGCCCGGCGGCAGCTTGAAGACCTGCGGCCCGTCCTGCGCCTGAGCGGCGGCGGAAACCAGCAGCAACAGAAGCAGGGGAAAATTCCGTTTCATTCGGGCCACTGTCATCGTAACGCGGGGTGGGGCGCGTGTATTGAATCAGCGGAGCGGTGGTGCTTAACTAGGAACAACGGCGAGTCGCCGCTCCGATGGCACGCACAATCTTCCGGGTCCTGATTGGAATCACCCTGGCCGTAATGGCGCTGGGGCGCTTTTCGCGCGGCGGGTTGCCCGCGATGCTGGTGCCGCCCTTTTTCTTCTGGTTCGGAATTTCGGTGTTCGTGTTCGGCGCATTCGGAGTGTATTCCGTGGTGCGTGCCTGGCGCGAACCGCACAACCGGCGCGCGCTGCTGTTCGATGTTCTGATCGCCGCCGCGTGGGTTCCGTACTGGCTGGCCAACGTCCGGAAATAGCGGCTGACGGCGCCCGTTTGGCGCAACCCGGCGGCGGCTGAAGCGGCAGGGCCAGGATCGGTCGGGCATACTCATAGAGATTGGCTGCTTCGCCCACCTCCGGTTCCGGTTCCGCTTCGACGGCGGCAAAGTTCACCGCGGCGGCGGCCGTGGCTCTCGTCTGCCTCCTTTATCTGAACGGTCTGACGGCCATGGGTGTGGTGGGACCCGACGAGCCGCGCTACGCGGCAATCGGGCAGAGCATGGCACGCAGCGGGGACTGGATTACGCCCACGCTGTGGGGCCACCCCTGGTTTGAAAAGCCTCCGCTGCTTTATTGGCTGACGGCGGCCGGAAACCTTGCGGGGCTCGGGCCTGACCTCGCGCCCCGCTTGCCCGTGGCTCTGCTGAGCCTGGCGTTCCTCGCCTTACTTTGGTGGCAGTTGCAGGCAGCATGGGACAAGAGGGTAGCGACGTATGCCGCGGTATTTTGCGCGACGTCGGCCGGTTGGCTCACCTACAGCCGAGTGGGCGTGACGGACCTGCCGATGTCCGCCTTTTTTACCGCTGCCGTGCTGTCGTCGCTCGGCTGGGTGGCTGAAGCAAAGGAATCCGGGAAGGACCGAAACCGGCTGTGGATTCCGGCGGCCTGTCTCGGCATCGCGGCGCTCGGCAAGGCATTGGTTCCGCTGGCCCTTTTCCTGCCGATTCCGGCGATCGGAATCTTTCACGGAGGCTGGCGGCGGCTGCTGGACTGGCTCCGTCCGGCGCCCGTAATCGCGTTTGCCTTCACTGCCCTGCCCTGGTATTCGCTGTGTACGGCGCGCAACGGCAGCGAATTTCTGCGCGTGTTGTTTGTGGAACAGCAGTTCAACCGGCTTCACTCCACCGCCCTGCAACATGTTCAACCGTGGTGGTTTTACCTCCCGGTGCTGTTGCTGCTGCTTTTCCCGTGGTTCCCGTTGCTCGGCGGGCTGCCAGGCGGACTCCGCCCCCTGCGGCGGGATGCCCGGGTACAGGCGCTGGCCGGGGTGGTCATTTTCGGCATGCTGCTTTTCAGCGCCGCGCTGAATAAGCTGCCTGGCTATGTGCTGCCGCTGGTTCCTTCGCTGTGCATTCTGATGGCGCTGGCCACCGCAGCAGGCGAAGCGGGCGGAGCTACGGGGGCGGGCAGGTTGGATTCGGGAAGCACGCTGCGCGTCGCGGCCGTAACGGCCCTGATCGGACTGTTTCCGGCAATGACACAAGTAGTTCCGGCGGCACTGGGACACGGGTTTCGAGCGGCGGCGATTCCCTGGGGACTCGCGGCGCTCGGGGTAGCTTTGGCTGCGGTTGCCGGACTGGGGATCGCCCGCCGGTTCGGGCAGCGAAGTGTAACTGCGGTGGCGATGCTCGCGGCGGCTGGTTTCCTGTGGTTCGAGGCCTCGGCACTGCCGAGTCTGGACCAGGCGGCCTCGGCGCGTCCTTCGTGGCTGGCAAACCATGCGGAATGCGGTCCGGCGGGAGCTTCACGTAATCTTTTGTACGGCTTGTACTATTACGCCGGAAAGCAACTGGCCGATTGCGCAGTCCTTGACCTGAACATCAGGCCCGTTGTACGGTAGCTAAGACGCCGAAATGATTCTACCTGGCTCGTATCTCTATTCACTAATCGTTCTGGCCATAGGCATGATCCTGCTGGGATCGTGGGCGAATACGTTCAAATCGTTGCGCGGCAAGTGGCGCTATGAGCTGTATTGCCTCGACCTGGCATTTGGAGCGATGCTGATTGCGCTGATCCTGGCCTTCACTTTTGGATCGTTTGGCTTCGACGGATTTCTGTTTCTGGACGACGTGAAGCTGGCCGGCAAGCGCCAGGATGCGTTCGGCTTCCTGAGCGGCTGTCTTTTCAACATGGGAACCATGCTGGTGATGGGCGGCATATCGGTGACGGGAATGTCGGTGGCGATTCCGATCGGAATGAGCACCGGACTGATTGTCACTTCGATCATCGACCTGATTGTCAGCCGGCAGTCAAACCTGCTGCTGGTACTGTGCGGATCGCTGGCGCTGGCTGCTTCGTCGGTGATGTTTTCGTCGGCCTGGTACCACTTCGCAAAGGCAAGGCTGCTGGCGCAGGTGCGACTGGGGAAAACAAAATCGACGCGCCTCGATATCAGCATGGGCGGTGTGCTGCTGAGCGCCGGCGGTGGCCTGTTCCTCGGCTTCTCGCGGCCGGTGCTCGATCTGGCGCGCGTGCCGGATATCGGGCTGGGACCGTACTCGCTCGGCGTGGTTTTCGCGGTCGGCATCGTGTTCTCCACATTTGTCATGAATCTGTTCCTGATGAACCTTCCGGTATCCGGTGAGCCGATCGATATTGTCAATTATTTTCAGGCACAGGTGGTCTCCCATTTGCCGGGGATTTTCGGCGGGATGCTGCTCGGCGGGGGCCTGATCGCCAGTTTTGTGGTGGCGCGGGCGGATGGTGCGGGCGCGGTGCTGCAACGCATCAGCCAACCCGTGCTGCAAAGTGCGATGGTGCTGGCGATGCTTTGGGGCCTGGTGGCGTGGAAGGAATTGTCGTCGCCGGAAAGCAAGGTGAAGGGCTACGTCGCCGCGGCGGCGCTCCTGCTGATCGCCGGCATCGGGCTGACCACATTCGCACTGCCTGTGACCGCACACTAAACGCAGGCCCGGCCGGGCACGGCCAGGCACCGGATACGATCGCTTCCGAACGGTTACGCCGGCCCGTAAAATGGAACCGTATGCCGCGCCCCGGCCGAAAGGCTGCTCTCTCCGCTTTCATCGTCGCCGCTGCATTCGTTATTCCCGCCGCGTTCGCACAGCAGAGCGCGACTGAAGATGCGCTCAAGGCGCTCGATGCCGGCAATCCGGCGGCTGCCGAAGTTTCCCTGCGGGAGGCGGCGCGCGCGCAGCCCGACGACTATTTCCTTCATTTCAATCTGGCGCTGGCGCTGGCCATGCAGAACAAGGACGCTGACGCCGAAGCGGAACTGCGGCGCACGCTGGAGCTGAAGCCCGGTCTCTACGAAGCGGAACTCAATCTGGGAACTCTGCTGCTGCGCAACCGGCGGGCGTCCGAGGCGATGGCGCCGCTGCAATCGGCCGCCCAAGCGAGGCCCGGCGAGGCGCGCCCGAATTTGCTTTACGGCGATGCATTGCTGGCCGCGGGCCGTCCGGCGGAGGCAGCGGCGAGTTACCAGGCCGCGGCGGCGGCGGATCCGAAATCGTCCGCCGCGCAGCTCGGCTGGGCGCGAGCCCTGCTGCGCTCCCAAGCGCCGGAATGGACGGACGCGGAGGCGCATTACCGC
Source organism: uncultured Acidobacteriia bacterium (assembly GCA_903828455.1). Classification (GTDB taxonomy): domain Bacteria; phylum Acidobacteriota; class Terriglobia; order Bryobacterales; family Bryobacteraceae; genus BOG-234. The sequence continues at coordinate 50,880 of CAIKMJ010000009.1, read as the reverse complement.
AAGGCCGCGGAACTCGATCCGCAGGCGCGCAACGCGCTGCTCGAACTCGCCGTGGCGTGCGACAAAGCGGGCCGCGCGGACGAGGCGATCGCGCTCTATCGCGAGTTTCCCGACAGCGCGGAAGCAAAGAGCCGCCTTCCCGGTCTGCTCGCCGCACGGAATGAATTCGCGGCGGCAATCCCAGGTCTCGAAGCCGCCGTAAAGCAAGCGCCCACAGTGGAAAACCGCGTGGCGCTGGCGGACGCCTATCGGCTGAATCGTCAGCCCGGTCCAGCCATCGAACAATTGCAACTGGCGGTGGCGGCCGACAGCGCCAGCTACGATCTGCGCATGCGCTTCGGCCGCCTGCTGCGGGATGAACGAAAGCTGGCACCGGCCGCCGAGCAGTTTCTGGCGGCGGCGAAGCTACGCCCCGATTCGGTGCAGGCCTGGAACGAACTGGCCTCGGCGCTGGTGGTGGCGGAAAACTATGAGCAGGGCCTGGCCGCACTCGACCGCGTCCGCGCGCTCGGCAAGGAACTGCCGGGCGACTTTTACTACCGGGCCATCTGTCTGGATAAACTGAGGCAGTTGAAACCCGCACTCGAAGCCTACCAGCAATTCGTGACGGCGGACGCAGGCAAACTGCCAGACCAGGAGTTTGTGGCGCGGCAGCGAATCCGAATTCTGGAAGCGGAGATCCGCAAGCGATGAAGCGGCTCTCCTCCGCCGTCCTTTTCCTCGCACTGCTGCAGGCCGGAACGGCGGCCCCGTCGCCGGCGCCCCCGTCGCTCGGGCAGATCAAAGCCGAGCCGAATGCGGAGAGGCGCGCGCGGCTCGCCATCGATTTCGCCGCAGTGGCCGAGCATGACGCCGAATCGGCTTATGCCGCCGCCGATCTCGCCAACGTCGACGCGCAACTGAAAACAACGACCGACGCCATGGAACTGGCGGTATCGTCATTCGAAGCCAGCTACAAGACGCCGGGCCGCAGTCCGGCCGCCTTCAAGTACGCCGAGCAGCGGTCGCGGGAACTGTTGAAGCGCCTGACCGATCTGCAGCGCAGGATGGATGCCGAAGAGCGCGGCAGCATCGACCCGGCCATCGCGCGTATCCAGGCGATTCACGACGGCTGGTTCGAAGGCCTGATGGGCCGCGGCAAGTGAGGTGAAGCGATGACACTCCGCCAGATCATGACGACGTTGGCTTTGACCGGTGTACTGGCCGGTGCGATGGCGATTCCATGCTTCGCCGAAAAGGACTTCCTCACATCGTCCGAAGTCGAAAAGGTTCGCGAGGCGCAGGAACCGAATGCGCGGCTGAAGCTGTACGTATTGTTCGCGCGGCAGAGGATCGACCAGTTGCAGAGGCTGCTGGCGAAGGAGAAGCAGGGCCGGTCGCTGAGCGTGCGCGAACTGCTGCTGGAATATGCGGGCATCGTTGACGCCATGGACGCAGTTTCCGATGACGCGCTCAAGCGGCACGTGAATATCGAGATCGGCCGCATCGAAGTGCGCGACGCGGAACGCAAATTTCTGGCGCTGCTCGAAAAGATCGAATCCGGCGCGCCGGCGGATCTGGACCGGTACGATATCGAGCTGAAAGAAGCCATCGCCGCCACCAGCGACAGCCTGGAACTGGCGCTGAGCCATCCGAACGAGCGCGCCGTGGAACTGGAAACGCAGGACGACCAGGCCAGGCGCGAGCGCGAGGCGATACTGGCGGCCGAAGACGCGCTGACGAAAAAAGGCGGCTCCGGTGAGGATTCAGCAGCGACGGGCGCGCAACCGGGAACAGCGGGCAAAGCCGAAGAAGCAAAGCCGGCACGCAAGCCGCCCACGCTGCTGCGGCAGGGTGAGACTACGGGCGATTCCGCGGGCCCGCGCTAGTCAGAGGGCGCCGGCGGATATTCCACCGACTGCAGACACAAGCCTTTGGCGGCTGCCGTGGGACAGGACTTGCGCGACACCGGCGGCACCAGAAACTGACGGAGCGCGCCGGCATCGAGATTACCGCGCCCCACTTCGATGAGATTGCCCACCAGATTGCGCACCATGTGCTTCAGGAATCCGCTGCCGCGAACCGTGTAGACGAGCGATTCCTCCACACGTTCAAAGCGCGAACTGAAGATGGTGCGGACCCTGGTCTGCTCCTGATTATCGCGATCGTCGGCGGCGGCGAAAGCGGTGAAATCGTGTTCCCCTTCGAGTACGGGCGCCGCGGCAATCATCGCCGCTTCATCGAGCGGATACGGATAGTGGTGGACGTAGCGCCACAAGAACGGCGAGCACAGCGCGGAGCGGAACAGTGTATACCGATAGGTCTTGGCGACGGCATCGAAGCGCGGATGAAACCACATGTGCGCCTCGGCGGTTTCCGTCACGCGGATGGAGGGCGGCAGCAGGCGGTTGATGGCGCGCAGCAGATTGTCGGTCGGGATGGGGTTGTGCAGAGTAAACGCCGCCACCTGGGCGCGCGCGTGAACGCCGGCATCGGTGCGGCCCGAGCCGGCCACCTGTACCGGGCCGCCTTCAATACTGCCGATGATTTCTTCGAGCGTGCCCTGGATGGTCGGCAAACCGGGCTGGACCTGCCAGCCGTGAAAATCGGTGCCGTCGTAGGAAAGCGTAATGCGGATGCGACGGGACACGTTCCGGTTTAAACGGGGCGCGAACCGGGCTTTACGACCGGCTCACCGTTGGCACACAGCGGACATTGCGCGGGATCCCAGGCGGGGATGGTAAGCGTCTGGAGCGCTGCGCGAGGCACGCCCACGTCGGCGCTGCCGCCGCTGCGGTCCACGATGGAACCGGCGGCCACGGGGACGGCGCCGGCGGCGCGCACCAGGTCGATCACTTCCTTCGTGCTGCCGCCGGTGGTGATCACATCTTCCACGATGGCGGCGCGGGTGCCCGGTTCAAAGGTGAAACCGCGGCGCAGCGACATCTTTCGGTCCGCGTCGCGTTCGGTGAAGAGAAACGGAATCCCGAGAGCGCGGGCGACTTCATGACCGATGACGAGCCCGCCGAGCGCCGGCGAAACGATGAAGTCGTAAGGCTTCCCGCCCGAGAGTTCCGAAAGACGCTCGGCCAGCAGCCTGCCGAGACGCTCGGCGTGCTGCGGATAGCGCAGCACGAGGGCCGACTGCATGTAGCCCGGGCTGTGGAGGCCGCTGGAGAGGCGGAAGTGCCCCTGGAGATAAGCGCCAGTGAGCTGGAAAAGATGGAGAACGCGATCTTCTTGCGAGGTCACAAACGGCTACTAGACCATTGGAAAATACAGCCCGCGCCGCTTCGTGAGCGAACTTCCCGCCGGCGCCGCGCGTATTCTCCACCTGAGGACCCCGCACACCGACGGAATCATGCGCCCGCTTCAGATTTTCGCTTTGACTCTTGCCGCCGCGGCGGCCTCGGGCCAGACAGCGGTTCCGGGAACGGCGCCCGCGGCATCCGGGCCGGCGGCCGTGAGCAGCGCCATCCGGATCGATGCTCCCTCGGCTGGCCGCTTCCCGCGTCTCACAGCGCCGTATGAGACCCGCAGCGTGCCGCCGGTGAATCTCGCCAATTCCGGCCGGCTCGAACAGTTGCTGCGGGCCGGCAATCTCTACCTTTCCGCGCAGGACGTGGTGGCGCTGGCGCTGGAGAACAACATCGACATCGAAGTGCAGCGCTACGGTCCGCTGCTGCAAAAGGAAGTGCTGCGGCGCGCCAGTGCCGGCGGTCTGCTGCGCAGCGTCGGTTCCGCGGTGGCGGCCGGCCCCACCAGCGTCAGCCTGCAGGGCGTTTCCGTCAACGCCAGCGGCGCGCCTTCCAGCCAGGCGGGCACGGGCGTCAGCGCGGGCGGCGGCATCGTCACACAGCTCGGTCCGGCCATTCCCGGCACCGATCCGGTGATTTCGGCATACGCTAATTTCCAGCACGCCACCGCGCCGCAGAGCAACACCATCCTCACCGGCACCACGGCGCTGGTGCAGAATACGCGCGCATTTCAGCTGCAGTATTCGCAGACGTGGTTTTCCGGCTTCAACGCCCAGGCCACGTATTCCAGCAACCACACGTCGCTGAACAGCCAGTTGTTCAGCCTGAATCCGTATACGTCCGGCAGTCTGGATCTGACGGTGACACAGAGCCTGCTCAACGGCTTCGGCGCGGCGGTGAACGGCCGGAACATCCGGGTGCAGAAGAACAATCTGAAGGTCACCGACCTGCAGTTCCGCCAGCAGCTCATCACCACGATTTCCGCCGTGCTGAATCTCTACTGGGATCTGGTGAGCTTCAACGAAGAGGTTCGCTCGCGACAGCAGGAAGTCGCCACCGCCGAGCAGTTTCTGAAGAATAACGAAGATCAGGTGCGCATCGGCACTCTGGCGCCGATTGAGATCACGCGCGCGCAGTCGCAGCTCTACACGGCGAAGCAGGATCTGGTGATCGCCGAAACCAATCTGCTGCAGCAGGAAACGATTCTCAAGAACGCGCTCAGCCGCAGCGGCGTGGGCAGTTCGAGTCTGGCGGAGGCGCACATCGTCCCGCTGGATCGCATCGACGTCCCGGCGCAGGAGGCGGCCGCGCCGTTCGACGAGCTGATGGCCGCCGCCCTGCGCAACCGCATCGAGATCCAGCAGGCCAACATCAATCTGGATTCCAACCGGCAGAACCTGGTGGGGATTAAGAACTCGCTCAAGCCCACCCTGCAGGCCTTCGCCGAAGTGACCAATAACGGGCTCACCGGCGACATCACGCCACTCGGCCTCGCGCAGGCCGGCGTGCCGTATCTTTCGGGCGGCTACGGGAATCTGCTGGCCGAAATCTTCCGCCGCAATTATCCGAATTACTCGGCCGGCCTTTCGCTCAGCATTCCGCTGCGCAATCGCGCGGCGCAGTCCGACTACGCGACCAGCCTGCTCGAAATCCGCCAGAACGAGCTCAACCTGCAGAAGCAGATCAACCAGGTTCGCGTCGACGTGCAGAACGCCGTCATCGGCCTGCAGCAGGCGCGCGCCCGCTACGCCGCGGCGCAAAAGGCGCGCGTACTCTCGGCGGAAACGCTGGAGGCGGACCGCAAGCGGCTCGAGCTGGGCGCCGGCACGTCGTATCAGGTGGTGCAGGATCAGCGCGACCTCGCCAGCGCGCAGACGTCGGAAACCGAGGCGATGGCCAACTACACGCACGCGCGGATCGCGTTCGAGCAGGCCACGGGAAGCACGCTGGAGGTCTGGCACGTATCGATTGACGAAGCGGTGGCCGGCAAAGTGAGCGCTTCGCCGTCGTCGCTGCCTGCTCCGGCTTCGCCGTCGTCGCTGCCTGCTCCGGCTTCGCTGCCGGCTGGCGGAGGCCGCCGGTGAACGCACGCCGGATCGGCGCCGCGCTGCTCGCCGTGTTCTCGGCCTCTCCTGCCGGAATCGCGCAGCAAATCGGCATTGAGCCGCAGCATCCCCGGAGCCCGCTCGTCAGCCGTCCCTACGAACCGGTGGAGGCGCCGCCGGTGCGACTTGCCGATTCCGACCGCCTGCGCAGTCTGCTGCGCGCGGGCAAACTGTATCTCAACGCGCAGGATTGCATCGCCCTTGCGCTCGAAAACAATATCGACGTGGAAGTGGCGCGCTACCAGCCGTTGCTCCGCGCCTCGAATCTGGAGCGCGCGCAGGCGGGCGGCGCGCTTGCGGGCGTACCGAGCGGGGCGGCGAACGCTTCGACGGTCGCCAGCGGCCAGGGCGTGCAGGGCAGCCAGGCGGCGGCGGGCGTGAATACAAATGGCGGCGGTCCGCAGGGCCGCGGCGGCGGCAATGCCACGGTATCGCAAATCGGTCCGGTGGCGCAGACCTACGATCCGCTGTTCCAGGCATCGGCCACCTTCAGCCATCGCAGCAGCCCGCAGGCGAATGTCGTCCAGACCATCCTCACCAATCTGATCCAGAACCAGCGCAACTACAGCGGTTCCTACCAGCAGGGCTTTGCCTCGGGCGGCTCGGCAACGGTCAGCTTCGCCGATCACTACCTGAATGAAAACGCGCCCACGGATCTGCTCAACCCGTCGGTCGCCCCGTCGATTGCGGTTTCGATCCAGCAGAGCCTCCTGCAGGGTCGCGGCGTGGCGCTCAATACGCGCAACATCACCGTGGCGCGGATGAATCTGAATACATCCGACCTCGCGTTTCGCACGCAGGTCACCAATACCGTTGTTGCGGTGCTCAACGCCTACTACGCGCTCGTTGCCGATTACGACGGGCTCGACGCCCAGCGCGCGGCGCTCGGGACGGCACAGGCCTTCGTCGCGGAAAACCGGCGTCGCGTGGAACTCGGGGCGCTCGCTCCCGTCGATACCATCACCGGTGAGAATCAGCTGGCATCGAGCCAGCTGGCGCTCGACAACGCGCTCGTGGGGATCCGCGAGGATGAGGTACGGCTGAAGAACCTGATCAGTCGAACGGGGCTGGCAGAACCTTTGCTCGCGGCGGCGGAGATTGTGCCGCTCGATCATTTGACGCTGCCGGCGAGCGATGAGATCGACCCGCTCCCGGCCCTGATGGAAAGAGCCCGGCACAACCGCAGCGATCTGCTGGACCAGAACGCCGCCCTTGAGACCGCGAAGATCTCGGCACTCGGCACGGCCAACGGCGTGCTTCCCCAGGTGCAGGTGCTGGCGTCGGCAAGTCAGGCGGGTCTGGCCGGTACGCCGCGCGTGGTCGGCCGCGCCACCGCCAATCCCTACTTTGACGGCGGTACCGGGAACGCTCTCGGCCAGGTATTCCGTCGCAACTTTCCCACCGAAAGCATCGCTGTGGGCGGCCGCCTGACGGTGAACAACGGGCAGGCGCAGGCCGATTTTGGCATCGACCAGCTACAGCTTCGCCAGCAGCAGCTCAACGTGGCAAAGGGTGTCAATCAGGCCGACGTGGACGTTCTGAACGCGGTGGTAGCCCTGCGGCAGGCGCGGGCGCGGCACGAGGCGGCGGCGGCGAATCGGGTCCTGCAGGAGCAACTGCTCGATGCCGAACAGAGGAAATTCGAACTGGGAGCTTCGACCGCATACAACGTGACCCAGCAGCAACGCGACCTGATGAACGCCCGGGCCGCGGAACTTTCCGCCCTGGTGGCTTACCAGTCCGCGCGGATTGAACTGGACCGCACCACCGGGGCGACGCTCGAAGCCAACCACGTCACGCTCGACGAGGCCAAAAGCGGCCGCGTCATCCGTCCCTCCGCGCTTCCCCCCGAACAAGCCGCGCGCTGACCCGAAGGGCGGCAATCGGTGACCGCTTTGGTACAAGCCGTACCGTTCGAATCTTTTCCCGCGTGCCGGAACGAGACAGCGAAACGAAAACGCCCCTGATTTCACATATCTGCGAATGGCAAAGCAATTGCCTTTGATAGTGCGTGAACGAACTCAGGAACGACGGAAACAATCCTACCGACTGATCTCCCCCTGAAGAACATCCCCCAAACAACCCCCTGAATCCCCTAAATCCCCCTCCGTCGTCCTGAGTTCGAATCCACCAGCCGCGTTTTAGCTGGTGGTTGCAGCTGGTGCTTTCATCGGCTGAAACTGGCCGGCCCTTAATGGGCGCCTTTCGATTTGCCCGGCTCTCCCCCGAACAGAATACGGATCGCATCGAGCGCTTTGGCATGTTTTGGCAGACCGCCGAGGTCGAACAGACCGAACCCGGGTTCCCTCGGCTCCCTCGCTTCAAATGCCTGCCAGAAGAACACCAAAGGCACGCGGTCCCGCAGCGGCAGCAGGGCGGAGACGATCTTCCGGTAGTGCTTATCGGGATTCTCCTTATCGCCCAGTTCGCCCACAATGACCGGCGCGTCGCCACAGGCCTTCATCACGTCCTGCAGATCTTTCGTCAGCCGGCCGCGCGCCACGCTTTCCCACGCCGAATACGAACAGACATCGGGATGCAGCAGCGGCACGAGAGTATCGAGCACGCCCCGGTAGTCCTTCTGGCGCATGACCGCGCCTTCGACCCGCTGCGTGGAGAACAGCGTATTGAATTCCACGGCGTGCCAGACCTCCACGCCCGAAGCCCCTGCCGCGATGGCCCGCCTGCGCCCCTCCGCAATCGCCTGCTGGCGAATCTGCAGCCACTCCGCCAGCGCCGCCAGATGGCGCCCGGGGTCCTGCTGCAGGCACGCATTGTGCTTGGCCGCCACCGTTTCGTATTCGTAGCTCGACCCGCAATAGACCTGGTTGTCGCCCTCCCAGTTTCCGACGATGAACACGCGGCCGCTGCCCGAATAATCCCGCATGATGGCTTCGGCCAGATCGCGATACTCGTCGAACACCTGCTGGCGGTTCTGCTTCAGAAAGTCGGGATCGAGGAAGCGCTGGCGCTGGTTCGAAGCATAGTCGTAGGCGGTAAACATCACCACGTCCACCGACTTCACCGCCAGCGCGGCGCGATAGGCATCGCTGCGAAACAGGCAGGCGAGGGTGGGGCGTCCGCCAGCGGCGCAGCGCAGCGGCGGCAACCCGTAGTCGCGGGCCGCCTGCTGGGAAAGCAGAAGCCGTACGGCGTGGAATCCGGCGGCGTCCATGGCGGCAACGCTGCCGGCCAAGGGGGAGTCGGCCAGGGGATTGGCCAAATGCGTCTCCGCCACGCCTTCCCAGACGTACATGCCCGCTTCCAGTTTGTGCCCGGCCAGTTTGCTTGCGGAAAGAGGTCTGCTTGCGGAAAGAGGTTTGCTTTCAGAAAGAGGTCTGCTTGCGGAAAGAGGTTTGCTTGCGGAAAGCGGAGTATCCTGTGCCCGCGGTGAAGCCGGCAGCACCGCCAGCATCAGCAGCGCCGGGGCAAGCGAAGCAGCGGCGGCCCTCATTCTTTCGGCGCCATCTCCGTCCGCGCCGTCTCCGGCTTGCGAATCACCATCAGGTGCTGAGTCAACACCAGCGGCCAGAGCGTCTTCTCGAAGACGATTTCGCCGAGCGACCGCACCACGCCGGCCACTTCAGCCCGCTGCAGCGGCCGCTCATCGTGAAACTTCCACATCCCCAGGGCTTCGGCCGCTCCGCGGGCCATGCGATAAAGCCACGTCGGCGTGGGATAGGAGATCATCGCGTACCCGCCCGGCTTCAGCAGCGCGAAGTGCGCTTCAATGGCCTTCCGGGTGTCCTCGGGCTCGAAGTGCTCGATGAGGCCGATGCTGAACACGACGTCGGCCCCGAATCCCAGGTCGCGCATCCGCAGCACATCGCCCTGGTGCGCCACCACGTCGCTGCGTCCATCGAGCAGCGACAGCCCGTAAACATTGCTGTCCACCACGTGATACTCCGCGGGCCGAACCTCGCGCTGAATGGCATCCAGAAAGCAGCTGTTGGCGCCGCCGATCTCGACAATCTTCCCCGCCCCGCCGTACCGCTGCAGCGCGCGCACCAGCACGCCGGTTGTATATTTGCGCGTCGCCAGCGCCATCTTCGGCGCCCGCTTGTAATACGCGTCCCAGTCCGTCGCACGGGGTTCGTCAGAACGTTTGGCGAAGATGAAGTCCCGCTGGATGGCGAAATTCGCCAGAAAAATGATGGATTCGGCGGCCATCTTGGCCCAGATCACGCCGATCGGCATGGAACCGGTCAGCCAGCGAATCCCGCCATAGGACAGCGCGGCGTTGACCATGACCAGCGCCGCATAGCGCGGCAGCACCACCGCGTTCCGCTCATCCGAGTGGAACACCGCGTTGCGCACCGCCGTGTAATTAAATGCCGCCGAGATCACGCGCGCGCCCGCCTGCGCGGCCAGGATATTGCCCGTGGAGCGGTGCAGCAGCCAGAACGCCCCGTTGTCGAGCAGCGCCGAAAGCACGGAAATCCCGGCAAAGCGCAGCAGCACGAAGTAGATGCGCATGGAATCGCGCAGCGGCTGGAAGTGCGACGTCGGGTTGCCTGGCTCGTAGATGGTGCGGATCGGCTCTTCCACCACCGCGATCCCCATATGCATGGCCGCGATCAGCATCTCCAGTTCGAACTCGTAACCGGTGGCCGCCACGCGCAGCAAGCGCTCCGCCAGCGCCCGCGGCACGGCCCGCAGCCCGGTCTGCGTGTCGCTCAGGTTGTGCCCCACCGCGATGCGCATCAGGCGGCGCGTGAGCCCGTTGCCGATCCGGCTGCGCAGCGGCACCTTGCCGGCGAAACCGCGCGCGCCCATCACCAGCGCCTCCGGCTGCTGCCCGAAGCGCGCAATCACTTTCCGGATGTCGTCGGGATGGTGCTGGCCGTCGGCATCCGCTGTGACGATGCCGGCGAAATCCCCCATCCCGGCCAGAATGTAGTTGATCCCGGTCTTCAGCGCCGCGCCCTTGCCGAGGTTGATCGCGTGACGCACCACGGTCACGCCGGCCATCGCGCTCAACTCCGCGAAGATCGGCTCGAACTCCGGGCCGCTGCCGTCGTTGACCACGACAATCGGCTCCACCTGTTCGGCCCGCAACGCCCGCACCACACCGATCAGCGCGTGATTCGGCCGGTACGCCGGAATCAGCACGGCGGTGCGCGTGTTTTGCAACTCAGTAGCGGAATTCACGGGATGATTCGTGGCTGCGGCAATCGAAGCTCTTCCATCGGAGCGCGGGCCCCGATCCAGAATAACAACCGCCACAAGAGTCAACGGGCGCGCCGCGCAGCCGGTTACGGCCGGGGAAAATCCACCGCCACCACCAGTTCGCGCACCGCGACGGGCGTGCCGAAGCTCAGCCCCGGCCGGAACCGCCACTGGCTGACGGCCTTCACCGCCTCTTCATCGAGCCCGTAGCCCAGCCGCCGTTCCACCGCTACGTCGTGCGGCAAGCCCTCGGCATCCACGGTGAGCGATACCAGCACGAGCCCGCCAACACCCGCCTGCCGTGCCTCATCGGTGATCGCCGGCTCCGTTTTCGCCACCAGCACCGGGGCGATCACGCCGTCGCCGAAACGGTGCGACCCGTCCTCCGCCGCCGAAGTCACGTCGCCAGCCTGCGGGCCAGGGTCGAGAAACGTGCCGGTCGGCGCTTCGAATACGTACGCCGCGGGCGGCACTTTCGCCGCCCTTTGGTAGGAGCTGAACGTCGTGGTTCGGATCGACCGCGCATTCGACCCCGAGCCCCACGTCTCCTCCCGTTCCCGCAGCACCACCTTCGCCGCCACATCGATGCAAAGCGTGCGGATCGCCGACGACCCCACGCCGCCCATCGCTCGCCTGGCCGGAATCTTATACTCCGCCTTCACCACCGTGCAGGCGGCCGCGGCGCCGTTGAACGGCACCGAATCCGTCCCGGTGATGCTGATGGCCGAAAGATTCTCCAGCAGATTGTCGAACTGCGGCAGCGGACCGGGACAAGGCGTAGCCTCCACGGTACTCAGGTGAAAGCCCACCCCGGGACGCGTGTAGCTCCAGTGCTCGCTGCCGTCGCATACCGTCAGAGTAGACGGCTCTCCGATCAGCTCCCATCGCAGATGTTTTTCATCCTCGACGATGCCCGAAAAGCGGTACTGGGTGTGGAAGTTCATCCCCTCCCCGGTCAGTTCCCGCATCTCGACGCCCTCGGCGATGCGGACGCCAGCCGCGCGTTCTGCCACCGTGACTTCTTCGAGAATCGCCCGCGGGTCCGGCGCGGTGGCAGCCCGGACTCCAGGCGCAACAGCACACGCCAGCGCAAGAGCCGCCATCCGGAGGTTGCGAATCGAGACTTTACGAAAAATGAATCCGGCCAAGCCGGATGATAACCGAAATCCCGCCCGTGCCGCTACGCCAGTGAACCGCGCGGCCAACCCCGGCTTCACGGGTCTTACGCCGCGCCCTTTCGCAGCAGAAAACCGCGCGACCACGGCACTTCCGCAATGCCCCACGCCGGGTAATCTTCCGCCATTTGAATCGTGGTGAAGCCGGCAATGCGGAAGTGTTCCATCAGCGAGGCGTGCGCGAAGATCCGCATCTCCAGCGTCGATCCCGGCCCGCCGTGAAAGACCAGGTTTTCGTGCGTCTCCAGCCGCCCGTCGGCGGTGCGGTTCAGCAGCACGTAGCCGCTGCGCAGCTCCACCACGTTCCAGTCGTGCAGATCCGGAAAATGTTCGATCGTCGCCGGCTGATAGCCCCACGGCACGGTAAACACGGCCACGCCGTCCGGCTTCAGCAGGCGGGCGAGATTATTGAAAGCGGCCTGCACCGGTGGGCCCACGTGTTCGAAAACTTCGCTGGTGATGATGAAGTCGTACAGCGCTTCATTGGTGGTCGTCACGATGTCGAGCCGCGGTTCGGTATGAAAGAACGTGTTCGTATAGCTGAAATGCGCCGCCAGCCCGTCGGCGAGGCGCGGCGAATCGCTCATCCCGATCCCGCGAATTTCTCTGCGGACCGGCATCTCCCGCAGCGGCAGGCTGGGGCCGAATAGTCCCGTCGACAGCGCGTGGATGATCCAGCGCTCGCGCACGCTCGACCCGCACGCCGCGCAACTGGAGCGCTCCCGGTCCAGATGGTCGGACTCACATGGAGCGCCGCAGATGTTGCAGGTGAAGCGATGCATCGCCGGAGCCGCGCTCGAACTCAGATCTTCTTCCATGGGCCAGTTTCCAGAGTATAGGACGCGGCACCGGACGCGCGGCCCTCACCCCCGGCGGGCCGCGCAAAAGGGCCGGAAACGGCCAGAATGGTAGAGTAGCAATTCGGCATGGCAGGCATATTTTCCAAAGCTAAAAGCATCGCCCAGGGCCACACCGAGCCGCCCGAACCGGGCAGCCTTGAGGCCCAGCTGCAGGACGCCGTCTTTGCGCGCGATACGCTCGCCGCCGAGCGCGACGGCCTGCGCGAGCACACCATTCGCCTCGAAGCAGAACGCCTCGAAGCGGAGGGGCAACTGGAGAAGCTGAAGCAAAGCATCCATAAACTGCTGGCCCCGCCCGGACACTTTTATTCACCGCTCGTCGACCCGGCCGAGCCCGCGGTTCGGGCAGTCCTGAGCCGGGAGGCGCGCCGATTCGAGCAACCCTGCCCCGGCGTGCATCTGAACGAAGAAGCGCAGCTTCGCCTGCTCGATCGTTTCGCCGCGGAATATTATCCGGAGCTTCCCTTCACGGCCGAAAAGTCTCCCGGCAAGCGTTACTATTTCGAAAACCCGGCCTTCTCCTACGGCGACGCCATCACGCTCTACTGCATGATTCGCGACGTGAAGCCGCGCCGCTTCGTGGAAGTCGGCTGCGGCTTCTCCTCCAGCGTGACACTCGATACCAACGACCTCTTCTTCGGCGGCAACATCGAGGTCACGATGATCGACCCCTACCCGCAGGTGCTGCTCGACCGCCTCGATCCCGGCGACCGCTATCGCTCGCACATCGTCGCCAAACCCCTGCAGGAAGCACCCGACAGCCTCTTCACGCAGCTCGAAGAGAACGACATTCTCTTCATCGATTCGTCGCACGTCTCCAAAATGGGCAGCGACGTCAACGACTACCTCTTCCGCATCTTCCCGCTGCTGAACAAGGGCGTGGTGATTCACATCCACGACATCTTTTATCCGTTCGAATACCCCGGCCGCTGGGTTACCGAAACCAACCACTCCTGGAACGAAACCTACGCGCTGCATGCCTTCCTGCAGTACAACGACTCGTTTGAGATCGTTTACTTCAGCGATCTGGTTTACCTGAAGTACGAGCAGCGCACGCGCGAACGGATGCCGCTCTGCCTGAAGAATTCCGGCGGCGGAATCTGGCTGCGCAGGAACCGCTGAATCGGACAAATCACGCGATGCGGCCCGCGCTCAGCCTCTGCATGATCGTGAGGAACGAAGAGCGCAACCTGCCGGCCTGCCTCGCTTCCGTTCGCCCGCTCTCGCCGGAAATTGTCATTGTCGATACCGGCTCGACCGACGCCACGCCGCGCATCGCCGCCGATCACGGCGCAAGTGTGTTCGCCTTCGATTTTTCTTTCGTCGATTTCGCCGCCGCCCGCAACCATGGTCTGACACGCGCCACCGGCCGGTGGATACTCGTGCTCGATGCCGACGAGACGCTGGACTCCGCCACGCTCCCGCTGCTCGAACCTCTGCTGGCCGGACCCGCCGATACCGGCTTTTACCTCGAGCGCCACAACCACGCCTGCGACGCCGTCACCACCCTCACAACAACGAAGCTCGACCACGCCGTCCGCCTCTTCCCCAACCGCCCCGAATATCGCTACCGCGGCCGCGTGCATGAAACCGTGGATGCTTCCATCCTTGCCGCTGGCGGCCGGCTCGCGACCACCGCCATCCGCATTCAGCACAGCTTTGCCACCGACCCCGAATCGCGCCGCCGCCGCAACCATCGCTACATCGGCATCCTGAAAGAGGAACTCGCCGCCCACCCGGATGACGATTCGCGCCTCGACTTCCTCGCCGCCGAATACCATCAGCTGGAAATGTACGCCGAGGCCACCGCCGTCGCCGAGCGCATCGCCCTGCTTCGGCCCAACGACGCGCGGGCCCACTTATTCGCCGGCGTCTACCATCTGCTGTATCAGCCCGATTTGCTTCGCGCGCGCGCCGATTTCCTCCGCGCGCTCGAACTGCGGCCCGGCTATCCGGAAGCTCTCTCTTTTCTGCACCGCCTCGACGAGACGGAAAATTCCGCATCGCAACCCGATCCGCCGCCCCCCGGCGCGACATACTGAAAACTGCATGCGCAAAATCTTCGACAGTTGGGCGGCTGGCGGCGAACTGCCCGCCATCGTCAACCGCCTCGGCCTCCGGCTGCTCTCTTATGCCCCCGATCACGTCACGCTCGAAATGCACGTTGGCCCGGAGCACGCCAACCCCATGGGGACCCTGCACGGCGGCGTCCTGTGCGATCTTGCCGATGCGGCGCTGGGTACGGCCTTCGCTTCCGGTCTCGCCGACGGCGAAACCATGACCACCATCGACCTGAAGATGAACTTCTTCCGCCCGTTCTGGAGCGGCCTCATCCGCGCCGAAGGAAACGTCATCCGTCGCGGCCATACCCTCGGTTATGTGGAGTGCGAACTCACCGACGAACGCGGGCGTGTCATCGCCAAATCCGCCTCAACGATGATGACGCTGCGCGGCGAAAAGGCCGAAGGCCGATAGCCGGAACGCCGCTTTTCCGAAACGCTTACGCCGGAAACTGCGCCGTGACTTTCGGCCGCGGCGCGCCGTCTTTGTAGGGCGCCAGCGAAATCTGCAGATCGAGTTCGGTCAGCTTCTCTTCCAGCCGCACGATCAGCTTCCGGAAGCCCGGATTCGGCGCATTCGGCGGCGTCGCCCGCAGCGGCGCCACATCGAAGACCGCATGACGCGGCGTGCGGATCTCCGCCGCCAGATTCCAGGCGCCCTTCTTCAGCGTCGCCGTCTGGCCGCTCACGGTCATCTCGGCGTCCGTCATCATGCTCCAGATCACGTCCACCGGCTGGTCCGCCCGCACCTTGTCATCCACCAGCACCGCCTGCCGCTGCGCCAGCCCGATGCGGCGCGTCCACTGCTTCACCTTCGCCGGGTTGGCATGCGACAAATCGATCTGCACCCAGCTCAGGTCGGCCGTGCTCTCCTGCCGCGTGATGCGCGCCTCGGCCCGCGGATCCTGATTTTCATCGTCGAACACCAGCGTGTTGTGCGCCTCCGTCCGGGTGCGGAAGTAACTCCAGCGCTTCGGACCCGTCAGATAACCCGGCAGATCCTGGTCGTCCGGCCCCAGATCGGCGGCCCACCGCACGCCGCCGGCGTGCAGCACGAAGCTCCCCAGATCGAGATGCGCATGCGGATCTTTGTTGTCCCCGCCCTTCACCGCCAGATACAGCGCGTCCGTTTCGCTCCACGCGCTCCGGAAGCAGGCCACGTTCAGGCCGCGGAACAACGCGTCGAGCGACATGCCCGCCTGCGCCGGCGGCTTGGCGTTGGTCTCAAACCACACCAGGTCGTAGGGATCGGGCAGCTGATTCCGCTCCAGCGCCCGCAGCTCGCTCCACGCATAGGCGGGCGTGTTGTAGCGCCGCGCCATCCAGAACATCTGCGGTGCTTCGCCAATGTCATCGGACGAGTCGCCGAAGTTGAACACTTTCCCGCCCGGTCCGGTCATGTGCATTTTGAACCGTCCGGCGCGGTCGAAACCGTGGAATGCGCTCAGCCCGTAATCGTTGCCCAGCGCCGTCGAGAGGCTGTGGAAGAACACACAGGCGTAGCGCGTCACGCTCTGCCAGTAATCCATGCCCTCCGGCCATGAGCCTTCGATCCCGTACGTCGTCAGCCCGCGCGGGATCGATTCCAGCGCATACCGCAGCACCGCCCCGCACTTTTCATTGAGCTCGCGGTTCGCCTCGCCCTCGCGGTCACCCGCCACCGCCATCGCCGCCAGTCCCATCGCGCTGTTACAGACCACGTTGCGATAGAAGCGATCGAGCGGCCAGCTGTTGGGCTGCGGCTGCTGATACGCCTGCAGGGCCGGATCGAGCGCCTTCGTCACAATGGCGTCCCGCACCAGCACGCGGTCATCGGCATTCAGCACCGGGTACAGCCAGTCGTATCCGAGCGCGAAGGCATGCGCCATTTCCGCCGTCTCGGTGAACACCGCCGGATTCCAGTCGTGAAACGCCGCGGCCGCCCGCAGTTCCGTTACTGCGCGCCGCAGGTACGGCTCCTTCAGGCTCAGCCGGTACATCAGCGAGAGCGTCGAAACACGGTCCAGCACGCGCCGCGAAGGCAACCGAACCTTCGTCGCCGCCGGCTTGTATTCAGCCGCCGGCACCGTGAGGAGCCGCTCGCACTCTTTTTCCAGATCGCTGTAAATTTTCCGCGCCTGCGGGTTGTCCCGCACAAGGCCGCGCACCCGCTCGAGATTCGCCTCAATCAGAATCAGCCGCGGATGAGCCACCGTAATCTGACGCAGCGGATCGTCGTCGGTCTGGGCCCACGCCGCCAGAGCGGCAAGCTGCGCCAGCATCGCCCGCCGCGTCATTTTCCAGCTCTGTTTTTCGTTTCCTGGCACCCTGGTTAAACAGTTTGTCACAAGTATGATTGCGCGAACATCGCCGGAATCAAAGCGCGCCTTCGGCGGCCTCTCCGAACCCCAGCCGCATGGCATATTCGCGGACATCTCCGGGCCATTCCGCGATGCACTCGGTGAACCGCCGCCGGTCGCGCCCGAACAAGGCCCGCATCGCTTCCTCGAATCCCGCCAGGTCGCCCGCCATCGCGGAGGTGAACCGGTACGCCGCCTCCTGCGCCGCCCGCACCCGGTCCTTTTCGACGCTGGCCCGCCGCGCCTCCTCCACCAGCCTGCGAAGCGCCACCGACGCCCCGCCCGGCTGCCCGTTCAACCATGCCCAGTGCCGGGGCAGCAACGTCACCTCGCGAGCCACCACGCCCAGCTTCGGCCGTCCCCGGCCGCGGGGCTCCTCGCCGGACGCCCCGGCAGCTAAATCGCCGTCCGAACCCTCTTCCCGCCGCGCGGCCCGAAGCTGCCTCGCCAAACGGTCCAGCGCGTCGTCTTCGCTGCCCTGCGGGTCGAAGTCGATCACACCACCGGTTGCGTCGTCGTAAATATGAATCGGCCCGTTCGCCCCCGCCTCCAGCGCCTTTCGAACCGCCAGCGCCGCCTCGCCCACAGTCCCCGCCGCGATCCGGCAATGGCCGTCAAAGGCCGTCGCGGGCTTCAAAAGTACTTCATTCATAGGAAGATATCGCTTCCCCGATATTTTACCCGGATAAAATTCAGCCGTCAATCGGTTTCCGCCAGACTTCCGACCGGATCAGCCCCCACCGCGCCTCCTCCCGCTCCCGCAGTTCGAGGCCGGCCGCCACGAGCAGTTCCTCCACCGGAGGCAACTCCCTCACCCGCAAGCCGCTGACCGCGCCGAAGAAACGGTACATGGTCCACAACCAGGCCCGCGCGTGCCAATGCCGCCAGCCCCGTTCCGGCACGGCAAACTCCCCCACGATCCACTGCCCGCCCGGCATCATCGCCTCCACCAGTCTTCCCGCCAGTTGGCGCAATTCACCCTCGTGAAAGCAATCGAGAAAGAACAGCGTGACGACGGCGTCGTACGCGCCCGCCTCGAAGCGCGCCCGCCGCGCATCTTCCTGGCGGAAGCGCACCCGTTCGGACCGGCCCGCACCCTGCCGCGCCAGCCCGATCATCGCGCCGCTCAGCTCAACCACGTCGATCTCCGCCGCCGGCGCAGCCTCCAGCAGCCGCCGCAGCGCCCGGCCGTCGCCTTCGCCCAGCACGAGCACGCGCCGCGCTCCGCGCAAACGGTGGAAGAAGGCGAAGCGCCGGCGTTCCAGCACGCGCCCGAACGCCCCGTACTCCACCCAGCGGTACCAGGGCGCAAAACGATCGACATTCATCGCAGGAAAAACGGCGTGAGCAGGATCAGATCCGCCGCCACCGCGCTCGCCTCGCGCGGCAGTGCGGCACCAAGATATTCCACCGCCGCCAGCCCGAGCGCATCCACGGCCACCACGCCGTACCAGCGCGCTCGTCCTGCCAGCACGCAGGCTGCCACAACGCAGAGCGCCGCCAGCAGAATCATCCACACCCATCCGCGACCCGCGCGATCCTGCTCCCGCCGCTCGATCAGAGCCATATTCCCGAGGCACAGCGCGCCGAACGCCGCGGCCGGCGCTCCCAGCCCGTGCCACGGCGCGGCCATCCGCGTCCATGCCACCGCAAACGTGCCCGCCGCAAACAGCAGCGCCGCGCAAAACCGCTTCCACAACAAGCCGCCCGTCTGCCGGAAGACAAACGAGGCCAGATAGCAAACCACCGCCGCCCCGACAGCCACCCCGCAGCGCAACACCTCAGCAGGCAGGCACCGCAACGCAACCACCAGATCGACGGCCACCACCACGGCCAGGAACACGGTCGCCGGGCCGCTGTTTTGTCGGTAAAACCGGTGCCGCGAGGTTTCATCCCACCGCCGCGGACCGCGCGCATCCATGAGCCGGTCGGCAATGTACACGGCCCACACGGCAAGGAACAACGCCCAGCGCCCGGCCGCGCTCACTTCCGTCGCGGTGCAGCGCGCCAGAAAGTCCTGCCACACCACCGCCACCAGCGGCGCGTCCAGACTCAGGACGTTCATCCACAGCCAGACCGGCACAGCGGGCCGCGCGGCAAGATTTTCACTGTATGCGGCAGAGCTCAAGACTCCAGATTAGCGGGCGGCAATTCGTCTTCCCGGCCCGCCCGCGAGAACCATTTCGGGACACTTCGTACCGACGCGAATCCCGTCACGAAACCGGCGCGCCGCTCGCCGCCCCCGCGCCCGGCGACTCCCGCGGTCCGGGATCAGTAAGCCCTCTGTTTCGAATGGCATCGATGCTCAAGCCGCCGCGGGCCACCGGGTCCGGCTTTGGCCGAACGCTTGCATCGAACACCGGCAACTTCGATTCGGTTTACGCCCTCAAGCCTGATGACACACTCTTCGATCACGCCGTACAAGTGCCAATGTTGAACCGCCGCAACTGGATTCCGGCTCTCGCGCTGACGGTCGCGGGCGCGGCGCTTCCCGCGGCCGGCACAACGCCGCTGGTCGTGGTCGTCCACAAGTCGAGCGCTTTCGAAACCATCTCCGCCGCGGAACTGCGCCGGATGCTGACGGGCGAACTCCGCGCCTGGCCGGACAAGCGGCCCGTCGTCCTGATCCAGCAGCCCGAAACCCGGGACGTGCAGCGCCGCATGCTGAAGGGACTTCTCGGCACCACGCCGGAAGGCTACCGCCAGATGCTGCTCGCCGTGCAGTTTCAGGGCAACGAACTTCCCTTCATCAAAGTTCTGAATTCTGACGACATGGCGATCAAATTCGTCTGGAACGTCCCGGGCGCGGTGGCCGTGGTCAGCGCCGATGCGGCGGCTGCGGCCTCCGAACACGTACGCATCCTTCGGGTGGACGGAAAGGGGCCGGGCGATTCCGGCTATTTGCTGCGATGACCGGTATCGCCGTTGCTAACGGCCGCCGCTGGCAATTCGCCTTCGGCCCGGGGGCGCTGCTCGCCTGGGGCACTTTGCTGATCGTCGCCGCCGGCGGCTTTGTCGCCCGCGAGTCACTCACCGCTGTCGCCAAAGTGCGCGCGTTTTACGACGTCGATGTCGCAGGGCTGCGAACGGCGGGCGACCTGGCATTTCAAATCCAGGAGGGACGGCGGACCACGGTATACGCTCTCACCACGTCCGACCCGAATCAGCAGCTCGCCTATATCGACCAGGCGCGCACGGCCGGCGATGCCGTTGCGCTCCTTCAGGGACGGCTGCGCGATTCGCCGCTCGACGACAGATGCCGGCTCGCGCTGAGCGACTTTTCCCTGCTTTGGACCAACTACCTTGCCGAGCGGGACCAGATTATCGCCCTCACGCTCGTCGGCGACAAGAATGCGGCGCTCGCCAGTGATCTGGGCCGCGCGCACCCGGCGTTTGAGCGCGTCAAGGCGGCCCTGACGCGGCTGCAGAGCGAACTCGACCGCTCGGCCGGCAGCCGCCTTCAGTCGGTTACGCGGGCGCTGTATCGCACCATGACGGAGGCAGCCCTGCTGCTGGTGACCATGCTGCTGTTCCTGCGGTCCGCCAGCACCAGCGTCGAGCGGCGGCGGTCGCTCGAAATGCTGCAGCGCGTCAACGGCGATCTGCAACGAGCGCACCGGCTGCTGCGGGACCGGGAAATGCGCATGCGCACGGTCTTCGACAATATCTTCGACGCCATCGTCACCATCGATGACGCGGGCTTGATCGAGAGCGTCAATCCGGCGGCCGAGCAGATGTTCGGCTATCCGGCGGAGGAGTTAACCGGCCTGAACGTGAGTCTGCTGATGCCGGAGCCGCACCGCGGTCTGCATGATTCGTACCTGCGGGACTACCACGGTCCCCGCGCGGAAAGCATTATCGGGCGCAGCCGTCAGGTCGAGGGCGTCCGCCGCGATGGCGCACTGTTTCCTCTCGATCTCGCCGTGAGCGAGGTCGCACTGGAAGGCCGCCGGATGTATATCGGGATTCTTCGCGACGTCAGCCAGCGAAAGCAGGCCGAACTGGCACTTGAACAGAGCCGCCGCCGTCTGGCCGATCTCACCGCCAGCATTCCGGGCGCGGTCTTTCAGTTCGAACGCGATTCGCCGGCAACAGGACGTTTCCTCTTCTTCAGCCAGGGTATCGAAGAGCTCTGCGGCCTTGAGGCCGCCCACATTGTGGCGCATCCGCTCCTGCTGCTCCGTTCCGTCCTTGCGGCCGACCGGCGCGCCGTGGTCCGTGCGGTGCGCCGGGCGTTGAAGTCCGGATCTCCCTTTCAGGCCACCTGGAGGGTGGCCGGCGAGAGTGCCCGCTGGCTCTCGGCGACTGCGACGCCTTACCCGCAGGAATCCGGCCGGCTGCTCTGGAACGGCGTCCTGATGGACGTCAGTTCCCTCAAGCAGGCGGAGCGGAAGCTGGCCGAATACGCCGGCGAACTTTCCGTGGCGGCGGAAAAGGCGGAGGCCGCGACCCGGGCCAAGAGCGAATTTCTGGCCACGATGAGCCACGAGATCCGCACTCCGCTGAACGGCGTCATCGGGATGACCGGGCTGCTGCTCGATACCGAACTCTCTGCCGAACAGCGCGGCTTTGCCGAAACGATCCGCGGTTCGGGCGAAGCGCTGCTGGCCATTATTAACGACATCCTCGACTTCTCGAAAATCGAAGCCGGCAAACTGACCCTCGAATCCCGCGCCTTCGACCCCCGCGCCCTGATCGAAGAATCGCTCGAAGTTGTGGCCCCGATGGCGCGCCGCCCCAATTTTGAACTGTGCGGCGAAGTCGATGACACCGTGCCGGCCGCCCTCACGGGCGATCCCGGCCGGCTGCGCCAGATCCTGCTCAATCTGCTCAGCAATGCGGTCAAATTCACCGAGGAGGGAGAAGTCGTCCTTCGCGTCACGACCGAGCAGCAGAACGGCAATGATGCCACCCTGCGTTTCACCGTTACCGACACCGGCATCGGGATCAGCCAGGAAGCGCAGGCGCGGCTGTTTCAGAGCTTCAGCCAGGCCGACAGTTCCACCACGCGGCGTTACGGCGGCACGGGCCTCGGTCTTGCTATCTGCAAAAGACTTGCCGTCCTGATGGGGGGAGATCTGGGTGTGCAAAGCAAACCCGGCGCGGGCTCCACGTTCCGGGTTACGCTTCCCTTCGCTGTCGCCGAACCCCTGTCGCCGCCCGCCAGCGCGGAACATCTCGGCGGCCGCAGAGTCCTGGCCGTCGATGACAGCGGCACGGCAAGAAGCATCCTGCAGCAGCAACTGAGCAAGGTCCGGATGCTGGTGACCTGCGCGACGGGCGCCGCCGATGCGCTCGAACAACTCAGCACAGCCGCAGCCAATGGCGAACCCTACGATCTGGCGATTCTCGACTACCACATGCCCGGCGTGGATGGCCTCACGCTCGCCCGTCAGATTCGCGAATCCCCCGCGCTCGCCTCCACTGCCCTGCTGATGCTGACCTCCGACCACGACCGCGAAGAAGCAGCCACGGCGCGCGCTCTCGGCATCAGCAGCATCCAGATGAAGCCGGTCCGGCAGAGCGCGCTGCTCCGCGCCATTGGGGAGGCTCTCGGGATCGGTTCGGCTGCGTCCGTGGCTCCTCCACCGGCGGCAGCCGGCCTGGGCGCCCGAATACTGGTAGCCGAAGACAATCCGACGAACCAGAAAGTCATCATCCTCCTGCTGGAAAAGTTCGGCTGCTCCGTCGAAATCGCCCAGAACGGATCGGAAGCGGTGGACCTCATCGGCGCCGGCCGCGGTTTCGACGCCATCCTGATGGACTGTCAGATGCCGGTGATGGACGGTCTCGAAGCCGCCCGCCGGATCCGCCGCCTGGGCTCGAAAATCCCCATCATCGCGCTGACGGCCAACGCCATGGATGGAGAGCGGGAGCGCTGTCTCGACGCCGGGATGGACGACTATCTCTCGAAACCCGTCCGCGCCGCGGAACTGCGCGCCAAACTGGTCCAGTGGGTTCGCTCCGCCAGGGCGGACGCCATCGCCAACACGCCCCCCTCCGGGGCGCCGGCCGAACCCGCCACCGGCGCGCTGCGGGCGGAACTGCAAACCTTCCTGACCAGCCTCGAAGAACTGGAAATCGACCGCCCCGCTGTCGAAGAATTGCTGGAAACCTTCCTCGACACCACCGGTCCGCTCAGCGCAAAGCTGGAGCAGGCCGTGTCTGCCAGAGACGGCGGCATCGCGGGTTCGGCAGCGCACAGTCTGAAGGGCAGCCTCGCCAACTTCGGATTTGCCGGTCTCGCCCGGCTCGCCGCAGCCCTCGAAGCCAGCGGCAAAGCAGCTATGTGGGAGGATGCAGCCCGCGCGCTGGACGAGTTCCTTCCTCTGTGCCGCGATGCGATCGCACTCGTCGCCGAGGCACGCGGCCCCGCAGGCAAGCGATAAGTCGCCAGCCCGGCAGTCGGTCAGTTTACTGTGGGTGACCGACCCGACACATAGGTAACAGAACGTTCCGGAGACATGGGTTACACTTTTTCGCCTCGAAGGAGGTGGAAGAAGGGGGATGCCAGGCTGGGCATCTCGATCGAGCGCATCAGGCCGGGCCATCCCCAGCAGAACGGACGACATGAACGCATGCACCTGACGCTGAAGAAGGAAGCCACCCGCCCCGCCGGCGCCAATCTGCTGCAACAGCAAGGCAAATTCGACTCCTTCATCGAGGAATTTAACGGCGAGCGCCCGCACGAGGCGCTTCAGATGAAGTGTCCGGCGGAGGTCTATACTTGTTCGCCACGGCCCTGCACAGGCATCCCGGAACCGCACTACCCGTTCCACGACAGAACCGTAAACGTCACCAGTTGCGGCCGGTTGTGCCTTTACCGTAAAAAGATCAACCTCAGCGTGACACTCGCCGGGCAGGCCGTCGGCGTCAAGGAAGTGGACGACGGCATCTGGCTCGTCAGCTTCATGGATTACGATCTGGGGTATATCGATCTGGAGGAAAGAACTTTGCAGCCCCTCGAAAATCCCTTCGGGCCGAAAGTGTTACCTATGTCTTAGGAACGAAGTGTTACCTGTGTGTCCGGTCCGGACATGTGGAGTTTGGTGGACGGCATGGGACTCGAACCCACGACCCCCGCGATGCGAACGCGGTGCTCTCCCAACTGAGCTAGCCGCCCACTGTGTGAAGGGAACAGTTTCACTATAGCAAAAGAGTTTCATCGCGTCCCCTTTTGCTGCGAATCTTTGCTTCAAATCTTTGCTTCAAATCTTTGCTGCAAATCTTTGCTGCAAATCTTTGCTGCGAATCGGGGCTCGAATCCTGCTTCCACCGCCGCCGCGGCAATTCGGGCGGCGATGGCCCGGGCGACTATTCCGTTGTACCGGCCGAAGAGCCTTCCGCCTTCGCCGCTTCTTCTTTCGCGGCCTTGGCTGCCTGCGCCCTGCGCTGCGCCCAATACTTCTTCATCCGCTGCGAAACTTCCGCCCGCGCGCCCGAGTCCATCGACTTCCGGCCGCGCCGCTTGCCCGGCGGCCGAGCCACGATCCGGCTCGTGTTGCTGACTTCTTCAAGCGAC
Source organism: uncultured Acidobacteriia bacterium (assembly GCA_903828455.1). Lineage (GTDB taxonomy): Bacteria > Acidobacteriota > Terriglobia > Bryobacterales > Bryobacteraceae > BOG-234. The sequence continues at coordinate 26,414 of CAIKMJ010000009.1, read as the reverse complement.
TGAATCAGCCGTTCCAGCCGGTCCCGCTCCTGCACCAGCTCGCGGATTATTTTGTACAAGTCCATATTGTGCGCAGTGCGGCGGGCAAATTTATTTTATTTCACCCGCCGCATTCCATATCCGATCTATTTAAACAAAAAGGGCCACCGGAATTCTATGTGATAACCATAATACCGGGCGGCATACCACACGATCGGAATCAGCACCGCGACCACTATCGCCAGCACCTTAAAGAACGTGCCCCACGGGAACCGGCGCTTCTCGCGCTTCAGCACCAGAATGTAGCTGGCAAAGATTCCCACGTAGAAAAGAATAATCATCGGCGTGGCAAACAGCGCCAGATTGAACACGTCACCGGTCGGCGTGATAATCGCCGCCAGGATCACAATAATCAAAATCGCGTAACGGCTGTGCCGCACAAGGAACGACGGACTTGCCACGCGGATCAGCGTCAGCAGAAACAGCAGCACCGGAATCTCGAAAATGATCCCGACCCCCAGCATCACATCGACAAAAAGATCGTAGTATTCGGTGATGTTGATCGACGGGTCGATGCCCTTGCCGATCCCGAGCCCCAGCAGAAACTCCAGCCCGTAGCGGAACGCCACAAAGTAGGCGAAAAAGCCGCCCACAATGAACAGCCCCGCGCTGAACAGCACAAACGGAGCCGCATACCGCCGCTCCCGCTTATACAACCCCGGCGCGATAAATGCCCACACCTGATATAAAATCCACGGCGACGACAAGAATACAGCCGCCAGAATCGGCAGCTTCATCCACATGATCTGGAAGCTGTCCATCGGCGAAATCAGCTTGAGCGTCGGCGGATTGACGCCCAGATGCACCAGCGCCGCATGCGCCGGCTCGAACACCACCTGCCACAGCTCATCGCTGAAAATCAGGCTGACGAAAAACGCCACGCCCACGCCGCCCACCGCCAGAATGATGCGCTTGCGCAGCTCCTCGAGGTGCTCGAGGAAGCTCATCTGCGCCATGCCTTCTTCTTCCTCGTCACCGCCACCCTTCGGCGGCTCCGGCGGACGCGGAGGACGCGGCGGCGAACCCGCGCCCGAGACCGCTACGGCCTGACTGGCTGCGGCCGGCTCCACCACGGCGCTCTGTGAAGTCCACCACGAGTCAGGACCCGGCGCCGGTTGCTCGGTCGACGTTTGCTCAGTCAACGGCGGCTCAGCCACCGGCGGCTCGGGAGCGGCACCGGACGTTTCATGGAACTGATCGGCATAGTCGCTTACGCCGGGCTTCGGCGCATCGGCGGCTGGCTGGTCCTCTGGAGGCACAGGATGAGCAGGAGGAGTCCCGGCTCCACTGGGATCGTCGGGTATGGACATCTGTTCGTCTAACCGTTCGCAGGTTTTTCTGCAGAGACCGCGGCGGATTGCGGCTCATGATGGACAGCAACGACAGACGCGGCTGGCTCGTGCGAAGCCGTCGCGGAGCCGCCGGAACCACTCTGGTGATAGTAGTCTTCCGGCGCGGCTTCGGCGTAGCCGCTCGCAATGGAGCCGGCTGCGGCCACGATTTGCGGTGGCGCGATCTGCGGTGCTGCGGTCACGGCGCCCTGTGTTGCGGACGCGCCGTTGGTGAGAGTTGTGGCGGGAGGAGCGGAATGATAAGACGCGTCATAGTACGACGTGTCCCATGCCGACTGATTGTCGTAATTATAAGTATTCGAATTGAACGTCGTTTCAGCCAGTTCCCGGATTCCGGTTTCCTGCTCGAGGTTCTTCATCTCACGGTCGAACGTCGTCTTCAGTTCGGCCTGTGCGCGGCGAAACTCCGTCATTGCCTTCCCGATCGTCTTGCCGAGCCGCGGCAATTCCTTCGGCCCGAACAGCAGCATCGCGAGAAAGAAAATGAAGATGAGTTCCGGAGTACCTAGCGGACCCATGTAAAGGTGAATGCCTCCACTTGCATTGTAAGCCAGGCAAACCCCGGCTGCGCGTCCGCCAGCGCTTACTTCTGCGCCGGCTGCGCGTCCGCGGGCGCGATCCGCCGCTGGATCGCCGCACCGGCGCCTTTGCGGAACGAACTTACGAACGACTCAAGCTGACTTTCGGGGATGGAAAGCGAAAGCTCCACGGCATTCCCGTTTGCCTGTACCTGAATGTCCTGGATCACCTGAGCCGCCGGCGCGGCCTGCGGATTGGCGCCCGCTATTCCTTTGGCCAGCCCCAGAAATGCCGCCAGCGCCGCGGCGCTCTGCGCGTCGGCCGTCAGGGCCTCGATGTCGATTTGCACGTTCGAACCCAACCGGACGCCGCCGCTGATGGTCTGCACGCCCTTCAGCAGCGGCAGTATCGCCTGCGCCGGCCCGCCCAACGCGCCGCCGGCCGGAGCAGCCGTGCCCGATGCCAGCCCGCCCGCCGGCGCTTTGCCCACGAACCAGGCGTCATCGGCCGCACTCAGCCGGCTCACCTGCGCCGCCAGCACCGGATCGATCGAACTGCTCACCGTGCCGCGATCGAGCGCGCCCTTCACCAGATTCAAATCCCCCAGCACCGCAATCGTGCCGCCGGGAAATGCCACACCCTGTTCGGTCTTTTGTGGCGGCGTCACGCCGCTGACCAGCGTCGCCCCCGCGTACGTCGAGACCGTCATGCCCGGCCTCGCCCCAAGCACCGCGGCGAGCTTCGTCGCATCGAACACGCCGCGCACCAGCACCAGCGCCGCCGGATTCGCCGGATCGCCCGCCGACGCCACCAGCACCTCGCTCACGTCCCGCGCCGGATCGAAGCCCGTGGTGGCTTCCAGCAACTGCACCCCCTGGCCCGCGCCGGCCGCCTTCGACAGGATGAACTGGCCGAGCGGACTCACCTTCGCCGCCGCCGCGTTCAGGCCGGCCAGCGATCTCGCCTCCGGCATCACCAGCCCCAACAAGCCCGGGTCGGCCCCCAGCGCGGGCTGCGCGCCCGCCATGCCGAAAAGCCCTGCCAGCAGGGTAGTGCCCGTCACCATCGCTGCAATGCGCATCTGAAACATCCTCATTCCGTCGTACGTTGCCTTACCCGCGGCCGTTCCACCCTTCGCAGTTCCACCCGCGGCGGTTCCGTTCTATCCTTTGCGATCGATCCGGAAATCGTCGAAGTAAACCGTCGTCGCTGCCCGCGTGCGCAGTCCCGTCTTTCCCGGCTTTCCAATCGCGCTGTCGAATGCGTTGAACAGCAGCCGGTTGCCAAACAGAATGCGAATGCGGTCCCCGCGGTACACCACTTTCGCCACGTACCACTGGCCCGCCCGCAGGTCGTGGCGCCCGGCCGCCGCCCCCACCACCTGCAACTGCCCGCCCAGCATTCGATAAAGCACAATGCTGCCGTCGTCCACGCTGAAGCGGAGCAAATAATAGTTCCCGGGATCCTGATACCGCCAGACCAGTCCGGCGACGCGCGAACCGGGCGGCCCGTCCTGAATCTTGAACTTCACGCTCAGATCGCCGTCGCGGCAGATCGAGTTATTGAAAATGGCGAGGCTCGGTTCCGTATCGCCCGGCGTTGTCCCCACCTGCGCCAGCACCGTGGGCCGGCTGGGCGCCGAAGGGTCGGGCCGGATCTCCCAGCGCGCCGGCGCACCGGGCCGCGCCGCCACAACGCTCCAGTTCGCCGGAGGCTGACCCGGACGTTCGTGGTCGAAGCTGACGAAATCCCCCGCCGGGCCGAAAACACTGAACACGACGAGTGCAAGCGCAACGAGTACCAAATACCAGTGTAAGGAATCCTGACGACCGGTGAATACCCGAATTAGTTACAAAACCCGGCAGCGCTACGAAACCCAGATTACGTAGACGATGTAACAGATGAGCGTCCCGATCGCCAGCGCATACAGCCCCGCCCGCACCCGCTTGTGCAGGAAGAAGATTAGCACCAGCCCCGTGAGCGAAACCAGCGTCATCAGCGCGGCCGATGCGTCGATCACGCCCGACCACACCTTGCCCGTGTCCCGGCCCTTGTGCAGATCGTTGACCACCGCCACGAAGCCCAGACGGCTTTCCAGAATCTCGTACTTGCCCGTCCCCCGGTCGATAAAACCATCGGCCGCGTACCCGGGCCCCTTGAACGAAACCTGCACCTGATCGTTGTCGACCCGGAAGTCGCTCAGCGCCGCCTTGATGCCGTGGCGGCCGCGAACCGTTCCGATGATCTCGTCCTTCTTCGCCTCCGGAGTCTTCAGCACGGACGCATCGAACGTCCCTGTATACCGCTGCGGCTTCACCTCCCCGGTGAGCGCCGCCTGATGATTCAGCGTGATCCCCGTGACCGCGAAGAACAGCAGGATGGTGAAGCTCACCATCGAAAGGTACGTATGCAGCCAGCGCGACCAGTGCGCCGTCTTCCGCTTCCACAGCGGAACGTGATGCACCGGCTCCTTCGTCTGCGGCTTATTTTGCAGCGAGCTTGTGGTAGTCAAAGGACGACGCCGCGACCTCCGTATTTGCCGGGAATTCCACCATCTTCGGCGTCCCGCTGAAGTCCATTTCCTGCTTCATCAGCTGATAGGTGCCGTGCTCGCGCGCCACTTCGAGGTACACGGTGTACTTGCCCGCCTTCACCGTCTTGCCGTCATTGTCCTTGCCGTCCCACTTCAGCGAGTACTTGCCGGGCCCGCGCGTCGCGCTCGATACGGTGCGCACAATCTCGTGCCCCTCCGCCATGGCGCGCACGCGATCGGAGCGATACCAGGACTTCATCTCCGGCAGGTAGCGATCCTCGTGATACCAGAGCGCCAGCGTCTTCACCTGGAAGCGATCGGCATCTTCGACCCACGCCGCCACAAACGGCCGCTTGGCCTGGCCCTTCGGCTGGGCGATTTCGAAGTTCACCGTCAGTTCCATCGACGCATCCCACGCCGCGGCCGGCGGCGCCGCCGGGGCAATCCCCATGCGGGCCGTCACCGGCTTCCGGACGGCTGCGATCTGCAGCGGCGCCAGCGGCGCTTCGAGCGCGCCCCAGTTGTCGCTCTTCACCTGCTGCCCGTCTTTCTTCACCAGCAGATACGCCACGCCCGGCATCGAAGCGGCCAGCTTCGAACTCTCTTCCGGCGTCAGAATCGAAAACGCCGTGGCCAGCGCGCCCGCGTCGGCCGGGTTCGGCGCCACCACCGTCGAGCTGATGATGTTCTCCGCCGGCATGCCGGTGCGCGGATCCACAATGTGCGAATAGTGCCTGCCGCCAATCTCCACGCCGCGCCGGTAATCGCCGCTGGTCGCCACCGCCAGGTCGTGTACCAGAATGCGCGCGATCGGATCGGCATTCTCTTCCGGAGCCCGCGGATCGGCAATGTCCACCGGTTCGGCCAGCGAGCCGCGCACCGCCAGATCGCCGCCGATATTCACCAGCACCGAATGCACGCCCGTCCGCATGGCCGCATTCGCCGCCCGGTCGATGATGTAGCTCTTGGTGAACGAAGCCAGCACCAGAGAAGCATCGCCCGTATGCGTTGCCGTGTGGGCCGAAGCATCGAGCGTCCACTGCTTCTCGCCCGCCTTCGCGATCGCCGCCGCCAGTTCGCTCTGCTCGGGCAGCCGGTGCGCCTTCGCCGCCGCCTGCCACACGCCGATCACGCTGCCGGCCGAGGCATCGAGCGCCCCGCCGGTGCGCGCGCGCCACTGGTCGTACATCCCCAGAACGCGGAACAGATCGTCAGAGACCGGCACCGCCTTGCCGTGCGTGCGGGCCCAGCGGCTGAACTCGCTGTCCGGATCCCACGAGCTCAGAATCTTCGCCTCGCGGTTGATTTCATTCAGCGCCGCGGTCTCGGCCTTGTGCGCCTCGGCGAGCGACGGCGCCGCCACCTTCAGATCGAACGAAGTGCCGAGAACGTTCTCGTAGCTGAAATTGAAGATGCGGTCGTGCGCGCTGGCGGTGGAACTTCCGGTCGTCGAACTCCCTGTGGCGGCCAAAGCCAGCGCCACGGCGCTCGCGGACACGATGGACAGTATTCTCATGCTGATTTTTCCAGTCGGTAAATTTCGTGATTCCGAAAACTGCGTCTAGCGGCCGGGCCCGCCGGGACCGGGGCCTTCGCCGCCGCGGCCGGGAGCATTCGGCGTCACTTCGTCTTCTGTGATCTGACCGTCGCCGTTCTTATCCAGCGTCTTCAGCGACGCCGCCGCATGGCTGATCTCTTCGGCGGAAATCTCGCCGTTGTGATCGGTATCGAGCGCGAGGAACGCCATATCGGGCGGCCCGCCCTTGCCGCCGCCCCGGCCTCCTGCGCCACCGCCGAGCGCGGCCTGCCGATTCGCTTCCGCCAGCCTGGTGATCTCTTCCCGCGTCAGCACGCCATCATGATTGGTATCGCCGCGTTCGAACAGGCCCTGCAGCCGTTCGGGAACTTCGCTCTTCTGCAGCTTGCCGTCGCCGTTGGCGTCGAACATCAGCAGCGTGGTGGTGAGCTCTTCGGCGCTCGGCGGCTCGGCATCCGGCACCTTCGGGCCCTTCGCGCCTTCGCCCTTACCATCGCCGCCCCGGCCCTCGCCGCCCCGGCCACCGCCGCCGCGGGCGGGCGCCTGAATCCCCGCCTCCGCCGCGTTCAGCTTGCCGTCGCCGTCTTTATCCAGCTTGCGCAGCTGGGCCGGCGCGTTGGCGATCTCCGCCGCGGAAAGCACTCCATCCTGATTCACGTCCACGGCATTCAGAATCGGACTCCGGCGCATCACCGAAGGCGCCCCGCCTCCCGGTCCTTCCTGAGCCAGCGCGACCGACGCGGTCAGCGCAACCACCAGCATGATCTTCATGGGGATAAATATCTCCTAACTGATTAGCCTACCCCGGGCAGACCGCGCGCGCACCGCGCCAGGGCAGAAAATTTGTCAGCAATCGTAAGCCGGGCGCATCATGGAAGTAACCGGGACAACATGCAGCCAGCCAGAAGACTCCAGTTGATATTGATTTCGAGCGTCGGTGCTCTGTTCTGGCTTGCCGCCGCGCTCAGCCGGGGCGGAGTCGTCAACAACGGCACTTCCACGGCAATTCTGGCCGCGGCGTGCCTGCTGGTCCTCGTCGCAATTTTGTTTATCGCCCGCGGCTCCCGCGCCGCGCAAAAACTCCCCGCGCCGCCGGCAACGCGCAGCAAGCCGCTGCTCGTCTCCGCATTTGTACTGGGAATCGTCCTGATCGAAGTGACGCAGATCACAGCCCTGCCCCAGGCGGCGCGCGCTACCGCCGGCCTCGCGGGAGCCGCTGTTGCAATTTGGGCCATTGTGACCATGCGCCGGGCCCGCCCGGCGACTCCCTCGTCGCGGCCCCCGTCGCCGCGCGGCGCTTCATCCCCGCGCGGCACTTCATCCCCGCGCGGCCCTTCATCGCGGCGCAGGCGCTGAGCTGAGCGGACGCAGCGCCGCCGCCGGAATCTCCACCCACCAGCCCGCCTTCGGGCCCGCCTCGCTCACCTCGGCCCACCGCTCGCGCGACACGCTCACCAACAGCTCGCTGCCGAAATCCGCATCCACCAGCTGCGCCCGTTCCTTCGTGCGGACCAGATCCACGCGAATCCGGTTCTTCCCCGGGCTGTTTGCCACGCGAAGCTCTTCGGGCCGCGCGCACAGCGATATCTGATCGCCCAGGAAACATCCCGGCAAATGCGGCCCGTCGAGCTCCGTATCCAGCAATCGCACCCGGCTCGACTGCCGCCCCGGATCGAGCGCCAGCACTTCGGCCGCATAAACATTGAAACCGCCCATCAGCCGCGCCACCGCCGCCGTCCCCGGACTGCTGCGCAGTTCGGACACCGCGCCCCGGTGCACAATGCGGCCCGCTTCGTAGATCAGCATCCGGTCGGCCAGCGCGAAACACTCCTCCAGATCGTGCGTCACCAGCAGAATGGGGATCTCGAGCGACGCCCGCATCTGCTGCACCAGCTCATGGAAATCCGCCCGCAGCGCGAAGTCCAGTCCGCGCGCCGGCTCATCCAGCAGCACCGCCCGCGGGCTCGCCAGCAGCGCCCGCGCAATCGAACCCCGCTGCTTCTCGCCGCCCGACAACTGATGCGGTAACCGGCCCGCCAGAGCCGTGAGCTTGAACCGGTCCAGCTGTTCGGCAATGCGGCGATGGCGTTCCAGCCGCGGCAAGCCCTGCGCCGCGAACGCCAGATTTTCCCGCAGCGTCATGTGCGGAAACAGCGCGTGATTCTGGAATACGTAGCCGCATGCCCGTTCCTGCGGCCGCAGATTCACCCGCGCGCCGGAGTCGAACAGAATGCGGTCATCCAGCAAAATCCGCCCCGCTTCGGCCTGCGCAAAGCCGGCGATCATGTCGAGCGTTAGCGTCTTGCCCGAGCCCGAAGGCCCGTAGAGCGCCGTCACGCCGGCCGCGGCTTCGAACTGCACGTCGAGCGTGAAAGCGGCCGAATCCTGCCCTTCCGCAAATGCTTTTCGGATCGCCGCGGTCAGCATATCGCTGTTACAGCACCGCTCCGCCGCGCCGCTGTTCCAGCCGGTTGGCGAGGAACACAATCAGCGCCGTCAGCGCCGAAATCACCAGCACCAGAATCAGCGACGTCCGCGAATCGCCCGATTCCACCGCGTCGTAAATCGCAATCGCCGCCGTCTGCGTGCGCCCCGGAATGTTGCCCGCAATCATCAGCGTCGCGCCGAAATCGCCCAGCGAACGCGCAAACGCCAGCGCCGTCGCGGCCGCAATGGGCCGTCGCGCCAGCGGCAGACTCACCCGCCAGAACAGCCGCCATTCCGATGCCCCCAGCGACCGCCCCGCCCGCTCGAACGCCCGGTCGATGTTCTCCAGCGCCGCCCGCGACGACTTCACCAGCAGCGGAATCGCATGCAGCGTCGAAGCAATCACCGCCGCCCGCCACGTAAACACCAGCGGCGCACCCGTCACCGCTTCCCACGCCCGGCCAATCACGCTGGAGCGCCCGATCAGCACCAGCAGGTAATACCCGAGCACCGTCGGCGGCAGCGCCAGCGGCAGCGCCGTCAGCGCATCCAGCACTTCCTTGCCGCGGAACGATTTATTCGCCAGCAGCCACGCCAGCCATACGCCGATCACCAGCGAGACGGCAGTGGCGCCGGCGGCAACTTCGAGACTCAGACGCAGCGGAAACCAGTCGATGGACACGGTCGGTTTTCCATTGTGGCATACCGGAGCGGCGAACCCGCGCTAAGATTGCCTTTTGCCATGATTCATTTCCACGCACCGATCCTGACTGCGCCCGACGGCAGCATCGTCGGAGTTATCGAGGAAGGCCCCTCGCCCGGGCTGCACTCGCCGGATGCCGCGCGCCTCGAACCCGGCGATGCCCTGCCCGAATCCCCCGGCAACTACATCCTCGATCACACGCTGTCGCAGTGCGACGCCATCGCGCGCGCCCACGCCGTATCGCGCCTCACGCAACTGCGCCGCGCCGGCGCCGCCATCGTGCTGCTCTCTCACGATGAGCCGCTGCTCGAAAGCTGCGCCGATGAAATCTGGTGGCTGCGCGACGGCGAACTCATCGCGCAGGGCGATCCGGCCAGCGTGCTCGCGGCCTACCGTTCGCACGTCGCCGCGTCGCTGGTTGCGCTGGGCAGGGCTGCTGCCGCAACCGGCCATGCGCCGCAGCTTTCGCCCGCCATGCGCAAGGGCGACGGACGCGCGGCACTCGAAGCGATCGAACTGCTCGGCGAAGGCGATCAGCCGTCCCTCGTCTGGCAGAGCGGCGCGGCAGCCGCCATCCGCGTCACCGTGCGCTTCGCCGCGGCCGTTGAAAATCCCGTGGTCGGAATCATGATCCGCACCCGCATCGGCCTCAATGTTTACGGCACCAACACCGAACTCGAACACGTGAAACTCGGCCCCGTCCAGGCGGGCCGGCGCGTGCGCATCACCTACCGGTTCCACTGCGACCTCTGCCCCGGCGAGTACACCGTTACCGCCGCCTCGCACGATCCCGACGGCGTCTGGCACGACTGGCTGGAGGACGCCGTCGCCTTCTCCGTCGCCGACGCGCGCTACACCGCCGGCGTGGCCAATCTGCGCGCCAAGGTCGACGCGGAAACCCCGCTACAATAACCGCAAATGGCAGTCCCGGGCTCGGCCGCCGAACTACAGCCCCCGCAATTCGTGTGCGAAAGCTGCGGCGCACTCTTCCATCACGTGCCCGATCGCTGCGGCATCTGCCAGGGCAGCGTGATTCCCCGCCCCGGCGCCACCACCGACGCGCCGCTTGACCGCCGTCGCCGCCGCATTCTCATCACCTCGCTCGCGCTCTGGACGCTCGTGCTCGTCCTCGCCGTCGCCCGCGTCGCTTTCTATGACCCCGCGCAGGGGCGCGCCGGTCGCATCGTCTATCCCAGTGAAGCCATGCTCGAAAGCGTGCGCCACGGCGAACCACAGGATGCCGCGGCAATCGTGCGCACGTTTCGTCTGAGCAGGCGGGACCGGATCGAACGGGTCGCCGGACCGGCCGCCGCGAATCCGGACGACGTCTGGATTCACATCAAGAGCGGCCCGCACGCGGGACGAACCGGCGTAATCAGCTGGTAAACGCCGGAGGGCAGGCTTTCTTTGTATCGAAAGCCTGCCCTCTGGAAACGAATCGGAATTAGAGAGGCGCCAACTGCGCCCCGCCGTTGTCGAAAACCATTGTCGGAGCCGGTGCCTACGCCCCGTCGTTGTCTGAAGCCGGTGCCTACGCCCCGTCTTCGGCCGCACCCGACTTCGGGCGCTCTGTAATGCTGGCGCCGGCAAAGTCGCGGTTCATCCGCGCGATCACTTCAATCGAGATGCCCTTCGGACACACCGCTTCGCACTCGCCGATGTTGCCGCAATGGCCGAAGCCCTCGCCGTTCATCTGACGCACCATGCGCAGCGCGCGAATCTCCCGCTCCGGCTGGCCCTGCGGCATCAGACCGAGATGCGTGATCTTCGCGCCGGTAAACAGCGACGCCGAAGCATTCGGACAGGCCGCCACGCACGCGCCGCAGCCGATACAGGCCGCCGCATCCATGGCCCGGTCCGCTTCCGGCTTCGGAATCAGCAGAGCGTTGGCGTCCTGCGGGCTCCCCGCCGGAACCGAGCAGTAGCCGCCCGCCGCAATAATGCGGTCGAACGAGGCGCGGTCCACCATCAGGTCCTTCAGCACCGGGAACGCGCTGGCGCGCCACGGCTCGAGGTACAGCTCTTCGCCGTCCTTGAAGTGCCGCAGCGTCAGCTGGCAGACCGTCGTGCGGGCCAGCGGACCGTGCGCAATGCCGTTGATCATAAAGCCGCACGAACCGCAGATGCCTTCGCGGCAATCGTGCTCGAAGACCACCGGCTCGGTGCCCTGCGTAATCAGTTCTTCGTTCAGCACGTCCAGCGCTTCCAGCATGGACATGTCCGGATTCATATTGGCGGATTCGTACCGCACCATCTTGCCGGGAGCGGAAGCCGTGGCTTGCCGCCAGATGTGAAACACGAGGCGCATTACTTGTAGCTCCTTTGCGACGGATGCACGTAGTGGAACTCAAGCGGTTCCTTGTGGAGTTCAGGGGTCTGATTGTCGCCCTTGTACTCCCATGCCGAGGCGTGTGAGAAATTCGCGTCGTCGCGCATCGCTTCGCCGTCCGGAGTCTGAGATTCTTCGCGGAAGTGACCGCCGCACGATTCGTTGCGCGTCAGCGCGTCGCGGCACATCAGTTCGCCCAGTTCGAAGAAGTCCGCCACGCGCCCGGCCTTTTCGAGCGACTGGTTGATCTCTTCGTTCTTACCGAGCACCTTCACGTCCTTCCAGAATTCCTGGCGCAGGCTCTGGATGCGGCTGATCGCCTTCTCGAGGCCGGGCGCCGTGCGGGCCATGCCGCATTCGTCCCACATGATCTTGCCGAGTTCGCGGTGGAACGAATCCACCGTCCGCTTGCCGTTGATGCCAAGCAGCTGTTTGGTGCGGTCCTGAATGCCGGCGCGGGCTGCCTGAACTTCCGGCGCCGAATCGCTGACTTTGTCGATCTTCGCGCTGGCCAGGTAGTTGCCCAGCGTGTAGGGAATGATGAAGTAGCCGTCCGAAAGCCCCTGCATCAGCGCGCTCGCGCCGAGCCGGTTGGCGCCGTGATCGGAGAAGTTCGCTTCGCCGATGACGAACAGGCCGGGGATCGTCGACTGCAGGTTGTAGTCCACCCACAGGCCGCCCATCGTGTAGTGGATGGCCGGGTAGATGCGCATCGGAACCTTGTAGGGGTTCTCATCGGTGATGCGCTCGTACATTTCGAACAGATTGCCGTAGCGTTCGCGGATCTTGTCTTCGCCGAGGCGGCTGATCGCGGCGCCGAAATCGAGATAAACGCCGAGCGCCGTTTCGCCCACGCCGCGGCCTTCGTCGCAGACCGCTTTCGCGTTGCGCGATGCCACGTCGCGCGGCACCAGGTTGCCGAAGCTCGGGTAGCGGCGTTCCAGATAATAGTCGCGTTCGTTTTCCGGAATCTGTTCCGGAGAACGCTTGTCGCCCTTCTTCAGCGGTACCCAGATGCGGCCGTCGTTGCGGAGCGATTCGCTCATCAGCGTCAGCTTCGACTGGTAATCGCCCGACACCGGAATGCAGGTCGGATGGATCTGCGTGAAGCAGGGATTGCCGAACGCCGCGCCGCGCTTGTAGGCGCGCCAGATCGCCGTGCAGTTGGAACCCTTCGCGTTCGTCGAAAGGTAGTAAACGTTGCCGTAGCCGCCGGTGCCCAGAATCACGGCGTCGGCAATGTGAGTTTCAATCGCGCCGGTGACCATGTTGCGCGTCACGATGCCGCGTGCCTTGCCGTCGATGACGATCAGGTCGAGCATCTCGGTGCGCGGGAACATCTTCACGCGGCCGGCGTCAATCTGCCGTTCCAGCGCCTGATAGGCGCCGAGCAGCAGCTGCTGCCCCGTCTGTCCCCGCGCGTAGAAAGTACGCGAAACCTGCGCGCCGCCGAAGCTGCGGTTGGCCAGCGTCCCGCCGTATTCGCGGGCGAACGGAACGCCCTGCGCCACGGCCTGATCGATGATGTTGACGCTGTTCTGCGCGAGCCGGTAAACGTTGTACTCGCGGGCGCGGAAGTCGCCGCCCTTCACCGTGTCATAGAAGAGGCGGTAGATGCTGTCGCCGTCGTTCTGATAATTCTTCGCCGCGTTGATGCCGCCCTGCGCCGCAATGGAGTGCGCGCGCCGGGGCGAATCCTGGAAGCAGAAGCATTTGACGTTGTAGCCGAGTTCGCCCAGCGTTGCGGCGGCCGAACCGCCGGCGAGGCCGGAACCCACTACGATCACTTCATACTTGCGCTTGTTCGCCGGGTTGACCAGCTTGTTTTCGAACCGCGTGCGGTCCCACGCCGTTTCAATCGGACCGCCGGGAATCTTGGAATCCAGTTTCATGTCAGTCTCAGGAGGCCTACGAAACCACGCCGGCCATCACGGCCACGGGGATGGAAGAGAAACCGAGGAAAATCAGACCGGCAATCAGAGACGCCGCCAGTTTGATCTTCGGGGTGTACGCCGGATGATTCACACCCAGCGTCTGCAGGAAGCTCGCGAGGCCGTGCCGCAGATGCAGGCAAAGCAGGCCCATCGCGATCACATAAGCGAGCGCCACCGGAATCACTTTGAACCCGGCGACGACGTTGCCATACGGATCGCCGGCATCGTAAGGAGTGCCGCCGACGCCGATGGTGAAGTGCAGCAGATGGTAAACGATGAAAGCGGCAACAATCGGGCCGCTCATATACATGGTGCGCGAGGCGTAGCTCGATGTCTGCGCCGTGTACTTCTGATACGCCACCGGACGCGCCGAACTCCTGCGCGCCGCCAGCTGGATCGTGCTCCAGATGTGAAGCGCGACCGAAACCAGAAGCGCCGCGCGCGTGCCCCAGAGCAGCACGTGGAGCTTCTTCAGCCCCTCGGCGTAGCCGTTAAAGGTATCGCGTCCGATGAAGATCTGGAGGTTGCCCAGCAGATGCCCCACGATGAAGCCAGCCAGCACCACGCCGGTGACTGCCATGACCGCTTTCTTGCCGTTGGTAGTTTTCCAGAAACACAGGTCGGTGGCGCCTGCGATTCCTGCTGCGGATGTACTCATTGTCTTTTAAGGAGAGGCCCGGATGCAAAGCGAATCCGCCGTACCGCCGAACCAACAAAACAGGGTATCATGGCCGCTTTCGGGAAACGGTCCGCGCCGCCATCGGTTTCGCCGCGGGCGAGGGCAGCGCGCGGAAGTCGCGATGGAAAACGGCGCCCCGACAGGAGACAATAGGCAGGTGAGCTTCCTCGACAATCTGGAGAACAACCTCAAGGCGCTCGAAGGCCGCGAGGAAGGCGGGCTCGACGCCGCCAGCCGGCGTGAGGATGACCGCAGACGCGCCCTCGCCGTCGCGCCGTGGGCGGAGAAGCTGAAGACGCTGCCGTGGGCGCGCAACATGATGCAGCAGGCCACGCGCGCCGGCTTCAGCCGTCGCATCCGCGTCGGGATGGTGTGGCTCGGCACCACGCTGCGCTTTGAAGCGCGCGACCAGCGGCTCGATCTGCAGCCGCAGCCCGATGGCGTCGTGGCGGTGTTCCTGCGCGGCCGCGAAGAACTGGGCCGCCGGCCGGTGGATCTGGAGGCCGACCCGCAGCCGCTCGTGGAGGAATGGATGGCGAAGATCGACGCGCAGAAGGCGCTCGACGATGCGGCCGCCGCGGCCAATGCCGAGCAACTCGGCAGCGAAGCGGGCGACGAAGAAGAAGCGTGAGCCGGAAGCCTTGAGCGAAGCCGCCGAAACTCTTTCCTTCGAAGCCGAACTGGAGCGGATGCTGCCGCCCGATCTGCCGCATCGCGCCGACGTGGTGGCGCAGGCGGCGCGGCATCTGGAGCTGGTGGTCGAAGTCAACCGCCATCTCAATCTCACTCGCGTGACCGAACCGCACGAAGCAGCGGTGAAGCACGTGCTCGATTCGGTCATTCCGTGGCGTCTGTTCCAGGGCGCGCGGCACATCATCGATGCCGGCACGGGACCTGGCTTTCCGGGCATTCCGCTGGCGCTGGTGTTTCCCGGCACGCGCTTCACGCTGGCCGATTCGACGGGCAAGAAGGCGCGCTTCGTTGAGTCCGTCGTGGAGCAGCTTGCGCTGAAGAACGTGCAGGTGGAACCGCGGCGCGCCGAAGAACTGACGCGGGCCGGCAGCTTCGATCTGATCACCGCACGCGCCATGGCGCCGCTCGAAAAGGCGCTCGACCTGTTCGGCCCGGCGCTGAAGCGTGGCACGCGGGCGCTCTTTTACAAAGGCCCCGATGCGGAGCGCGAGATCGAAGAAGCGGCCAGGCAGGCGAAGAAGTACGGCGTGCAGTTGCGGGTCGCGATGCGCTACGAACTGCCCGAGGGCTTCGGCACAAGAACGATCGTGGAAGTCACGCGCGCGCCGCGCTGAACCGCGCGGCTACTGCGAGACGCCGGCGGAAGCCTTTTCCGGGCGCGCCTTTTCGTTGCGCGCCGTCTGGCGCAGCGCTTCAAAGTGGCTGAGCGACTGCGAGTACTGCGACACGCCGCGGTACAGCGCTTCGGCAACCTTCTGCCGGTACTCGGGCTTGCCAAGATTCGACTCGTCCTTCGGGTTGCTGAGGAAGCCGATCTCGGCCAGCACGGACGGCATAGAAGCCCCGATCAGCACGACGAACGGCGCCTTCTTTACGCCGCGGTTGTGAGCGTCCGGATTGGAGCGCGCGGCCTGCGTCTGGATGGCGCTCTGTATCGTCTCGGCGAAGGTGTGCGACTCCTCGATCTTTTCGTTCAGAGTGATGGTCTGCACCAGATCTTTCAGCTCGCCGACCGATTTCTCCGAGCCGGCGTTCTCGCGCGCGGCTACATCGAGCGCCGAGGGCGTGCTCGTGAAGTTGAGATAGAACGTCTCGGTGCCGCCGACCTGGGGGGCGGGCGACGAGTTGGCGTGGATCGAAAGGAACAGATCCGCGTGGTACTGGTTGGCGATGGCGGTGCGCTCGTGGAGCGGAATGAAGGTGTCGTCCGAGCGAGTGAGGACGACCTCGACGCCCATCTTCTCCTGCAGCAGCTTCGAGACGCGAAGCGCGACGTCGAGCACGACGTCCTTCTCGAGGATTCCTTTGGGACCGATGGTGCCGTCGTCGTGACCGCCGTGGCCGGCGTCGATCACGATGCGGTTGACCTTGAGGCCGAGCGCGCGGGTGAGCGACTTCGAGGCGTTCTCCGAAGCGACCAGCGACGCCGAGGTGCTGGCGGGCAGGCGCGACGCGGGCAACACTTTGGCGGCGACCGGCGCTGCTGTTGACGGCACTGCTGTTGACGCGGCGGCGGCGACGGGCGCGGGCGGTGGCGGTTTGGGCGGACGGACGGCGATGAGCGCCATCGTGTCGGGGATGCGGTAGCCGGACAGCGGCAGCAGCGTTGCGAGCAGCGGCGGACCGGACGGCCATACAATTTCACGCTGGCGCACGGCGGGCGGCGGTACAAACGGCCGCACGAGCTTTGTTGCGGCAGCTGTTGCCAACGGTTTTGCCGGCGGTGTTGCGGACGATGACGACGGCGGCAGCGGCGGCGCGGCGTTCATCGAAGTCACCGGCGACGAGATTGCGGGCGGATTGCCCGGCGCACCCTTTGCCCGCAGTTCGATGACGAGGCGCCAGGGCGAGTCGAGCGTCGTCACCTCGTACTCGGCCGGACCGGTGAGATCGAACACGATGCGGGTGGTGCCGGGCGAGGTTTCGGCGATGCGAACGCGCTGCACGAGGCGATCGTTGATCTCACGCACGGCGAGACGGTGATGGGCACCGGTCTTCGCGTCACGGAACCACGGGGTGGCGTGGCGGAGATCGAAGAAGAGACGATCGGGGCCGGCGGCGCGATCGGCCTTGTAATCGATGGGACCGGTGGTCTCAACGATGACGCGGGTGGAATCGGAATGAGACCAGGAGCGGAGTCCCGTCACCTGACTTATGCCGGTATTTGCGGCGGCGAAGGAGGGCAGGAGCAAAAAGATCGCTGCTGTCCAACGGTGCCGGAGCATAAGTTTCAGGGCGTTCGGTAATAAAGCTTGCCGTCTTGCCCGACCGAGGCGATGACCGGGGCGGCGGTTTCGACCGGCACAACCGGGGCGGCGGACGGCGCGGGCGACGCCGGTTGCGCCGCCGACTGCCTGGCCTGCTGCTGCCGGGCGGTCTTCAGATTCTTCGCCACCTGGTAGACGTAATTCTGAGTTTCGGCGTAAGGCGGGATGCCGTTGTAACGGTCGACGGCGGCTTCGCCGGCATTGTAGGCGGCGATGGCGCGCGGGTAATCGCCGTTAAAATAATCGAGCAGGAAGCGGAGATAACGCACGCCGCCCTGGATGTTTTCTTCGGGATCGAAGGCGTTGGAGACGCCGAAACGCTTCGCCGTGGCGGGGATCAGCTGCATGATGCCCTGCGCGCCTCTGGGCGAGATGGCGTGCGCATTGTAATTGCTTTCGGCGCGAATGACGGAGTGAACGAGCGGCGTTTCAACGCCATGTTCGGCGGCGACGCGCTCGATGATTTCGTCGATGGACGGCGCGGGCGCCGACGGAGCGCCGGCAGCGGCGCCGACCGGAATGGCGGCGACTTCGCGAGGCTCGACAGCTACGCTGCGGACGAGCTTGCCGGTGCGCGCATCCGCCTGAACAACGATGGTTGTCCGTTCGGGCGCAGCATTCGGCAGCGATGCGGCAAGCGCAGGCATAACTACCAAGATTATAGAACAAAAACGCATGGTTCTGATTCGGCCCGCGGCGGCCGGGCGGCTTCGGGCGGAGCGTTGCCGGGGCTGGCTCGGGCGGCCCGCGGAAATGCCGCGGAGCCGGACATTCGCGATGGTAACATTCGGGTGGCTGAAGTCATTCTCTATGGATCCCGTAAAAGAGACAGCGGAGGCGGCATTTGGCGAGGCGCCGGCGCGGCGGGACCGGGCGGGCTGGGTGCTGGCGGGCGGGCGGAGCCGAAGGATGGGCACCGACAAGGCACTGGTGGAAGTCGACGGCGAGGCGCTGGCGGCGCGGGTGGCGAGGCAGATTGCGCCGGTGTGCGGAACGGTCTCGCTGGTGGGCGATCCGGCGAAGTACGGCGCGCTGGGGTATCCGGTGGTGGCCGACCGGTTCACGGGCGAAGGGCCGCTGGCCGGGATTGAAGCGGCGCTGCGCACGAGCGCGGCGGAGTGGAATCTGATTGTGGCCTGCGATATGGCGGAGCTGGACGCGGCAATGCTGGAAGCGCTGTTCGCGGGCGGGGCCGACTGCAACGTTGCAGCGTACGCCGACGGGCGGTTCGAGCCGCTGTGCGGGGTGTACCGCCGGCGATGCCATGCGGCGATTCTGGCGGCCATCGAGGCAGGGGTTCGGCGCGTCAAGGACGTGCTCCCGGGGCTCGGGTTACGATACGTTCGAGTGGAGACGTCGCAGATTCCGAACCTGAATACGCCGGAAGACGTGGAGCGGTACAGGAATGGCTGAAGAGTACCCGCACTACATCGAGTTTCGACACGTTCATAAGACGTTCGATAAGCCGGTTTTGGTCGATTGCAATTTTTGGGTCGACGTGGGGCAGACGGTGGGGATTATCGGGCGCAGCGGCGTGGGGAAGTCGGTGACGCTGGGCCACATTATGGGATTCCTGAAGCCGGATTCGGGTCGCGTGATTGTGGCGCACGAGGACATCACCAATTACGGGGAGCGCGAGCTGAACCGGATCCGGCGCAAGGTGACGATGGTGTTCCAGTCGGGCGCGCTGTTCGATTCGCTGACGGTGGCGGAAAATGTGCTGTTTTCGCTGGAGCTGCGCGAGGATTACGACGCACAGAACAAAGAAGACGTGGTGGCGGGGCTGCTGAAAATGGTGGACCTGTGGGACGAACGGGACGCGTTCCCGACCGACCTTTCGACCGGCTACCGGCGCGCGGTGGCGATTGCGCGGGCGCTGGCCGCACAGCCGCAGTGCGTACTGTACGACGAGCCGACGACGATGGTGGACCCGATTATGAGCGACCACCTGACCGAACTGATGCTGCGCCTGAAAAAGCAGCTGAGCCTGACGAGCGTGGTGGTGACGCACGACCTGGATCTGCTGAACCGGGTGGCCGATAAGGTGGTGTTCCTGAGCAAGGGCGAGGTGGCGTTTTTCGGCACGCCGGCGGAGCTGTACCGTTCGGGGAATGAAGATATCCAGGAGTTTCTGGAACTGGACAAGGTGATTCGGGGGGCGAACGTCACCGAGCAGGATCCGATCCGGACGGGGCTCGGCGGACAGGCGGAGTAGGCGGGCGCGGCGAAGAAGAAGCGTCCGGCGAGGGGTGGTTCGCGCGGGCACACTACGCCGGAACCTGCGGCAATGCGGTTCGGGATGAGGCCGGACGGGCGGGGCCGGCGGCGTCATGCGACGGCGCGAGGGCCGGAATGGGGGGGCGGAACCGGGCGCGGGCCGGGTTGCGAGGCGGGTTGCGGGCCGGGTTGCGGGGTGGTGACCGGCGGATCGGCCTCGTTGGGACCGGACATCACGACAATCTCAAAAACGGAGCCAATCGGGGGGGCCGAGGCGGGCGGGTTGTGGGCGGAAAGCGCTGGCGCGTCAGAGGGATGCGCGTCCTGGGCGGCGGATTCGGGGAGAGAGGCGGGGCGCTCTTTGCGGAGGCGGTGGAGGAGGGCGTAATCGCTGTTGAGTCCGCGGCGGAGGCGGGCTTCGATGAGAGAGGCGCGGTTGAATTCGGCGGCGCGGGCGTCGAAGGTGAGGGAGTGGGAGAGGGCGGTGTTGGCGTGGTGTTCGGCGGGGGTGGTGGCGGGGGCGAGTGGGTTGCTGAGGTGGCCGCGGGTGTAGGCGGTTTCCTCGATGGCGGCGATGCGGTGGAGACGCCAGGTGTCGCGGACGATGCGGGCGGCGACGTGGAGTTCCTCGATGCCGACGGGGGCGAGGGAGGCGGTGAGGCGCTGGGAGAAGTCGAGCCAGGCGTCGTGCTCTTCGGGGGCGATGAGGAGGAGTTGGCCGGTGAGACCGTCTTTGACGGCGTTGAGACGGGTGATGGCTTTCCCGGCTTCGGTGCGCGGGCCGGTGGATTTCTGGGCATTGGCGCGATTGGCGGCGATTTGTTTGGGCGTGGCCATGGAGAGTGCCTTTCGGAGTTGGTAAATGGGGAGCCGATGGGAGGCTGCCGGACACAGGAGTAGCACGGGGAGAGGGAGATGAGACGCGGGGGACGGGGGAAGTTGTTGAGGGGGTTGGGGAAATATTTTTCGGGCTGCGGAAAAATCAGAGCGCGAAATGCGAAAATAGCTCGGTCCAACGTTGGGATAATTAATCGGTGGAACCTGCGCCGAGCTATGAACCTCATTTGACGGCTTATATCGACCTTCTTGGATTTAGCGAGGCGAGCAAAGATACTAATGAAGCAAAAAGGAAACAGGTGCTTGGGCTGTTGTCGATGCTATCCAGGCTTCAGCGCAACCACAGGATAGAGGCCTCGCCGACAGAGAGTGGGATGCAGGGTTTCATAGAACCGGCTATAACCACTTTTTCCGATTCCATTGCAATCAGCTACCCGCTAAGGCCGGTGCGCAGTGCTTTTAAGTCGCCGGATAACAAGAGCGCAGCGAGGGCCCTTTTGGTTTTATTCTCGGACATCCTCGCAGAGATCGCGGCATCAGCTCTTGAAATTGGCTATCTACTTCGAGGGGCCGTTGGCATGGGCAATTTGCATCACTCGGGTGGCGTCATTTTCGGCGAGGCACTTGTCGAGGTTGTTGATCTTGAAAAACGCTTGGCTAATTACCCGCGTGTCGTGTTGTCACCGCAACTCGCCTACGGCCCCGACAGCATTGAGTTTGAGAACTCATTCGTAATACGCGACTGCGACGGCGTGCGTCATGTCGATTACTTCGCCCGAATGTTCACTGGGCGCCTCAAGACGGACGCTGCCGACAGGTGGCTGCTTAATGCCGTTGAGATTGTTACGGAGAATCTTCGAAAACTGGAAAAGGAAGGCAAAGCGCTAGAGCTATCCAGATGGACTTGGTTCGCCCGCCACTTCCGATCCGGCTCGAAACGACTCGAGCCCCGGGCGTTAGGTAAGTTTGGCGATTCTTTAGACGTGATTCCAGAAAGCTGGTGAACGTGTCAGGTCAGGAACGGAGCATGTATGCGGAAGCAGGCGACAAAGACTGAGCGTGACAATGCGGAGTGGAGCGCGGAGGATGTGCGGCGGGCGGGGCCGGCGCTGGAGGTGTTGCCGCAACGTTTGGCGGCGGTGCTGCGGAAGCGGCGGGGCGAAGCCGTATCAGGAGCGGCAGGTGCGGGCGGTGGTCGTCCGGTATCGGCTGGGCGACAGTGAATGAGAGGCGGGGAGATGAAATACGAGGTCATCATTTACTGGAGCAACGAGGACGATGCCTATGTGGCGGATGTCCCGGAACTGCCGGGGTGCATGGCGCACGGGGCCACTCAGGAGATGGCGTTGCGGAATGCGCAGGAGGCGATGGAGCTTTGGCTGGCAACGGCCAGGGAATTCGGGCAGCAGGTTGCGGAACCGCGCGGCAGACGATTGATTTTTGCCTAAGGCGGGAGGAAGGGGGGCTTTTCCGGCTCGGCCGAACCGGGCCGGGGGCTCGTTATGCGGGCTTGCGGAGGTCGGTGCGCGCGGCGATGGCGGCGAGGGCGCGGAGGGCGTCGTTGACCGATTTGGAGTCGGGGAAGGCCTGGGCGAGTTCGGGGTCGATGAGGACGACGTTGGTGCCCTGGCGGTAGCGCGCGGCGTATTTGCCACGGACGCCGGCGGAGAAGTCGTACTCGGGACGCATGGCGGGGGGGCGGGGCCCGGGAGCGGGCTTGCGGGAATCAGAGGCCGGTTTCTTCATAGGCGCGTCTTTCGTGTTTTGTTGCGGGGCGGGCGCTGATCAGGCGGATTCGCTCGCCTCTTATAGTATGAACCACAACGAGGAGAGTTCGCGCACCGGAGATTCCCACGATGACGAAGCGCTGCTCGCCGGCAACGGGATCGGGATTTGGGATGGTGAGCGAAAGAGGGTCGCCGAAGACGGTACTGGCCTCGGCGAAACTGACGCCGTGTTTGGTGCGGTTGGCCGCATCCTTCTTCGGGTCCCACTCAAATGCGATGCCGGGCATCTGACAGCAAGTTTAGCCGAGACTGTGGCGGGGCCGAGGCGGCGCGGGGCGTTCGGCGCGGAGGTAGGTGATCGGATCGCCGGGTATTAAGGTTTTTTACGATCCACCTTGCACCGAATGACCGGGCAGAGTAAGCTTTGGGCATCCATTCGGTACGGAGGGATACGTGGGTACAAGCGCGAAAGCGGTGAAATCCGGGCAGGAAGGATCGGGAGTGCAATGCCCGTATTGCAAGTCGATGCTGGTGCTTACGCGGGGGATCACGGACTTCGGGGAGCGGATGGCGACGTTGTTTACGCGGAAGCGGGGATATCTGTGCGAGATGTGCGGATATAGCTTCCGGGCGCGGGATCCGAGGAAGGCGCGGAGGGTGGCGGGCGCCGCGAAACCGGGCAAGGCGGCGAAGACGGTCGGGTGACCGCTTCGAACATCCAAACAATTTTTGAATTACCGGGCGTAGAGGGAGAGAGTGACCTGGGCGGTGTAGACGCCCGGGGCGGGATTCTGCGCGGCGTCCAGCGTGAACTGGACCTGGCAGGAGAGGATGCCGGACTGCGTCCAGGAAGAGGCGAGGAGATCTGAACCGCCGGTGAAGGCGCCGCTGGTGCACTGGGCGGTTTTGCCGCCGCCGGTGGCGGTAAGGGCCGAGCCCTGCCATAAAAGAAGACCGGCGGGCAGCGTGCCGGAAGGGCCGGTGAGCGGGCCGGACTGCGCGGTGAACTGGATGGACTGGCCGGACGCGGCGCGAATCCAGGCCTCGAGGGTTTCCGACTGAGTGGAGATGGCGCCGGAGTTGTCGACGGTGATGGTGACGGAGACCGATTGCTGATTGAGACGCGATTCGGCGGGAACGAAGAGAAGCAGGCCGGTGGTGGCCGAGGTTTGGGCGCGGAGCGGCGCCAGTAACACCGCTCCGGCCACGAAGAGCGCAAGCAGGCGACCGCAGACGAGGGACCAAGCCCGCCTGGGCGCTGTGCGCTGGCCAACCAACCTTAAAGCAACCAACTGTAAATCAGCCAACTGCAAAGCAGCCAACTGGCCGGAAGCCAGCCGTTCGATGACCGGGAGTCTGTTAACCGAATGCTTGTTAACGGAAGAGGAGGTCATCGAAAGACAACAATAACCCAGATCGGCAGAAATGGGAACGGGCTGTAGCCCAGTACCTGTGGGACTGAGTTAACGTCGCCGGGTGGGTGACGCTGCGGCGGGAGGGCGGCGGCGGGCGGTCGCGCGTGGATGGGCCGCGCGTGGGTGACGCCGTGGCGGGGATAAGGTTGCTGGAGGCGGCGGGGTTAGGTGGTGGGGTTAAGTGGCGGGGTAGTCGGGGTGCTGCTGGATTTCCTGAATCTGAAGGGCGTGGCGGTCGCCGTGGTGGCTCATGGCGAGGAGCCACTGGTAGCAGTCGAGGTCGCCGAGGGCGATGTGGGGCCAGCTGCGGCTGCGGAGGTCGGCGACGGTGTCGGTGACGAACTGGATGGTGCGGTTGCGGGTGGCCTGATATTGGGCGAGGAGTTCGGCGGTTTCGGGCCAGCGGCCGGTGGGGCGGACGGGTTCGGGGGCCTCGATGCGGTTGGAGCGGTCGGGGATGCGCTGGCGGACGGCGGCGTCCTTGCCTTCGGTGAGAGCGCGTTTGGAGGGGTCGGCGGGGCCTTCGAGCTGCTTGTGGATGGCGGCGAGGACGCGGGCTTCGACGGCGGTGACGTGTTCGAGACAGTCGGCGATGGACCAGCGGCCGGGGGCGGGGCGGAAGTGCCACTGGGAGTGGGAGAGGCGGGAGACGAGGGCGAGGAGGCGGTGGTGGGAGGAGCGGAACTGGTCGAGGAGGGCGTGGCGTTCGGCGAGGTGCATGGTGGGTTTGTCCATTATGTCGCGTTTGGGGCGGTCGCGTATGCGAGCGCGATTTTTGGTTAGAACGACTGGCGGACGTATTCGTGGATGGCCGGTGGGACGAGGTGCTGCCAGGGGAGGTGGTGCTGGATGCGGTGGTGGACGTCGGTGGAGGAGACGTCGTCGTGGGCGGCGGGGAGCGGCAGGGTGGAGATGCGGTGGCTGAGCCGGGGCGGCGGGGTGTACTCGCCGCGGCGGGCGGCGACGAGGAGACGGCAGTGGAGGAGCATGCGGTCGAGGTGGGCGGGGTCGGGGTAAGGCCACGAGGCCCAGCGTTCGGCGGCGTCGCGTCCACAAAGGATGGCGAGTTCGGCGGCGGGACCGAGAGCGGCGCGGGCTTCGGTGGCGATGTCGGCATAGAGGCCGCCGTCGGATATGGCGGCGGAGAGGGCGGGCGGGGCGAGGTGGGGCGGGGCGAGTTGGGATTGGGCGAGGGCAGCGAGGAGTTGGCAGCGGACGGGGAACGGGGCGCCGTCGTAGGCCTTGTGGGGGAAGGCGCGGGGGATGACGAGGATGACTTCGTGGGCCCAGCAGGCGGCGGCGCGGGCGATATCGAGGTGGGCGATGGTGGGGGGATTCCAGGAGCCGGGAAAGAGGGCGATGCGGGCTGGCGGGGGCGCGCCGGGGGGCAGGGTTGCGCGGTGGAGGAATTCGAGGGGCACCAGCACCTTTGTAATACATGGGTTGTCATGCATGGGGCGAGGAGTGCGGCGGCGACGCCCACCGAGCCGTGCAACCGGGTGTTTGCTCCCCGATGCTGCGACTGGTAAACTTTCCGCCTTAGTGCAGCGGAGAGAATTCAGCGGAGAGGACGCGATATGGGCACCGGGAAATTGCTGTGCGCTGTGGGAGGCCTGCTGGCAGCCGGATTTGCCGGGCCCGCGCGGGCGGAGATCTGCATCAGCATCGACTTCGGCAGTAATTTGTTGTCCACGGCCTCGGCGGGACTTGCCTCGGCCAGCAACTGGAATAATGAAACAGGCAAATCGGGCGCGAATATCGCGCTCGCTGACAACAGCGGCGCCGGTACGACAGCGCTGCTCACGTACGGTGCGGCCGGGTTGTATTTGGGCTTTGGCTACCCGAACACGCCGGACACCAATCTGGACACGATCTACCAGCACGCGCTGTATGGCGACCCGCTCAACGGGGGCGAGCCGCATCTGACCATTACCGGGATTCCGTATTCGAGCTATGAAGTCTACGTTTACGCCTCGGAAGCCACCAACAATACGAGCGTCCTTTCCATCAGCGACGGCACGACAACCTACTACTACCGGAGCGGCGGCGGGTACGGTGGGGCTGGCAAGCAGATGGCCGGCCTGACGAGTCTGACGCTGACGACGAGCACGAATGCCGGAAGCCCCACGGTGGGCCTGGCGCAGTACCAGCTTTTCACGAACGAGACGAGTTCGACTTTGACGCTGACCGAAAGCGGGTCGATTAACGGCCAGATATCCAACAACATATTTGGCCTGCAAATCGTGGAAACGCCGGAGCCCGGAACGTTGGTTCTGATGGGCGGGGGGCTGGGGAGTCTGGCAGCCTTTCGGCGGCGGCGGATGCACGCCGCGCGTTAGGTGGCGCGCGGCGTGTTGCCGAAGCCCGTGTTGTCGAAGCCCGGGATCAATTTGGTGGAACAGCATTCGGGCTGACTTGTGCAAGGTCCGGCAGGAGGGAAGGCGCGTCGGGGCCGGCGGATTCCAGGCTGGATTGGTCACCGCGATGCGTTTGTCGCCATCCACGAAGGCGTGGTTGTGCGAGAGGGTCGCCCGGAGAGCGGCGTCACCGGGTTTGCCGTCTCAAGCCGCTCACGAGGTCGAAGTGGGCGCCCCGGCTCATTACGGGAAGCGCATGCTGGCGGCAGAGCGCTGCGATCCACGCGTCGCTGGCCGGAGCCGGTTTGGTTGGGCCCTTTCGTTCCAGCCAGATGGCCGCGTAGTGGCGGGCGGCCGCAATCCCAGTGCCGGGGACCGGCGCATCTAAATATCTGCTACAATTAGGGTTAAACCTAAAAACATGGCAGAACAGGATAATCCGCCGCAGGGTCCGCCTGCGCCTCCGCAACTCCCCTTGTCCGGCAGTGGCGGGGGTGGTGAAGAACACCGCAATCAGATTCCGATCAACATCGAAGATGAGATGAAGCGGTCCTACATCGATTACGCGATGAGCGTGATTGTGGGACGCGCGCTGCCGGATGTGCGCGACGGCCTCAAGCCGGTGCACCGGCGCATTCTCTTCGGCATGAGCGAGATGGGGCTTGCGCCGAACCGGCCGACGCGTAAGTGCGCCAAGATCGTCGGCGAAGTGCTCGGTAAGTTCCATCCGCACGGCGATGCGTCGGTGTACGACTCGCTGGTGCGTATGGCGCAGGACTTCTCCATGCGCTATCCGCTGGTGGACGGGCAGGGGAACTTCGGTTCGGTCGACGGCGATCCGCCGGCGGC